>NZ_CP019699.1:3024354-3629225 GCF_002005165.1 Novibacillus thermophilus
CCACTCGGAGCAACAAACCCACGTGCAATCGCTACTGCCTTCACAGCCTGATTCAGAGCACCGGCACCGATTGCCTGAATTTCTGCAGAACCGCGTTCCCGCAGAACACCTGCAAGTGCGCCGGCAACCGAATTCGGGTTAGACTTTGCTGAAACTTTTAATATATCCATGGTTGTACCTCCTCTGGTCATGGCAGTGCTACCACTTCTAAATATGTATATTCGCTTTTTTTGTACAAAATTCCTGCTTCCCGACGACAAAAGTTCAGTCCATCCACGGATTGTCATCGTCGATGCGAATGCGTTGAATCCGCTTGGCCTCGCCACTATCAGGGTCAATGTCGATCACGACGGCATTGAATTGTAAACGCCCTTCCTGCACTTCAAATTTCACCGGCAACTGTGTCAAATATTTTCGGATGATCGCATCCCGCTCGATCCCAATCACTCCGTCATAGGCACCGACCATCCCGACATCGGTAATAAAAGCGGTACCATTCGGCAAAATGCGTTCATCTGCCGTCTGTACGTGGGTATGGGTACAGACGACGGCAGACACGCGTCCGTCTAAGTACCAGCCCATCGCTTGCTTTTCCGACGACGCTTCTCCGTGAAAGTCGAGTAAAATGATAGGGGTCTTCGTCCTCAGTTCTTTGACTAGTGCATCCGCTTTGCGAAACGGACAGTCCAACGGGAGCAAAAAAGACCTTCCCATCAAATTGCAGACGGCGGCCGTATACTTTTCGCGCTTGATGAACACATAACCAGCTCCAGGCGTCCCTTCAGGGTAATTGGCCGGGCGGATGAGTTTTGACTCTTCGTCAATGAAATCAAAAATTTCTTTCTGATCCCAGGTGTGATTCCCTAACGTAATGGCGTCAACCCCGAGTTTCCAAAAGTTTTGGACGATCGAGCGCGTAATTCCTTTGCCGCTCGGGGCTGCATTTTCTCCGTTGACAATTGTAATATCCGGTTTCAACGACTGGTTGAGGTGTGAGAACATTTGATGCATGGCGAGCATCCCTGGATCTCCTACGACATCTCCAACAAATAAAATTCTCACAGTGTAACCCCCAATTGAAACGCTTTGTGGTAAAAATAGAGTGGCGAATGGCGCCACTCTATTTTGCGTACTCGACCGCCCGGGTTTCCCGGATGACCGTCACTTTGATGTGACCGGGATAGTCGAGCTCATTTTCGATTTGTTTCGTAATCTCACGAGCCAGGCGGAACGCTTCCGCGTCGTCCACTTTATCAGGGGAGACGAGAATGCGAATTTCCCGTCCAGCTTGAATAGCATAAGACTTCTCGACGCCTTCAAAGGACTCGGAGATTTCTTCCAGTTTTTCCAACCGTCTAATGTACGTCTCTAACGTTTCTCGTCGTGCTCCCGGACGGGCTGCGGACAACGCGTCGGCCGCCCCGACCAAAACAGCAATGACAGATGTCGCTTCGACGTCCCCGTGATGGGAAGCAATGCCGTTAATAACGGCTTCGTGTTCATTGTACTTTTTCGCCAGTTCAATGCCAATTTCGACGTGAGAACCTTCAACTTCGTGATCGATGGCTTTTCCGATGTCATGCAACAGACCAGCTCGTTTTGCGATGTTCACATCTTCACCCAGTTCACTGGCCATTAAACCAGCTAAATGTGCCACTTCTTGCGAATGTTGAAGCACATTTTGCCCGAAACTGGTGCGAAATTTTAACCGACCTAATATTTTGATCAAATCGGGGTGCAATCCGTGCACACCTGTTTCAAACGTCGCCTGCTCACCGTATTCACGGATGCGTTCGTCCACTTCCCGTCGCGCTTTTTCCACCATTTCTTCGATGCGGGCGGGGTGAATGCGTCCGTCCGCTACGAGCCTTTCCAAGGCCGTGCGAGCAATTTCCCGGCGAACCGGGTCGAATCCAGACAAAATGACCGCTTCGGGCGTGTCGTCAATGATCAAATCTATACCCGTCAACGTCTCCAAAGTCCGGATGTTCCGCCCTTCCCGGCCGATAATCCGACCTTTCATCTCGTCATTCGGCAATGTGACGACAGATACCGTCGTTTCGGCAACATGGTCAGCTGCACACCGTTGAATGGCAATGGACAGGATCTCACGCGCACGCTTGTCCGCTTCTTCGCGCGCTTCTTGTTCGAGTTCCTTTACCATTTGAGCTGTTTCGTGCTTAATTTCGCGTTCTACGGTTTTAAGCAGGGTTTCCTTCGCTTCTTCCCGAGACAGCCCAGACAGGCGCTCTAACTCCGCCGCCTGTTTTTGGTACAGCTGCTCGATTTCGTCTGCTTTTTCCCGGAGAGACGCTTCTTTCTGATTGAAGGATTCTTCCCGTTTTTCCAGGGATTCTATCTTCCGATCTAAGCTCTCTTCTTTCTGTACCAGCCGCCGCTCCAGGCGTTGTATTTCATTTCGACGTTCACGAATATCTTTATCCGCTTCTGTCCGCAAGCGATGAACTTCGTCTTTCGCTTCTAATATCATCTCTTTCTTTCGGGCAATCGCCTCCTGTTTGGCACTGTCAATGATGCGCTCTGCAGCTTCTTCCGCACTTGAGATTTTCGCTTCCGCCAAACGTTTACGTACAAAGTAGCCAATTCCGGCACTAACAGCAGCGGTGGCAAGGAGAATGAGAATTTCGCCTAAGCTTCCAATCACTTTTTCACCTCCTCGCCTATTAAGTTTTTCTCAAAAGGACTTACCGCTCGTCCTTTAAATCTCACTTATTCCGGTTCTCACGACAGGAAATTGGAATTATCCAGCTCCCTGATCCGGTTCCACAAGCTAACCTTTGTCATCTGCCATCACGATTTGGGAAGGCAGATATAAACAATTGTATCTTTTTGCCGAACACATTGTCAAGAATCCTGCCCGTCACCATCGCAAGGTGCTCCGTTTCCTTCGGCGCGCAATTCGTTTAACACGGCTGTAATGTGCGAGAGGGAGAAGCCTTTTCGCTGCAGAAACGATCCGATTCGCCGTTCAGCACGCCTCCACTCTAAATGTTTCAACCGTTCGTACTTTTTGTACGCCCACTCCCGCGCCAGTCGGTACTCGTCCTCGTCGTCGATAGGCGCGAGCGCCTCTGTAATAATTCGGTCCTCGATCCCCTTCTGCTGCAATTCTCGCTTAAGGGCGTAACGACCCTTTCCCCGCAATCGACGCCGCTCCTCCACCCACGCTCTGGCAAATGCTTCGTCGTTCACGTACCCGTAATTTTGCAACCGGGTGAGCGCCGCGCGAATGAACTCCGTCTCAAACCCCTTATCTTTTAGATGGCGTTCAACTTCTGCTCTCGTCCGCGGTTTATACCGGACGAACTTGAGTGCTGCGTGTACAGCCGACTGCCGCTCTTCTTCTTGAAGGACGTCCGCAACATCTGCTCCCTCAAGAACTTTCCCTTTCGACAAGCGGCAGCGGATCAAAACGTCTTCATGGACGCTAAAAGCGTACTCCCCGTCTACGTATATGTTAAAGCGGGCAGGGTTCCGCCTTTGTCGCTCGATTTTTGTGATCACCCGTTCCACGCCACATTCATCCTCCTGCTGACGGCAACAATGAAGCACCCGGTCAGGGTGCTTGAAAGGCATTGGATTATATCTTTACCGTTCGAGGTCCAACATGTCCACTTCGTTTTCGTCTGCCCGAAGCTGTTCGCCGTTAGGTTCCAGGCCGTAGTGTTCGCGAATCCGCCGTTCAATAGCAGCCGCTATTTCAGGGTGGTCTCTCAAGTGTTCTTTGGCGGTTTCACGCCCTTGGCCTAACCGCTCACCGTCAAATGAATACCAGGCCCCGCTTTTGTTGACAATGTTCAGTTCCGTCCCAATATCGAGCAAGCTCCCTTCACGGGAGATGCCCTCCCCGTACATAATGTCGACTTCCGCCTGTTTAAACGGCGGAGCCACTTTATTTTTGACGACTTTAATGCGCGTCCGGTTGCCGACCATTTCATTCCCTTGTTTGAGCGTTTCCGCCCGGCGCACTTCCAGTCGGACGCTGCTGTAAAATTTCAAAGCACGTCCCCCAGGCGTCGTTTCAGGGTTCCCGAACATGACGCCGACCTTCTCCCGAATCTGGTTAATAAAAATGGCGATCGTACGCGATTTACTGATGGCGCCGGACAGTTTGCGCAAAGCCTGTGACATGAGGCGCGCTTGCAAACCGACGTGGGAGTCCCCCATCTCTCCTTCGATTTCTGCTTTAGGCACGAGGGCAGCGACGGAGTCGACGACGATAATGTCGATGGCGCCGCTGCGGACGAGTGCCTCAGCAATTTCCAGAGCCTGTTCCCCTGTATCCGGCTGAGAGAGGAGCAACTCGTCAATGTTGACACCAAGTTTCTCGGCGTAGACGGGATCTAGGGCGTGCTCCGCATCAATAAAGGCCGCTTGTCCGCCGTTTTTCTGCACTTCTGCAATGGCGTGCAGAGCGACTGTCGTTTTACCGGACGACTCCGGTCCGTACACTTCGATGACCCGACCGCGGGGATAACCGCCGACACCTAAGGCGATGTCTAAAGCGAGGGCACCGCTGGAAACGGTAGAAACTGGGGCGTTGGCGGCTTCTCCCAGTTTCATGACAGACCCCTTGCCAAACTGCTTTTCTATTTGCCGCAAAGCCATTTCCAGAGCTTGTTTGCGATCCGACACGTCGACCTCTCCTTTTTATGATCACGTTGTCTCTACTTCCATCATAATCGTTTTTGAAGCATTTGCCAAGCATTTTTACGAACGTTTATTCCCCTTCAGGTGTAGCAGCGCAAGCGACGGCATGCGCGTCACAATTTTGGCTGGTGCCGAAGGAGAATGAGTCCTATCTTTTTTCTCGCGGACGGGCCGGCTCCATGTTAATGCGCGCCCCGTTGATCCGCGATTGCTGCAGCGCTTCAAATACGAATGGGGCCACTTCTTCCGGGACTTCGACGAAAGTAAAGCGGTCGAAGATGTTAATTTTTCCGATTTCCCGGTCGGAAATGTCGGCCGCATCCGCTATCGTCTTGACGAGATCTCGGGGGTTCATGTCAATGTTTTTCCCAGCATTGATGAAAAAGCGCACCATGCCGGGAGCCGCCCCTGTCTCCCCGAAACGGTATCCGTCAGCCTCAGGGGACCTCTCGTCAAACGCCAGTTTCAATGCAGCCGCCGCAACGTCCAAAATGTCTACACCGTGTTCCCGGGCCAACGTTTGCACCGTCTCTTTAAACACTTTCACGTCATCGCCGCCGTCGTGGATGGCGTTTAACACTTGCTCGATCCACGTCGCTTGTTGCTTTTCCGCCACTTCTTCTAACGTCGGCAGGTTGCGCGCCTCTAAAGATGACTTCGTCTCTCGGTGAATGGTGTTCAAAAGCTTCATTTCGCGCGGTGTCACAAGCGTCATGGCGATCCCCGACTTTCCGGCGCGCCCGGTGCGCCCAATGCGGTGAACGTAGCTCTCCGCATCTTGCGGGATATCGTAGTTGATGACGTGGCTGACGTTGCTCACGTCGATGCCGCGGGCTGCCACATCGGTCGCCACCAACAGTTCAATTCGGCCGTTGCGGAAGTCTTGCATCACCCGGTTCCGCTGCATTTGATTGAGGTCGCCGTGCAGGGCGCTCGCCAAATACCCCCGGGACTGAAGAGCTTCCGCAAGTTCGTCAACACCCTTTTTGGTTCGACAAAACACGATCCCCAACTCCACGTCATCGCTGTCCAATATGCGGCAGAGTCCGTCGAGTTTATTTTTTTCCAGCACTTTGTAGTAAACTTGCGTGACGGACGGGGCGGCGACGTCCCCCTTGTTGACCGAAATGCGCTTCGCCTGTTTCATGTACCGTTTGGAGAGACGCAGTATTTCCGGGGGCATGGTGGCCGAGAACAAAAGCATTTGACGCTCTTCCGGCAAATGGCGCATCACTTCCTCGATATCGTCGACAAACCCCATGTCGAGCATTTCGTCCGCTTCGTCCAACACCATGATGTTGACGGCATCGAGTTTCAGCGTTCGGCGATGGATGTGGTCCAAGACGCGGCCGGGTGTGCCGATGACGATGTGTACACCTTGCCTGAGGGCCCGTATCTGACGGCCGATGGATTGGCCCCCGTAAATCGGCAACGTCTTGACCCGACTGTTTTTTCCGATGCGGCGAATTTCGCCGGACACTTGAATGGCGAGCTCACGGGTAGGGGTGAGGATGATGCTCTGAACTTTTCCGTAGCGAGAGTTGATCCGCTGCAAAATCGGAATGGCAAAAGCAGCCGTTTTTCCTGTTCCGGTCTGGGCCTGTCCGATCAAGTCCACGCCTTCTAAAATTTTGGGGATACATTTTTCTTGAATGGGGGAGGGTTTTTCAAACCCAATGTCGTGTATCGCTTTTAAAATCGTTGGTTCTACGCCAAGGTCTTCAAATCGAATCAATGTCGCAATCACCTTTCAACCCATACTTATTCTAATTAAATTAAATGCTGGTACAAGAGGTGCAACGCGTGTTTTGCTGCACGCACTTGTATCGTCTCCCTTAGGCCAGTCAGCTGCAACGGCTTCACAACTGTTTCTTTCCCGGGGGAGGCGAGGCCGACATACACCAGCCCGACAGGTTTGTCTTCCACGCGATCAGGACCCGCGACCCCCGTCACACCGATGCCGTAGTCGCTGGAAATACGGGCTCGTGATTTTTCTGCCAGCCATCGCGCCGTCTGTTCGCTGACCGTGCCGTGCTCCTCAAGGACTGAAGCGGGAATGCCGAGCCACTTGCGCTTCGCCTTTCCACTGTAACAGACGTACCCTCCGAGAAACGCTTCGCTGCTACCCGGAACAGAAGTGATCATGTTTGCCACGAGACCGCCTGTACAGCTTTCAGCCAGGGCCACCGTCTTCCTTAACGCTGTGAGACGTTTCACAACGACCTCCGCTAGGGTGACGTCCCCAGTCCCGTATAAGTACTGGCCGACCCGGCGACGTATTTCTTTCTCCGGCCGCTCTATGAGCGCCTCGGCTTCGGCAACGGACGCCGCCTTCGCCGTCAAGCGCAAAGTCACCTCTCCCTCCTTGGCCAACGGTGCAATCGTCGGATTGTCCTGACAGTGGATCAAATCCATGATGTCCGTCTCCAGCTGAGATTCGCCAATACCGAAAAACCTCAGCACGCGAGAGTGTACCACTTCTTCACTCGGCAACAAGCGGCGGAAGTACGGAATCACATGTTTGCGAAACATCGGTTTCAACTCCCGGGGAGGTCCCGGGAGCAGTACGTAATGGCACGCGTTTGCTTCAACGGCCAAGCCGGGAGCGGTGCCGTTTTCGTTGGGAAAAACAGTTCCTCCTTTAAACACAAGGGCTTGCTTGCGGTTGTTTTCTGTCATACTCCGGCCCCGGCGTTCAAAAAAGTCTTTCAGCCGCGATAAACTGGGCGGGTGCATCACTAACGGAACACCTGTCACCTCAGACACAACTTCTCTCGTCAAGTCATCGTCCGTCGGTCCGAGACCGCCGCTCAAAATGATGACGTCCGCCCGCCCATTGGCGTGGCGAATGACGTGCTCCAGGCGTTTACGGTTGTCACCGACGACTGTTTGATAATGAACGTCTATTCCCAATTTGGCCAGTTCCTCCGAAAGGAACTGGGCGTTTGTGTTTACAATCTGACCGAGCAACAACTCAGTTCCGACCGCTACGATTTCCGCTCGCAACCGGCTCTCCCCTTTTGAAAAAAATTGGAAGGCGCATTATGCCTTCACCAGGATTTCCCTATTTTTGACAAAATAGTCTACGCCAGACCAAACAGTGATGATGACAGCCGCCCAAATCGCGATTTGAGCAAACGGAATCTGAACAAAAGAAAACGGAACGTTATTCAGCATTAAGGAGACCAACGCCACGATTTGAATCGACGTTTTCCACTTGGCGAGTTTGCTGGCCGCGATGACGTAACCTTTTTCTACCGCAATCAAGCGCAGACCAGTGACGGCGAACTCCCGCCCGATAATGATGACAGCGATCCATGCGTCTAGCCGCTGCATCTCGACCAAGGACACTAACGCCGCTGTGATCAACAACTTGTCGGCCAAAGGGTCGAGCAGTTTCCCTAAATTCGTGACGAGTTTCCTTTTCCGGGCAATATAGCCGTCCAGTCCGTCGGTGCTGGCAGCGACAATAAAAACGAGCACTGCAATGACTTCACTGACTGAAATGACAGAACTGCCGACTTGCAATGTCCCCAGGTCGAAATTGACCGACAAAAACAAAATGATCACTGGAATTAAAACAATGCGTGCGATCGTAATTTTATTGGGGAGATTCAATGTGGGTACCCTCCCCGCCCTGCAAGCGTTTCGCCGTTTTATGATGATCCATCATCGTCTGTCCATGCCTTTACTCACTTGGATTGAGCTCAAAAATAAAATTGCGCGGCTCTTTGAAGTCTGTCGCAATGTCCGTATCGTTTACCGAAAGTTCGAGCCCGGGCGGATTGCCGACTCGAATGTACAGACCGTTTTTCGATGTGAACTGTTGGGAATCCCCTTCCGCCAACACTTCTGAAGTTAAGACCTCTCCTTTCGAGTCACCTTCCCGCACTTCGACCCACACCCGGTCACTCGTCTTCACGTCCATCGTCAACTCATCTGTTCCGTTTACCGTGTAGTAAATGTTTTCCCCTTCTTCACTTGTTTTTTCGACTGTAACCGCTGGTTCTACGTTTTCTTCAGTTTCCCGTTCCTCCTGAGTGTCGTCACCTGCATCGTCCACGCCTTCCCCACTACTCTCGGAATTCGTTTGTTTCTCGTCTTCGCTGTTCTCCCCTGAAAAAAAGTCCACACCCATGTTGGCCCCGTCGACGGCTGTATAGATGACAGTGCCGACGAGAACCAAAAACAGTATCAACAGCCCCCGCGAAAACCACTTCGCTAGCGAAAAGGAAGGCTCTCTCTCTCTGTCAGCCCGGCGGCTCAAGGTTTGGAACTCCTGCACAGATTCCAGTTCATCTTCCTCGGGTTTCGTTATCTCGGCAAGCAGAGGTTTCGGATCGATCCCGACGTGTTCAGCGTACGTGCGTATAAATGCACGCGTGTAAAAGTGCCCCGGCAACCTGTCAAATCGGTCTTCTTCGATCGCTTTTAAATAATGCGGTTGAATTTTGGTGCTTTCTTGTATATCTTTAAGTGTCAACCCCTTGGCTTCCCGAGCCTCCCTCAGAGTTTGGCCTACACTGGACATCTGTGTACCTCCTTCATCGCACGTTAACACGCTTATACTTAACTGATATCGAAAGAAGAATATCCGGCATTAACAGTCTCATACGTAATCTCCTCGTTCGGATGGCTCCTGAGCTCGATGATGCAATCAAAATCTTCCATCGTATACTCAGTCTCACGCACAAAAATGTCGGGATGTTCAATCACTTTAGTCGCACTGTTGCGCAGGACTTCCCGAACGAGCATCTGATGTTTTTCCGAACCCCGCATCGTGGTCACGATACCGTCAATGATGTAGACGTGCTCATCCGACAGCTCATCGTCGGCTAGCTGGTGGCGCACTGTTTGCCGAAGCAGTGTCGAAGAGACAAACGTCCAACGCTTACTGGCACACACACTGGCGGCGACAATAGATTCCGTCTTGCCGACGCGGGGCATCCCGCGTATGCCGATTAACTGGTGACCCGGTCGTTTGAACAGTTCGGCCATGAAGTCGACCAACAACCCCAGTTCGTTGCGAACAAAGCGAAATGTGCGCTGACTTCCAGTATCTCTCTCAATATAGTGTCCGTGACGGATTGCAAGCCTGTCGAGTATCGTCGGAGGGCGCAATGCTGTAACTGTCACTTTGTCTACATTGTTCAGTAACCGGGACAACGCTTCAACTTTTTCTTTTGCTTCCGTCTGCAACAACATCCCCCTGCGCCGGTGGTCGACACCGTTGATCGTGATGATGTTTATTTTCATCATGCCGAGTACAGAGGCAATATCCCCCAACAGTCCGGGGCGGTTTTTATGTATTTGGTACTCCAAATACCACTCCCTTGAACTCATGACATCTCGCCTTCCCTGTTTTCCAACAATTGCACATCCTCATTATAGCACACACAACCACATTACATTAAACCATCAATTCACAGAGTCTACAACAAAAAAAGCCCTTCGCGTCACGGAAGGGCGTACTCGTCAAATCTAATGGGTTTGGCCGACCAGTTTCACCATTATGTTGGCGAGAGTCTGTTGTTCCTCTTCAGTGCTCACTTCCCACATCTGTTTCAGCAACTTTTCTTCTCCGTTTTCCGGATGGACTTCTTGCGCTAAGTAATCACCGATTTCCTGTGCCATGTTGGCGATCATTTGATTATCCATACCGAGGGAACGGGCTTGCTCGACGCGGTCGTGCAAAAACCCCTTCCAATCTTCAAAGTTCTCTAAGACAGACATCGTGATCCTCCTTTCGACAAATACAAAATAACGTCTATCTCGTACTATGTCCCGTTCATCTCGTTTTATGCATCTGTTTAAGGAGTAAACCATCCGCCGTTCACGTGCAAAATCTGCCCGGTCATATACCCGCTCTCAGGCGAGCACAAGTGGGTAACCCAAAAGGCGACGTCTTCAGGCGTACCCAGTCGGTCGAGGGGAATGGCAGCCACAGTCGCCTCCCGGTCTTCGCGACTTAACGAATCGAGCATGTCAGTATCAATCGCACCAGGGGCCACGGCGTTAACCGTAATGCCCGAAGGCGCCCACTCTTTAGCCAGCGCTTTAACAAACCCGTTCACTGCACCTTTGGCAGCTGAGTACAACACTTCGCCAGCGCCGCCCGTACTCCCCCAGATGGAGGAAAGACAGACGACCCGTCCTTGTTTTTGCTTCAAAAGGCAGGGAGCGACGGCTTTTAGCACGTAAAACAACCCGCGAACGTGTGTGTTCATCACATCCTCGTAATCCTGTTCCGACATGTGCTGAAACAGCCCCGAGTTGCTGATGCCGGAACAGTATACGACCGAGTCGATGCGTCCCCACCGCTGCAAAGCTGAATGCACCATGCACTTAACAGCCTCTCGGTCCTTCACATCGGCCGCGACCGTCCACACTTGAGATCCGTTGGTACGGCAAACCTGCGCCACTTCTTCCGCTTTTTCACGGGATTGGTTGTAATGGAGCGCGAGCGTTGCTCGATATGCGCTGAACCGCTTCGCGACGGCAGCACCTATCCCGCGGCTCGCACCGCAAATGAGCACGACTTGTTCAGCTAGCGGGCGCATCGGCCTTTAGCGGGCGAACGACAGAAGCGGCGCAACGGTCGAGTTGAAAGTGGTGCTGTAAGCGGTCGTTGATATCTTCAACCTGTAAGTTCTCCAACACCGGCACGACCCGGAACAAATCAGCTTGGTTGAAGCGATATCGGGTAAACTGGTTGGCGATGAACTCGGGGGAATTCAATTGGCGCAAAAATTCTCCAATTTTCTTTTTGCGCAGCCGTTCAAACACGTCATCGGCGATCCCTTTGTCAACATATTCGGGTAAAGCGGATCGAATGCGCTGGATCAAGGCGTCCGGGTCTTTCGTGTCTCCACCGAACATACTAAATCCGTAGCCGTGTTCCAACACGTAGTCAAAGCCGAACTGATCGTCTATCAGTCCGTCGTCGTACAGTCGTTGGTACAAGTCGGAACTCTGGCCAAAGAGTGCTTCGAGTGCAATTTGGGTCGCAAATTCCCGCTTGAGAAAATCGTCACCTTGAAGCGCCGACTTCTCCTCTTTAAAGCCCATCAGACACTTCGAGATGCCGACAGGAAGCTGAACTTCGTTCAAGGATTGGTGAATGTCCCCGGTCTCTTGCGGATAAAACCGCTTGATCTCCCCTTTCATCTCAAAAGGTTTAGCCGCCTGATTGTCCCGCACGAGTTGCATAATGTTTTCGTGGTCAACGCCGCCGACGACGAACAGGACCATGTTGCTCGGGTGGTAGAACGTTTCATAACATAAGTACAGCGTTTCCTTTGTAATGTTTGCAATGGAGGCAACCGTACCGGCAATGTCGATGCGCACCGGATGTTCACGGTACATCGCCTCGATCAACCCGAAGTAGACGCGCCAGTCCGGATTGTCGTCGTACATTTGGATTTCTTGACCAATAATGCCTTTCTCCTTTTCCACATTTTCATCGGTAAAATACGGGTCCTGCACGAAGTTGATGAGCGTCGTCAGATTTTCTTCCACCCGATCGGTGCACGAAAACAAATAAGCGGTGCGGTCGAAACTGGTGAAGGCGTTGGCTGAGGCACCGTTTTTGGAAAAGTCCTCAAAAACGTCGCCATCTTCTTGTTCAAACATTTTGTGTTCCAAAAAGTGGGCAATCCCGTCCGGCACTTGCACGCGCTCCCCGTGAGGGGGCTGAAAGTCGTTGTCGATAGACCCGTAGCGCGTCGTAAACGTCGCGTACGTTTTTTGAAAGCCCTGTTTTGGGAGGATATACACGTTTAAGCCGTTCGGCAATTGTTCGTGATAGAGCGTTTCCTTCAACTGGTCAAATACGATCGTTTCCACCTTTACCCCTCCTGTCGGTTGCGCAAAAAGTACACAGTGTCAAGGGTTACTTTGCCTGCCATCTTTTCCACATCACCTTTTGTCGTGCGTCTGATCTCTGACAAAAAGTCGTCTAGGGAGCGACGTCTTCCTGACAAGACGCCGTGATAGTAAAAGTCAATAAGCTGATTCGGACGATCCTGCATCTCCCGCAACTGATTGGAGAGCATCGTTTGCGTTTGTTCCAATTCCTGATCGGTGATGCGTCCCTTTCTGAGATCGTCCAGCTGCTGTTCGATAATGTTGAGGGCGCGTTCGAAATTCTCTATTTCGATCCCGGACTGAATGGTTAAGAGACCCTTGTGCGATTCGAGGCGCGAAGAGGCATAATAGGCCAAACTCGCTTTCTCCCGCACATTGACAAACAGCTTGGAATGGGGAAAACCGCCAAGAATGCCGTTGTAAACCATGAGCGAGACGTAATCGTCATCTTGTATTCCCGTCTGCGTTCTCAGTCCTAGATTTAATTTTCCCTGTTGGACATCTAGGCGGTCCACCACGCGGCGCACTTTTTCTACACGGTGTACCGGCGGGGCGACGTCCACTGGTTGAACTTTTTCCCGCTCAAAGCGGAAGTGACGACCGACGAGATCGACGACGTCTTTTGGTTCGACGTCACCGACGACGAAAACGTCGACAGGGGCTGTGCGCAACATCTCGTGAAATTCGGCGTGTAACCCTTCGGGGTCGATCGCCTCCAGCTGTTGGACGTCACCGTAGTTAAACAAACTGTACGGTTCTCCTTTGCACATCTCTTGGACACAGCGTTCGGCCGCATAACGCATTTTGTCGTCGATGAGGCTTTCAATGCGCTGCCGCAAGTTTTGTTTTTCCGATTGAACGTACCGGCGGACAAAACCGTTTTCTTCCGTAGCAGGCCTCGTCAAAACTTCCCCGAGGAACGCCATTCCCCTCTCCAAAAGCGGTGCCGTGTCAGACAAATAGCGTTCGTTGGCAAGTTCCAGCCCGAACTGTAAAATGTGCCGTTCGCCCCGTTTCATCACATTCCCGTAAAACGTGGCCCCGTACATCTCGTCCAAATGATCTTTTATGGCCTTCAAACTGGGGAAAGATTGTGTGCCGCGGCGCAAAACTTGCGGGAGGAGAGCGGTGCGCGTGACCGCTTCTTCTGTCAACGGTCGCTGAATGTTGACGACAATCGTGTTGGTTTTGTATTTGTCCGTCGGCAGGACGTGGACGTTGACGCGGTTGACTTCTGTCTGCTGAAAAAGCGGCGCTGACAATCGATCGTCTCCCTTCAACTCATAATCAGTGGATACATTGGAAAGTTTAACCTTAACAACGTTCAGACATACAACGTTGTTCCTACATTATATACCATCCTTTACCTGACGGAAAGCGAGGTCATCTCATGGCAAACGTCTTGTTCATCGTCGTCGACTCCCTCATGCCCCAACCGCTCAACACCCTGTTGCAACAGCGGGAACTGCCTGGCTTTTCCTTTTTGATATCCCACGGCTACCAAACGACACTGACCAGTGTCTTTCCGACGATGAGTGTCGTCAACGACAGTTCCATCCTGACTGGGACGTACCCAGACGAGCACGGCATACCGGGATTAGTTTGGTTTAAGCGGGACGAGAGCCGGATCGTGGACTACGGGGACGCGTTGGGAAACATCATCCGACAAGGGGCGTTAACAGTCGGACGAGATACAGTGAAACATTTAAATGACACGCACTTGAGCCAACAGGTGGAAACGATACACGAATACTTGGCCAAACGGGGCATCTCTTCCGCATCGGTGAATCTCATGGTACGCCGGGGGCTGTCAAAACACCCCCTGCGCACACCGTTTAACCGCCTGCTCGGTGTTGAAAGCGTGAGCGGGCCAGAGTACTTGCATTTGGGTTACTTTTTGGACGACGGAACCGAGAATTTCCCCACTCCTTTCAATCAGTACGGATACGGTTACGACCAGGTGAAGCAGATGACCGTCAACTTGATGACGCATCCGAACCGACCTCGCTTGATCATCTCGTACTTGTCCGATCCAGACAAGACCATTCACAAAGAAGGTCCTGACGTAAGACGGCCTGTGTACGATGTGGACCGTTTTATCCAACACATTCTCGGGACCTTTCCTTCGTGGGAAGACACTCTACAGACGTGGACGATCGCGGTCATGGGGGACAGCGGACAGTCCCATGTGTTACAAAACAAAGCCAAGGCGTTGATCCGGCTGGACGAGTTGCTATCCCCCTACACATTGCTAGGGATGGGCAAAGGGCAAAATGAGGCTGATTTGGCCGTTGCTCCCAACGAGCGTTCCGCCTACGTGTATCCGCTCTACAGTCAAATGGATCTCCCGCAGCTAGCAAAACGGATTTTGAGGGATGAACGGGTCGATCTTGTCGCTATGCCAACAGATAAAGGCGCACACGTACTGACCGCAAAAGGAGAGCTTTTTCTCCGTAAAGGAGGATCCCAGTCTGATCCATACGGGCAAGCGTGGGAAGTGGAAGGCGATCCGGCTCTCCTCGACGTAAAAGGAACTAAAAACTGCTGGGAGTACGGGAAATACCCGGATGTGTTCCGCCAACTGTACGGAGCTGTTCACTCGCAACCGCCTCCCTTCGCCTTGCTTGCCGCCAAACCTGGCTACGAATTTCAATTTCAGACTTCCCCGACACACGTCGGCGGCGGCAGCCACGGCGGAATAAGTGAAAAAGAAATGACAGTCCCCCTCATCGTAGGGGGAACGACTCGCAAACCAGTCTACAACCGTTTAGTCGACATGAAAAAGTTTATGATAGATTGCCTTGCATAAGTAGACAATAATAACATTATGTAAACAAAAAAGTCCGCCAAACAGCTGCATAGTCCTTTATAATAGAGTGTGGCAAACATTTTTGTTATTGGCGGTGTTTTCTTTTGCACAAACGGTGGCACGTTGCATTACTCGTTTTGCTGATTACGCTCACTTGGGGCTACGCGTGGGTGCACATGAAAATCGGCTTGGCGTACATGGGCCCTTTTACTTTTTCAGCATGGCGCTTCGGAATCGGCACGTTGACGCTCCTGTTAGTGCTGTGTTTTCGCAAGAAACTGTTGCCCAAACGAACACACATCCCGGGGATAGCCGTTGTCGGATTCTTGCAGACGACGTGCGTCTTTTCACTCGTCATGTACGCCATACGCTTTGTAGCGGCCGGCAAGTCGTCGGTCCTCCTCTACTCGATGCCGATTTGGAGCAGCCTGCTGGCTGTTCATTTTTTGGAAGAACGGCTGAACGTCCGCAAGTTGACCGGGGTTTTGTTAGGAGGCGTCGGTCTTTGTTTCATTGTGGGCTGGGACGTGTTCATCCAGCGTGAAACGTCCACTGCCCTCGGAGAATGTCTCATCGTCCTCGCGGCCCTTTCCTGGGCGCTGGCCAACATTTACGTGAAGAAGCGCTTTTCCGACGTAGACACACTTCAAGTTTCAACCTACCAGATGGGTTTTGGAACGATCGGCCTTATTCTGGGAGCTCTTGTGGTGGAATGGGGCGATCCTGTCGTCTTCAATGCGACAAGCATTGTGGCCGTGTTGTTCACCGGCGTCTTGGCATCGGCTTTTTGCTTTACAGCCTGGTTCTTCGTCTTGTCGGTCATTGACACGACGACGGCGACGATCTCTACAATGCTCGTGCCGGTGTTCGGCCTCTACTTCAGCTGGCTGGTACTGGATGAAGCGTTGAATTGGCAGACGATCGTCGGAACGCTCCTCATATTGTCCGGCATTCTCGTAACTCAGATCAGAGGACCCAAGGAGCGTTCCGCAGTAAGGGGAAGCGCTGCTGATGCAGCCGACGTGTAACGCCTCAAATCATTTGTCCTCTTCTTCAAAGAGGTATCGGTACTCCCCATACCCTTCCTTCTCCAAGTCTTCTTTCGGTATGAAGCGAAGGGCAGCGGAGTTGATACAGTAACGGAGACCGCCCTTGTCTTTCGGACCGTCCTCGAACACGTGACCGAGGTGGGAATCCGCCTTTTGGCTCCTGACTTCCGTTCGAACCATGCCGTGGCTGAGGTCCAGTTTTTCCTTTATTCTGTCCTCTTGAATCGGTTTTGTGAAACTCGGCCAGCCGCACCCTGCGTCGTACTTGTCGCGGGAGCTGAAGAGCGGTTCTCCTGACACGACGTCGACGTATATGCCTTCCCGCTCGTTATCCCAGTACTCGTTGTCAAACGGCGGTTCGGTGGCGTTGTTTTGTGTGACCTCGTACTGAAGGGGAGTGAGCCGCTTCTTCAACTCGTCCTTGTCTTCTCGATGTCCCCAGTGTTTCTCGATAAACGCGTCACGCCCCGACCCCTCGCGGTACCGTTTGTAGTGGTACGGGTTTTTCTTGTGGTAATTCTGATGGTACTCCTCCGCCTCATAAAACGGTTTCGCCGGCAAAATAGGTGTCACGATCGGTTTATCGAAGCGACCGCTCTCTTCCAGCGCTTTTTTTGACGCTTCGGCTTTTCTTTTTTGCTCTTCCGTGTGGTAGAAGATGGCGGTCTTGTAAGAAGAGCCCCGGTCGACAAACTGACCACCTGCATCTGTCGGATCGATTTGCTGCCAGTAAATGTCCAGCAGCTTCTCGTACGGAAACACGGAGGGGTCATACGTAATCTGCACCGCTTCTACGTGTCCAGTCGTACCAGAACACACTTCTTCGTACGTCGGGTTTTCCGTATGGCCGCCCGTATAACCGGAGACAACTTTTTTGATGCCCGGCAACTCTTCAAAAGGCGACACCATACACCAGAAGCAGCCTCCTGCAAACGTCGCCAGCTCGTGATCTGTTTTGTTTGCCTCAGTCATGCAGATCCCTCCATCTATGAGAAAACCATTCGTTTTTTACCATCGTACACGAGCCAACAGCCAAAAGTAAAGTTGTTCAATCAATCAACCCCTCTTCTTCGAGGAAATCAATGGCGACTTGTTCATAATCTTCGCCATCGATATCCACCCGGGCATTGAGTTCCCGCATTTTTTCGTCATCAATTCGCCCCTGCAGCATGTTCAACACTTCTTCCAATTCGGGGTGAGCCTCCAGCGTGTCTGCCCGGATCAGCGGCGCCGCGTGGTAAGGTGGGAAAAAGTTTCTGTCGTCCTCCAGCACTTTGAGATGAAACGCCGGTATGCGCCCGTCAGTGTTAAAGGCGTCAATCACATCCACTTCCCCGTTTTTGATCGCATTGTACATAATGCCCGAATCCATCGGCTGAGTCTCGGCAAACGAGATGCCGTACGCTTCCTTTAAGCCCGGATATCCATCATCCCGTTCTAAAAACTCCGGTTCCGATCCGAGCGTTAAATTTTTCGCGTAAGGTTTCAAATCCGAAATAGTTTCGACCCCCCACGTTTCAGCGTCTTCCTCGCGGATCGTGAGAGTGTACGTGTTATTAAACCCGATCGGTTCCAACCAGACGAGGTCGTATTCTTCTTTAAACCTCTCCTTCACCAATGCGTACGCCTCGTCCGGATCGCTGACAAGCTCTTCCCCCAGGATGTTCATCAGCGCAGTACCCGTGTACTCGACGTACAGGTCGTAGTTGCCCGTTTTGACGCCGTCAAACGCAGGCGCCGTCCCGCCGAGGAACGACTCGTACTCCACGTTCAAATCGGTGTGTTCTTCAATCAGGTGTCCCATGACGTAAACCATGATTTCCTGTTCCGTAAAGTTTTTTCCCGTGATCGTAATCGTATCGCCACCGAAGCCGCTCAGGTCGACTGTGGAAGCAACCGGTAAAATCACGATGAGCGCGATGGCGGCCCACTTAAAGGCACGGGAGCCGCGTGTGGATTGTTTCTTTTCTTTTCTCAGCCCTCTCGGTGTTGCATCTTTTTCCAGCTGCTTCAGCAAAAAGTCGAACAAAATCGCCAACAGAGCAGCCGGAATAGCTCCTCCTAGGATGAGACCGGAGTTGTACGTCTGCAGCCCGCGGAAGATCAAATCACCGAGGCCGCCGGCACCTATCAATCCAGCGATCGTGGCGACTCCGATAATGAGCACTGTCGCCGTGCGGATGCCTCCCATGATGACAGTCAACGCGAGGGGAAGTTCAACCATCCACAGCACTTGTCGATTCGTCATCCCCATCCCGATCCCGGCTTCAATGACAGAACGGTCGACACCGCGTATGCCGAGATACGTGTTACGCAAGATCGGCAGCAGTCCGTACACGGTCAACGCAATAATCGCCGGCAATTCACCGGTTCCGACGAAAGGAACCAAAAACACGAGCAAGGCGAGGCTGGGTATCGTCTGGAAAACAGCCGTTACACCGATAATCGGGTCTGCAATTTTAGGATGACGGGTTAAAAAAATGCCGAGGGGGACGGATATGACGATGGCAATGGCGATCGAAATGAACGACAGGAAGATGTGTTCAAGTATGAGGTTCCACACCATTGGCCATCGGTCGAGAAAAACTTCAAGGGTATCGTCGATAAGTTCACTAATTGCAAACACCTCCTTGACACGTGTTCCAGTCCCACTACACGAACTGATCGACTATGTGTTCAACCAGACTCGCCCGGTTGACAATTCCTCGCAAACGCCTACTGTCATCGATCACGGGGACAAAACCGTAGGGGGACTCGTTGACAAGGTGAAACGCCTCTTCCGCTGAATCGTTGGGATGAATGACCGGGACATCTGTCTTTTTAATGTCGTTGAGGGTTAACTCCTCACGGTCGAAATGTTTCTGCACGTCCCATATGGTGGCAATGCCGAGAAACGTGTCGTCGTCGTCCACGACAAGTAAACTGTCGACTCGCTTTTTGCGCATGTACTTCAGCGCCTCTGCCAATCCCCGTCGAAAGTGTGCTGTCACCGGTTGGACTGTCAACGCTTCAATGCCAGGTAAGGGCAAATTGTCCTGGATACGCTCTTCTCCGATAAAACCGCGCACAAACTCGTTTGCAGGACGACGCAAAATGTTCTCAGGCCGATCCAGCTGGACGATTTCACCGGCTTTCATAATGCAGATGCGGTCGGCGATTTTTAAAGCTTCATCCATGTCGTGCGTGACAAAGACAATCGTTTTGCGAATTTCTCGTTGTAACCTGACCAATTCGTCTTGGAGCTGCTCACGGCTGATGGGGTCCAAAGCGCTGAACGGCTCGTCCATGAGGATAATTTGCGGCTCTGCGGCCAGGGCGCGGATGACACCGACGCGCTGTTGCTGCCCGCCGCTCAATTCGTGAGGGTAGCGGTCACCGTACGTTGCACTGTCCAGGCCAACCATCTCCATCAACTCGTTCACTCGGTCCACATACCGCTTCTTTTCCCACTTTTTTAAGCGGGGGACGAGGGAGACGTTCTCCCGGATGCTCATGTGCGGTAAGAGACCAATTTGCTGTATGACGTATCCGATATTGCGCCTTAAGTTGACTGGGTCTTCTTGTGCAATGTCCTTTCCGTCAATCGTAATCGTTCCGTCCGTCGGTTCTATGAGTCGGTTGATCATTTTCATCGTCGTCGTCTTGCCGCACCCGCTCGGTCCGATTAAAACGAGCAACTCTCCTTCGTTCACTTTAAATGAGATGTTTTTAACCGCTTGAAATTTACCGAATGACTTGGAGACATTTTTGAACTCGATCACCGTTTCACCTCCTAACAACGGTTTTACATCTTACCATTCCCTCAACCGCAAATCAAATACGGTAAAGCCGGCTAGACACGGGATATAGGGGATAACTTTCAGAATTGTTTAGTTTAAATCATTCATACGAAACATTCGGACCTCTGTACGTAGAACTCAAAAAGTAAATCCCGCACACTTAATATAGTGTACGGGATTTTCCGTTTACCCCGTTATTTGTTCACTCGACCGAATTTGTTCCGGTGTGACGAGCACTTCTCGCGGTTTACTTCCTTCGTACGGTCCCACGATGCCGCGTGCTTCCATCTCGTCGATCAACCGAGCGGCTCTCGTGTAACCGACACGCAAACGGCGCTGGAGCAATGAGACAGAAGCGGTCTTGGCTTCCACCACCAGCTTGACGGCCTGCGGATACAACTCGTCCGTAACGTCTTCCGCTTCATCGTTTAGATCGTCGTTCTTGACCATGATCTCTTCATTGTACTGGGCCTCTTGTTGTTCTTTACAGAAATTGACGATACTTTCAACTTCTCGATCCGAAAGGAAGGCGCCTTGGATTCTCGTCGGTTTGGAAGCTCCTACGGGCAAATACAGCATGTCTCCGCGACCGAGCAGTTTCTCTGCCCCTCCCATATCGAGAATCGTGCGCGAGTCCGCTTGCGAGGAGACGCCGAATGCAATGCGCGACGGGATATTGGCTTTTATCACCCCTGTAATGACGTCGACTGACGGTCGCTGTGTCGCGATGATCAAATGAATCCCTGCAGCCCGCGCCATTTGGGCCAGCCGAATAATCGCATCTTCTACATCGTGGGGTGCCACCATCATTAAATCAGCGAGTTCGTCAATGATGACAACGATGTAGGGTAGAGCAGGGTAAGGGCGGTCAGGATGTCGCTCTAACATGATCTCGTTGTAACGAGTAATGTCACGTGCGCCGCTTTCCGCAAACTGCTCATACCGCTTTTCCATCTCGCTGACGACTTTTTTCAACGCTAAGGCGGCGCGGCGCGCATCGGTTACAACTGGAGACAGGAGGTGCGGGATGCCGTTGTATATGTTGAGTTCCACCATTTTGGGATCAATCATGAGGAACTTCACTTCATTCGGATTGGCTTTATATAAAATGCTCGCAATCAACCCGTTGATGCACACGCTTTTCCCGGAACCTGTCGCACCTGCTACGAGCAGATGGGGCATTTTGGTCATGTCCCCGACAATCGGTTCGCCTGAAATGTCTCTTCCGAGGGCAAGCGTCAATTTAGAAGCCGACTCATTATACTCCGGGCTCTCCAACACTTCCCGCAAACTGACGACGGCGACATCGCGGTTAGGCACCTCAATGCCAATCGCCGCCTTTCCCGGAATCGGGGCTTCAATGCGAATGTCCTTGGCCGCCAACGCTAATGCCAAATCGTCTGTCAGGTTCACGATGCGACTCACTTTGACCCCAATGTCCGGCTGTACTTCATACCGCGTCACCGCCGGTCCCCTGTGTATTTGCGTCACCCTGGCCCGTACGCCGAACGATTCTAAAGTTTTTTCTAATTTTTTCGCATTGGCCGTCATGCCCTTGTGTTCTTCTTTTTGTTTCGTCTTCTTCGGCTTGTCCAACAGATTGAGCGACGGCAGTATATAATCGCTCATATCTTCGTCATTACTGAGGTTGACGACAATCGTCCTTTCCCCATCTGGTTCCTCGCGTTTGGCATCTTTTGACAGCCCCTCGTTATCTCGGGACGGCTCTCTCCTGTTTTCGTCATCCGCATTTTCGATAAAGTCGTGTATGACTGGGGTTTCCATTTCAGCGGAACTGGACTCGCTGTTCTCTTCCGTGTCCTGTCGGTTGTCTTTCGCCTCTTCCTGAATTTTCCTCCGTTCGTTGCGTCGCATCTGTATGCTGTCCCACACTTGATCCAACCGTTCAAACAATACGTGTTTTACCCGGCTCAAGCCTTGCTTAATTTTCTGCAATAAAGACACGTAAGACATGCCGGTTAACATCAACAATCCAATGAGCACACATACAGCTACAACCACTTTCGTACCCGTGTCGTCAAACAAGTACTGAAAAAAAGCATAAGCCACTGCACCAATCATTCCGCCCCCGATGTCTGTCGGCAAATCGGCGTTGCTCTCGTCGAGGACGAGTTTCCACGAAGTGCGCACGATAGAGTGCTGAGCATCGGGATTTTCACTTTCTAGCGATTGAAACAAATGGATGTGGTTCGTGATTAAAACCGCCAGCAACAACAGTAAGAAGCCGGCGTGACGCCGAGTCCACCGCTTCGGCCATTCGCGTTTAAACATTATGTACAGTCCCAGCCAGCCCCCGATAACCGGTATGATAAAATCCCACGTTCCCACAAAAAAACGGAATAAATACGTAAAAGACCTGCCGACGGCCCCTAGGCTGGCCATGGAGATCACCGACAGTGCCAGTATGACAATGCCGTACAGTTCAAATGCCAATCCCTTTTTTAACCGGTCTTTCCGCGACCTTCTCCGCTTTCGGGCCATGGCGCTCCCTCCTGAAAGCCTTCGTCGCATTTATTATAACATGGAAACAAAAAAAGAGACCAAGCCAGAAAAGCTTGATCTCCAAAGGAGCGGTGTCCACTCGTCAAACTTAGAAAAAAGATATCGTCCTCCCCGGTTGGAACAGCGGGTTGAGAAAGTCATCCGGGTTGGAACTGATCACGCGCACGATCCTCGCTTCACCTTCTTCAAGGGGTTCTATCAACATGTGCACGCCTTGGTACACAATTTCCCTGGGAGCCGAGCGCGGCTTGTCCCATCCCTCAAAGACTGATTCCAGCGGTAGAGGGGTGTAGTGGATCACTGCATCACATCCTTTACACCGCGTTTGTGTTCTGCAATCATTCGGTTTAAAGCACTCATCGCTTCTGCCAGTCCCCCCACTTCGTCTATGAGACGGTACTTGACAGCATCTGCCCCGATGATATTCGTGCCGATGTCTCGTGTCAGTTCTCCCGTGGTAAACATGAGCTCTTTAAACTTCGCCTCCGTAATGTTGGAATGCTGCGTGACAAACTTGACGACACGGTCTTGCATTTTATCCAAGTATTCAAACGTCTGGGGAACCCCGATGACGAGGCCGCTTAACCGGATGGGGTGAATGGTCATCGTCGCCGTCTCGGCAATGAAACTGCGATCGGCTGAGACGGCAATGGGCACGCCGATACTGTGACCACCTCCCAACACGAGCGTGACAGTCGGTTTCGACATGGACGCAATCATCTCTGCTATTGCGAGACCGGCTTCAACATCTCCGCCGACAGTGTTCAACGCGACTAAAATGCCCTCAATTTTAGGATTTTGTTCAGCTGCCACGATCTGCGGAATAATGTGTTCGTATTTAGTGGTCTTGTTTTGCGGCGGCAATACGACATGCCCTTCAATTTGACCGACGATGGACAGACAGTGTATATTCGTTTCCACCGTCGGTACATTCGTCTGCCCTAGTTGTTGAATTGTGTTGATGACATTTTTTTTGGGCTCCTGGCTATTAGGCTGTGCAGGATTTGGAGCGTTTGGCTGAGGTGTGTCCGGCTGCTGGGGAGACGGTTGCCCAGGGTTAAAGTCGTTTTGATTTTCCATGTAACGCATCCCTCCTGCCAGTAGTATGTGTCCGTTAAGTGTGGATTATAGAAATGAAGTGAGAAGATTGAATCCCACGGCCCTTTCGCAGGTTTTCCGCTAGATGTAACGTTTTCATGACCATTTCAGTTGGGCGAACAGCTTACAAATGGAGTGGATACAAAAGGCGTCCAAGATTCCAAAAGAACGCCGCAACCGCTCCAAAACCAGTCCAAATGGAATAGATGCAAAGTCCGGCCCCGATACCGTGAAAAATGCTCTCGAGCGTCCTTTATTTTTCGTACACCACTTCTCCGCCAACGACAGTTGTAAGGACGTTTATGTCTTTTAGTTGTTGTTCCGGAATTTTCATAAGATCTCTGTCAATGACAACAAAGTCGGCAAGCTTGTCGGCCTCTAAAGACCCTTTTTTCTCCTCTTCAAAACTTCCTTTAGCTGCCCATATCGTAAAGGCCCTCAAGGCTTCTTCTCTCGTCATTTTCTCCTCCGGATACCAGCCTCCAGCCGGTTCTCCATCACGGTCCATCCTTGTGACAGCCGCGTAAATTCCGTGGAAAGGATTGACTAATTCCACCGGGGCATCTGATCCCCGACGATGTAAGAACCGGCATCCAACACCTTGCGCCACGCGTACGAATACTTAATGCGTTTAGGTCCAACCCGATCTTCGGCCATATTTTTGTCCGAGGTGGCGTGCACCGGCTGCATAGAAGGAATGATTCCAAGCTCGGCTATACGCCTAATTTCGTCAGCGGTCGCCACTTGGAAATGTTCGATTTTCCAACGGTGATCGTCGAGCGGATCTTCCTTCAGCACCTTTTCATACGTGTTAATCGTTTGAAGAATCGCGCCATCGCCAATGGCATGTGTGGCCACTTGCCAGCCATGTTTACGAGCTTCCTTGACTAATCGGTACAATTCCTCATCTGTAAATCGATAATTGCCTTTATGGCCCGGCCGATCGTGATAGTCCTCCAAAAGGGCTGCACTGCGAGATCCTAGAGACCCATCACCCATGAGTTTGATGGACCTGACTGTAAAACGGTCTCCGTACAAACCGATTTCGGGCCCTTTTTGATAGTAATGGACGAGACTTTCCCCCGTTTCTCCACCTGTTCCGCTGGCAACCATCACATTTAATCTGACTTTTAAACGTCCGTCCTCGTACAAGCGCTTTATTTCTTCTATGTCATCTAAATGGGAACCGGCATCTGTTGCACTCGTGATTCCATTGGAAAATAGTTCCTCCTGGGCTTTTAAAAGCCCGTCTTTTACACGTTCCGAACTGTAAGGAGGAATTTGGGATGTAACCGGCTCTTCTGCCGTATCAATCAGGATGCCAGTCGGTTCCCCATCGGTATCTCGAATAACCTCACCTCCTGTGGGATCAGGCGTGTGTTCAGTTATTCCTCCTATTTCAAGGGCTTTTGAGTTCACCCAGACAGAGTGTCCATCCACTCTCGTTAGCACAACCGGGTTGTGAGGCGCAATGGCATCAAGCTCTTCTTTGGTCGGAAATTTTTTCTCTTCCCAAAGTTCGTGGTTCCAACCGCGACCTAAAATCCACTCTCCCGGATCTCGACGGCCGACTTCTTCTTTCACCATGTTCAATATCTCTTCCTTCGTTTTGTTAAAACCGTCAATTTGAATTAAATTCCGCGCCATGCCAGGAAAATGCAAATGTCCATCGTTCAACCCTGGTATGACCGTTTTTTCATTTAGGTCTATCACTTCCGTGTCGGAACCTATATATGGCTCCACTTCTTCATCACTACCGACATAGACGAGTTTTTGGCCTTTGATGGCCATTGCACTTGCTTTTGAAAATTCATGATCAACCGTATAAATATTTCCATTTACATAAACCGTTTCAGCCTCTTTCTGCCTGTCGGCGTCAGATACACATCCGTTTAATATTAAAAAAGTAATAGTCATCAAAACAACTGCCAACTTTTTGGCCACCTAGTGTCCTCCTTTGTCACTTAATGTTGAACTTTTATATATTATATTTAATATTTTAATTATATATGATATTGTAAATCACATGATGTTGTGCACCGTTGCCGAGTTTAGTGACAAGGAAATCTTTGTCTCGAAAAAAAAGAGCCACAAACCCTTTAGTCGCAAAGGCTTGTGGCACTACCGTGTCCGGTTACACTTCCATGATGATGGGCAAAATCATCGGACGGCGGCGCGTTTTTTCGTACAAATACCTTCCTAACTCTTCACGAACGCTCGTCTTCAGGGAAGCCCATTCGTTCACATTGTCATCCATACACTTTTCCAGTGTCTCACTTACAATCTCGTTCGCTTCTTCCAGCAGTTTCTCGGACTCTCGGACGTAAACAAATCCGCGGGAAATAATGTCTGGTCCCGACAGGATCGTGCCTTTTTGCTTGCTCAATGTGACGACAACGACTAAAATTCCGTCTTGTGACAAAAGTTTGCGGTCTCGTAGTACAATGTTTCCAACATCTCCTACCCCAAGTCCGTCAATTAATATGTTCCCTGTGGGCAGTTTGGGCCCGAAACGCGCCCCGTCTTTCGTAATTTCGACTGAGTCACCGATATCACAAATAAATACATTTTCTGGCTTTACTCCAGTGGATTCTGCGAGTTGGGCATGAACACGTAACATACGGTATTCCCCGTGGATAGGAATAAAGTACTTCGGTTTCATTAAGTTGAGCATGAGCTTTAAATCTTCCTGACTGCCGTGTCCCGAAACGTGGACACTGTGTGCACCACCTGAACTGTATACGACATTCGCTCCTAGACGGAACAGTTGGTCCACCGTTCGCGCAACGTACTTTTCATTACCCGGAATCGGGGTCGCCGCAATAATGACGGTGTCCCCGGGCATGATTTCAAATTTCCGGTGCGAGCCAGAAGCCATGCGCGCCAAAGCAGACATACGCTCTCCCTGGCTTCCTGTCGACAAAATGACAACTTCGTGAGCCGGCAACCGATTCACTTCATCAGGCTCTATCAGTATGCCGTCCGGAACGCGCAAGTAACCGAGTTCAATCCCTATGTTGACGACGTTGACCATACTTCTTCCGATAATGCACACTTTGCGGTGGTTTTTTTCCGCCGCGTCGATCACTTGTTGCACACGGTGCATATTCGAAGCAAACGTTGCAACGATAATGCGCTGTGTCGCTTTGTGGAATACGTCATTGATCGCTTCACCGACGTCCTTTTCTGACCCGGTAAAGCCTGGACGTTCGGCGTTGGTGCTGTCTGAAAGCAGACACAGTACACCCCGTTCGCCAATTTGGGCCATTTTGTAGTAGTCAGCGTATTGACCGTTCACGGGCGTTTGATCAAATTTGAAATCGCCGGTGTGCACGATTGTGCCGACAGACGTCTCCAAACAGATACCCACGCTGTCCGGTATACTGTGGTTCGTCTTGAAAAACGTGGCCGTCAGTCTGCCCAACTTAACTTTAGATTCGCTGTTAACTAAAATGCGCTTTGTCCCATTTAACATATTGGCTTCCCGCAATTTATTTTCCAGCAAGCCAAGTGTTAACTTCGTACCGTAGACGGGAACGTTCAATTCTTTTAACACATACGGCAACGCGCCAATGTGGTCTTCGTGCCCGTGTGTAATTAAAATTCCCCGAACCCGTTCCTTATTTTCCACGAGGTACGTAATGTCCGGAATGACAACGTCGATGCCAAGCATCTCTTCTTCCGGAAACATAATACCGCAATCGATGACCACGATATCTTTCCCGTCTTCCACGACGTACATGTTCTTCCCAATCTCGCCCAAACCACCGAGAGCAAATATCCTCACGCTCTCTTTTTGTTTGGACAAGTGAAAACATCTCCTTACATCTATTCGATTGTCGCCACAAAAAACCGCACATATGTCACTTAACATGCATTATACCCCAAACCGGGTGACAAAAGCAAATGCTTCGGGACGAAAGAGCGACAAGGACTAAAAAACCACCAGAATGTCGAGTTTGCGACATTCCCGGTGGCAAGGATCACTCAAGTTTCCCGTGTATCATTCTCCGCTTTGTCTATTCCAACTTTATGTCTTTCACCAGTTCCGTCACGACTCTTTTCTCTTCTTCACCCATTTCAACAAGGGGGAGACGAACGCTCGGTCTGCCGTATCCCAGCTCGGCCAACGCCTGTTTGACCGGTACGGGATTGGGAGCTACAAACATCCCTTCAAATACGTCGATCCACTTCTCGTGCAAAGAACGGGCCTTCTCTGTGTCACCGTCGACGAAGGCGTCAATCATGTCTTTGATTTCTGATCCAATAATGTGGCTTGCGACACTGACCACACCGTGTGCCCCTAATGCTAACAGCGGCAACGTGTTTTTGTCATCGCCACTGTACAGGCGGAAGTCTTCAGGGGTTCTCTTCACGATCTCCATTGCTTGCACAAAGTCGCCGCTCGCTTCTTTTACAGACGTAATGTTAGGTATTTTTGCCAAACGAGCAACTGTGTCCGCTGTCAAGTTGGTTCCCGTTCTTCCGGGAACGTTGTAGAGCATGATCGGCAAATCCGTGGCCTCTGCCACAGTGCGAAAATGCCGGTACATCCCTTCTTGTGACGGTTTGTTATAGTACGGAGTGACGAGCATAATCCCGTCGACGCCGCATTCAGAAGCCTGTTTTGTCAACTCCAGCGACGCCTGCGTCGAATTGCTTCCCGTTCCTGCTATGACCGCCGCCCGGCCGTCCGTGACTTTCACCACGTGTCGAATCAGGGCGATTTTCTCCTCCGACGATAGCGTTGGTGATTCTCCCGTCGTCCCGGCAACGACGAGGCCGTCGCTGCCGCTCTGGATCAGCATTTCTGTTATGTGCGTCACTTCGTCAAAATCAATGTCTCCCTTTTCGTCAAATGGCGTGACCATGGCAGTTAACAATCTTCCAAATTCCAATAGGTATCCCTCCCTTGAGGTTGTCCTCACGACGTTTCCATCTATTTAACAAAGCGTACTTTGTGCAATTCAAACTTTCGGTGAAGAGCTCGGACGGCACGCTCCATATCGGCTCCGTTTACGAGGACCCAGATGGTTGTATGCGAATCGGCAGACTGCAGTATCGGAATCTCTTCTTGTGTCAAGGCTTCTACAATGTTCGCCATCACGCCAGGGACGCCGGCAATGCCCGCTCCCACCGTCGACACTTTGGCGCAACCCGGCAAGCAAGTCGGTGTGTAGCCCATGTCACTTAATATGGACTGGGCCCGCTCCGCCACGTGATCGAAAACAGTATAAGCGACACTGCTGGGATTCACGTTAATAAAGTCCACACTGATGTCGTTTTCTGCCATGGCCTTAAACACTTTTAAGTGCATGTCGTAATCGTCGTCACTCGTGTTCAGTTTAATTTGAGTGACTCCGGGAACTTGCGTAATGCCGGTGATGAGCCGGTCATTCACTTCCCCAACCCGGCTCATTTCATTTAAATTCGTCACGAGTGTTCCAACACCGTCGGACATTGTCGAACGCACGCGGATGGGAACGTTCTTCTGCATTGCGATTTCTACGGCCCGGGGATGAATCACTTTGGCTCCCTGGAAGGCTAAATTGCTAATTTCTGCATACGTGACGGTGTGCAGCGGTGCCGCGTCTTCCACGATACGCGGATCTGCGGTCATAATTCCGTCTACGTCGGTAAAAATGTCGACGTATTCGGCGCCCAGTCCGACACCAAGTGCGGTAGCCGTCGTATCGCTTCCGCCGCGACCTAAAGTCGTCACCTCTCCATCTGCAGTCTGACCTTGAAATCCGGTCACGATGACGACAGGGACCCGCTCTAACTCTTCCTTGACCCTTTTCGGATTGACAGTGAGAATTTGGGCGTTGCTGAAATCGCCGTTTGTCAGGATCCCCGCCTGTCCCCCGGTAAGGACGACGTTGCCAATGTCCTTTTCTTTAAGCATGCTGGACAGAGTAGTCGCAGAAATGATTTCCCCGCAACTGAGCAGCAGGTCCATTTCACGTGGATTCAAACCTCGACCATTGTGCTCGATCCAATCTAAAAAAGTGTCCGTCGCGTACGGATCTCCCTTTCGCCCCATGGCCGAAACGACGACGACCACTTTATATTGTGCATCTATCGCGTTTTGGATGTGATGGACGACCCGTCGACGCAATTCGCGTGTCTTGAGAGACGTTCCCCCGAATTTTTGGACCAGTATTCTCATTGAACCGTCCCCAATAACTAGTTTACGAGAAGTTCTGCGATTTGTACCGTGTTCGAAGCAGCGCCTTTCATCAAGTTATCCGACACAACCCACATGTTGAGGGCGCGCGCGTTAGCGAGGTCACGACGCAAACGGCCGACGAAAACATCCCGTTTCCCTTCTGCTCCGATGGGCATCGGGTACAGTTGTTGCTCCAAGTCGTCTACAAGAGTCACACCGTCCGCATCGCGAAGCTGTTGTCTCACGTCTTCCAACTGAAAATCCCGTTCCAGCTCAACATATATCGATTCCGCATGCCCACTTACGACCGGAATTCTGACACACGTGGCAGTCACTTGAATCGATTCGTCCCCAAATATTTTTTTGGTCTCCCTCACCATCTTCATTTCTTCCAGTGTATATCCGTTCTCATCTGGAACGTCTATTTGGGGAATGGCATTAAACGCCATCTGAAAGTGTTTATTCAATTTCCCGACAGGCAATTGCTGTGGGTCAAACGGTTCACCGTTCAACACTGCACGGCTTTGATCCAGCAGTTCTTTCACTGCGTTCGCCCCTGCTCCGGAAACTGCTTGATACGTCGACACAATGAGACGCTTGAAACCGTAATAATCGTACAACGCCTTAAGGGCTACGACCATTTGAATCGTAGAACAGTTAGGATTAGAAATAATTCCCTGATGTTCCCGAATCTTTTCACTGTTAACTTCCGGAACGACGAGGGGAACGTTCGGGTCCATGCGGAATGCGTTCGTATTGTCGACACAGACGGCCCCGTGTTCGACAGCGTGGGGCACGAGTTGTTTACTCACACTGCCGCCGGCACTGAACAAAGCAATATCCACCCCGCGAAATGCGTCCGGAGTGGCTTCTTCGACAACAATGCTTTCGTTTTTAAACGTCACGGTCTTCCCTGCTGAACGTTTGGAAGCCAGACACTTCAAATTTTTGACTGGAAAATCTTTCGCTTCCAATTCACGAATAATTTTTTCCCCAACTGCTCCTGTTGCTCCTACGACAGCTACGTTCACAGTTTTGTTACTCACTCTTTCCTCCTCCTGCACCCGGGAAAACCGAGCACACGCCAATTCTTTTACCTTCTATTATGAGGGTAAGTAGCGGAATTTTTCAACCACTAACGGTTGAATTTGTTTTCCATGCATGGCTTCCCAGCACGTCTCCGGTATGAGTTCCATTCTCGATACGAGAGAATTCGGCTTCGTCTCTGGCGAGTCCTGCCCAAACGGGACAAAATAAACGTTTTTTGCCGCGAGCAGTTTCGCCAAATTCTGAGCATTTAATCCGAGGGCATCGTTTGTCGAAATGGCAACGACAAGGGGGCGACCATTCCGCATCGTCGCTTTGGCCGCCATTAACACCGGACTTTCTGTCAGAGCGTTGGCCAGTTTTGACAGAGAGTTGCCGGTACACGGAGCGACGAGCATCACATCGAGACGCTTACTCGGTCCGAGAGGTTCCGCTTCCGGAATGGTTGAAATAATGTCTTGCCCGGTAATATCGCGAATTTTTTGCAACCACATTTTCGCTTCCCCGAATTTTGAGTCGACATTTGCCACTGTGTAAGAAACGACGGGAATGACTTCCGCTCCAAGGTCGACTAATCGCTGCATTTGCGGCAACACTTGATCGTGGGTACAGTGAGACCCTGTCAGTCCGAAGCCGACCGTTTTTCCAGCAAAGTTCACGACGCTCCCTCCTGTTGACGAATCTGTTCTTGTATTAACTGGGACAAAGTGACCGCAAGAATTCTTCCTGCTGTCTTAGGAGCGACAATCCCGGGTAAACTGGGAGCGAGCATAGCTTTAATTCCCCGTTTTTCTGCGTAGCGAAAGTCAGTGCCTCCGGGTTTGGATGCTAAATCGATGATGAGTGTATGACCCGGCATTTGCTTGATCACTTCAGCCGTCACAACGTGCGCGGGAACCGTATTGAACACGATGTCGGCATCCCGCACGTGAGAGGCAAGGTGATCCGTATAAAACGGGCCGAGCCTCATTTCGTCTGCCCGGGCAAAATGTTCCGACTTTCTAACGCCGACACGAACGTGAGCCCCTAACGCTTTCAACGTTCTCGACAAGGTGAGCCCGACCCTGCCCAGGCCGAGAACGACGACAGTCGAACCGTGAAGCGTAATATTCGTGTGTTGAATCGCCATCATGAGTGCCCCTTCGACTGTCGGGATGGAGTTGTAGATGGCGACATCATCCCGCTCTAAAAGCTCTACAAGCTTGATCCCACGACGTTGACAGAGATTGTGCAGGTAAGGTTTTGCCATACCAGTGTAAATGGTGCACGTTTCAGAGAGAGGCATCATCCAGTCGTTGGTGAGGCGAATTTTTTTGAGGTAAAAATGCTTTCAACATAACCATTTTCATCCGTTCCGACGATAGGCAGCACGAGGACGTCGAGCGTCTGTCTGATTTCCGGTGTTAAATCTCCTTTGCGAGTCCCGCTAAATTCGCTGTCCAAATTGTCAAAACCCATTAGATACACAGTGGCATCCTGTTCGATGCAGTGCTTGATAATTTCCAGCTGGCGGGCATCTCCCCCAATGAAGGCAATTTGAACCCCAGTGAGCATTGGATGCGCTCCTTTCTGGCTTTGGCAGGCGATCACTTTTGATACTCTATCGTATGTCGATGCCCGCTGTACGGTGACTACTCCCTAGTGGCGTACTGTTTTCTCTGAGCCTCGACGATGACCATCTCCGATCCGATTTTTTTAATGTGGTTCCACGGAATCTCTATCTCCATGTCCGCCTTTTTAAACCAAGAGGACCGTACAGGGAGGATAAGAGCTTGAATGGCTCCAGTTTGAATGTCAATGGCAAGATCGGCCTGGGCCACCATCCCGAGTCTTTCACCGTTTATGACGTCAATCATTTCTTTTCCCGCAAGATCGCTCAACCTCATCTCCCACTACTCCTTCACTTCGTAGTTAATAACGCGAAAACCGTTACTCCCCCGCGACAACCGCCTCAGACTTCTCAATGTCTGTTACAGAAATGTATGAGACAGTAAAAAAGAGTAGTACCGTCCCTCCATTCGGCACTACTTGACGTCACTCCACATGTTTTTGTTTCGCTTTCATGTATTCCAAGATGAGGGCATCCAGTTCTTTGCTGAGCAACAAGAGTGACGCACTGGACAAATTGGTGATGTCATCTCCAATCTTTTGGTGCAATTCACGACGGAGCGCTTCAACTCTTGTTTCTAATTCTTTTAAACTAGGTGACTCCACGCGTGTCACTCCTATCCGTCTTATATCCCAGTGTGGCCAAATCCGCCGTCCCCTCTGTCAGTCTCGGAGAGGACGTCCACTTCTTCCCATTGCATTTCTGGCACTTCTTGAATGACGAGTTGGGCAATGCGCAAACCACGCTCGACAGTAAACGCCTCGTCTCCGTGGTTGATGAGAACGACTTTGATTTCACCGCGGTAGTCTGCATCAACCGTTCCCGGTGCGTTCAGAACCGTGACGCCGTATCGCAAAGCCAATCCGCTGCGCGGACGCACTTGCGCTTCAAGGCCTTGGGGCAAAGCGATTTTAATCCCTGTCGGAATTAATGCCCGTTCCCCTGCCTTTATCTGGACCTCTTCCGCTACAGCGGCAAACAGGTCAAATCCGCTCGCTCCACTGGACATGCGGGCAGGCAGGGGAAGATCGTCATTCCCCGGCAGACGGGTAATTTTGACGTTATACATTTGGATCACTCCGAAAAGCTTCTGGCACATCGTCGTGAGGGGAGATGAGGGCGAAACTAAGGGGACCGGAAAACAGCCGTTCAGCCAGTTGAACGACATCGTCCAACTGTATGCTGTCAATCTTTTCGACCACTTCGTCCAAAGAAGGATGTTTCCCTAGCATCAACTCGTTCTTTCCTAAGCGACTCATGCGATTCGTCGTACTCTCCATACTTAACGTAAAACTTCCTTTCAACTGTTCTTTCGCTTTGTTGAGTTCCTTTTTCGTAACGCCGTTTTCGCGCACATCGCGGAGAATGTTCAAAATAAGTTCATACACGCGGTTTGTCTGATTCAAACCTGTCCCGGCGTATATTCCGAACGTGCCAAAATCCTCATAAGCCAAATGGTAGGAGTAGACCGAATACGCCAATCCGTGTTCTTCGCGAATGTCTTGAAACAGCCGGGAGCTCATGCTTCCGCCGACAATGCTGTTTAACAACGTCAAGTCGTAAATGTGCGGATCGTGAATCGCAAGCCCTGGTAAACTGAGGCAAAAGTGGGCCTGTTCAGTCGGTTTGACACGCTGTTCAATCCCCGGATAAAATTGGGGGACGATGGGACGGACTGCCCGCCTCCCCTCTCTCGCTGAAATTGGCCGAACCAGCGCGTGACCTCGTCACGCCATGTGTCGGGGATGTTTCCGGCGACTGTAATCACAGTCCGATCTGGAGTGTAGTGTGTTTTAACGTACTCTTTCAAATCTTCTGATTTAAATTGACTCACATTCTCTATCGGGCCGAGTATCGGGTACCCAAGGGGTGGCGAGGTATTGACGCCTTCGAAGCCAGATCGTGTATCCAATCGTCTGGCGTGTCTTCCACCATGCGAATTTCTTCAATGACGACCTGCTTCTCTTTCTCCATCTCGCCTTCGTCAAATGTCGAATGAAAAAACATATCGTGCAGCACGTCGAGTGCAACGTCGACGTGCTCATCGAGTACCCTCGCGTAGAAACACGTATACTCTTTCGACGTAAAGGCGTTGACATGCCCCCCGATGGCGTCGAACGTTTCTGCAATGTCCCGCGCCGAACGGTTTTTCGTTCCTTTAAACGCCATGTGCTCGATGAAGTGAGCCATGCCGTTAGTATCTGGACTTTCAAACCGCGAACCGGTCTTCACCCAAATACCTATCGCCACAGAGCGAACGTAGGGAATCTTTTCCTCAATGACTCGAACTCCGTTAGGCAGCGTATATTTTTTTTTCAACATACTCCCCCTCAAAAACTTAAGCGATAGTCCTAATATATCAAATGTGAGGTAGGGCCTCAACACGGGGAATACGTGCTGGTGACAACACTTCATCGACTGTTCCCGGCCATAGTTCCCGCTCTTTTATGATGCGAATGATTTCGGGTAGCGCCTTCACTGTCCGATCCGTCGGATGCATGAGCACGAGCGTGCCGTTTTCGATTTTAGGGGCTACTCTTTTTACCATGGCTTGGGGGATGTCGTTTTTCTCCAGTCGACTGTATCCGCCGTCCACAAAACTGTCTTCATTCCGAGTTCGGCCGCCGTTTGTACCACTTGGTCATTAAAGTCTCCAGACGGCGGCGCAAAGTACTTGCTCGTAACCTGCAACGTCTCTTCGATGAGCTCATCTGTCTGTTCGATTTCCCGCCGCATTTGAGCCTTCGTCAACCGGCTCATTTGGGGGTGATGGTAGGCGTGATTGCCAACTTCGTGCCCGTTTTTCACGATTTCCCTGGCTACATCGGCGTGTTTGGCCAGCCAGCTTCCGTCTAAAAAGAACGTGGCTCGAACACCTTCTCGCTCTAAAACGTGCAAAAGGGATCGCACATGCTCGGTTCCCCAGGCCACATTCACCATCAGTCCGACCATCGGTTTTCGCTCATTGCCACGGTAAATCGGATGGGGAGGTAAATCTTCTAACTGAATGTCAGGTGGGATCTCCCGGAATACGAGTTTCAGTGGTTTTTCCGCTCCCCTCTCCCGGGCGAGGGCTAAAGTGCGGGATTCGTCAACGGCGAGGCCGTTGTAGGCGGGAATGGCTTTCCAAACGGGGTCGATGCGCGCGTTAACCGGAGGTTCTGAATACCGCTCAGCTGCTTCCTTCACACGGATTTCGAGATTGTCGTCCGCACGGGGAGACGTTTTGGAAGCCGGAACCCCCGCTGATGCCTTCACGTGTTCGACATAGTGCGTGACGGGAGGGGAAAACAGGATGATCGGCGCACATATAAGTCCTGTCACGATGAGACATAAAAGTTTAACCCTCGTATCTTGCACCCTGTTTCACTCCGGTTTCGTTTTCTCTATTTTATGCAAGGCGGGGACAGGCTATGAAACAGAAATAAAAAAAGAGGCAGATGAACCTCTGTCTCCTTTTTGTCACGATGTTTGACCGATGTTAGGGCTTAGCTGTTTTTTTTGACTGTTCGTTTAGGACGGCTTTGCGCGATAAGTTAATGCGTCCCTGGCTGTCAATGTCTGTCACTTTGACGGTCACCGTATCTCCTAATTTCACGACGTCTGACACTTTGCCCACACGTCTGCGATCCAACTGCGAGATGTGGATGAGCCCCTCTTTGCCCGGCAGCACTTCGACAAAGGCGCCGAATTTCTCAATGCGCTTCACGGTCCCGGTGTACGTTTGTCCGACTTCGACTTCTCGCACCAGATCTTCAATTAATTTTTTGGCCTTCTCATTTGCCTCTGTATTGGCTGAAGCGATGTAGACACTTCCGTCTTGCTCGATGTCGATTTTAACGTCGGTCTCTTCTATGATTTTGTTGATCATGCGCCCGCTGGGCCCAATGACATCGCGAATCTTCTCCGGAGGGATGTGCACCGTCGTAATCTTGGGCGCGAATTCGGACAACTGGTCGTTCGGCGAAGCAATGGTCGACGCCATGTGATCCAATATTTTGATCCGCCCCTCGCGAGCCTGTTCTAACGCTTGAGCCAATATGTCCCGGTCGATCCCTTCAATTTTGATGTCCATTTGTAAAGCGGTCACGCCTTGACGTGTTCCCGCGACTTTAAAGTCCATATCTCCCAAGTGGTCTTCCATTCCTTGTATGTCCGTCAACACTGCCACTTTATCCCCTTCTTTAATTAAACCCATGGCAATGCCGGCGACAGGCGCTTTGATCGGTACACCTGCGTGCATGAGCGCCAGAGTGGAAGCACATATACTCGCCTGGGACGTGGAACCGTTCGACTCGAGAACTTCGGACACGAGACGTATCGTATAGGGAAACTCTTTCTCTGAAGGGATAACCGGTTCCAGCGCCCGTTCCCCGAGTGCTCCGTGCCCGATTTCCCTCCGTCCCGGTGAGCGGATCGGGCGCGCTTCGCCGACGCTGAACGGCGGGAAGTTGTAATGGTGCATAAAGCGTTTGGATTCTTCCAGATCCAAGCCGTCCAATTTCTGCACGTCGCCGAGGGCCCCGAGGGTACAGACCGATAGGGCCTGCGTTTGGCCCCGCGTAAACAGTCCGGAACCGTGGGTGCGAGGCAGTACGCCCACTTCAGACGTCAACGGACGGATATCGCGCAGCCCCCTTCCGTCTGGACGCGTGTGCTCGTCCAGTATTAAACGCCGCACTTCCTCTTTCACCAGTTTATCTAAAATGTCGGCAACTTCGCGCTGCGTCTCTTCCTTTTCCGCTTCGTCTTCAGAGTCGTAAAGGGACAGTATCTCTTCTTTTACTCGCTCAATGGCATCCTCGCGTTCGGATTTCTCTGGCACTTGAATCGCTTCGACGAGCTTGTCAATCGCTTGCTCCCGGACCTGTCTCTCCAACGCGGGGTCGACTTGATGCAACTCAGGTTCCATTTTTTCCACGTCGAGCTCGGAGACGATTTGCTCCTGGAAAACAACCAATTTTTTGATCTCTTCGTGCCCGTACATGATCGCTTCTAACATGACCTCTTCCGGCACTTCCTCGGCTCCGGCCTCGACCATGTTAATCGCTTCTTTCGTCCCGGCGACCACTAAGTGGATATCACTCTGTTCCGTCTGTTCGACCGTCGGGTTTATGACAAACTCGTCCCCGATTCTGCCGACGGTCACGGCGGCAATGGGACCGTTAAACGGAATGTCGGAGATGGACAGGGCTGCACTGGCGCCGACGATGGCCGCCATTTCAGACGAACAGTCTTGATCGACAGACATGACCGTCGCAATCACCTGAACTTCATGGCGGAAACCGTCAGGGAACAGCGGGCGGAGTGGACGGTCGATCAGACGGCTAGCCAGTACTGCCTTCTCACTGGGACGCCCTTCCCGCTTAATAAACCCCCGGGAATTTTACCGACGGCATACAGTCGCTCTTCGTAATTGACCGTGAGCGGAAAAAAGTCGAGATCTTTCGGTTCATCTGAAGCCGTCGCCGTAGCGAGTACCGCCGTATCGCCGTACCGCACCATGACAGCGCCGTTGGCCTGTTTGGCCAGTTTTCCTGTTTCAATGACGAGCGGACGCCCGCCTAGGTCATATTCGTAACGTTTCTCCATGTTGTGATAAAATTCCTCCTCTCTGCTTAATTCATTCGTCATAATTAACAGTATCTCCTGCTCGCAATTGAAATAAAAGTTAAATTGAATAAAGCGGGGAATACCCCGCTTTGCGTTAACGCCTTAAGCCCAAACGTTTAATGAGCTCGCGATAGCGTTGTACGTCTTTGTCGCGCAAGTAATTGAGCAAGTTTCGCCTTCGCCCGACCATTTTCAGCAGCCCGCGGCGAGAATGGTGGTCTTTCTTGTGGACCTTCAGGTGCTCGTTTAACTCGTTAATGCGTTCGGTCAAAAGGGCGATTTGCACTTCTGGAGAACCGGTATCCCCTTCACTCCTTTTGAACTCGTTAATGATCTCGTTTTTCCTTTCTTGGCTGAGACCCACGATGTTCACCTCCTACAATTTTAAACCCCTTTACCCCGTAAGCTGTCGAGGCTATCAGCTAACCGAGTAAAGGTTTCTATGAACTTGAACCGAAAATAAGTATACCACAAAACAGTACACCCTCCAACCGTCACGACGGCCGTCCGGCGAAAACTGGCACGTATGGGATAGCTAACTTCTGACTTGTCCGATGAGCGCCCGCGTGCGCCAAACATCTTCATGCATTTGTCGGACCAGTTGCTCGGCTGAGTCGAATTTACGTTCCGGACGCAAATAGTGCAAGAAGTTGACATACAGGCGTTCGTCGTACAACTCGCCGTCGAAGTCCAAAAGGTACACTTCGACGGAAACCGACTCCCTGTTATCCTCAAATGTCGGGTTGTACCCGATGCTCATCGCCCCGCTGAACATCTTCCCCTTCCACTCGACCTGTACGGCATACACGCCGTTTCGCGGTACGATGTACGGATCGTCCATGTGGAGGTTCGCTGTAGGAAAGCCGATCTCTTTCCCTCTTCCGGCACCGCGTACGACAACGCCGTCGATGCGGTAAGGTCTGCCGAGAAACTGGGAGACCGTTTGAACGTCACCCTTGTGCAGCAAACCGCGCAACAAGGTACTGCTCACCTTTTGGCCTTTTACGTGAAACGGCGGCACGATCTCGACTGTCAACCGACCTTCACAGAGCTGCCTTAAGTCTTCTGCCTTGCCGCTCGCTCGATGTCCAAACGTATAGTCGTAGCCAACAGTCGCTCCCCGCAATTGCAGCGGAACTAACACGTCTTCTACGAACCCCCGCGGAGTAACGGCCGCAAGCTGACGGTCAAAGTGGACGACATAGGTCAGTTCCATTCCCGCCCGTTCAAACTGTAGCAGTTTTTCCCGGAGGGGTGTCAAATATTGAAAGGACCTGTCGGAAGAGAGCACGGCCCGAGGATGGGGGTCAAACGTCATCGCCGCAGGTGGACAGTGTAAACGCGCTGACAGACGTTTCGTTCGATCAAGGACGTGACGGTGCCCCAAATGGACGCCGTCAAACGTGCCGATGGCCACAACAGAGGGCTGAATGGCCATCACGATTTCATCTTCTAGCGGGTACCGAATATGGATGACTTCCATGGCATGTCACCTGTTTCCTGCAAAAACTTTTACCGGTCTCGCTCGTTTGCCGGTACGGTCACACTTGTACAGAGCCAGAAATTCGGATACGGTATACACGCGTAGTAAAGTGCCTGGTTGGTAATGTCCTTCCGGGAGTGGGATCGGGCGCCCGTTCACGACAGCGAGGCGATCCTCAAGGGGAACCGTATGAGCCGGAAAGTGGACAAGGCCGCTGTCAATCGGCTTCAGCCACCTGGATGGCCACAGATCCACCGGAGTGTCTTCCAACTGCGTTAACGTGACACACTCTTCCCGCGAATACGGCCCGCTTTTCAGCCGCACGAGATGCGATAAGTGCGCAGGATATCCCAGCGCTCGTCCAACGTCGACACACAGTGTACGAACGTACGTCCCTTTGGAACACTGAACGACAAACTTCACTTGAGGGAAATTTCCGTCACGTATGTGGACGAGTTCAAGACGATATATGTAAACTTTTCTCGCCTGTCGCTTGATTTCCTTCCCTTCTCGAGCCCAATCGTACAGTCGGCGCCCTTTTACTTTCACCGCTGAGTACATCGGCGGAATTTGCTCAATTTCCCCTTGAAACCGGCGAAAGACGTCAATTACTTTGTCTTTTGATACATGTCTGACAGGTTCCCGTCTGGTAACTTTCCCTTCCTGATCTTGTGTGTCGGTCGCAATACCTAAAGTCAAAACACCCTCGTAAGTCTTGGGCAAGTTTTGAACGTATTCGACAACGCGCGTCGCTCTGCCGAGGCAAAGGGGGAGGACACCTTGAGCAGCAGGGTCCAAGGTGCCAGTGTGTCCCACCTTGACTTGTTTAGCCAGGCGGCGCACTTTCGCCACGACATCGTGTGATGTACAGTTTGGCGGTTTCCATACAGGTAAAATTCCGTTCAAAAAGCGAGCCTCCTCCTCGTGGCATCAAGGACCGTCTTTTGAACGTCAGCGAGAGCTCCTTCCATGTAACAGCCGGCGGCGCGGGCATGTCCCCGCCCCCAGTTCTTGGGCGAGGCGGCCGACATCGAGTTTTTCACGGGACCGCCAGCTCACCTTCACGCCGCCATCGTCGACTTCTTTAAACAGAATCCCGACTTCCACTCCTTCGACATTTCGCGCAAAATTGACTATGCCGCCCACATCTTCTTCCTTCGCTCCCGCTCGTTTCATTTGTGCTGCCGTGACCGTCAGCCAGGCGATCTGACCGTCACTAGACAACGTGAGAGACGACAGGGCTTCCTTTAACAGGTGTAATTTGGCACGGGATATATTTTCAAACACGCGGTTGGCAATATCGCTCGGGACGACTCCGTACTCGAGCAAGTGGGCCGCTAACTTCATCACACGCGGAGTCGTGTTCGGGTAGCGGAAACCACCGGTGTCTGTCATGACACCCGTATACACGGCCTCAGCGAACGACCGATTCCACTTCAACTGCATGTGTGTGATCCACTCGTACAACACTTCCGCCGTCGCCGCCCGATCGTCCAACACGACGTTGACATCGCCAAAGCGATCGTTCGTCGGATGGTGATCGATATTTAACAAAGGGGTTTGCCGTTCAAACACTTGTTGGACGCCACCGAGACGCTCGCGGTCCGCTGCATCTACGCTGATGACCGCATCAAACGAGTGTTTTTTCGCCTCTTCCCAAGGCAGTATTTCCTCCGCCATCTCCAAAAACTGGTATTTCTCAGGAACCGACGAATCGTTGGTGAGCACATACCGCTTGCCGAGCTGTTTTAATGCGTGGGCGACTGCCAAGGTGGAGCCGATGGCGTCACCGTCTGGCTGGACGTGGGACACAACGAGGAAAACGTCATAAGCCTTGACAAAATTCGTTGCCTTTTGCCACTCATCACTGAACGTCTCCAGACGAGTCATCCGATTTCACTTCTTTCAACAGCTTCTCAATCCGGTTGCCATACTCCGTTGATTCATCCACTTTGAACAAGATTTCTGGCGTGTGTCTCAAGCGTATCCGCCTTCCAATCTCCGTTCGAATAAACCCTTTTGCCTTTTCCAGTCCTTCCAATGTACCTTCCAAGTCATTCTTGTCACCCATGACACTGATGTAGACTGTTGCCTGCTGCAAATCGCCTGTCACATCGACACCCGTGACCGTGACAAAGCCGACCCTCGGATCTTTCAACTCGTGTTGCAGTATGTGGCTCATCTCTTTTTTGATCTGTTCGCCAACGCGATGAGGTCGTATGCGCAAAGGGGTCACCTCCCAACGTCTAACTAGCCAACCCAGTGGTCGACTGAGAGCACTTCTAACTCGTGTTCTCCGTCCAGCACTTTGAGGGCAAAATTCAGCTCCCGCTCTACTTGCTTTTTTGTATTAGCGACAACGCCCATCCCGATCGTGGCCAACTGCTGGTGGTCTTGCATATCCACTTCGGCAATGGACACGTTGTACCGGTTTTTGATGCGTGTGATGACACTTTTGATGACACGTCTCTTGTCTTTTAACGAAGTAGAGGCCGGAACTCGGCAGTGGCAGGTCATCGTTCCGATAATCATTTTTTCCCAGTCGTGACTGAGGGCTTGATTTCTTCCATCACGTAAACTTCGATGACATCGCCCTCTTTCACGTCGTTAAAGTTTTCCAACGTGATGCCGCATTCGTATCCCTGCGCTACTTCTTTGGCGTCGTCCTTAAACCGTTTCAAGCTGTCGATTTTCCCTTCGTACGTGACGACACCGTCCCGTATGACACGGGCTAACCCGTCGCGCCTGATCTTTCCGTCGGTCACATAGCAACCGGCAATCGTCCCGACGCTCGACACTTTAAACGTCTGGCGAACTTCTGCGTGGCCGATCACGGCCTCTTGGTATTCGGGATCTAACAACCCGGTCATCGCCTGCTCCATCTCTTCAATCGCATCGTAAATGATGCGGTGCAGGCGAATGTCTACTTTTTCCGCTTCCGCCGTCGCCCGGGCGTTCGGTTCAGGTCTTACGTTAAAGCCGATGATGATCGCATTGGAGGCTGAAGCGAGAATGACGTCAGATTCTGTAATGGCTCCGACTCCGGTGTGAATGATGTTGACCTTGACGCCTTCTACATCAATTTTTTCCAGTGCCCCGCGCAAAGCTTCAACAGACCCTTGCACGTCCGCTTTAATGATCAGCGGCAATTCCCGGACGTCTCCTTCTTGTATCTGTTTAAACAGGTCATCAAGGGACACCCGGCTGTTCTCACCCCGATTCGCTTCCCGTTGTTTGGCCTCCCGCGCTTCCGCAATGGAACGGGCTTTCTTCTCGTCCTCAAAGACCATGAAAGCATCACCGGCATTGGGGACATCACTCAGTCCCAACACTTCCACCGGGGTTGACGGGCCAGCTTGTTTGACGCGGCGACCGCGGTCGTTGACCATGGCACGCACTTTTCCGAAGTAGTTTCCGGCCACGAGGGCGTCCCCCACATTCAAGGTGCCGTGTTGGACGAGAACGGTCGCGACCGGGCCTCGCCCCTTATCCAGTTCGGCTTCAATGACTGTGCCGCGAGCCCGTTTATTGGGATTGCTTTTCAGTTCCTGCACTTCGGCAACGAGCAGAATCATTTCCAGCAGGTCGTCAATCCCCTCTCCTTTTAACGCCGAAATCGGGACGAAAATCGTGTCACCGCCCCACTCCTCCGGCACGAGCTCGTACTCCGTCAACTCCTGTTTCACACGGTCCGGGTTTGCCTCCGGTTTATCGATTTTATTGACTGCGACGATGATGGGGACGTCGGCCGCTTTCGCGTGGTTGATCGCTTCAACTGTCTGCGGCATGACTCCGTCGTCGGCTGCCACGACTAAAATGGTAATATCCGTCACTTGAGCCCCTCGGGCACGCATCGTGGTGAAAGCTTCGTGCCCCGGTGTGTCAAGGAACGTAATTCGTTTGCCGTTCGCCTCTACTTGGTAGGCGCCGATGTGCTGGGTGATGCCACCCATTTCTCCTGCCGTCACTTTCGAGTGGCGAATCGAGTCTAAAAGCGTCGTCTTCCCGTGGTCGACATGGCCCATAATGGTGACGACTGGGGGCCGTTCTTTCAAATCTTCCGGGGCGTCGTGTTCTTCAATTTCTTCGAATGCCTCTTCGTTGACAACGACTTTTTCTTCAACTTCTACGCCGTAATCGTCGGCCAAGAGGGTGACAGTGTCCCCATCGAGCTCCTGGTTAATCGTCGCCATCACACCGAGCGACATGAGTTTTTTAATCAGCTCAGACGGTTCACGATTTAACATGTTGGCCAGTTCGGCGACTGTCGGGCTGCCTTCGATTTCAATTTTTTCCGGCAGCGGTTTAGGGGCTGGTTTTCCTTTGGCCGAGGCTGGTTGATGCCCTCTTTTTCCGCCCTTTTTCCCGGCTCCCTTCTTTTCATTCCTGGCGCTTTTTTCTGACGCTTTTACTTGCGCATTACCCTTTTTCCCTTGTGGGTGGCGGGATCTCGCTTTAGAGGGCTTTCCTTTAGACGCGTGTTCTTTGCGTTCGCGCCGATGACTTTTGGCGTCAGCCTTTTGACTGGAACCGTTGCTTTTTTTCCCTTTGGCACGCGCTGTGTGCTGCTGTTTACCGCGAGTCTGTCCTTGGCTCTCAGACTGTTTTTGGGCGGCTTTTTCCTTTACGTTTTTGAAAAACTGTTCCACTTGTTGGATCATGTCATCGTTCATCACACTCATGTGATTGCTAACTTTTATATCCAGCCGCTTTAATATCGTCAAAATTTCTTTGCTGCTCATGTTCAGTTGTTTCGCGTATTCATATACCCGCAACTTTGCCACAAGCTTCACCTCCAAAAGTACGATTAAGACAATTTCAACAATTGATTGGCAAATCCGTTATCCGTTACAGCTACGGCGACACGCTCCCCCTTACCGATCGCGTGACCGAGCGTCGCCCGATCGAACGAGGTGACGACGGGAACGCCGTAGTAACGCGCTTTGTCTGAAAGGGACTTTTTGGTGTTCTTCCCCGCATCAGTCGCGATGAACACGAGAGAAGCCTGACCGCGGCGGATCGCCTGTAAAACTCTCTCTTCCCCTGTCACGACACATCCTGCCCGCATCGCCAGACCGAGCAATTGGGTGGCCCGATTCAACTGTCAGATTCCTTTCGTAAGCTCTTGTTCGAGGCGCTCGTATATGTCGTCGTTCACTTCCATTTTAAAAGCGCGGTTAAACGCCTTTTGCTTTCGCGCTTTTTGCAAACAGGAAACGTCTGGACAAATGTAAGCGCCGCGACCAGACTTTTTGCCTGTCGGGTCGAAAACGATGTCGTGTTCAGGTGTTCGGACGATGCGCAACAAAGATTTTTTTTCCTTTTGTTCTTGGCAACCGACGCACTGGCGAAGGGGTATTTTTCGTCGTTTTCGCATAGCCAACTCCTCCAACTGCTCAAAAGTTCGCTTCTCTCATCAACCTCTTTCACATTACGACTCAATCTGTTCGCCTTCAATTTCGTCTTCAATGTCAGGAGAAGACTCTGCCGCGCCTTCGACTGCATCGTCTCGCTCCGCTTCTGATTCGCTCTTGATGTCTATTTTCCACCCTGTCAGCTTGGCAGCGAGACGTGCGTTTTGTCCTTCTTTCCCAATGGCGAGGGACAGTTGATAGTCGGGAACCACGACATTCGCCACTTTACTTTCTTCGTCCACATCTACGTGCACGACTTTGGACGGGCTCAGAGCGTTGGCTACATAAACTTCCGGGTCCTCAGACCAGCGAACAATGTCAATTTTTTCCCCTTTGAGTTCATTCACGACGGTCTGTACGCGCATCCCTTTCGGACCGACACAGGCGCCGACGGGATCGACGTCTTCTTCCCGCGAATGAACGGCGATTTTCGACCGGTACCCCGCCTCCCGCGAGACCGATTTAATTTCGACAATACCATCATAAATCTCCGGTACTTCCAATTCAAATAGCCGTTTCAAAAGTCCGGGATGCGTCCGGGAAACAAAGATTTGAGGCCCTTTTGTCGTTTTTTCGACTTTCGTAATGTACGTTTTGACTCGGTCGTGCTGTTTAAACCGCTCGGTCGGCATTTTCTCGTTCACAGGGAGCAAGGCTTCTGCTTTCCCCAGATTAATATAATAAAAGCGACTGTCTTGCCTTTGAACAGTTCCTGTGACGATGTCTTCTTCCCGGTCAATGTACTCTTCATAAATGATGCTGCGCTCTGCTTCACGTATGCGCTGGGTCACGACCTGCTTCGCCGTCTGCGCGGCAATGCGTCCGAAATCGCGCGGTGTCACCTCAATTTCCGCAATGTCGTTCAGTTGATAGGCTGAGCTCAGCTCCGAGGCAGCGGCCAGCGAGATTTCCATGCGCGGGTCCACGACGTCCTCGACGACTGTCTTCCGGGCGAAGACCCGCACTTCGCCTGTTTCGCGGTCGATATCGACGCGTGCATTTTGTGCAGAGTTAAAGTTGCGCTTGTACGCAGAGATCAGGGCCTGTTCAATCGCTTCGAGCAGAACGTCTTTGCTGATCCCTTTTTCCTTTTCCAACTCGGTCAGCGCGTCCATAAACTCTGTATTCATCAACATCTCCCCCGTGCAGTAGTGATCAAAAACGCATGTCTGTTTAGAACAGGATCGCTAAACGTGCCTTCGCCACTTGGTCGAGTGGGATCTCCGTCAGCTTACCGTCCGCTTCGACGACAACATGTGTCCCGGTGTAGTCGGTCAACTTTCCTTCAAACACTTTCTGCCCTTGCACAGGCGCGTACGTCGTCACGTGTACATGGCGTCCGATGGCGCGCCTGAAATCCCGTTCGTTTTTTAACGGGCGCTCGGCGCCGGGCGAAGACACTTCCAAAAAATACGATTCCGCAATGGGGTCCGCTTCGTCCAGCTTTTTGCTCAACTGCTCACTGACCCGCTCACAGTCAGCAATGTCTACGCCGTCTTCTTTGTCGACAAAGAGACGCAAAAAACGGTGGTTTCCTTCCTTTTTGTATTCAATGTCGACCAGTTCCATCTGTTCATTATGCAATATCGGCTGTGCCAGCTGTTCAACGACTTCAGTAATTTTGCGATTCAATCGGCTACCCTCCTACTCTGTTCGTCCATTCTTCCATTTGCACCCCTGTGTCGAATGGCATCGTATGTCGCGATGGCTGCAGTTGACACCGTGAATATTAGGCCTGCATTTAAAACGGAAAGAGTGGGGCGGCCCCACTCTTTCAATCGTCGCACATCATAGTATTGCCGAAAACATTATAGCATAAACGTCGAGACCCGGCAAATGGGTGACAGTCATGCCAGCAAAAAGATAGACGTCAAGGAAGTAGACGACCGTCTCCACCTCCCCACCTTTCCCAGCCTAAAAAAGCGACAGCTGATTCGACAGGGGCAGCCCTTCCAAGCAACCGTGCTCTTCCAACGTCTCCATCACATTTCGGGAAGCGCGGCTTCGCTGTTGCAAATCTTCCACTGAAAGAAATTCTCCTTCTTCCCGGGCCTTGACAATGTTTTGAGCTGCAGAAACGCCTACTCCTGCAATGGCGGAGAACGGGGGCAACAGGGAATTGCCGTCCACGAGAAACTTGGCCGCATCGGATCGGTACAGATCGACGTTGGAAAACGTAAAACCGCGAGCTGTCATCTCACGCGCCAATTCTAAAATCGTCAACAAGTTTTTTTCCTTCGGAGAGGCGTCCAGCCCTTTTTTCTCGATCCGTTCGATTTCTTCATGGATGGCGTCGTAACCCCTCACCGCCACCTCGACATCGAAATCGTCGGCACGGACGGTAAAGTACGCTGCATAAAACTCGATCGGATAGTACACTTTGAAGTATGCGATGCGTACGGCCATCATCACGTAAGCGGCCGCGTGAGCCTTTGGGAACATATACTTGATTTTGAGACACGACTCGATGTACCACTCGGGTACGCTGTGCTCTCGCATCGCCTCTTTCCACTCCGGCTTTAGACCGCGTCCTTTTCGCACGCTCTCCATAATGTTGAAGGCAAGACTCGGTTCCATCCCTTTGTGGATCAAATAAGTCATAATGTCGTCTCGCGTTGAAATCACTTCTGACAGCTGGGCCGTGTTGGAGCGTATCAGTTCTTGGGCGTTGTTCAACCAGACGTCTGTCCCGTGGGACAACCCGGAGATCTGCACCAGTTCGGCAAACGTGTTCGGACGAGTATCTTCGAGCATTTGCCGCACAAACCGGGTCCCGAACTCCGGAATGCCCAGTGTCCCCGTGTTCGAACCGATTTCATCCGGTGTCACGCCCAGGCTGTCTGTCGAGCGAAACAGTTCCATCACTTTCGGGTCGTTTAACGGAATCTGTTTCGGATCAACCCCGGTTAAATCTTGCAACATGCGGATCACGGTAGGATCATCGTGGCCGAGGATGTCCAATTTCAACAAGTTGTCATGGATAGAGTGAAAATCGTAGTGGGTCGTGCGCCACTTGGACTGCTTGTCGTCTGCCGGATACTGAATGGGGCAGAAGTCGTAAATTTCCATGTCGTCAGGGACGACGATAATCCCTCCCGGATGCTGTCCCGTCGTCCGCTTCACTCCTGTGCAGCCGCTCGCCAAACGGCTGACTTCTGCATTGCGCCACGAGTGGCCGAATTGTTCCGCGTACTTCTTGACAAAGCCGAAGGCCGTCTTTTCTGCCACGGTACTGATCGTCCCCGCCCGAAAGACGTGATCTTCCCCAAACAACTCTTTTGTGTATTCGTGGGCAATCGGTTGATATTCTCCGGAGAAGTTTAAATCGATGTCCGGCACTTTGTCCCCTTTAAATCCGAGAAACGTTTCAAACGGAATGTCCTGGCCCTCCCCGATCATGTCGTGGCCGCAGTCAGGACACGCTTTCGCCTCGAGGTCGAACCCGCTGCCGATTTCCCCTTTTGTAAACCACTCGCTTTTCTTACAATGGGGGCATAAGTAATGCGGCGGCAGGGGGTTGACTTCCGTAATGTTCAACATCGTCGCCACAAAGGAAGACCCGACCGAACCGCGGCTGCCGACCAAATACCCGTCATCCAACGACTTTTTGACGAGCTTTTGCGCGATTAAGTAAATGACGGCAAAACCGTGGGAAATGATGCTGTTCAGCTCTTTCTCCAACCGCTTCTCCACAATGTCCGGCAACGGGTCACCGTAAATCTCTTTCGCTTTAGCGTAGCTCATCTCTCGAATGTCATCTTCAGCTCCTTCAATTTTCGGCGTGTACAGGTCGTCCGGTATGATTTCCAACTCTTCAAACTGCTCGACCAGTGCATTGGGCTGGGTCACGACGACGTCCAGCGCCTTTTCTTCCCCTAGGTATTTAAAGGCTTCCAGCATTTCGTCAGTCGTCCTGAAGTGAACGTCCGGCTTGCGCTGTTTTTTCAACGGGCTGAACCCGGTGATGCCGTGGATGAGCATCTCGCGATAACGTTTGTCCTCCGGGTCCAGGTAATGGACATTGCCCGTAGCGATGACCGGCTTGTTCAACTTTTCGCCAATTTTTACAATTTTTCTGTTCGCCTCTTTGAGACGTTCTTCGCTCTCCACCACCTGCTTGTCCACTAAGTGCAAATGAATGTCGCTCGGCTGAATTTCCAGCACGTCGTAAAACTCAGCCACTTCCTCCGCTTCTTCCAAACTTTTGTTCAGCACCGTCTCAAACAGCTCGCCTTTTTCGCATCCGGAACATATGAGCAAGCCGTCCCGGTACTCGTCCAGTTTGCTCTTCGGTATGCGGGGCACGCGGTGGAAGTACTCCGTGTGCGCTAAGGAGACGAGTTTGTACAAGTTCTTTTTTCCTGTTTCGTTTTTGGCGTAAATCGTGCAGTGGAACGGGCGGGCGTTTTGCACGTCTTGTCCCACAAAATCGTTCAGCCTGTGCAAGTGCGTTATCTTTTTCTCCACAGCGTCGTTCAACATGTGGAACAAGATGTACCCCGTCGCCTCTGAATCGTCCACCGCTCTGTGGTGGTTTTCCAGAGACACGTTAAATTTGGCAGCCAACGTATTCAAGCGGTGGTTTTTTAAATTCGGGTACAGGAGGCGAGCTAGTTCCAGTGTGTCCAGCACTGGATTCTCCAGTTTTGGAACTCCCGCACGCTGGCAACCGGCGTGCAAAAACCCCATGTCAAAGCGGGCATTGTGTGCGACGAGCACCGCATCGCCGACGAATTCGGTGAATTCACGGATCACATCTTCCAGTTCCGGGGCGTTTTCCACCATCTCTTGTGTAATGTTTGTCAACTTTTGAATGTGCTCCGGTATCGGCTGGTGGGGATTGACGAACGTTTCGAAACGGTCCACCACTTTCCCGTCCTTCATCTTGACACCGGCTAATTCTATGATGGTATTGTCCACGACAGACAGACCGGTCGTCTCGACGTCAAACACGACGTACTCCGACTCCTTAAGCGGTCGAGGTTCCGGACGGACGACGATGGGAACAGCGTCGTTGACGACGTTGGCCTCGACCCCGTAAAGCACTTTGATCCCGTATTTTTTGGATGCGTAGTACACATCGGGAAAAGCTTGCACCACGTCGTGATCGGTGATGGCGACCGCCCTGTGTCCCCATTCGGCCGCCCGCTCCACCAACTTCTCCGGTCGACACAGACCGTCCATGGCGCTCATCGTCGTGTGGGCGTGCCACTCGACCCGCTTGTCCGGTGCCGTATCCAGACGCTTTGTGAGAAGCGGGTCGATTTGTTCTAAGTCGTTGGCCATGATCACCAGTTCCCGGGCAAACGTGTCATGTTGCACACTGCCGCGCACTTTCACCCACATGCCATCTTTTACGAAAGAAGCTAGATGTGCGTCTTCTTTTTCCCGAATAAACAACTTTACTTGAATGGAGTCGGTGTAATCGGTCAAATTAAAGAGGAGCAGGGTTCTCCCGCTGCGCAGTTCGCGCAATTCCGTGCGGAACACTTCCCCTTGCACGGTCATCCGCCGCTCTTCTTCAGAAATCGACTGGATCGGGACCGGCTCGTCATCAATCTCGTATCCGATCGCGATTTTAGAAACGGCACTCCCTTCGCCCTCTTCTTTCCTCGCAGTCTCACGCTGTTTAAGGGCTTCTTCTACTAACTGTTGCTCTTCTTCCTGTTTTTGTGCTTCGTACCGCTGCTCTATGTCCAAAGACACCTCTTCCGATTGAAAAAAAACGCGAATCGTCTGACTCGCCACGCGTCGAAAATATGTCGTCACAAGCTCGTCGACCTTTTTTTTCCGGGCCATCTCTATCGCTGGTCCGTGGACGTAAAGGGTCACGTAATCCCCTTCTACTTTGCGCCTTGCCTTCTCCAAAACTCTCGCTGCGTAAGTTGAAGCCTCGGCGACGTGCTGGACAAGGTCCTCCCAGTACTCTTCAATTAACGTTTCAGTATGTACCTTTTTCTCATAGTGGATAACGATTCGGGTGTCGGCAATGTGACGGAAACACGCTTGAATGCGATGGGTTAACTGCCGGTACGCCTGTAGGGAGATCATGGCCGGAAAACACAGGTGGAGCGTCCACGTCTTCGCCCGTCTCGCCACTTCCACTTTTTCGATGTACCCGTGACCTACTGTCCCTTTCACGATTTCATCTGGAAGTTCTGCTCGCCGCACCAACAGGTTGAACCGTTCTCTTTTTTCTTCTACTGTGCTCATCGCAAGTCACTCCAACGCTCCGTATTCTTCTCCCTATTTTAACAGAGGAACCCGTGGAAGAATAGGAGATTCTAACGAAAAGCTTGTGGCCCACCATCCTGTAAAACGTCGCGCAACGCGTCCTCAATCCGCTGAAAAGTGAAAGCAAAACCGTTCTCCAAAGCCGTTTCCGGTACAACGCGCTGCCCCTCCAGCAAAAAGCTGCTCATTTCACCCAAAACGAGTTTCAACAACCATTCCGGTACACGAAGCCAGTGCGGACGGATTAACACGCTGCCGATGGCCCGTCCTAACTCCTCCATTCGCACAGGACGAGGCGCTGTAAAATTAACTGGACCGGAGATCGCTTCTTTTTCAATGATAAAGCGAATGAGCCCAATGAAATCGCGAATGTGAATCCAGGATATCCATTGTTCTCCAGCTCCAAGTGTGCCGCCGACAAAAAAACGATACGGCAGCACCATTTTAGACAAAGCTCCGCCTTTTCCCAACACGACGCCGATTCGGGCGATCACGGTACGAACCCCTAAACCTTCCATCTTGACAGCTTCCTCTTCCCACTTTTCGCAAACACGGCTCAAGAAGCTGTTTCCGAGAGGAGAAGACCGTTCGGTCAAGGTGGTATCTCTGGCGTGACCATAATAGCCCACTGCGGAAGCGCTCACAAAAACGTCCGGTTTTTTGTCTAAACGGTCGACCATTCTGATCAATTGTTGCACGGATCGGATACGGCTTGTCAAAATCGCCTCTTTTTTGCGTTTCGTCCATCTTCCCTTGTTGATCGGTTCTCCCGCCACATTGATCACTGCGTCGACGGGTGTCGAGGCTAACGCTCTTTCGGGATGAGAACCTTCTGCCAGCCACTCGATGAACGTGACACCCGGGCGATCCGGTTGAGGACGGCGGGTCAACACGTAGACTTGATCCCCTCTTGCTGCAAAGGCGTCGGCGACAGCTTTGCCGACAAAACCCGTTCCGCCTGCGATGACGATATTCACGGGACATCCCTCCCTTAAACTGTTGGAACCGTTCAGAATGATAAGAATAAAGCCGTTGACCGAGAACAGCCAACAGCTTGTACGTCACACCATTTTGAATTCCACTGCCGATGCCGTAAAACGGGCATCACGAGAAGAGGCGCATGATGTCCTGGTACGTTACGGCGACCATGAGCATCATAAACAGGGCAAGGCCGATTAAGTGCACCATTCCCTCTTTCTTCGGATCGATAGGACGGCCGCGTACCGCCTCCAACGCGACGAACATGAGGCGGCTCCCGTCTAAAGCCGGAATGGGCAAGATGTTAAATATGCCGAGATACAGACTCAAAAAACTCGTCCAGTTGATCAGACTCAACACGCCGGTCTTGGCAACCTCTCCCGTCATGTCCGCGATGCCCACCGGGCCCGCTAAATCCGAAAACCCGACCTGGCCCGTCACGAGCATGGCGAAACTGTCAAAAATGAGCCGCGTGTAATCGTATATGTCGACAAAACTTTTTTGCACCGCCGTTAACAAAGTGGCATCTTTCAGTTCTTCCGACTGAATGACGCCGATCTGGTACGTTTTCGTCTCCTCGTTGTACACGGGCTCAATGCTCGTCTCGAACGTCTCACCGTCACGCTCCACTGTGACTTGTACGGGGTCCCCTTCTCCTTCTTGGATGAGACTGATCAGTTCCTGGGCCCTCTTCACACCTTGTCCATTCACTTCCACAAACCGGTCTCCCGGTTGCAACCCGGCTTCAGCGGCAGGCGAACTTTTCTGGACTTGCCGCACCTCCAAATGATCGGGAACGCCGATGATCATCGTGAGTACGGAAAACAGGATAATGGACAGCAAGACGTTAAAAAGTGGCCCTGCTGCAATAAACATCGCCCGAGCTCCGACTGACTTGGCTCCGTACTGTCGATCCCACGGTGCAATTTGCACGGAATGACTGTCGTACACTAATTCCGCTTGCCGGTCCACACGGTACCGCATCTCTTCGCCCTGTTCATCTGCGATTAGGACGTACAGGCGGTGTTCCAGGTCCCACTCCATCACCCGGCCGCGGACGTCGCCAGGTTCCCCTTGATCCGGATTCATCAAGACGTGCGTGACATATCCTCTGCTGTTTAGGCGCAGGGCCACTTCTTTTCCCGTTTTGAGTTCGGCTGTCTCTGGGTCTTCACCAGCCACCCGCACGTAGCCGCCAAACGGCAACAAGCGCAAAGAGTACAGCGTCTCCCCTTTTTTATGGGCAAACAGTTTCGGACCGAACCCGATGGCAAATTCGCGCACTAACATCCCGGCTCGCTTCGCAAACAGGAAATGGCCCAGTTCGTGAACAAACACAATGGTGCCGAAAACGAGGATAAAAGCGAGTATCGTCTGCATACGTATCACCTGAACTTTCGTTAACGTTCGAGAAACAAAGAAGTGCCCTGTCACGTGGGGGTGACTATTTGACTGGCATTTCCCGCGCAAGTTTTCGCGCCCACTGCTCTGCCTCTTCCACCGTTTCTAAATCTCTGACAGGCACCGGATTGTGAGCGTCCATCACTCGTTCGATCACCTGTTCTATGCCTAAAAATGGAATGGACCCGTTCAAAAACCGCTCCACCCCGACTTCGTTGGCCGCATTTAACACTGTTGGCATGGTTCCACCGGTTTTTCCAGCTTCATACGCCATGGCGAGACACGGGAACCGCTCGAGATCCGGCTCAATGAAATGTAGTGTCCCCACCTTGGTCAGATCCAACACTTCCGAAGCGAGGGGCAGCCGGTCCGGATACGATAAAGCGTACTGAATCGGGACTCGCATGTCCGGAGTTCCCAATTGGGCCATCACAGCTTTATCTTTAAATTCTACCATAGAATGGACGATACTTTCATAGTGGATGACGACGTCAATCTGCCTGTAGTCGATATCGAACAGCCAGTGGGCCTCAATCACTTCCAGGCCTTTGTTCATCAACGTGGCGGAATCGACGGTCACTTTTTTCCCCATTGCCCAATTCGGGTGTTTTAACGCCTGCTCCGGGGTGACATCCTTCAGTTGTTGACGATTGTAATGCCGAAACGCCCCCCCTGAGGCGGTCAGCACAATTCGACTGACGCTCGATCGGTCTTCGCCGTTTAAACATTGAAAAATAGCGGAGTGCTCACTGTCTACTGGCAAGATGGCCACCTGTCTTTCTCGCGCCCGTTGCATGACGAGCTCACCGCCGGCGACGAGCGTTTCTTTGTTGGCCAAGGCAATCGTCTTGCCGGCATCGATCGCTGCGAGCGTCGCCCGCAAACCGAGACTCCCGACAACGGCGGACACGACCATTTCCGACTCGGGGTCGCGGGCGATTTCCTCTAGGCCTTCTTTTCCCCACACAACGTTGACTGTATCAGGCAAAGCCGATGTCACGCGATCTGCCGCTTCTTTCGTCGCCATCGAAATGTGCGACGGACGGAACTCGTGCCACTGTTCAATCATTAAATCCGCATTGGTGCCCGCGGCTAGGGCTGTCACACGGAATTTTTCCGGGTTTTCACTAATGACGCGCAACGTATTTTGTCCGACTGAACCCGTCGAACCGAGTATCGCGATCGTCTTCGCCATCGTGTCACCTCGTTTGCATCCCTTATCCGATCAAATGAAAAATGTGTAAACACATAAACGTAAACAGCAAGCTGTCGAATCGATCCAGCATGCCGCCGTGACCCGGCAACAAGTGGCCGGAATCTTTCACGTTGTTGGCCCTTTTCAACGCTGACTCGATTAAATCGCCCAACTGTCCCAAAACAGAAATGAGGACTGCCAGCAAAAACGCGTTTGGCAAAGAAAACAGGGATCCTTTAAAGAGTGTCCCGAACAAAATCCCCGTCAAACTGGCAAAAACGACACCGGCTATGGATCCCTCGACGGTTTTCTTCGGACTGATCGCCGGCCACAGTTTGTGTTTGCCCCATCGTTTTCCGACGAGGTAAGCGCCACTGTCCGTGACCCACGTCGCGGCAATGACAAACAGGGATAGCCACAGACCGTCCTGTACAAAGCGGGTGGCTGCCATAAAGGCAAATCCCGCCCCAATGTACATTGCCCCTACGAACAAATAGCCTACAGTGTCAACTGTCACCTTGTTCCGGCTAATGACTGTCCACAACATCCACACAAACAAAAAGACGATCGTCACTGTAAACGGTGATATTGCTGCAAAAGGTTTCGGAACAGCCAGCAAGAAAAAAAGAAGCCACACGTAGAGCAAGCCAATGACGCTTTCGACGCGAAACCAAGAGATGCGGCGCATTTCACAATACTCACCGTACGCAATTCCGGCGATGACAGCTAACAGCGTGAGATAGGCGTTACCTCCAAGGGACAAAACGGCGAGAAAACCACCCCCCGCCACAACAGCCGTTAAAATTCGTTGCCACATCCTTGACCACACCATTCCTCATCTGTTTCTGGAAAGCCCTCATTCAACTGAGCCGTAGCGGCGGGACCGCTGTTGATAAGCCGCAATCGCTTCTTTGAACAGTGCTTCATTAAAATCCGGCCACATGACATCCGTAAACCACATTTCTGCATAGGCCAGCTGCCACAACATGAAATTGCTGAGTCGTATTTCCCCGCTCGTGCGAATGAGCAAGTCAGGGTCGGGCAGGGCACAAGTAAAAAGTGCTTGATTAAACGTTTCTTCCGTTATGTCGTCACGCTTGAGAGTCCCCTTTTCCACCTGATCCATTAACGACTGGACCGCCTGTACAATTTCAGAGCGACTCCCGTAATTCAATGCAAAATTTAAGATCATCCCGGTGTTGTGGCGCGTCTCGTTCTTAAACTTGTGTACGGCTTCTACCGTATGGGAGGGGAGCCCCTCTTCACTCCCAATGGTCATCACGCGCACATTGCGCTGGATTAATTCGGGCAATTCCGTCTCTAAAAAGTCGACGGGAAGTTTCATAATGTAAGACACTTCGTCACTGGGACGCTTCCAGTTTTCCGTTGAAAAAGCGTACAGGGTGAGCACTTCAACTCCCAGTTCATCGGCCGCCCGTGTCACGCGGCGTATGGCTTTCATGCCTTCGCGGTGTCCGGCTACACGGGGGAGCCCCCGTTTTTTGGCCCAACGTCCATTGCCGTCCATAATAATCGCGACATGTCGCGGAATATTGCGCGACAACTCCACGCTGCCCTTATCCCCTCTCGGTTTAACACCTGAAAATAGACGGCTCACTTTGTGTATCATAGAGACGTTCCTCCGCCATTTCGCTCTCAAGCAAAGTATCAAAACCCCCTCTAGCTCTGAGGGGGTCAACAAAGAACGCGAATTACACCGTCATAATGTCCTTTTCCTTGCTGGTGACTGCCTCGTCGATTTGCTTGACGAAATCGTCCGTCAGCTTTTGAATTTCCTCCTGGTAACGACGCGCCTCGTCTTCTGACAGATCCCCTAACTTTTCCATTTTTTTGTACTCATCGTTCGCATCCCGCCGAATGTTGCGGATGGACACTTTAGCTTCCTCGCCCGCTTTTTTGACCACTCTGACGAGTTCAGCTCGGCGCTCCTCCGTGAGGGGCGGAATGCTGATGCGGATCACATCACCGTCGTTTGTCGGCGTAATCCCGAGTTCCGACTTTTGCAGAGCTTTCTCTATAGCGGAAATGGCTGATTTGTCCCAAGGCTGGATGACGAGTAGTCGAGGTTCGGGTGCCGAAATGTTGGACAACTGATTGAGCGGTGTCATCGTGCCGTAGTACTCGACTTCGATTTTGTCTAAAAGAGACGGGGCCGCCCGTCCGGCTCTGAGCGAAGCCAGTTCCCGTCTTAGCGCTTGCAGCGTTTTCTCCATTCTGCTTTTCGCATCGCTTTTAACACTTTCCGGCATTCATTCATTCCCCCTTACGACCGTTCCGATTACTTCACCGCATACAGCGCGCTTGATGTTTTCGCGCTTATCGACGTTGAACACAATGAGCGGGATGTTGTTGTCCATACATAAGGAAGAAGCTGTCGAATCCATGACGCCGAGGCCCCGGTTCAGCATTTCCATGTACGTCAACTCTTCGTATTTCACAGCGTTGGGGTTCACTTTCGGGTCTTCCGAATACACGCCGTCCACTTTGTTCTTGGCCATCAAAATGACATCGGCCTCAATTTCCGCTGCCCTGAGAGCAGCAGTCGTGTCAGTGGAAAAATAGGGGTTCCCCGTACCTGCAGCAAAAATGACGACTCGTCCTTTTTCTAAATGGCGTATGGCCCGGCGGCGTATGTACGGTTCGGCGACTTGACGCATTTCGATCGACGATTGTACGCGTGTCGGAACGCCGGCGTTCTCTAAAGCGTCCTGCAAAGCCAGCGCGTTTATAACAGTTGCCAACATTCCCATGTAATCTGCCGTCGCCCGGTCCATGCCTTTAGCACTTCCGGCGATGCCTCGCCATATGTTGCCGCCCCCCACCACGATGGCCACTTCCACTTGCAACGCGACAATTTCTTCAATCTGTTCGGCGATAGAGGAGATAACCGATGGATCGATACTGTTCCCATGCTGCCCAGCCAGTGCTTCCCCGCTCAACTTCAGTACGACGCGCTTGTATTTCGGGCGATCCATAGGTTGTGTACCCCCATTCATGATCTTTATTTCGGCACTGTTGCAGGTATTCGTCCTGTTGCAGGTATTCGTCCTTGTGCAACCCCTTAAAGGGGACACACTGTGTCCCCTTAAGAAGTATCACGACCGTTTTGCCTGCGCCATCACTTCTTCGGAAAAGTTCTCCTCTTTTTTCTCAATGCCTTCCCCGAGGCCAAAACGGGCAAACCGCCGAATCGAAATATTTTCGCCGATTTTGGCGATTTTTTCTTTCACCAGCTGTTCGACGGTTATGTCAGGATCTTTCACAAACGGCTGCTCGACGAGGCAAATTTCTTTAAAAAATTTTTCAAGACGACCTTCCACCATTTTATCGACAATGTGAGCAGGTTTCCCTTCAGATAGCGCCTGTTCTTTTAATAACTCCCGCTCTTTCGCAACCGTTTCTTCCGGGACCTCTTCGCGGCGCACGTATTGCGGATCGGTCGCCGCAATGTGCATGGCGATGTCCCTGACGAGTGTCTTGAATTCATCCGTCTTTGCAACAAAATCGGTTTCACAGTTGACTTCAACCAGAACCCCGATTTTTCCACCGGCGTGTATGTACGAATCCACTAAACCTTCTGCTGCGATGCGGCCCGCTTTTTTGTCAGCGGCAGCGAGGCCTTTTTTGCGCAGCAGCTCGACTGCTCTTTCCATGTCACCTTCCGCTTCTTGCAGCGCCTTTTTACAGTCCATCATACCCGCGCCAGTTTTTTCCCGCAGTTCCTTCACTTGTGCCGCTGTTATTGCCATCACTCTCGACCTCCAACTGGTTAAAACTATGTATTAGAAAGGTGGTACCAGAAACGCCGTCTCTAGTAAACCACCTTCCGCCACTTCACTTTCGCCTTTAAGCTGTCGGCTGCTCTTCGCCAGCGTCCGTTTCATCCGGCTGTTCCTCATTTGGCTCTTCAACTGCCTCAAGCTCTTGTTCTCCTTGCTTCCCTTCCAGAACGGCGTCTGCCATTTTGGACGTCAACAGGCGCACGGCGCGAATCGCATCGTCGTTTCCCGGAATGATGTGGTCAATTTCATCAGGATTGCAGTTCGTATCCACAATCGCAATAATCGGAATGCCCAGCTTCCGAGCCTCAGCAACTGCAATTCGCTCTTTGCGCGGGTCGACGATAAACACGGCGTCGGGAAGTTTCTTCATGTGCTTGATGCCGCCCAAAAACTTTTCCAACCGCGCTTTTTCTTTTCGCAGCATAATGACTTCTTTTTTAGGCAGTATTTCAAATGTACCGTCCGATTCCATTTTCTCGAGCTCGTGAAGACGTTCAATCCGCTTGCGAATCGTGGAGAAATTCGTCAGCGTTCCGCCCAGCCACCGTTGGTTGACGTAAAACATTCCGCAACGTTCCGTCTCTTCCCTGATCGAATCTTGCGCCTGTTTCTTCGTTCCAACAAATAAGAGCGTTCCGCCCTTCTGTGCCAAATCTCTCACGTAGTTGTAAATTTCTTCGACTTTTTTGACCGTCTTCTGCAAGTCGATAATGTAAATGCCGTTTCTTTCAGTGAAAATGTACTTCGCCATCTTCGGATTCCAGCGGCGAGTCTGGTGTCCAAAGTGCACCCCAGCTTCCAACAGCTGTTTCATCGTAATGATTGCCATCACTTTTCCTCCTTGGTTAGATTCCTCCGCACGCGTCATCTCAAACCGGAAACTGCCGCAAGGCAGCACCGCCCGGTCCATCGGCGCACGTGTGTCATAACACCGTTCAATAATATATCATATGCGTATAGGGATAGCAAGAAAGTCCAAATAGATTACTCGCCGGGGCGGCTCAATTTTTCGACAATGTCTTCCACTGAATCGCCAGCTTCAATCGTGTATAAACCTGGTCGCAGCCGCCGTTCCCTTCCCATTTTTCTCAGCGGTTCCATCAGTACATCCCGTTGTTCGACGATGTGGGCTTTTGTCAGTACGTCCGCTACCTCCTGCCACGTAAATCCGCGCGGTACGTATAAGTAGACAGTTGGAGGCCGAGGTGCGTCTTGTCGTTCATCTTTTTCCGTCTTTTCTCGTTTTCCAGTCAAGCGGTCGTATGCGCGGTCGGAAACGAGGTGATACCCCCGTTCTTCCGCCAATTTCCCCAGTTGGTCATCGGTGATGGCTGACGGTGCCAATCCAGCGTGAGATGAAGTCAAACCGAGCAATAGCGACGTGACAATGATGCCGCATCCTGCGCCGAACCAAAAAACACGGCTAGTCATGGCCTGTCCCCCGCTCGGCCAATCCTAAAATCAACTGGACTTCTCCGTTGCCTCTTCCGGTACGGCGGGCGATGTCCGCAACTGACATCCCGTCGTCTGCCATGTCGAATATGTCTTTGTAGCGATCGCGCAGTTGAGACCTGCTGTTTCGAACGCGTTCCACTTCCGATAGTTCTTGCATCGGGCCGTTCTCTTTGGAACGGGCGATGGCATCCAGTGTTTCGACCCGTTCTTCCAAACGGTCTATCCGTTTCATGAGATCGCGGTGCACTTCTGAGAACGTCCTTAAAAAGGCTTCGTTCTCCTTTTCCCACTCCTCCAGGAAGCGTTCAAAACCACTTTTATCGGCACGCTTTGATTTCCCCCGGAAGTCAGTCTTTAAAAAGACGACCAGTACGACGATAATTCCTAGTAGTAGGGTGAGGGTCCATGTGGGAAACAGGTCCACGTTTCTCCGCATCTCCTTTCACACTATGAAGTGACTAAGCTTTGATGCCGTTTCAGAGCCGTCCGCATCCGGTACAGCGCTTTGGAATGGAGCTGCGAGATGCGGGATGGTGACAAGTTCATAATTCGGGCGATCTCTGTCAACGTCAGTTCTTCGTAGTAAAACAGATTGACAACGAGGCGCTCTTTTTCCGGAAGGCGCTCGATCGTCTCTGCCAGAATCACTTTCGTTTGTTCCCGGTCCAAAATGCTTTCAGGCTCTTTTTCTTTGCGGTCGGCTACGAGAAAGTGGCGGGAACTTTCCCCTTCTTCGTCGAGGACAGGGTCGTCCATAGACAACATGTTGGCAAAAGCGGTGTCGGACAAAAGTTTGTGCAACTCACGCAATGACAACCCCAAGTGCTCACACAGTTCTTCGTCTGTCACGGATCGAAGCAATTTTTGTTCGAGGGCGCTGTACGCTTCCTCAATTTTTTTCGTCTTTTCTCTCAGTGAACGGGACAGCCAGTCTTCTTGTCTCAACCCGTCGATCATCGCGCCGCGAATGCGCCAAATGGCATACGTTTCAAACTGTAGCCCCCGTTCGTATTCAAATTTGTTGACGGCATCGAGCAACCCGATTCGGCCGTAACTGATCAAGTCTTCCTTCTTGACGGAACTCGACAACCCGACGGACAGGCGGTTGGCGACATATTCGACTAACGGCAAGTACTTTTTAACCAATCGTTCTTGAGCTTTTTTGTCCCGGCGTTCACGCCACGCCTTCCACCATTCCGAAAGTGGAAGTTCCTCGCCTGTCTCTTTTTCTTCTATTTTCTTCACTTCCATCGACCCCTCCCTGTCATGGATTAATCAGCGTTCGTCACTGCCGAAAGACTGTTTGCGGATGACCTCTGCTACCTGATCGGGCTTTAATTTCGGTGCGCGGAGCGGTTGGAACGGTTCGGTCTTGGGTGATTCTTCCTCTGGCGAAGCATAAACGTCTTTTATCAACTGCTGATCTTCCGGCGTCTGCCAATCAATGTGTTTCCCTGCAGGCGAATCTCCGTTCTCCTCCTCGACCTCCGGTTCGTCGGTGGACAACAAACGAAAAAGCCACCGCAGGCCCAGTCCGAGGACAGCGAAAAAGAGAAAGGCCAACAGCGCTCGGAGCAATGACGTCCCGAGCAAGTTGACAGGTATACTGACAGCAAAAGTGACCGTTGCGATCAGTCCGGAAACCGCGAGGCACCATTTAACGTAGCCACTCATTTACTACACTTTGACTCCTTCATTGACGGTTTTTATCGAAACGGACCCATCTTCGCAAAAAAACTCGACGGTTCTCCCTCTTCTACCACCCGTTTCCTGAAACACGACTGGAACGCCGCAAGTGTGGAGCGTACTTAAACACGCGTCTACATTGCGTTCGCCGATGGAAAGGAGGTGCGGGCCCGGCGTGTAATGAAACATTTGCGCCCCTCCCACTAACGACGCCACGTACCTCGATTTTCTGCCCCCTAAACGGCACAGGGCATCTACCATCGCGGGAATCGCCGTATCGGCGTATTTTCCCTTTTTGACAGAAGAAGACTTGTCCATTTTGGAGTAGGGGAGCATCACGTGGGCCATGGCAGCCACTTTGACCAGCGGATCGTTGATGATGACAGCGACACACGATCCCAGTCCTAACGTCTTGAGACTGTCGGGGGCTTGAGCGGTTTTCCACTCCGCCATCATCACTTTAACGACCACTGACGCTTACTCCCAGTGCCTGAAACAACACAGGCAATTGATCGGGCTGCGGCAACAGGAGGACGTGGGTGTTTGCCGAAACGTCCCCAGTGGAGATTTCTGTTTCGATCAGGAGCGCTTCGTCTGCAGATGCTCCGATTTCGGCGGCACCGACACTTAACACCGCTCCCGCCATATCAAAGGCCAGATACGGAACAGACGGATACAGTTTCACTCCCGCAAAGTCAGACAAAGCGCCTAAATACGTTCCTGCGACGATGTTCCCCACTTCGGACAGAGCCGAACACTCCATCTCTGAGTCCAGGGCGTCGGACGACGATTCGCTCAGCAGCTTCCCGACAAAGCGCTGTGCGGTCTCCCGCTGCATCAACACGTACATGCTCCCGCCCATGTCCCCTTGCAAGCGAAAGTACATCGCCATCACCGCCGCTTCCGTTCCCCCGACAGACTCCGGCAGCTCATGAAACGGTACGACGCGCACGTCCGGAATACGCATGCGGACTCTTACACCGAGCAGTTCGGACAAGGCGGTAGCGGCATTTCCCGCTCCGATGTTAGCTGCTTCCCGCAACAAGTCCAGTTGGTCATTTGAAGGCTGAGCTGACATTTTGTGGGTATCCTCAATCCTCTTTTTGTATTTCGCGTACGTCTTCTCTGGACAACACGCGATCCAAATTCAACAACACGAGCAAGCGGTCTTCCAGCTTTGCGACCCCTTCTAAATAACGGGCGTCTACTTCGCCCAACCCAGAAGGCGGTTCTTCCACGACGCCTGCGGGAATGTGCATAACGTCGTGAGCGGAGTCGACAATGAGCCCCACTTGTACGTTTTCCGTATGGACGATGACAATGCGGGTCGATTCGTCGTGTTCCTTTTGCGGCATGCCGAATTTGCTCCGCAAGTCGATGACCGGTGTCACGACCCCCCTTAGGTTGATGACTCCTTGGACAAAGTCCGGTACGTTGGCTACCCGTGTAATCGGCTGCATGCGTTCAATCGAGTCCACTTGCTGGACGTCGACCCCGTAATCCTCTTCCCCTAAGCGAAAGACGATGACCTTTCGCCCAGTTTCGGCGACACGCGTTTCCAACGCAAAATCCCTCCCCATCCGTTTTAAGAGTTTATACCGCCATGGCTTCTTGCTGCTGGATTAACGCATTCGTGTCCACAATCAGGGCGACGCGGCCGTCCCCCAAAATGGTCGCTCCCGATATCGCAAACACTTGGTTCAAGTAGTTGCCGAGCGATTTCAGCACGACTTCTTGCTGTCCTAGCAATTCGTCGACCACGAGTCCCGTCAATTGATCCCCCTTCTTCACGATGACGACAAAGACGCTATCGTTGTGGACTCCACCGTCGCGTTGCGGAACGGAAAACACTTCATGCAGGGGGACGAGGGGAACGATCCGTTTGCGGAAGCGGAGTACCGGCTGGCCGTGCACTTTTTGAATCTCGCTTCTGTCGAATTTTCCCGTTTCTAATATCGCGTTTATCGGGATGGCGTACGTCTCGTCGCCGGTGCGCACGAGAAGCGCCGTAAGGATTGACAGCGTCAACGGCAGTTGAATCGAGAACGTCGTCCCCTTGCCTTCCTCTGACTGCACGCTGACACTGCCGCCCAGGGACTCAATTTTCGTCCGCACCACATCGAGTCCCACGCCGCGGCCGGACACGTCTGTCACTTGTTCCGCGGTACTGAAGCCGGAAGCAAACAACAGGTCGTACACTTGAGCATCGCCCAGCTTGTCGGCGCTCTCTCGGTCGATGATGCCGTTTTTAAGCGCTTTTTGTAAGACTTTGTCCCGACTGATGCCCGCCCCGTCATCGGCGATTTCGATGAACGCGTGGTTTCCGCTGTAAAACGCCCGCAGTGAAATGTGCCCGGTTTCCGGCTTACCTTTCTCCCTTCGTTCTTTCGGCGTTTCCAAACCGTGGTCAAGGGCATTGCGCAACAGGTGCACGAGGGGGTCGCCGATTTCATCAATCACAGTGCGATCCAACTCGGTATCGGCTCCCGTTATCTCGAGCTGTACGTCTTTGTTCAATTCTTTTGCCAAGTCGCGCACCATGCGCGGGAATCGGTTAAACACTTGCTCCACCGGTACCATGCGCAAATTCAGAACCGTTTCTTGCAACTCGCTGCCGATGCGGTTCATGTGTTCAACCACTTCGGTCAGATCCGCACGGTTCAACTCGCCGGCAATTTGCTCGATCCGTCCGCGGTCGATCACCCATTCGCTGAACAGGTTCATCAACGCATCCAGACGTTCAATGTCCACGCGGATCGATTTAGTCGCCTTCGCCTTGTGAGCAGGCGCAGAGCGCACAGTTTTCGCCGTCACATCGCCTTTCGCAGTAACACCCTGTTTTTGTTTGAGCGCATCTCTTGACAGCGCCGTGACGTCGACGCTTTCCAGTTCAGATATTTGTTCCAGTGACCGTTTGACATGTTGCTCTTCTTCCTTTGTAATCGTGACGAAATGGAATGTGCGGTCGAATTTTTCCTCCTCTAGATCTTCTACACTCGGAACGGCCTTCGCCACATCTCCTGTCTTTTCCAGCGCCTCGTACACCATGTACGCCCGGGCGCCTTTTAAGACACACTGTTCACTTAGCGTCACTTTGACGAGGAAAACGTAGTAGCCGTTATCGAGAGACGTTTCGAAAAGTTCGCGCTCGTACCCGTCGAAAGAAACGTCCTGCTGCGTGACGGCCGTTTTTTCTTCTTCACCCCCTCGCAGCTTGGACAACAAGTCACTCACGTCAGCCAACGGTTCTCCGTTCGCCGCTTGCTCGACCATCATTTCCAGGCGGTCGACTCCTTGGAACAAAATATCCATCGTCTCGTCCTTAAGTGGGTGAACCCCGTCGCGAACTTGCTGTAGTACATTCTCCAACTCGTGCGTCAAATCGGCCATCGTCTCGAAGCCCATCGTGGCGGACATGCCTTTTAACGTGTGGGCGGAACGAAACAGTTCCTGTACGGGTTCTTTGTTTTCCGGATCGTTTTCCAAATCGAGTAACAAAGTGTTCATCCGCTGCACGTGTTCCCGTCCCTCTTCGACAAAAACGTTCAAATACGTTTGGTCACTCAAGGTTTTCGCCTCCTTCTGTATCCCACCCATCGACGATTTCCACGATTTTGTCCGCCATGGACGCGAGCGGCAAAACTTCGTCCACGCATCCCGCCTCGATGGCGGCTTTCGGCATTCCGAATACGATGCAGCTGGAAGCATCTTGTGCCAACGTGACCACAGCCGGATTGGCTTCCTTTACCTGCTTCATGCCGTTGGCTCCGTCCTTTCCCATTCCCGTGAGGAGTACGAGGGCGACGGGTAAGTGTCTGACTGACTTGAACGACAGGAATAACTGATCGACTGAAGGCTTGTGGCCAGACACAAGATTCCCGTCATCTAACGCGACTCGAAGGTCTTTCCCTTTTTGTGCGACAGTCAAGTGACGGTTCCCCGGGGACACGTACACCTTGCCGCCGAGGACCCGCTCGCCGTGTACAGCCTCCACGACCTGTAGCGCGCACAAGTTGTTTAAACGCTCTGCAAAAGGCCGAGTGAAGGTGTGAGGCATGTGCTGGACGACGAACAACGCGGCGGGAAATGACGGCGGAAATTGCGAAAGTATGTGTTGCAAGGCGCGCGGACCGCCCGTTGAAGCTCCGATTGCAATGAGGCCTTTTACTTCTGCCATGTCACGTCCTTCTCCGAATGGCGTTTAGTAAATAGCGCATAAAGCCTTGGTTCCCTTCATCGCCCTTCTCCGAAAACTCAGCTAAATACCGCTTTGTCATAAGCTCGAGCCGGCGTGTTACAGGACTGTTGGGGAAACATTCACTGAACGGTCTCTGCCGTTTTACCGCACGCACGACGTCCACGTGATCTGGTAAGTAACCGAGCAGCTGTACGTCCCGGTGCAGAAACTGTTTCACCGCGAAACACATTTTCTGACCTGTTCTCTCTCCTTCTCTGCGGTTTGCAGCTCGATTGATAACTGTCCACAGTTTTAAGCTGTCCCGTTGTGTAAACAGGTATTTGATGACCGCGTACCCGTCCGTGATAGCTGTCGGTTCCGGTGTCGTGACGAGTATCGCCTCGTCTGCGGCCAAAATGAGAGAGAGGCTCTCTTTCGTCAATCCGGCTCCGGTGTCTACAATAATAAAATCGGCAAAATCTTGAAGTTCTTTTAACTGAGCCACAAGGTACTCTCCCTGTTCCGGGGTGAGGTCCATCCACTCTTGAACACCGGACCTCCCTGGTACGCAGTAGAGGCCGTTCGGCCCCCGCTCCATGACGTCGTAAACGGTGACTCCGGGTTGCAACAGATCGTACAGCGTTCGGCGCGGCGTCATGTCCATGAGCACATCCATGTTGGCAAACCCGAAGTCAGCGTCAAACACGACCGTTTGGTAGCCTGACTTCGCCAGTTGCATGGAAAAGTTGAGTGTGAAGTTCGTCTTCCCTACCCCCCCTTTGCCGCTCGTGACCGCAATCGTGTGCGCTCTTAGCAGCTTGCGGGACGTACGCGGCACTTTTTCCGCTGTGGCCTGCATGCGCAGTCGAAGTGAATCGGCCTGGTCACGCATTCCCGTCCACTTCTTCCATTATCCACTGCGTCAGCTGATCGGCATCCGCCTCCACCATGTCGTCGGGAACATTTTGACCCGTTGTGATCAGTCCCAGCTTGTACGGTGTTTTGGACACGAGGTTCAGCATTAAACCGTACGAGGTCGTTTCATCAGCTTTCGTCAACAACAGATGAGTCACTGGTATGGACGACACGCTCTCGAGGACCGCGTCAATGTCTTCGTCCCGCATCGTCAAACTGAGCACGAGGTGGATCGCCGCCTGGTCACTGTGCTGTATGTATGCAAACAGTTCCGACACGTTCATTTTCTGCCGGTAGTTGCGCCCCGCTGTATCGACCAGGACGACGTCACAGTGGGACAGTTTTTCCTTCGCTTCTTTCATCTCGTTCGGATCGTGGGCGACGTGAATCGGGACGTTTAGGATGTCTGCGTAGGTCTTGAGCTGTTTGACAGCCGCGATCCTGAACGTATCGGCTGCGATCAGTCCAACGGAAAGGCCTTGCTCCAGTACGTATACGGCGGCCATTTTGGCGATCGTCGTCGTTTTCCCCACCCCGGTCGGACCGATCAGGTAAACCGTCTTCGGTCCAGAGCCAACTGAAAGGGGAGTACCCACTCTTGCTTCAAAACGTTCTCGAATCTCACCGGCCACTAGCGAGTAGATCTCTTTCTCATCCGCGTTTTGAATATCGCGAATACGCGGCTGGACGTTGCGAAAGAGAGAGGCGATGACATCGTCTGTCACGTGCTGGCGTTTAAGGTGCGTCTCGACAGCCGCAAAAGGACGGGGCAGGTCGTTCTGTTGTGTGTACATCCACTGTTCCATCATCTGTTTGATCGATTCTATTTCCCTTTTCAGCCCGTCTTGCGGTGAATCCCTTTCGACGCGGTGTTGTTTCAAACGGGGGCCTTCCACCCCGTGATCGACGGCGGCGATCACTTCAAAGCGCTGCTTGCCGAACAGTCCCCACAACCCCCCGTGCTTAATCGGCTTGCTGTCGAGTATGACAGCCGTATCCCCCAAGTCGTCACGTATGCGAGACATGGCATCCGGTAAGGAATTGGCGACATACCGCTTCACTTTCATCCGAGATTCACCACCCCTACACTTTTAATTTCCACTTGCGGCTCTAACTCATTGTAAGAGAGGACGGGCAAATCCGGCATGACGCGCTCGACGAGTTGCTTGACATGGGTACGCAGGGCCGGCGATGTCAAGATGATCGGTTGCTCGCCGATGTCTGTGAGCCGCTTCACCTGTTCAGACACTTTTTGGTAAAAAAGTTGTGACACGCTCGGTTCCATGGCCAAAAAGCTGCCGCGCTCCGACTGTTGGATGTGGTCCGCCACCTGCTTTTCAGTGTCCGGGCTCAACGTGATCACTTTGACTTCTTTCCCGCTCCCGGCGTATGTGCGAGTAATTTGCCGTGCCAACGCTTGCCGTACGTATTCGGTTAACACGTTCGGATCTTTCGAAAACTGTGACGCGTCGGCCAACGTTTCCAAAATGGTATGTAAATCCCGAATGGAAATCTTTTCACGCAGTAAGTTTTGCAGCACTTTTTGAATCTCTCCGATGGACAGCTTGTCCGGAACGAGTTCCTCGATGAGAGCAGGCGCGCTTTCCTTGACGTGGTCGATGAGGGACTTCGTTTCCTGTCGACCCAGCAGTTCGTGCATGTGGCGTTTAATCGTTTCGGTCAAGTGGGTCGCCACAACGGACGGCGGGTCGACCACTGTGTATCCAGCCTGCTCCGCCTTGTCCCGCACGGTCTCCGCAATCCACAACGCTGGCAGCCCGAACGCCGGCTCCGTCGTTTCCACGCCCTGAACGGACGGGTCTTCGACACCGGGACTCATGGCCAAGTAGTGATCGAGCATCAGTGTGTAACGGGCCACTTCGTTCCCTTTTATTTTGATGACATACTCATTGGGCGCCAGTTGAATGTTGTCGCGGATGCGGATCACCGGAACGATCATCCCCATTTCCAGCGCGCACTGACGTCGAATCATGATCACCCGGTCCAATAAGTCGCCGCCTTGCTTCACATCGGCGAGGGGAATCAGTCCGTACCCAAATTCGAATTCAATGGGGTCAACCGTCAAGAGCGACATGACACTTTCCGGACTGCGTATGCTTTCAGCTTCCGCCTCTTCTTGTTGATCCTCAGACTCCTGCCGTTCCTTTTGTTCCGATTGGAGGAGCACGTAGCCGCCAAGCGCCATGAGCGCGGCGATGGGCAAGGAGATTAAGAGACCGATAGGCGTCAACAGACCGAGTGCCAAAATGACGGCCGCCACGACAAACAGCATCTTCGGATAGGCAAACAGCTGTTTCGTGATGTCGCTGCCCAGATTGCCGTCCGACGCAGCCCGCGTCACCACAATGCCGGTGGCCGTCGAGATGAGGAGGGCCGGGATCTGAGTGACGAGCCCGTCGCCGATGGATAACAGCGTAAATAAACTGGCCGCCTCACGCAACGACATGCCGTGAACGATCATCCCGATGGAAAACCCGCCGATGATGTTCACCATTAAGATGACGATGCTCGCAATGGCATCCCCTTTGATAAATTTACTGGCCCCGTCCATGGCGCCGTAAAAGTCGGCTTCCCGTTCGATTTTCTCCCGCCGTTCCCGGGCCTCGGCATCGGTAATCACGCCGGCATTCAGATCGGCGTCAATACTCATCTGTTTCCCGGGCATCGCGTCCAGGGTGAAGCGGGCCGCCACCTCTGCTACCCGCTCGGCCCCTTTCGTAATGACGATGAATTGAATAGTGACGAGAATGAGAAACACGACAAACCCGATCACAGGGCTGCCGCCGACGACGAACGATCCGAACGTCTCGATAATCTGCCCCGCTTCCCGTATAGAGAGAATGGAGCGCGTCGTGGACACGTTTAACGCCAAGCGAAAGAGCGTCGTCACTAACAGAAGAGACGGAAAAATTGAAAACTGCAGCGGTTCTTTCGTGTTCATCGCCACCAGAATGATCGTGAGAGCGAGCGAGATGTTGATAAAAATGAGAATGTCGAGTAACCACGGCGGCAGCGGGATGATCATCATCATGACGATCAAGATGATGCCGACTAGTACGGATAAGTCCGTCCACTTCATCCGATCACTTCCTCCTTAGCTCTTACGCCGAGTTCCGCGCATGCGGTACACGTACGCCAACACTTCGGCAACCGCCTGAAACAGATCGGGAGGAACCGTCTCTCCGATGTCTAATCGTTCATAAAGGGTTCTGGCCAGCGGTTTGTTCTCCATCACTGGCACCTCGTGAGCTTCTGCCAGTTCCCGCATGCGCTTGGCCAACAAGTCAGTCCCTTTGGCGACTACCTGCGGCGCATCCATCTCTTGCGCTTCATACTTGAGTGCCACTGCGTAATGAGTCGGGTTGGTGATGATGACGTCCGCTTTCGGCACTTCTTGCATCATGCGCTGCATAGCCATTTGCCGCTGTTTCTGTTTCATTTTGTTTTTTATTTCAGGCGGCCCTTCCGTCTTCTTCAACTCGTCTTTAATGTCCTGCTTGGACATGCGAATGTTCTTCTCGTGGTCGTATCGCTGGTACATGTAGTCCGGTATGGACAGCAAGACAAGGGTTAAAGCGACAAATAAACCGAGCTGGACGAGCATTTTCCCGATGGCAGCTGCCGTCCCCCCCACCGGCACCCGGGACAGTTTAAACATGTCCTCGAAGTTGTGCTGCAAGACGAGGATGACAACAGCGGCCACAATCACAAATTTCAGCAAGGATTTGAGAAATTCTACCAGTGCCCGTTTGGAAAATATGCGTTTTGCGCCTTGAACCGGGTTTAGGCGTTCGACCTTCACTTTCAACGGTTCAGTCGTAAACAGCGCCCCGATTTGGACGTAATTGCCGAGCACCCCTGCTGCCAGGGAGGCCGCCATTACGGACAGTACGGCAAAAGCCGAATGCGACAGCACTTCCCCGTATATCTCCTGTACCGTGTCGGGAGTCACCTCAAGCAGAACCCACCCCTCGTCGAACGGCAACCGAAACAAGCGGACAATGTCGCCGGCAATCGCCCCCCCTGCTGCGAACAAAAACAAAAAGACCAACAAAAAAATGAGCGATGACGGCACGTCGGCACTTCTCGCCACCTGTCCTTTTTTACGGGCATCCTGGCGCCGCTTCGGTGTAGCTTTCTCTGTCTTTTCCTGGGCAAACCGCTGTAAATCCAGCGTGAGCATCGGCTACGCCCCCACCACGTTAATCAGTTCCCGCATCGTGGTCGCTATTTGCCGGAAAAGCCGATCAAATATCCAGACAAATCCGGGCAAGACGAGCAGCAACACGACGAAACTCGTCACGATCTTCACCGGCAGTCCGACGACAAATATGTTCATCTGCGGCACGGTACGGGCAATGACCCCTAACCCGATATCGACGAGAAAAAGGGATGCCGCAATCGGCGCCGCCATTTTAAACGCCAGCACAAACATTTCATTAAAACTCGACGCCATCAGCTGGGCGAGGGATCCGCTGTCCCAGGAAAAGACAGGCGTCCGCCCCACCGGCGCCACCTGTAAGCTGGACATGATACCGTCCAACAACATGTGATGGCCGTTTAAACTGAGAAAAACGAGAATGGCGAGCAAATATTTAAAACTTCCCGTGAGCGGCGTCTGGGCACCCGTCTGGGGGTCAATCACATTGGCGAGAATAAATCCCATTTGCACGTCGATGACGGTTCCCGCCACTTGCATCGCCGTCAAAAAGAGCATCGCAATAAAACCCAGACTGATGCCGATCGCCACCTCCTGAATCACGAGCAGCGGAAACGTGATGTCAAAGGCGATCCCTTCGTTCCCCTGGAGGGTCCCGGCGACGAGTAACGTAAACAGGGCGGCGAGCCCGATTCTGAATTGCGGCGGCACTCCGTAACCGCTGAAGATGGGCGCGATGACAAAAAAAGCGGTGACCCGGCACAAGAGGAGCAGAAAAAGCGGAAGCGACGTTTCAAACCATTCCATGCGCGCCCTACCCTACCATGTTGTGCATGTTTCTCAACAGATTGCTGGCGAAATGCACCATTCTCGACAACATCCACGGCCCAAAGACGAGGACAGAGACGAAAACGGCAATAATTTTCGGAATAAAGGCCAACGTTTGCTCCTGTATCTGCGTCGTCGCTTGAAATACACTGACGATGAGCCCGACCAGCAAGCTCATGCCGAGTAGTGGAGCAGACACGAGTAAAATGGTGTAAACGGCTCCCTGCCCGATCTCGATGACTTGCTCCGCACTCATTGAGCGAATCCCTCCCTTGTTGTTGTGCTCACGACTCAAAGCTCATGAGCAGCGATTCCACGACGAGGTACCAACCGTCCACCAAAACGAACAGCAGTATTTTAAACGGCAGTGAAATCATCACCGGGGGAAGCATCATCATTCCCATCGCCATAAGCACACTGGCGACAATCATGTCAATGACTAAAAAGGGGACGAATATCATAAATCCGATCTGAAACGCCGTTTTCAGTTCGCTTATGGCAAAGGACGGGACGAGCACGGTGAGCGACAAGTCCTCAATGTTTTCAGGCCGCTCAGTACCGGAGTACCTCAAAAACAGCTCTAAATCTTTCTCCCGGATGTGCTGAGCCATAAACTGTTTCATTGGCAATACCGCTTCATTTATCGCCTCTTCTTGATCGATCTCCCCCGCCAGGTACGGCTGTACCGCATTGTCGTTAATCTCACCGAATGTAGGGGCCATGACGAAAAAGGTGAGAAACAGGGCTAACCCGATCAATACTTGATTAGGCGGCATCTGCTGCGTCGCCATCGCATGACGCACAAACGAGAGCACGACGACGATGCGAGTAAAACTCGTCATGAGGACGAGAATGGCCGGTGCCAAACTCAACACGGTGAGAAGGAGCAACAGTTGTACGGTAACGGCCACGTCTTGCGGTTCGTCCGAGGTGCCGATCGTGATGTCGACTCCTGGAATGGGAGCGTCCGAGTCTCCGCTCTGAACCGAACACCCCCCTAACAGCAGACCAAACACCAATAAGACGGCAATCCCTGTACGCCTCAATCTGTTATCTCCCTTTCTGCTGAACGCTCCTCCCGCCCGTGCAGCCACTCCTTCAACGTCTGTTCACGCTGTGCGCGCATTGCGTGTAGCTTGCGGTTCAAGATGGACGTAAAGTCACGATTGGAGTCATCGGGTTTTCGGCCGAAAAACGGTACGGTCTTGCCTTCTTTAGACACGTTGAAATCCTGCATGATGCGTTCTTTTTCATCGGCATCGTCAATCACTCTGAGCAGTGTCACGTCCTGACCAATTCCCAGCACGTACAGAACGCCGCCGATTTCCACAATTTGCAGCGATTTTTGCGGCCCTAAGCCGACACCGCCCAGCACTTTAAGCGGCCGGTGGCGATACAGCCACTTCGATCGAAGGGACAAAAACTTGGCCAAGAGCCAAATCATACCAATGACGACGGCCAGGCTGACGACCAGCTGAACAACCATTTCCGATACACTGACATTCATACGCTAGATAACCGTCCTGTTTTTTATGTAGACAACGTTTTGTTGACAGCTTCCAACACGCGGTCTGCCTGAAACGGTTTGACGACAAAATCTTTGGCACCCGCTTGAATGGCATCAATGACCATTGCCTGTTGTCCCATCGCCGAACACATGATGACCTTGGCCTCAGGATCCAAGGCCCGTATCTCTTTTAAAGCCGCAATGCCGTCCATCTCCGGCATCGTAATATCCATCGTCACGAGGTCCGGGTTGTGTTCTTTGTATTTTTCCACCGCTTGTGCTCCGTCGCTCGCTTCCGCCACGACTTCATAGCCATTTTTTGTCAGGATGTCTTTGATCATCATGCGCATAAAGGCTGCATCATCTACGATTAAAACCCGTTTAGACAATGTCGATCTCCCTTTCAACGTTTCTTACTTTCAGTTATGGTGTGAAAGCTGTTCTAAACGAAGTTTTCCGTTGAGTATCTCCGTCACTCTCACACCGAAGTTCTCGTCCACGACGACAACTTCGCCGCGTGCAATCCGTTTTTTGTTTACGAAGATGTCCACCGGTTCCCCCGCCAGCTTGTCCAATTCGATGACCGACCCAGGGGAGATAGAAAGCAACTCTTCAATCGACTTTTCAGTCCGCCCTAACTCTACCGTCACTTGTAACGGGATGTCCATAAACAGCCCGAAGTCGACATTGCGGCCAGCCGGTTGGGATTGGGAAATCGGCGAAAATTCTGCAGTTTGCACTTCCCTTGACGGGATGGATGCGACCATTTTCGTTCCTCCCGAGACGAAGAAGCCGGAGCTGAAGCGTCAGACTGCGCCTCTTGTCGATCAGTCACACGGTCGTATTCCCGATTTTCGGCATATGTCGTGTCAGGCGGAGGTGCTGCTTCTGCGCTGACAGCCGTCTCCTCTTCGGTTGCGCTTTGCTGTTGAGCCAAAAGTTTTTTGGTCATCTCTTTGGCAAACGAGATGGGCAGCAACTGCATGATGTAGGAGTCGATCAGACGTCCGACTGTAAGGCGAAATGATATTTTAACCAGCATCTCGTCACCTAACGACCGCTGCGGCTCGTCACTGTGAGAAAAGTCAATGATCTCCACGGTCGGGGGCGAGATGTTGACCATAGTGTCGAAAATGGTGGACATGGACGTGGCGGCTGAACCCATCATTTGGTTCATCGCTTCCTGCACTGCACTTATGTGCATGTCCGTCAGCTCGTCGTCCTCGACTTCTCCATCCCCTCCCATCATGAGGTCGGCGATGACTGCCGCATCCATCGTTTTGATCACGAGCATATTCGTACCAGAAAAGCCTTCCGTGTAGTTGACGGATACAGTGACGTGCGGCTTCGGAAACTCGACGTTCAACTCGTCTGCATAAACGACTTCCACATGGGGCGTCGTGATTTCCACTTTATGTCCGAGGATCGTCGATAAAGCAGTGGATGCACTGCCAAAGGTGATGTTCCCAATTTCCCCCAGCGCATCCGCTTCAGCCTTGGACAATTCCTCTTGCTCGAGCTGTCCTTCGTCTTCTGTTCCATCGCCCGCCAAAAGCGCATCGATTTCCTCTTGCGATAACATCTCATTGTCTTTCATCTTCGTCATCCTCTTCATCTATCGTTTCCTGAATCTGGACAGCGAGTCTGCCTTTAACTGTTCCGGCCTGCGCCAAAAATTTGGGCCGTTTCCCCAGTTTGACTACGAGGGGTGCATCTGCCGCCTGGTCCAGAGGGATCACGTCACCGGCGGATAACTCAGTTAACTCTTTCAGCGTGATGTGGCATGTCCCCAGTTCGACCGTAATTGGAAGCCTTGCCCGTTTCAGCCTTTTTTTGACGGCGACCCGGTCGGACGTGTTGCCCGATTTTTTGTTCGACAGCATGTGGTGGGCCGTCAACTTCGGTAAAATGTCCTCGATCACAACATGCGGAAGGCACAAGTTGATCATGCCGCTCGTTTCACCTATTTCCGTATTCAGTGAGATGACAGCCACCGTTTCATTGGGTGAGACGATCTGCATGAACTGGGGGTTCGTTTCTAAAAAGTCCAATTGGGGCTCTATCGCTGCAACGCCCTTCCACGCATCGCGGAAAAAGTCTAACGTTCGCCTGAAGATGCGCTCCATAATCAGCGCCTCTATCTCTGTTAAGCTCCGGTTTTGGGGTTCGGCTTCGACACCGATACCGCCCATTAATCGATCAATCATGCCAAAAGCGATCTTTGGGTTGACCTCCATCACCATGCGCCCCTCAAGGGGAGGAGCTGAAAAAACATTCAAAATCGTCGTCGTCGGGATGGAACGGATAAACTCTTCGTACGGCAACTGCTCAACTGCCGCCACTTCAATTTTGACAAACGTCCGCAACTGCGCCGACAAATAAGTCGTCAACATCCGCGAATAGTTGTCGTGGATGCGGCTTAACCCGCGCAACTGATCTTTCGAAAAGCGGAGAGCCCGCTTAAAATCGTAAAGTTTAACCTTTTTTTTGTCTTCTTCTTCTTTCAGTTCGTTTGCACTCATTTCGCCGGACGTAATGGCGGCGAGCAGCGAATCAATCTCAGATTGCGTTAGAATGTCCGCCAATTCGTATCACACCCCATCATCCCCTGATGCTACTGCGTGACCCGTTCCGTCACGTAAATATGCTCAATTTTCCCGCCTGCCAGATAGGCATTGGCTCGCTCCTGTAAGTCGGCCTTCAGCCGGTTTAGTCCTTTTTCTCCGGCGACGTCCTCTTCAGAGCGATTTTGGAGCAGGGCAATGAGGGCGTCTTTCACTTGGAACATGCGCTGGTCGAGCTCTGTTTTCGTCTCCGGGCGGTCGACTTCAAAGACGACCGCTAATTTAATGTACGTGTCATCGGATAAATTGGTCGTGACTTCCAGCGGCTCCGACGTCACCTCCATTAACTGCTCCACTTCCTTTTTAGCCGCTTGTGCTTCTTTCGGCATGGCGTAAAACTGTAAGACGAGAAACACAGTAACACCGACAAGGGCGATGATGAGCAGCAAAATTAACGTAAAAGGCAACAAACGAATGTGCACACTGTCAACCTCCATTCGCATTCGACTGCAGGACGGAATGGACGCCCGACTTGGCCAAAAACTGTGTCGCGCGCTTGACGACTTCTTCCACGTCTTCCTGCACGATGTACTTCTTGTGTGTCGTGGTCGTAATCACGGTGTCGGGAGTCGCTTCCACTGTTTCAATGAGCAAAGCGTTCAGGACAAACGGCTGTCCGTTCAATCGGGTGAGGGAGATCATGGCCATCCCCGATTAACGTTTCAAGTTGACGAGTTCCTGCAACACTTCGTCAGACGTGGTGATGATGCGGGAGTTGGCCTGAAACGCCCGCTGGGCTACGATCATTTCCGTAAACTCTGCCGCCAAGTCGACGTTGGACATCTCTAAAACACCTGTGATTAACTGTCCGGTCCCGTCTTCGCCAGGCGTGCTCAAGTTTTCTAAGATGCTGTCACTATCCGTAATGTCGGAATCGGCATTCGGCGTCGGTGAGTACAACGAATTCCCCACTTTTTGTAACCCGGCCGGATTATCTAACTTAACTAGTGCAATTTGAGGGTTAAGTGTCGCCCCATTTGCAAGAGTAACGGTAATGGTGCCGTCCCTGCCTATTTCAAAACTTTCAATATCAATGTCAGGATCGCCCAGTTGAATCGTATTTCCATTAGTTCCAACAACGCGAAGTCCACCGGACGTCACTAAATTGCGGTTTGCGTCAATGTAAAAGTTCCCCGCCCGAGTTAAATAATTTTGATTTCCATCTGTTACGACAAAAAACCCTTCCCCTTCGATGGCGAGGTCCGTCGGGACGTTGGTCGTCATCCAGCTCCCCGGCGTGTGCAACACATCAATACTTCCAATCGTTGTTCCCAAGCCGATTTGCCTCGGGTTCGTTCCTCCTCTGTCGTCTGCCGGTCCTGTCGCACCTGCAACGGTCTGACTGAGAACGTCTTGAAACATGACTCGGCTCCCTTTAAACCCGACGGTGTTGACGTTGGCGATGTTGTCACCGATGACGTCCAGTTTCGTCTGAAAGCTTCGAAGTCCCGAGACACCTGAGTACAGTGAACGCAACATAGTCTTTCTCCTCCCAAACAAAGTTCTTATAATATGGATTCATTTCAATAATTCCAGTCATTGTTGTTCACTCAAATTGATCTCTCTGTCACTTCTTTGATCCCGACGATATCCCCTAAGAGCACTCTTTTTCCATCAACTTCTGCATATGTAAAACCTTCTCTATACACGATGGCGTCGACGATCCCGGACTTCTCTTCACTGCCGTCGACCCACGTGACGTGTTTCCCGATGAGGTGGGCGTTTAACACTGGCGACTCCCGCAACAACAGCATTTGCGTGTTTAAATTGTACATTTGCTCCAGTGAACTGAACTGCGCCATTTGCGAGATAAACTCTCGGTCCTCCATCGGGTTCGTCGGGTCCTGGTTAGCCAGCTGGGTGACGAGCAGGCGCAGAAAGTCGTCTTTGTCCAGCGTCGCTTTGTGTTCCCGTTGGTAGTCGTCACGTTTCCATCCACTGTATGTACGGTACGCACTGTTCACCGCTTCCGACGGCATTTTCCCTTCCTCCTCTCATCAATCCTTTCCATCCGCGATCGTTATACTGTATAGTTCACTGACGAGTGTGGATAGCGCCACGATGCCACCTCAGCCGTTTCCATGTCGGAGTACGTGTCCAACACATTCACTCTGTGACCCCCTTCTGGTTGGGGCGTATGGCCCCCTTCCCCTCCGTGGGAATCTTGGGGGTGATGAAAACGCCGGGACGCGAGTCCCTGTTGCCCGACGGACACTTCCAGCTTGTCCACCTGCATCCCTTGTTGTTGCAAAGCTTGCCGCAGGTGCTCCAACTGACCCTCCAGCAATTCTTTCGCAACCCACGTATCGACGACGAGATGGGCCGTTAACACTCCGTTGTGACTCGTCATACGCACATCGACCTGTCCCAGACTCTCCGGGTAAAGGGACAGTCGGACTGCGGAGGTGCCGTTCGGGTTTACGTGCAGATGGCGGACGATCGTCTGCTGCAGCGCCTCTGAAAACTGTTGCAGCTGAACGAACGGTTTCGTTGCCGCGTTCGTGTTGGCGACGTGAGATTGGGACGCTATCACACTTTGGGAGGCCAACTGCATTTGCCACCCGCTTTCAGCTCGCTGCCCTTGCACCTCCACTAACTCTCCGCCCCCTTTGCCAGTTGTTACAAGGCCTCCGCCGTCGACAACAGTTCCTGGCAAACGGGAGAGGCGTGAAACTGTCGCCGGAGAAAACGTCGCTCTGCCATTCGCAACAGCTACTGCCAAACGGTCAAGTGACGAGTGGTGTGCGTTCAACGCCGGTTTGTCGCCAGCTCCCAATTCCAGGTAACCCGACGGGACCTTTGTAGACGCACGTGTCGTCTCCGGCGACGCTCCCACAAGGAGATGCACTTTTGGCGTTTCGCCCCGACTTTCCGGTCCCCCTTGGACACGTACATGGACGTCGTGTGGAACGCTCCCCTCTTTCAAAACGGAGGGAGTGCGCTGTCCAGAACTGTCGGGATGAAGTTCTCTGAGGAGCAGCCAAACGCCCTTTGCCACCTGTAGGCGTTCTGTTTCAGCAAGTTGGCCAAAGAGTGCGACAAAATCTGACATGATGCGCTGTAACTCGTGTGTTCGTGCTGACACGTCGCGGACGTCGGGCGACCCATCACGCATTTCCCCCTGTTCGAGCCATTGTGTCAGCTCTTCTGACAACTGTGAGAGGCCTGGGTGCTCCTGTTTCGAAGAAATGTCCTCTAAACCGTCTATTAATTGAGCGACCACCTTCTCCCACAGCCCATTTGAACCCTCTCGTGGGTCTCCGATCCTGGCGATCGCGTCTCGTATGGACCGCGTCATTGGATCTGACGACCCGTGATGCGGCAACAACTGAAGGAAAGCGTGAAAAGTGTGCCAAAACGTCGGATGTAATTTTTCATCCTCCACACTCAGTTCCGAACCCACGAGCGACCTGTCGGTCGTTCCCTGGCGCTCCGTTTGCACCGTTGGCCACACGGCGATGTTCAAAGCTTTTTCACCCCCTTTGCGGAATTAACTGTCACCTACGAGCTGCTGCGAGAATCGGCTGGCTGTCTGTGCTTCCATACTGGATAGTATGGCCGCCCTCGTACCGGCCTCTAACTCACGCAATATGCGCAAAGCGGTCCCCTGATTCATCTCACTCAAAATGGCAGCGGCGTCGGACGGCTGCATATTCGCGAACATGAGTGCCCATTCCGCCGGATCTTCTTGCCACTCCCTCATCAGGTCTTCATACGGTGCTATCACTTCATTCGCCGCTTGGAGCAAGGGCATGTTGTTGGAGCTCTGTTCCAAGTCTTTCAGTAAAACGGTGTAAACAGCTGCTTGTTCCGGCGGCAGTTTTCCTAACAGTTGGCTCTGGGCAGTTGAATGCATGAGATGTAGGGTTAAGAGGGCTTCAGCCGGCGGCATCTCGGAAAGAATCAGCGCCGATTTGCTCGCAAACATGCCTTCCAGTTTTTTGGCAATCTGCTTGTAGCTTTTAACCGTCATTTCTTCCGCCTCTGACGCTTCCCTTTCAGCCCGTTCTCTGTTCTCCTCCATCAATTCTTCCGTCTTTTTCTTTTCTGCCTCAATTTCTTGCGTCAACTGCTCAATCGTTTCGTTCTTTTCATTCAACTCCTCAGTCAGTTGCTCGATTTTTCGCTGTGCGAGTTCCGCCGACCGATCCTTCTCGGAGAAAAACGTCCCGACGAGGGGAAGACGCTGTCCGACTTTCGCCACTTCTTGAGCCACATCCACACCGAGAAACATTAACAGAGCAACCGTGACGACAATCGTAAACAAAAACGGCACAATTCCTAACATGAAAAATCTGGCTAATGCACGGCTCAGTTTCACGGCACGCCTCCTCCTGCAGTTCGCCCGTAGTGTTGCACAGCCACTTCATCAGTGAGCAACTGTTCCTTTCGTTTTTCTTCTTGACGGTATCGGGTGAAATCCGCTTCCCGCAATTTGTTCAGTATTTCTTCAGAGATACGCCATTCTTTTAACTGCTTTTGCTCGATTTGGGCTTGTCTTCGCAGTTGGTCCCGCTCCACTTCGTACTGCCTCGCAGCCTCCCGCGTCAACGCGATGTACTGGTCGGCGTCTTGCAACTTCTGTGCCGTCACCGTTCTGTCCGCGGCAGGTTGGTTAGACCCGGCTGCCTGCTGCACTTTCTCTGCAAACTCTGCCAGCTTTGTTTCAACTTCCTCTAGTTTTTTCAATGTTTCTGTGTATTTCCACTGCGCTTGCTGTCGCTTTTGTTCTCTCAAATGACGAATACTTTCCCATTTGAAGTGAAAGGCCATTTAAGACAACTCCTTAAACTGTTCCGTCAACTGCTGAACCGCTTCGCTCAAGCTGCTCCGTTCAAACGTGTCCTGACGGGTAAAAGCGTGAATGTTGTCAATGTACTTGAGAGCTGTATCAATGGACGGGTTGGAACCCGGTTTGTACGCACCGATATTGATGAGATCTTCCGCTTCCCGGTAAGTGGACAACATTCGTTTGACATTCAACGCCGCCTGTCGCTGCTCGGAGGACGCGACTTGGTCCATGACCCGGCTCACACTGTGCAAAACGTCAATGGCTGGATAGTGTCCTTTTTGTGCCAGGTTTCGCTCAAGCACAATGTGACCGTCTAATATGCCGCGTACCGCATCGGCCACAGGTTCGTTCATATCGTCAGCGTCGACCAACACAGTGTAAAACGCCGTGATCGAACCGGTCCTCCCCTGACCGGATCGCTCCAACAGTTTTGGGAGGTTGGCAAAGACGGACGGCGTGTAGCCGCGTGTAGTAGGCGGCTCGCCAATCGCAAGCCCCACTTCCCGTTCAGCCAAGGCGTACCGAGTCACCGAATCCATCAAGAGCATCACATCTAAGCCAAGGTCGCGAAAGTATTCGGCAATGGAGGTCGCGATGATCGCACCTTTAATCCGGATGAGGGCGGGCTGATCGGACGTCGCGACGACGACGACTGAACGTGCCATTCCGTCAGAACCGAGGTCGCGTTCCAAAAACTCCATCACTTCCCGCCCCCTTTCTCCGATGAGGGCAATGACATTAATGTCGGCTGACGTGTTGCGGGCAATCATGCCGAGCAGCGTGCTCTTCCCGACGCCGGATCCGGCAAAAATCCCGACGCGCTGACCTTTCCCGACCGTCAACAATCCGTCAATGGCTCGCACTCCCGTACTCAACGGTTCGCGAATGCGCGGTCGCAAGAGGGGATTGATGGGCGGATTCGACGTCGAATACTTGTGCAGTCCAGCAGGGAGCGGCAATCCGTCCATCGGCTTTCCGAGGCCGTCCAAGACGCGGCCGCGCAACGCGTCCCCTACGTGAATCGTCAACGGCTCACCAGTGTTCACCACATCGCACCCCGGCCCGATGGCTCCGAGATCGCCCAAAGGCATGAGCAGAACGCGGTAGTCGCGAAATCCGACCACTTCAGCGAGCAACGGTTCGGCTCCGAAATGGGGGTAAAGTTCGCACACATCGCCGATTTTACAATCGGGGCCTTGCGATTCAACCGTGAGGCCGATCACTTGTGTCACCCGTCCGTTAACGCGCAGCGGATTCAACTGCTTCAATTTTTGCCGATATTTTGAGATTTGCAGCGTCTCGCGACTCTCCATCTTCCTTCGCCACTTCCATCAATGTCTTTCTGATTTGGTTTAGTTGAACGTCAACCCGTGCATCAACGCTCCCCTGTTGTGAGCGGATGATGCATCCGTCACTCTCAATCATCCGGTCAGGGACGATTTTGAGTTCTTGATTGCCGTTCACATACCGTTTCAATTCCTCCCGGGCCCCTTGGACAAGGGGAAAGCGCTCCGGTTTGACGAACACGGTAATCGACCCTGTCGCGTTGCAGTGATCCAAAGCCCGTTGGACCATGTCCACGATGACGGTTTCGTCCAACTCCACCTGCCGAGCGATCACTTTTTCGGCAATGTCCACGCTCAGTTGAACGAGAAACGGCTCTGCTTCACGGATCACTTGTTGTTTGGCTATGTACGAAGAGTTAACAATGTCCCGCGCCTTGTCCAACTCTTCCTCGAGCTGCCGCTTCGCCTCTGCCAACCCCTTCTCGTAGCCCTCGGTGTACCCTTCGTCGTACGCTGTTTTGCGAATGTCCTCTTTGATGTGGCGATCTTGGCTACGTTGTTCGCTCCACCACTTTTCGATTTCAGCCTTCGCCTCTCTTTTCAGACGTTCCGCTTCACGAGCGGCGTCGCGCAAGACTTCCTCAGCGTGTCGCTTCGCTTCTTCCGCCAGCCGGTCAACGTCTTCTTCCGCTGTCAGTGTCGGTTCATCTTGTGGGTCCTGACCCTCCTCCACACGCAAGGTGTGTTCACGCAGCTGAATGCGAAACGCTCCATCGCGTTCGCGGTATTTGGTATGTTTTAAGACGTTAGACAACGAGATCATCCCCACCGCGAACGATAATGACTTCACCGAGCTCTTCCAGCCTTCGGATCGTGCTCACAATCCGCGTTTGCGCTTCTTCGACATCCCGCAGTCGCACGGGACCCATGTACTCCATATCTTCTTGAAACGTTTCAGCCATTCGCTTCGACATGTTTTTAAAAATGACATCTTTGACTTCCTCGCTGGCAACTTTTAACGCCAATTGCAAGTCGTTGTGGTCGACTTCCCGGATGACTCGTTGAATTGAACGGTTGTCCAAATTGACGATATCTTCAAATACGAACATGCGTTTTTTGACCTCTTCTGCCAGCTCTGGGTCCTCAATTTCCAAACTTTCCAAAATCGTCTTTTCCGTGCTGCGATCCACGCCGTTCAAAATATTGACGACCGTCTCAACGCCGCCCGCCTCGGTGTAATCATGGCTGAAGGTCGTCGACAACTTCTGTTCCAGAACGTGTTCGACTTGTTTGAGCACTTCCGGGGAGGTGCTCTCCATCAAGGCGATGCGGCGCGCGATGTTGGCCTGCATCTCATCCGGAAGCTCCGACAGGATGACAGCGGCCTGCTCGGGCTGCAAGTAACTGAGCACGAGTGCAATCGTTTGCGGGTGCTCGTTCTGAATGAAATTCATAATTTGGGACGGGTCTGACTTCCGTGCTAGGTCGAACGGACGGACCTGGAGCGTGGACGTCAGGCGATTAATAATTTCTATCGCCTTTTCTTCACCGTACGCTTTTTCCAGCACATCCTTCGCGTAGTGAATGCCGCCCTTAGAAATGTACTCCTGGGCAATGCATATTTCGTGAAATTCCCGCAACACATTCTGCTTCTCTTCGTTGCTCACTTTCTGAACATTGGCAATTTCCAGTGAAAGTTGTTCCACTTCTTCTTCACTTAAGTGCTTATAGATTTCAGCTGCGATGTCCGTCCCTAACGCGATGAGCAAAATCGCTGACTTTTGCCGGCCGGACAACGTCGAAGGGAGGGCCACTACCTATCCTCCTCTCTTTATTCCTTTACTCTTCACTCAACCACGTACGCAACAGATTGGCGAACTCTTCCGGCTTTCTGCGCGCCAGTCCTTGCAACTGGCGGCGCATGACCGTCTCCTCGTTTTCAGGCACATCGTGTAAAGAAGGAACCTCTGGTGTAACAGGTTGTGGCGTCAGCTCTTCCTCAAATTCTTCTTCTTCCAGCAACCTACGGCGCCGAACCACGATCCACGTCACGACACCTCCTAACGCCAATGCCGCTACGGCACCGATAACCGTCCACCATAAAGGTGACAGACTAAATCCGTCATCCAACTGAACTCGGCCTGCTAACGGGTGCGGCGTGACGGAAATTTTGTTGGCGATTTCCTCGTCGGTCAATTCTTCATCCGTGTGAATCGAGGCCCTTACGATGTTTCCCAAGATGTTCTGTATCGCTGTGTCCAGTCCGTTCTCACTGATTGAGGCGATGTTGTTCGGGTCCGGCGGCTCGACGCCGACGTTGATCGTTAAGTCTTCGACACGATACGGCTGGGCCGCGATCTCCTTCGTAATGCGGTTTACTTCATAATTGATGCGTTCCTCCAGCCGTTCGGACTCGCTGCCACCGTCACCGCCAGCGGCTGGATACGTCGGAATGTCCGTTTCACCCGTTCCGACTGTCCCTTCACTCGCGCCTTCTCCAGAAAAGGACTCTTGGATTCTTTCAACGCTGACCGCGATTCCTTCTTGATCGTCTTCGTTTACAGGCTCCACCAGTTCTTCCACTCGCTGTTCCTGATCGAAATTCAAGTTGGCCACGACGGAGACGACCACTTTATCCTGACCGATGATCGTGCCGAGCAACTGTCGAACTTCGTGCTGAATGTCCTGTTCAAATTGCTTGCGCACGGCACGGTGATCGGCTACTTCTCGGTTATAGTTCGGCCTGTCTTTTTCCTCGTCGATGTCCAAAGGAGTGAGCAAGTTGCTGTTTTGGTCCACGATCGTAATGTTTTCTATCGGCAAGTTCGGAACGCTCTTGGAGACGAGCAAGTACAGACCGTTAATTTGATCTTGCGTCAGCATCTGGTTCGGGTCGATATCCACAATGATCGATGCCGTCGACGTCCCTTCTTCATCGGTAATCCACACCGACTCTTGGGGGAGATTAATCATTACGCTAGCGGACCTCACACCTTGGACGCGGCGGATCATCCGCTCCAACTCGCCTGCCATCGCATCTCGCTCGAGCACGCCGAATGTCTCTTCCGTCGTTCCAAACGTCATATTTTCCTGAAACAGCTCGTACCCGATACTTCCAGAAGACGGAAGCCCTTCTGCCGCCAGATCGACCCGGACTTGGGCAGCGTCCTTGCTCGGTACGCTTATCGTTGAACCGTCTGAAGACAACTCGTAAGGGATGCCGGCTTCTTTCAACTTTTGCGTGATTTCGCCTGTATCAGCTTCATCTAAATTCGTATAGACGACTTCGTATTCCGGACGAGAGCTGAAATAGAGAATGAGTGCCAACGCTGCCACAAACAGAACGGCTGTCCCGACAACCAGCACTTGTTGCCGCCTGTTAAACGATTGCCAGTGCCTTAGCGCTTTCTCTTTCCACTGCTGCCATCTTTCTTTCACAATCTCACCTCAGCGACTGAGCTACCCAGTGATACAGCAAGTTGTGTATCGATTGCTGTCACGTTTGCTTAATCAGCGCATTTTACTCCTTCACATCTGGTGCTATATTTGCATCCGCATCATTTCCTGGTAAGCTTCCACCGCTTTGTTGCGAACTTGCAAAGCGAGTTGTAAGCTGAGTGACGCCTTCTCTTGTGCAATCACGACGTCATGTAAGTTGTTCACTTCACCGGCTGCTAGCCGTGTATGTAACGCTTCTGCCTGCAGTTGTTGATCATTCACCTGTCGAATTGCATCGGCCAGGGCCTGTTTAAACGCGTCAGCAACGTGAGCTGCACGCTGCTGTTTGGACACTGTTTGCACCGATTGTGTAACGGAACCGACTGACTCAATCATGCCTACCTCTCCTCACCTTTTTACCTTCCGATTTCCAGGGCTTTTAACGCCATTTGCTTCGACGCGTTAAACGCCGTCACGTTCGCCTCGTAAGAGCGGGTCGCCGTCACCATGTCTACCATCTCCTTCAGCAAGTCAACGTTTGGCAGCCGGACGTACCCGTTCTCGTCGGCGTCTGGATGTTCAGGCTGGTACAGTAACTTAAACGGCGTTTCGTCTTTGACAACGCGTGTCACTTTCACACCTTCCAGTTTGCGGTTGAGCACGTCCCGGAAAGAAGACTGGGCCGGCTGCATGACGACCATCTGCCTTTGGTAAGGCATCCACTCGCCGTCGACGCGACGCGCTCGTGTCGTGTTCGCATTGGCGATGTTCGCCGATATGACGTCCATCCGAAAGCGGTTAGCCGTTAGACCCGTAGCACTAATGTCAAGCCCTTGGAAAAGCCCCATCCTATCCCCTTCCTTCCGTGATGACATGCCTGAGCTGACGAAATTCATGGTTGAGCGACTGCGCGAGCGCCTGGTACCAAAGACCGTTCTTTGCCAACAGCGCCATTTCAGCGTCGATGTCGACGTTGTTGCCGTTATTGTTCATCTTCGTTCCCGTCTCCACCGTCACTTCAGGAGTTACAGCGCCTTGACCCGGGCGGCCGATGGGGATGTGTCTCGGATCTGTCACACGGCCTTTAAACCTTGACGCTTTGTTCAACTCCTGAAGGAGCACATCTTCGAATCGGACGCGCTTCGCCTTGTAATAAGGCGTGTCGACGTTGGCAATATTGTGGTTGATGACGTGTTGCCGCAATTGGCTGGCGTCCATCGCCTGGGAAAGTGCGCGGACCGACATGTGATTCACAAGGGACAATCGACTTAATTCCTCCTTTTTCAATTTACAGTATATAAAGACTATTAATAATCGGAAAGTCATGGAAATGTATGCACAATACATTCTACATTATTCTACATTTTTCCTGCTTTTGTCGACACAATTTGCGTAAAAAAGTATAAAAATAGTCATAAAGACCTACGGTCATTTAGGTTGAGAACCGCTTTTACATATAGGATTTAGGTCTTTTTTCTCTCCTCCTCTTTTCAACGTCTCACTGAACGCATCCCGTATCAAATCGAGTAGGAGGGGCGGCTAGCCCCCGTCCTCTCACACCACCTAGCATGCGGGTCCGCACTAGGCGGTTCCAAAAGGTTGACGAAGTTCCATATAACGAGAAAGCATACTCTTCAGCCCTTTCGCTTCCCAGTAGGAAGTCGGAAGGGCATTGTTTGTGTTCCGGGACATTTCCCATGGTCCTCGGCGGGAATTGGCCATCATGAAGCAGGCCCATTCTGGTACGCCAAGGGCCCTAAGTTCACGAAGACGGGTTCTGACCCGTTTCCATTGTTTCCATAGGCACATCCTCAGTCTGCGCCGAATCCATTGGTCGAATCTTTCACAGTGCGTCTTCATCGATGCCAGTCGAAAGTACCTGACCCAACCGATGATGTAGCGGTTGAGCCGTTTAATTCGCTCTTCCATGGAGATCGCCCGTGAACGACTCGTCATCTCACGTATTCTATCTTTGAATCGGGAGATGGTCTTCGGGGCTAACCGAATCGTTGCTTGTTTGTCCGGCAGAAAACTGAACCCTAGGAATTTCCGGTTCCAGGGGCGGTCTACCGCACTTTTGTCTCGGTTCACTTTCAGTTTCAGCTTTCCCTCTACAAAGCGAATTACCGATTCCATGACGCGTTCCCCTGCGCGCTTGCTAGCGACAAAGATGTTACAATCGTCCGCATAACGTGCGAATTGCAACCCGCGTTTCTTTAGTTCTTTGTCCAGGTCGTCCAACAAGATGTTGGCCAGAAGCGGACTCAGCGGTCCGCCTTGCGGCGTCCCTTCCTCTGTCCGTTGGCATACTCCGTTGACCATGACTCCGGCGTTGAGGTACGCCCGGATGAGTTTCAGGTCTCGCTTGTCCTTCACCCTTCTTGCTACCCTCGCCATGAGCATGTCGTGGTTTACTCGGTCAAAGCACTTCTCTAAGTCCAAGTCCACAACCCATCTGTATCCACTCTGGATATAGCGCTGGGCTTGAAGGACCGCATCATGGGCTCGCTTCCCTGGTCGGAAGCCGTAGCTGTCCCATGAGAAGTGAGCATCGAAGATCGGATGCATCACTTGCAGCAGGGCTTGCTGGAGGAGCCGGTCCATCGCGGTCGGGATCCCTAGAAGCCTCACGCCGCCTCCAGGTTTGGGGATTTCCACCCGTTTGACTGGCGCGGGTTTGTAGGTTCCCGCTAGGAGCTCTGCTTTCACCTGTGCCCAGTGTGTGTTCAGGTAAGCCTGCAGTTCAGCTACCGTTACTCCGTCCACTCCGGGCGCTCCTCCGTTTCGGACCACTCGCTTGTATGCGAGCAAGAGATTTTCTCTCTCAAGCATCCTGTCCAGCAAGTCGTTATGGTCTTCGCGAGAGGAAGGGGCGACTTGTGCCGGAGAAGAGCTCGGCGCTCCAACATACCCTCGCGGCTTCACCGCTGCTCTCTGTTGGCAGCTCCCTTGCGGGATATTCTGCTGTCTGCGCTCTTCTCTCGAACGCATCGGTTTCCTCTCTCCTTTCGGTTCGGCCCTTCCGCTTTCCGGCGCCCCGTACTTGCGTACTATGGCCTCTGCTGACTCCTGCGGATTCAGCGCAGCCTCTCGACTGCGGTTACGATGTTACTTCGCGTGTTCCGCAGGCCTCCCCAGATAAGAGCGTCATCTTTCCGCCCGCGATCACTGGAGTTTACAGGATGAGCCCTTGGCGGCTTTGGATTTCGTTGTGTTCTGGCAACTCATCCGACTAATCCTGCCTCAAATCCAGTTCGTGTACCTTGACCCGTGCGTTTGTCTCCGGCTTCCTTCAGATTCCGCCTCGCGACGGACACCCTTGCCTTTGACTACGGTAGGCGCTCGCCAGCCCCCGTTCGGGACTTTCACCCTATAGATGACGCCCATGCTGGGCGTACATAGAAAAAAGGCCTACATCTTGTAAGCCTTTTTCGCATGAAACCTGTTTATCGTTTGTTCACGTGTATCTATCGGTTGGACGCGTTCAACACCGGAATTAAGTTGGGATTCAACACCTTGATGTACGTGCCTTTCATGCCAAGGGACCGGGATTCTAAAACGCCGACATTTACTAGTTTCCACAACGTGTTGACGATCACAGAACGGGTGATTCCGACTCTGTCTGCCACTTTACTTGCCACCACATCTTCTCCAACAAATTCATCCCGTCTCGCCTCCACCATTCTCGTCCGACTACAAAATGTACTGACTTAAATCCCGGTTTTTCACGATATCGGACAGGCGCTCCCGTACGTATTCCGGCGTAATCTGAACGGTCTCCATCGTAATCTCGGGCGCCTCGAAGGACAGCTCTTCCAGCAAATACTCCAATATGGTGTGCAGTCGCCGGGCGCCGATATTGTCTGTTTCCTGGTTCACTTCTTCGGCTAACTTGGCGATTTCCCGAATCGCCTCATCAGTGAATTCGACATGAATCCCCTCTGTCTCCAACAGCGAGGTATACTGCTTCGTGATGGCGTTTTTCGGTTCGGTCAGGATGCGGACGAAGTCGTCCACAGTCAAATCCTGAAGTTCGACGCGAATGGGAAACCGGCCCTGCAACTCCGGTATGAGATCGGACGGCTTGGACATGTGAAAGGCGCCGGCCGCAATAAACAGGATGTAGTCTGTCTTCACCGGTCCGTATTTCGTCATCACCGTCGATCCCTCTACGATGGGGAGAATGTCCCGCTGTACACCTTCTCTAGAGACATCCGCGCTTTTGTGGTGCTCGGCTCCGGCAATTTTGTCGATCTCGTCGACAAAAATGATCCCGCTCTGTTCCGCTCGTTCAATCGATTCTTGTATCACGTCGTCTTCGTCGATCAGCTTTTGTCCCTCTTCTTGTGTCAACACTTTCCGAGCTTCTTTGATCGTCAACCTGCGTTTTTTCTTTTTCTTCGGCATCATGTTGCCGAACAGTTCCTGCATGTTGATGCCCATCTGTTCTACGCCGGACCCTGAAAAAATTTCAAACATGTTCGGATAGTTGTCTTCGACCTCGACTTCAATCACTTCGTCTTCCAGTTGTCCGGCCAAAAGCTTTTGCCGCACTTGCGCCCTCCGCTGGCGCAACGTCGTCCTTTCCTCGCTCCCCTCGTCGACATGGTCACTCGACTCCTGGCTGCCGAACAACACCTCTAGCGGGTTTTTAAAGTTCCCCTGTTTTTTTCCGCCGGGAACTAATATGTGGACGATGCGTTCATTTGCCATCTGTTCGGCCCGATCTTTCACTTGTTCGATTTTTTCTGCCCGCACCATGCGGATTGACGTTTCCACCAGGTCGCGCACCATCGATTCCACGTCGCGTCCGACGTACCCGACCTCAGTAAATTTGGTCGCCTCCACTTTGATGAAGGGAGCTCCAACCAGTTTGGCCAGCCTGCGGGCAATTTCCGTTTTCCCGACACCCGTCGGGCCGATCATGAGGATATTTTTCGGGACAATTTCGTCGCGCATCTCTTCCGGGAGCTGCGACCGCCGATAGCGATTGCGTAAGGCGACCGCTACAGACCGCTTCGCTTTCGTCTGCCCGACGATGTATTTGTCCAGCTCGGCGACGATCTGTTTCGGCGTTAAGGTCGATTGTTCGTAACCCACGTGATTCCTCCGTTCTTCACAATTTAATCCAACGTCTCCACAATGAGGCGGTCATTGGTGAAGACGCAGATTTCCGATGCGATAGTGAGTGCCTGTTCGGCAATGTCTCGCGCACCCAAGTGGGAAGCGTGACGCTTCAATGCCCGACCGGCTGCCAAAGCAAACGAACCGCCGGAACCAATGGCCATCATCCCGTCGTCTGGCTCGATCACTTCTCCGTTTCCAGAGATGAGCAACAGATGCTCCCGATCCATCGCGATGAGCATCGCCTCGAGGCGTCTGAGGACTTTGTCCGTGCGCCATTCTTTCGCCAGTTCGACAGCCGACCGCTTAAGGTGACCGTGAAATGCCTCCAGTTGCGCTTCAAACTTTTCAAACAAGGTGACGGCATCGGCGACAGATCCGGCAAAGCCGGCCACAACCTGGTCTCGGTACAGCCGGCGCACTTTTTTGGCACTGTGTTTCATCACCAGTTGATTGCCAAATGTCACTTGCCCGTCACCGGCCATGGCCCCTTTGCCGTTATGGTGAATGGCGAAAATCGTGGTGGCGTGAAATGTATGTTCCAAATCGGTCCCTCCCATAACTTTAACGTGTGAAAGGTGCAGCGGTTTCAGTTGTGCAGTAAAAAAAGCAGTATGACACTGCTCATCTAATCGTCATCATCTTATCACAAGCGTCACCGTTATGCCAACAAAGATTCTGAATTTTTGTGTCACGCGTTCGTCTCTTTGTAATCGCAGTTTACGCACTGCACTGTCGTCCCTTGTTTCTTCGATTTTTTCTCCACGAGCATCCCATTGCACTTGGGGCACCGGCGGGCGACAGGTTTGTCCCACGACACGAACTCACAATCCGGATACCGGTTGCAGCCGTAAAATTTGCGCCCTTTTTTCGACTTCCTCTCGACAATTTGCCCTTTGCCGCAATCGGGACACGTGACGCCAATTTCTTTTACGATCGGCTTGGTATTGCGGCAGTCGGGAAACGCGGAACACGCGAGAAATTTTCCGTAACGCCCGAACTTGTACACCATCGGACTGCCGCATTTCTCACACACTTCATCCGAAACTTCGTCTTCCACTTCCACTTCCTTCATCTTTTCCTCAGCGACTTGCAACCGTTCCGAGAACTCCTCGTAAAAAGCGTCCAGCACTTTGACCCAATCCGCTTTGCCGTCCTCCACGTAATCGAGGTTTTCTTCCATGTTTGCAGTGAATTCGGTATTCAAGATCTCTGGAAAAAATTCTTCCATCAGCTCAATAACGATTTTGCCTAGTTCCGTCGGAACTAAACGGCGATCTTCCAGTGCCACATACCCCCGTTTTTGGATCGTCTCCAGTGTGGGAGCGTACGTACTCGGCCGCCCGATCCCCAGCTCTTCCAGCGTTTTGACCAGCCTCGCTTCAGTGTAGCGGGGCGGCGGCTGGGTAAAGTGTTGCTTGGGATCGAGGACTTCAGCCCGAAACCGCTCCCCTTCCTCCAGAGGCGGCAAAAACGTCTCTTCTTCCTGCTTTTTGTCGTCCGTTCCTTCTACGTAGACACGCATAAAACCGGGAAACTTCAGCTTGGACCCAGTCGCTCGAAACACGGCATCTCCTGCCGTCAAATCCGCCGATACCGTGTCCAGGATGGCAGGCGCCATTTGGCTGGCGACGAACCGCTCCCATATGAGTTTGTACAGCCGGTACTGGTCACGGCTTAAATACGGTTTTACTGTTTTTGGATCTCGCAAGACCGATGTGGGGCGAACCGCTTCGTGGGCATCTTGGGCACCCGCTTGTTTTTTTGCCTGGCGCGGCTTTTGTGGAACGTAGTCCGGGCCGTGCTTCTCTTGAACATACTGTCGGACTTCTTCTTGTGCGGACTGGGCCACGCGCGTCGAATCGGTGCGCATGTACGTAATCAGGCCGACGGTTCCTTCTTTCCCGACGTCGACGCCTTCGTACAGTTGTTGTGCCACCGCCATCGTCTTTCCGGCCCGGAAGTTCAGCTTACGGGCTGCCTCTTGTTGCAGTGAACTCGTCGTAAACGGCGGAGCCGGGTTTCGCTTGCGCTCACTTTTGCGCAGTGACGTCACGTGAAACGGTTCGTTCTCGATCGTTTTCAACAGCTTTTCCACGTCTTCCTTTGAACGGAGCTCTGTTTTGTCTTTTCCGTACCCGTGGAACTTGGCTGTAAACGTCTCTTTCCCTTTCCGGAACGTGGCAGTGACGGACCAGTATTCCTCCGGCTGAAAGTTGTTGATCTCGTTCTCCCGGTCAATGATGATCTTAACAGCAACGGATTGGACGCGTCCGGCACTCAACCCTTTTTTTACTTTTTTCCACAGCAGCGGACTGATGTTGTAGCCGACGAGGCGATCCAGTATGCGCCGCGCCTGTTGCGCGTTGACGAGGTTCATGTTGATCGGCCGCGGGTGTTTAAAGGCGTCTTTTACCGCTTGCTTCGTAATTTCGTTAAAGACGACACGGCATTTTTCGCCTTTGTCCATGTTGAGACTGTGCGCTAAATGCCACGCAATCGCTTCCCCTTCCCGATCCGGGTCCGCTGCGAGGTAAACGCGCTTCACCTTTTTCGCCGTTTTCCGCAGATCTTTTAAAATCTCTCCTTTCCCCGTATCGTGATGTACTTGGGGGCGAAATTGTTTTCAACGTCGACCCCCATTTGACTGCGGGGCAAATCGCGCAAGTGTCCCATTGACGCTTTCACGATGTATTTTTTTCCTAAGTACTTTCCAATTGTTTTCGCTTTGGCTGGTGATTCGACGATTACGAGCGAGTCAGCCAATATGGACCCTCCCATCCAAACAAACAATCCTAATTATTTATGATGCCATCCCTCTTTGTCAAACTATGCCGCAGCATCCACAATATTTACATTCGCACAAATTGCGAGCCGGGAAGTTGCTTAATCAATTGCTTGACCTGTAATGATAGCAAAATCGGGTGAAGTTCAGCAAGGGAAAGTTCTGTGCGTGTCACTAACACGTCGATGTGAACGGGCTCCGATTCGATGTGGACGAGGACATCCGCTTCCTCCGCCGTCAAGGGGGCAGTTTGTTCTTTTAAGGCGTCCGTTGCGCCCTCTGACTGCGGCAGTACATCTGGATACTCTTCCAAGATGTCTTCCAGCGTTGTGACACATTTTGCCCCTTGCTGAATCAAACGATGCGGGCCGACGCTTTTCCGCGAAGTGATTGGCCCCGGAATCGCAAATACATCGCGGTTCTGTTCCAAACTCGCCTCTGCCGTGATGAGGGAACCGCTCTTCTCTTCCGCCTCGACAATGACTGAACCGCGGGATAGTCCGCTAATAATGCGGTTGCGCTGGGGGAAATGACCGGGGCGCGGCCTCGTTCCCGGCGGAAATTCAGACACGACAGCCCCCCGCTCAACGATTTGGCGGTAGATGTCTCGTCCGCTCTTCGGGTATATGACGTCCACGCCGGAGCCGAGCACGGCGATGGTTTTCCCCTCGGCTTCTAACGCCCCGAGGTGTGCTTCGCTATCGATCCCTATCGCCATGCCGCTTACAACGACCCAGCGTCGCTTCGCCAGTTGGTAGGCCAGTTTTCGCGCCACCGTTTTCCCGTAGTGACTCGGGTGACGGGTTCCGACGATCGCCAACGCCGGTTCGCTTAACAGCGACGCATCTCCCACCACGTACAAGACCCAAGGCGGTTGGGCAATTTCCCTTAGCAGCTCCGGATAGCGGTCGTCGAAAACAGTCACAACGTCTATCCGCTTCTCTCGGAAGCGTTTCATTTTCCTCTGCCTCTCGTATGACGCCAACTCTTCAGCGATGGCGCGCCACGGGAGACGCAACGCTTCCAACTCTGCAGCGTGTTGCTTCAGCCGGTCAGGCAAGTGAGCGAACGACTGACACACTTCTTTAATTTTGTGAATCGTGTGCCAGCCGACCCCTGGAACATGGTGTAAAGCGACTAGCCATTCTGATTCTGTAATCGCACGCATACCGACGACCCCTTGTTCATTTTTTCCAACAACTCTTTTTCGCGGTTTCGCGGTAAAATCCTTCTTTCGCCATTTAAATAAACAAAAAACCTCTCCCGCTCAATGGAGAGAGGTTCCCATTCCCTGTTCGTTACTGCCTGCTGACAGCGGTTTGGCACACTTCCAAAAGATCGTGTTCTTTTAGCGTCTTGACAAGCGTTTCGCCAATCTCGGCCGGTGATTTCGCCACTTTGACTCCGCAGGCTTCCAGCTTGGCGATCTTGTCTGCAGCCGTGCCTTTTCCGCCGGAGATGATGGCGCCGGCGTGGCCCATCCTTTTTCCGGGAGGAGCGGTTTGACCTCCGATAAACCCGACAACTGGCTTATCCATGTTCGCTTCGATCCACTCCGCTGCCTCTTCTTCTGCGGTACCGCCGATTTCCCCGATCATGATCACAGCTTTCGTGTCAGGGTCTTCGTTGAACAGTTTCAACACGTCGATGAAGCTCGTGCCGTTGACCGGATCTCCCCCGATTCCGACGGCCGTCGATTGTCCGATGCCCCGGGTCGTCAACTGATGAACGGCTTCGTACGTCAGCGTCCCGCTCCGCGAAACGACTCCGACGTGACCCGCCGTATGAATGTATCCCGGCATGATGCCGATTTTACATTCGTCCGGCGTAATCACCCCCGGACAGTTCGGGCCGATCAAGCGCGATTTCTTCCCTTCCAAATATCGCTTCACTTTGACCATGTCCAACACCGGAATGCCTTCTGTAATGCAAACAATCAATTCTAGCCCGGCATCGGCCGCCTCCATAATCGCATCGGCGGCGAAAGCCGGCGGCACGTAAATGACGGAAGCTGTGGCACCCGTTTTTTCAACGGCTTCGGCCACCGTGTTGAATACGGGGACGCCTTCTACTTCCGCTCCGCCTTTTCCCGGAGTGACACCTCCTACCACTTGCGTGCCGTATGCAATGGCCTGAGCCGTATGAAACCGGCCGTTAGCCCCTGTAATACCTTGTGTAATCACTTTCGTTTTTTTATTGACCAGAATGCTCATCTTATGAAACCCGCCCTTCATCCACAATGTCGTTCTTTTTGATGTCCACTTCGTTTGAGATCTCACTTTACAGCGGCGACGATCTTTTCAGCCGCTTCATCCATCGACGTCGCCGGTGTGATGTTCAGGTTGGAGTTAGATAAAATCTCTTTTCCAAGTTCCACATTCGTCCCCTCCAGGCGGACGACCAAAGGACGGTCGAGGCCGACTTGTTTCGCCGCTTCCACCACACCGTTCGCTATGACGTCGCACTTCATAATGCCTCCGAAAATATTGACTAAAATGCCTTTCACCTTTTGGTCGGACAAAATAATTTTAAAGGCTTCTGTCACTTTCTCCGTCGAAGCGCCGCCTCCGACATCGAGGAAGTTCGCCGGCTCTCCACCGTGGTGTTTGATGATGTCCATCGTCGCCATCGCCAGACCCGCCCCGTTGACCATACATCCAATATTTCCATCAAGGGCGATGTAACTTAAGTCGTGTTTGGAGGCCTCGATTTCCTTCGGATCTTCTTCGTCTTCATCCCGCAACGCCTGAATATCTGGATGACGGTACAGCGCATTGTCGTCAAAGTTTAGCTTGGCGTCGAGGGCCATGACGTTACCATCTCCGGTGACGACGAGGGGATTGATTTCAGCGAGAGAACAATCTTTTTCCACGAAAGCCTTGTACAGCCCCATCATAAATGTAGCGGCTTTGTTCACCAATTCTTTCGGAATGTTTATGGCAAAAGCTAATTTGCGCGCTTGAAACGGCAGTAACCCGACCGTCGGATCGATCGTTTCCGTAAAAATTTTCTCCGGCGTTTTCGCCGCCACTTCTTCAATTTCCGTTCCGCCTTCTTCCGAGGCCATGATCGCCACGCGTCCGGTCGACCGGTCGACCACCATCCCGACGTAGTACTCACTCTGAATGTCGCACCCCTGTTCGATCAAGAGGCGTTTCACTTCTTTTCCTTCCGGTCCTGTCTGGTGGGTGACCAGCTTTTTGCCCAGCAGCTCTTCAGCGTATGTACGGACTTCGTCTAAATGTTTGGCAATTTTCACGCCTCCTGCTTTCCCGCGTCCGCCGGCGTGAATCTGGGCTTTGACTACCGTCACGTCCGTGCCGATCTCTTCAGCCGCTTTGACAGCCTCCTCAACGGAAAAAGCGACTTTTCCGTCCGGCACAACAACGCCGTACTGCTTCAGCACTTCTTTTGCTTGATATTCGTGAATGTTCATGATAATCCTCCCATCTTCGCAACAAAGAAAATGAACGTCTCCCTTTGCGGTACCGTCCATAAAATTACGAATTAATTCGACAAACTTTGTCAGTCGTTGGCGATACAAAACACTTCTTGCGGTTTTTCTTATTTTTCCGGAAATAAAGGGGAGATATTCTCCCCCGTGTTCAATTGCTACGCAAACAGCATTTCAGCAAGTGTCGCGATCAAGGCGATTCCCATAAAAAAGATGAAGGAAACGGCTGTTCCGACGACCATGTCCATAAAGTCGTTTTCCCTGTTCTCGCGTTTAGAAGGCTGAGTTTCTTCTGTCATGCTCCTTCCCTCCTGCGACTTTATAAAATGACATTATTAGTATACCCCTCTCTTTGTGGAAAGGCAAAGGAAAATAAGAGAGTCGACAGACAGTTTAGAATGAATAGAAGTTGGGAATCAATGGTATAAAGCTCTCACCTTCAGAAAGGAGGAAACGATGAAGTCTACGCGGCATTGGCTGTTCTTATCCGTCGTGTCCGGGCTGTTGGTAGTCGGGGCATCTTTTATCCTGACCGTGAACCCGTTTGACGGTTTAAGCAGGGAAACCGTTTCAGACACGAACACTCAGACTTTTCACATCGTAACCGGCGAGTACAAAACGACGACGAAAGACGGTCAGGAATTGGAAGCATACCACTTTAGTCCGGGCCACATCACGGTACGTAAAGGCGACGAAGTGACGTTCAACATCCACGGTATCAACGGGGAGTCCCACCATTTCCAAATGGAAGAATTCGGCGTCAGCGGTACCGTTGAAAAAGGGAAGACGACGACAGTGACATTTGTCGCTGACCAGGTGGGGACGTTTGAATTGATGTGTACGAACCACGCCACGAGAGAGCACGATGGCCCATGGTCGCCTACGTGACAGTGTTGGAATAGCTTCAAAAAAAGGCCTTCCGCTCTGCGGAAGGCTTCAACATTGGGGTAATGAAGGAATTGTGCAGGTTCCCTTATACAGACGAACAAACGCGATAAAAGTTTCACTTGACGTGTGATTTTTCTTTTGCAATATGTTGCAACATGTGCTACAAAAGTTACGGGGAGGGGATATATGTGCACATCCGGTTTCAAACCCCGCACCAGTATTTTTTTATTTACGAAAATGTGAAGCATTTATTGCTTTTGTGGTCGAAAGAACAACACCGGGAACTGTATATCGTTGAAGAAGAGGGCGATGTTCTGAACTTGCGTTACCCCGGAGAAACGTACCGGGAGCTCGTTCTGGAGCAGCTGGAAGACATCTTCTTTCAACGGTTGGAAACGGAAGATGACCAATTTCGCGCGGCCTTCGCCGCATCGTTCTCTCACAGAGACCGGTTGTACGGCGCCTACTACCCAATCAGACAAGGAGAGTCTGGGCCGGTGGAGCAGTTGTATTTCTTTGAGATTCGGGGACAAAAGATCGTCGAAATCCCTGATGACGAATATGAAGACGTAGCCCAAACTTTTTTCGAGACCTTTCCTGAATACATCGGCAGGTGATGATTGTGGATCAAGAACGACAATCTGCCGATGCACTCCGCGCTTACGCTGAGACACTAGGGCGTTGGCCGAAAGTGTCTGAATGGAATCAGTACGCCAAAGAGCACAACTTGTTACTGTACCCCCAAATCTCTCGTAAACTGAAAAAGAATTGGAAGGCATTGAAGGCGTCTTTCGGGTATGACGACACGCTTCACTATATCGAAAAATCTGAACAGGCGTTGTTTGCATTGGCAGAGGAGCTGGGATACTGGCCCAATGTGGCAGAGTGGGATGAGTACGCAAAAAAGCACGGGTACTGTCCATACAGAATTTTACATGTCAAAACGCGAAAAGGGTGGAAAGTGTACCGAAAAGAGTTTAACCAACTGTAGTCCGTAAAAACGTCCATTTTCAAACAATTGCGGAAAAAGGAGCCGGTTATGTACACGCTTTTGCTCATCATCGGGTTGACTGTCTGCGTGCTTTCTTTAAGCGTGACGATCTTGATCGGAGTGAAACCGAGAGATTCGCGCTACAACTACAAAGTGAGCTTGAGAAATTTGTTCATTATTTATGCCATCATTATGATTTTAGCTGGAGTGGGAACGTATTTGTTGTTTTTTATATAGGGGCTGTCTCGGAATATCAACCCACACGTTTAACAGCCCCAAGCCTCTGTTCGTTCCCTCCCGCGGATGGGTATCAGTGCAATACTGTCCCCTGAGCGTAGCCTTATTTACAAACGTGCGTGCCCTTTTCTTGAACGATGCACCTGTTGCCTTTACTCGCTCGGCGGATGTGAGTTCGTCCCCCTTTGTTTAGTCATCCCTTGTTGTCCTTCACGCCTCGAAAAATCTACGAGATCGTTGTCCAAAATCACATTGATCGTATTGACCGTATGGTTCATCTCGCCTACTACCCTTCCAAACCCTACATTGGTTTTACAAGCTGTGCGCCAAAACGGCTGATGATTGGAACCCGAAAATACGCCGGAATTATGACTCATCACGTTAATATTCAGCACATTTAAGCGGACATCCATCGTGAATCAAACCTGACGAGTTGGCACTGGGTTCACACCCTCCGGCTGAACGGCAGGTGCATCTACAACGTCGCTGTCATAGATGACATTGAATATCGCACTGGTCAGAACGAGCCCTGCATGCAACCCGTTTCCGATGTTCCACTTACCTTGAAAGTTCCACTCAGGTTGGCTGTTTTGCCCAGATGCGATCAACGCGTCGTTACTCATGGAATTGATGTTGACTTGACCGCAATTGACTACCGCTGGCATTTGGACTACCTCCTCGCCCAGACTAACCTCTCGCCATATCCTATTCAAGACTGGAAAAATGGACTCTTTATTTTCTTTACAGTTGATATCCCTCCATGTCATAGATCAATTCGCGTTTTCACCCCCGCCGCTTCATTAGAAGGTTCTTCAACTGTTCCATGCACTCTGGCCCCACACTTTTGGAACCGATGGACGCCCCTGTGTCGCTGTAAAACCCGTGGAAATCAGATCCCCCTGTCTGTACGAGGTCGAACTGTACAGCCAGTTCTCTCGCTCTCGCTTCCTCCTTTGGGCCGTGCAGCGGGTGCTTGACTTCAATGCCCACTAAACCCACATCCACCCATTCTTCTACGGCAGCGAAATTGTTGAACTGCCCGGGATGGGCCAAAACGGGGAGGCCCCCCGCTTCTTCTATGACGCCAATGGCATCGTGTACATCTACATAATGGACCGGCACGTAGGCGATCCCCAGCTTTCTCCCCTCGCCGCCTTTGGAGAACAACTGGTGGTAAAGCTCACCGTAAATGCGATCGGTATAGCCGTTATCGAGTAAGGCGTGCATAATGTGTTGCTTGTACACCCCGGTGCTTCCAGCCGCTAACCGCTCGACGTCTTCCCACGAAATGTCGTACCCCGCGTCCTTTACTTTTTTGACCATCTCGCGCGCAACCCGTTGTCTCTCTTCCACCAGCGGCTCGCACAGTGACGCGATCGCTTTGTGCCCCGGCTCGATAAACAGCCCGAGTATGTGGGCGCGCCTGTTCCGCTTATAGTCGAATGCCGATATTTCAATTCCCGGGATAATCTCCACACCTAATCGCTTCCCGATTTGCATCGCTCTGGGAAGGCCATCCGTCGTATCGTGATCCGTAACCGCTAAATGTGTCACGCCGTTTTGTTTCGCGATGGCAATCACTTCTTCGACGGAAAAAGAGTTGTCTGATACGTTCGTGTGACAGTGTAAATCGATCATTTCACTAACTCCGCCTTATAGCCGTGTCGATTTGCGATTTTTTTCAGAGACCCGTGCGACAAATGGTAATGCTCATCGGCAACCGTTTCCATGAAATCGAGGTCATGGAAGATGCCGATCATACTCGTACCGCTGTTTTTTAAGAGGAGGATCATCTCTTTCACTAACTGCTTTGAGGCATCGTCGAGCGAAGCTGTCGGCTCATCTAGCAAAAGTAACTTGGGACGCTTCGCCATCGCTTGTGCCAGATTGAGACGCAACTTCTCTCCGCCGCTGAATGTCCGCGGAAAGGAATCCCAAAGTAAGGACGGAAGCTTGAAATACGCCAACATTTCTTTTGCTTTTTCTTTCGCCGTCCCGGGCCCCTCCTCCATGTCGAGAATGGCGTCTGTGACAACTTCAAGTGCAGTCACTCTCGGCATCACATTCAGAAATTGCGACACATAACCGATCTCACGCTTGCGAATCGCCAGTATCTCCCTGTCCGTCGCTTTCGCCAAATCGATAGGACCCAATTGGTCGGAGTCAAACAGCACCGTGCCTTCCGTCGGTGTATACGTGCGGTAAATACATTTTAAAATCGTCGATTTTCCGGCGCCGCTTTCACCTGTCAGGCCGATAAACCGCCCTTGCGGTAAAGACAGGTGGATGTCTTCACAGCCTACAATGTCTTTCCCGTGGAAGTGATGCATCGTGAACGTCTTCCGCAACGCCTCAACGACTAACAGATTCTTCATACAGCTCACCCCTCTACCGAAATCATCCAGACGTCCATTTGCCAGTTCCGGTTCTATTTCTGTTTTCAGATACTGTTCCACTTTCTCCTCCGTTTAACGGAAGCCCCTTACTTTCGCCGGCTGTTGGTAACGCATTTGACAGACGACTTGTCCGCCTACAAACACTTTTTGTAAAACCGGGCGTCTGTCATCTTCACTTACAATCAAGATGTCTGCCTTTTTGCCTGGCTCCAGTGACCCGACTTCGTGATCAATCTTTAACGCTTTTGCTGGGTTCAGCGTGACCATGTTCACTGCTTTCCAGATCGCCATCCCACGGCGATACAGTTTAAAAACAGCGTGCAACAAAGAGGCTGGGTAGTAATCGGAACAGAGGATGTCGACGACGTCGTGTTCGACTGCTTCCATCGCGGACAAGTTATGGCTGTGGGAGCGCCCAAGCAAAGCGTTGGGTGCACCCATCACGACATACAACCCCATTTCTTTTGCTTTTTTGGCCACGTCCAGTTCAACTGGAAATTCACTGATCGTCGCTTTCAAACTTTTCACCAGCGCCAATTTGTCAATGGTGTCATCGTCATGGGAAGCGATGGGGATGCCGCGGCGGAAGGCGCACTCAGCCAGGGATCGCAGGACAGCCGGTTCCAACTTTTGCTGACGCCGGCTCTCTTCGATCAGCCGGTCGGCTTGTTCTTCAGTGTAATGCCGGTGCTCGATTAAGTACTTTTTATGTACTTCCAAGTTGCGAAACTGACCTTGTCCGGAAGTGTGATCCATGAAAGACAACTGGTCAACTTTATTCGCCTCGATGCACTCCCGTACATTCGGCACAGCTTCAACATTGGTTATTTCAAAGCGGAGGTGCGTTTTATGGCGAATGAGGTGTACACCTTTTGACAAACGGTTGATGTCATCGATGACGCGAAACACTTTGTCGTTCTGCCTCGTCCACTTTTTTGCGTTTTCTTCAAGGAGAGACAACGAGTGATAGATCGTCGTAATCCCTTGACCCGCCAGTTTTTTCTCTAACTCACGGAAGGACACTTGTATCGGAAAGACACTGCCCGGTCTCGGCTCCAGCTCCATCTCGATCGCGTCACTGTGAGAATCCACAAGGCCAGGAATGGCCCAAGAACCGGCTGCATCCGTAACTTCCACATTCTTCTCATCGGAGTGTCCTTCCTCAATCCACTCAATAGTGTCGTCTTTTATCACGATGGTGCCGTTCGGGATCACCCGGTCGGGCATCACAATCTTTGCGTTATATATTTGACGTACTGTCATCCTTACACCGCCTTACAATAAGGAATGAACCAGCTGCTGGGTGTACGCCCGCTGCGGGTCCTCCAAAATTTGGTCCGTCAGCCCCTCTTCCACGATCCGTCCGTGTCGCATTACCACGGTCCGGTCTGCCAGCATGCGAATCACCCCCAAATCATGGGAGACGACGATCGTGGCAACCTCAAATTCCCTTTGAATTTTGCGTATTAAATCCAAGACCCTCGCTTGTACCGACAGATCGAGACCGGTCGTCACTTCATCAAGTAACAAAATCGGCGGATTGTTGGCAAGCGCTTTGGAAATTTGTACGCGCTGCTGCATGCCGCCGCTAAAATTTTTCGGACGTTCGTCCATGCGCGAAAGCGGAATGTCCACATGCTCCAGCAGTTCTCCCGCTCTTTTACGTATGTTCCCAACGTGGTACATGCCGGATGCGATCAGCTTTTCTGCAATATTGCCACCGCTTGAAAATGACATTTTGAGCCCCATCAGCGGATTTTGGTACACCATCCCCATCAAATAGTTGCGAATATAACGCTTTTGCTGCGCCGATTCGGAGAAAATGTTCACCTTGCCGCCCTTGTACGCCGAGATGGTGGCTACGCCAGAATGAACGTCTTCGTCAAAATATAGACTTTTGACGACCGAACTCTTGCCCGACCCGCTTTCACCGACAACACCCAAAATTTCACCGGCATACAGTTCGAACTGTACGTGAATACACGCCCAAACACTTCCACAGTGCGGACAGCGGTTATCGTCGCCTGCGAGCATCTCCGGCGTCTCACAAGCGGGACAGCCTTTTCCGTAACGCTTATTTAAATCTTTGACCGTCAACAGAGGGGTTTCCGAGTTATCGTCGACTGCTGCGACACATTCCATTACACAACTCTCCTTTCACGCTGTTTCTGCGCACAAAAGCCCGTATCGGAACACTGGTACACTTTGGTCCCCGTTTCTCCGTCGTAAATCTCGTCCAGAAAGGTGTCACGGCTGCCGCACAGGCGGCACGAAGCCCCGTCGAAACGTTCCACTTCAAACGGATAGTCGTCGAAAGAGAGGAGCGTGACATTCGTATAGGGAGGAATGGCGTAAATTTTCTTTTCCCTTCCGGCCCCGAAGAGATAAAGCCCATCAGCTTGGTGAAGTTTTAACAGATCGTATCGCGGGATCGGACTCGGATTAAACACATACCGGCCGTTTGCCATGCTCGGATAGTCCGCTCCAATTGTAATCTTTCCCCACCTGACGATATCCTCGTACAGCCTCAACCACATACTGCTGTAGTCCATTTCCGCGTGCATCCGCTTCGTTTCTCGCTCTTTTGCTTCCACTCGTCGGAGCGGCTCCGGCAACGGGACTTGCAAAACCAGTATTTGATCCTCCCTGAGGGGAATCTCCGGGATGCGGTGACGGGTTTGTATGACAGTCGCCTTTCGCGAATCTTCTGTCGTGGGAATGCCTGTGCAGTCCACCACGAGGCGTTTGATACTGACGGCATTCACGCTGTCATCGTGACCTTGGTCCATCACTTTCAGGCAGTCGGACTTCCCGATGAGCGACAAAGTTAGTTGCAGCCCCCCGGTCCCCCAGCCCCTTCCGATCGGCATTTCCCGAGATGCAAACGGTACTTGATAACCTGGAATGGCCACCGCCTTCAAAGTGGCACGCCTGATTTCTCTTTTTGATCCTTCGTCCAAAAAGGCAAAGTTGTATTCGCTCATCCTTTCGCTCCTTTCCCGTTATTTGAGCCATCAGGAATGGCTGAACGCCGACGTCCGGTCCAACGCCGTGCCGCTTTTTTCGCCTGCCGTCTCTCTCGTTTGCCGGATCCGGTCCAGCATCGATTGAAAGGTAATATAGTGGGGGAGTTTTAAATGGGAGACAAACCCGTGCGCTTCCACACTGTCAATGTGCAGCAGCACAAATTCTTCGTCTTGAGTCGGCGCACGCCCCGCCGTCTCCAAACTTCTTTCCAAAATAGCCATCGCAATCGCCTTGACTTCGTTTTGCCCGAATGTTAACCCGTATCCGAGTACGAACTCGACGTTTTCCCGGTCGTTTTGGGTAAAGGAGTTGATCGTTTCGGCCTCCGTGAGCATCACTTCACCGACGTACACGGACTCCTCCCCATCACCGCCGACGGGATACGGGATGTGGACAGCTGCATATCCTACCCGCAGTTCTCCGACCGTCGGGTGCACCACGCCGTAACCGCGCATGCTGCTGTAAGCCAAAGCCGTCATCGCTCCCGTTTCTCCTCTAGCTAAAATCTGGAGACGGGCCGATCGCGGAGCGGGAAACGCGAGTTTTTCTCGCGTCACGTCAAAAGGTTCCGTCTCCCTTGCAGGGACACGGGGCAACAGTCCTTGTGATCGCAAGAGGTCCGTCACTTTTTCAAACGTAGGCACTTCCTCTCCGGGCACTTCCAGGTTGAATTCGTTTAAAAATTGTTGCACTGGCTGTGGCGCGTCGTCGCACAAATTAAAGTTTAATAACCGGTACGTGTAGTCATAGGTGGGGCCGAGGAATTGCCCTCCCGGGATGTCTTTAAACGCGGACGAGATTCGGCGGATAACCCGCATCTCGCGGGGTTCGACGGTTAAAGAGTAGTGGTTTCGCGGCAAGGTGGATCGGTACGCCCTTAACAAGAACGCCGCTTCCGCCGGGTCTCCCTCCGACTGTTTTAACGCTAAAGCCGCATATTCAGGCGCATAGAGTCCGCCTTCTCCCATGATCCGGTCGACCAACAAACGCATCTGGTTTTTAATTTCGTCCGTCTGCAAAACGTGGCGTACATGCTTCAGCCGGTACGTTTGCACCAGTTTAGCCGCATACTCGATCGCCTGAGTTCCGCCTGTTACCGCAACGTAACCCATCACAATTCCTCACTTTCGATCAAAGTCGTTCTCGGCAGGGCTAGCATATCGCCTGATTCCGTCACCAAGACGATGTCTATTCCGAGCGGAAACTCCCGGTTGATGGATTGCCGCTCTTCTAGCCATTCCGGAAGCAACCCTTCCACGTGACACGTCCTTCGCCCCTTTATGCCCGGTCCTCTCAAGTGCAGGACCATCCCGGCGCCACCCTCAGCTTGTGACACATGCGTCACAAGCAAAAACACCGTCGCGCTTAGGTGGGGGTCAGCGAGTGTCCCACGCTTCACTTGTGCCATCACTTCCCGAACTTCTCGCCCGTTCAATCGCCTTTGAATCAAGACATAGTCTGCATCCGGCAAGGGCCGGTGTCGACTGAACGTTTTCCACTGTAAAAACTTCCTCGCATCATCGCTTCTTTCACACATAAGGTGAAACGAAACCTCCCGGTCGATCAACGTGAAGGCGACTGCGGCCAACACTGGAGAAAGCCCGTGGTCCTGTGCCGTCATCTCGAACGAGCCTCGGATATTCCGAATCACTCCCGGTTTTGCCATGCAGTCTAACAGGTGGCGGTATATGCGCTGTGTCCCGTGCACCATGTCAAACGTTCGCTCAGCTTTTGTCATTGTAATCCTCCATCGTGTCGAACTGAACGCGCGAATGTTCTGCCATCACGTGTTCCCGAAAATGTCGCTGACGAATGCTCCGTTCCTCCCGTTCGAGTTCGGGAATCCATGAATCAACCAGTGGAAGACGAGCGTTAAAAGCGGCATCGACGACCGCTATTTGATAGGAACGTTCCGGATCTTCCCCCATGATCGCTCCGAAGCCGAACTTTCCTTGAATGGAGACGGCGCACTCAGTGACAAGCCCTTCACCAAGGTAAAAAGGCTGCATGGAAATCGAGTCTCGCGCCTTTAACATGACGAGGCCCTTTCGAGGTGGCTGTTCAACCTTGACTTCTACCCTTTTTTCTACTTGTTGTGCCATTTTTTTCAGTAAGTCCCGGTTGCCTTCCACGAGAATTTTGGTCAGTCGCGCCTTTTTCATCGTGCTCCCCTTTCTTTAGAACTCGACTAAACATTTTGTCATGTCGCCTCTGATACGACTTATGCTGAATTCGACCGGAAACCCACCAGGGTGCTTCATCAAACTGGTGATCTCCATCACAGGAACGTTCTCGGGCATTTGCAGTATTTTCACATCCTGCAAGGCGGGAAGCGTCGCTTGAAAGACGGAACGCTCCCGGATGGGACGAAAATGGTAATGGTTGATTAAAATATCGTAAAGTGAGTGAAAGTTGTGAAAATAATCCGGTAAATCCGGGAATTCTGCCACAGGTAAAACGGTCGTCGTCACTGACAGCGGCTGATCTTCAATATAACGTAAAATTTCCAGCCGATAGACGGTCTCTCCGTCATCGAGGGCTAAATTTTCCCGTTCTTCTTCCGTCGGGACCCTTTCTTCCCACTCCAGTAACTGACCTTTATGGCGAACGCCTTGGCTGTTCATGTTTTCAGAAAAACGCGTGCGCGACGAAAGGTCGTACCGAACCGGTTTGGGGATGCGGTTGACATAGCATCCTTTTCCCTGTACAGGTGTCACCCACCCTAAACTGGCGACTCTCGCAATCGCTTGTCTGACGACGTGCCGGTTCACTTGAAACTGGAGACACAGTTCTTGTTCCGAAGGTATTTTCTCATTTTCGGCAAAGACGCCTGTGCGGATGTTCCCAATCAAGTACTCTGCAATTTCCAAATGGAGCGCTTGTTCCTTCGCTGGCATCATACTGCTCTCACCCCCTCTTGTTCGGCTACCTTTAATCTAACTTATCGACAAGTGACAATGGTTAAGCGCTTGTAAATCAGGTTAAATTTGTTTTAAAAATGAAGTGCCTGATCCACAATCGGCACTTCATGCGAAATCAGTATTTCCGCTGATTCTCGAAGAAATGGCGTTACGCGACTTCGCTTCTGTTCAGATTCCTTTTAATCCTCACGGCGATCATTTCCAGGAGGATGGCCAATATCAATACGTAGAGCGTAATCGCGCCCACTTCGCGCAAGTCGTAATAGAAGCTACTGGCCATAAACATGTCGTACCCGATCCCGCCGGCTCCGGCGGCCGCTCCCATCGCAACGGCGACTCCAAAGTTAATTTCAAATCGCAAGAACGTCCACGACACGATGTATGTTATCGTCGAAGGGATAACGGCTTGAAACACGATTTGCCACCAATTGGCGCCACTCGCCCTCATCGCTTCTAGTACTCCTTTGTCCAGTTCTTCAAAGGATTCGGCGTAGGCTTTGATTAAATAACCGACCGAGTGAAACGTCATGCCGATCACAGCGGCAACACTTCCCAAGCCTGCGGCGACAGCAAAAATGAGAACCCAAAGAACGGTTGGCACCGCTCTAATAATGGCGACAAATCCTTTAATCGCAGCGGAAACTGGAGTCGAGGACAGATTGTGGGCTGCAAAAAGTCCTAAAAACAGGGAAATGACGGCACCGAACACGGTCGTCAGCAGTGCCAGGCCGACGGTGACCATCACTTGATACAGTCCATGCCAAAAGGTGAAGTGTTCCAAGCGCGCTTCCGAAAACATCGTTTTAAAGTTGGCCAGTGTAAAGACAAGCCCCTCCCACAACGTTACCTCTTTGTCATCAAAACGGACAAACGCGTACACTGTCACGATGAGCATCGCAGCAAGTGTCAGCCTGGTAACGAATGACGCCTTATTTAAAGGCTTCACTTTCACGCCACTCGACGCACGGGATGGCCGTTTTCCTCCGGATTTTTCGGCAACAGTTTCAGTCGCTGAGCCTTTCATCACAAAATCACTCTTCTCACGTAATTTGACGTAATTTCGAGGAGCAAAATAGTGAGCACGATCGTCAAGACGACCAAGCTGGCGCTGTTATAATCCAAACTTTTGTAGTACAAGTCAAAAGAAAATCCGATGCCTGTCCCTGTCAAAATTCCGACTAACGTTGCACTGCGTATGTTTGTTTCCACCATAAACAACAACCAACTGACCATCTGAGGGAGGCTAGAAGGTATGACAGAATGCATGACGATAGAAACATAACCGGCCCCTGTCGCTCTCAAAGCCTCTACGGAACTAGCGCTTACTTCATCGATCGTTTCCGTAAAGGCACGGGTCAAGAAGCCGAAAGAGACAAAAAACAACGCGACGTAACCCGTCAACGCGCTCTGTCCTAACGAAAACAGCAAGATCATCGACCAGACGGACACATCAATGTTGCGGAACAGTGTTGCGATCCCTCTGCTCACGGTACTGAAAAAGACGTTGATCCGGGTCGTGTTGGATCCGAAAATGGCAAAGAGCAAAGCAAAGACACCGGCAACTGCCGCTGATGCAACTGATATCAGCAGCGTTTCCATCAGTTTGTCTAAAATGTTCGGGAGTTTTTGGATCGCCTGTGCGTCAGGATAAAAGTGGGTGACTCCCCAATTGACCGCTTCCGGAATAGATGTCAACCCTTTCACCGCATCGTACTCGGTTACGACCATCGCACCATACGTGATTGAGATCAACAAAAAGAAAAGGAGAACGGAGTGAATACGCTTTTTTGCAAAATAGTTATCCCGCACTTTTTTCACCCAGATCGACGATGTCATCTTCTAAACGAGAACCGTAAATGCGACGAATCTCTTGATGGGTTATGTGTTCCGGTGACCCGTCGTAAACGACTCTCCCTCCGTTAAGCCCGATGACTTGATCGGAGTACTTGAGTGCCACCTCGACCTGGTGCAAGTTGATCAGCACCGTGATGCCCATGGTGGACGATATGTCTTTCAAATGCTCCATAATCACCTTCGACGCGTTCGGGTCCAAAGAGGCAATCGGTTCATCACACAACAGCATTTTCGGATTTTGAATCAACGCTCTCGCAATGCCAACTCGCTGTTTTTGTCCTCCGCTGAGCTGGTCGCACCGTTTGTAGACTTGCTCTTCCAACCCCAAAACACTTAAAAGCTCAAACGCCTGTCTTTTTTCTTCCTCTTTATAAAGCCCAAGGACACCGGCGATCGTCGACTTGTAACCGAGTCTCCCGTGCAGAACATTTTCGATCACACTCAATCGGTTCACCAAGTTGTAATGTTGAAAGATCATTCCGATCTTCGTTCTCAATTTTCGTAAGTCTCTTTTTTTCAAGCTTTGTGTGTTGATCCCGTCAAACACGATCTCCCCGCGGCTCGCATCAACCATGCGATTAATACAGCGAAGGAGCGTGGATTTTCCGGCTCCGGAAGGGCCGATCACGGAAACAAACGCTCCCGCTTCCACCGAGAAACTGACATCCGACAGGGCAGTCGTATCGCGACCGTACTTTTTGAATACGTTGCGAAACTCTAATAACGTCGCCATCGTTTAATCCCCCTTACACCGAGAAAAGGTTTGAACTTAATTTGACAATTCCCGGATCGGGTCAAACCAGGAATCTTCGACTTCCACAAATCGCTCGTCGCCCGTTTTTGTGAACAAACCTTCTCGATCCGCATCTTCTGGCACGAAAATATTCTCGTTATTTGCAACCTCGTCAGATGTAAAAGCTTCGACCAGTGCTTTCCGGTCGGCTTCACTGACCGTTTCCGTGTTAACGGCAAAAGGGGCGTTTAATACAGGCGTGACGGATATGAGGACAAATTGTTCCCCTACGACCGCATCAAACGGTTCAGCGGCACCCTCCTTCACGCTGTAGACGGCACCGGGTGTGTTCGCCTCTCCCTCAGCTAATTCAATGTAATTGTCGACACACGTATCACAGAACGCGGCAACGTCCACTTTATCTGTGAGTAAGTTAACCGCGGAACCTTGATGAGAACCTCCGTACAACACTTCACGAAAGAACTTTCCGCCCTCAAGCAAATCCTCGGGAGTTAAATCTTTGTATTCCTCTTTTTCACTGAAGTAAGAGACAATGCTGTCTGACGGCACTTTAAACCCCGACGTCGAACTGTTCGACACAAAGGAAAACGTCTTGCCGACAATGTGGTCGATGGTGTATTTGTCACCGTCTTGGTATTCGCCTTCGCTTCCTTTCTTGACAGCGAGCCAACTGTGGTAAACGGCATCGTCCAGCGTTCCAGATTCACCGCTCGGCACGACGAGCGGAGCGACACTTTCATTTTTGGGGCTTCAATATAGCCTTGAGCTCCCATAAATGCCAAATCGGCCTGACCGTTTGCAAGAGCTTCAATGGCGATGATGTAATCCGTCGTCGTCTGGTGCTCCACTGTTTTTCCCGTTGCCTCTTCAATCACGTTCGCAATTTCATCCCGCGCATTCTTTAACTCCGCTCCCGATTCGTTCGGATACCAGGCAATGGTGAGCGTATCGTCAGCTTCTCCAGCCGAAGCAGAGCCGGTTGCCCCGGGACTCGCTCCGTCTGAACATCCCGTCACCACGGATGCGAAAAATAAAACTGCAATCATCCACGTTTTTTTCACAGTCAAGTCATCCCACTCCCCTTTAATCGTTACCGTCGTCAACTCTTTCCCAGTGACAAAAAGTGCTTGACACCAAGCATGACTTAATCGTAGACAAAGTAGTTTAAATGCGTATTAAGAAAGTTTAAGGAATCGGTAAAGACGTACAAATGAGATTCACGGGGAGTTGGAGGAAGGGAATTGGTGGCTACAAAAAGCGCAGCGTGGTGCTGAAAATTGGCTCAGGATTCTTATCCTGCTGCCTTTAGTGCCATTTTTACTTGCTTGTCGCTTTAGGAAAAAGGCAAATTGACCGTTTTCAAAAACAACATTCCTGAAACACAAAGTGTCTCATATACCCCTCTTTTGTCCAGGTGCAATTTGTTACTTTGCACTATCACTGCGGCTTCAAGTACGCATATTTTTTGACTTGTACGATCGACTGAGCGACTGTGTGAAAAGCTTTTGCGTCTTAACGTGTAATATCCATCTTGTGGTGAAGGACCTTCCAATGGTCAACGCGTGTGGACCCGAAGTATGCCCGAATGACTCTGGGCCCTTTTGTATCAAGGGATCAGAGGCATTCGGTTTGCATAGCTATCGGGTTTCTGCAACTCTTCCTTGCTCCACCAATTTAACTCTGACAAGCTTGTGTCAGATTGATAATCTCCCGACTTATAAAAGGACCCTTTTTCCCTTCAATTATTACATCTGTTGCAAATATTGGTTTGTCATCAATTTCAACAACAATGCCAAGTTCTTCGTTTAATTCCCTTTTTAATGCTTCTACTGGGGTTTCATTCTCCTTAACGCCACCGCCCGGAGTTACCCATAACACTTTGTTTCGGTCGTCACAGTTGCCATTTCCTGATCAAATAGTCGGTATCAGCCTTGAGCACACGATAGGCTGCGTCAGTCAGCCGACCATTTTCTCCATAATAATCCAGCAAGTGGTGGAACCCTTGCAAATGTTTGACGACTTTTTCCGAATCATTTTTCTTTTCGAATTGGTTCACAGCTGTTAAATGGACATTCAAGGCATATACAGCCTGTTCATGAATGGCGCCTTCTTCCGCAAGCTGTGTGATACGTGTTTTCAGATCAGCGCCACTTTTGGGCGCTGCGTATTTGATAGCAATATCAAAGATGTGAATTCTTCCCTTGTCGATCGTATCGGCATCCGGAAGTGTGACGCTTCTGACCATTTTATCGGGGTGATCTAACGGAACATAAGTGTAGTAAACGTAAGTGGCTAACCCGTCCTGCCCTGATGGGCTGTTCCGATACGGCATCGTTGCCACAACTTCATTGCTGTTCCCCCGCCCGAAGTCCAATCGCGGAAGCCTAACTCAAATTCCTGTACGCTTCCGTCGACGTAATAAATTTTGCCTTTGCCCGAAGATGGGCCGTGTGTCGCTGAACCGATGAAACCGATCTTCGTCCCGCTCCCTTTCAGTGGTATGGACTGTCCCGCACTGACGATGTTATCTCGTTCCCCCGGCGAGACATCTGGCCACTTAAAAGAGAGCCCGTCGTGAAAAATTGTTGTGCCCGGGACAATGCCTGCATCTTTTAGTGCTTGATAAGAATAGCTCCATCCGGCCAAATCGAAGTTCGCCCCGTCCGGCTTGTCATCATCGCTGATACCGGCGTTGTTGAAATAGACAGACAAATCACCTGATTCAGCTACCCAGACGTTGGCCGTCATCTGTAGTTCCGAAGACTCCGACTTTAGCTGAATCGGGATTTCATAAACACCCGGTGCCGCATTGTCAGCAGCCGCTACCGTGACGCTCGTTGTGTTCACTTTTCCAGAATCAACGGTTATTGTTCCTGCATCCGGAGACAGGCTTAATCCAGAAGGAACAGAGGCGCTCCAATCCATCTCGAACGAATGCGGCACCCTGCTTTTGACTCCAATCTGGAACGTTGTGCGCTCTCCTGGCTCTACTACTTGTTCACCCAATGCCAAACCTGTGACCGGCACATCCCAGCTCAGCTGTACAACAGCATCGGCTGTATTTTCATAGTATTCCAACCTAATGTCATAATGTTTACCGGCTTCAAGCTTCATAAACTGGCTCTTCGTTTCGACCCCGTGATCGCCCCAGTGATCGATCACTACTTCGTCATTAATGTACAGGCGACTCCCGTCATCACTTGTAAGAAAAAACTCGTACGTTCCCGTGACGGGTGCCGTCAGCGTTCCCGTCCACCGCACGGAAAATTGATCGCTGTTGACACCAGAGGCAGGTGAGCCCGTGCCCCAATCAAAATTGACGTGCTCATCTACTTGCGTCAAAACAGGTTCTCCTTCAAAATTCCTGTTGTTGTAATACTTTGCTGTCAGTCCGTAAGTCTGACCATCCTCAGCTCTTAAGTGGTAAGACTGGACCGGTTCGGGTGACGGCGTATAATTGTCGGGCACGACGACCTGCGGTTTTGCACTGCCAATCTGGACCCAGTGAAAGTGCTCATCTGACAATGGATAAGTAAAAGTGACCGTTTGCGATTCACCTGGTGCGAGTGTCACGTTTTGCGAGCTTACGGCCTCGTCGTCTACATACAGCTGAACGTCCTCCGTATGTGAATAACTGCCAACGTTCTGGATGTCAACTTCTGCCGTAATTTCGTCTTTTGAATCACTGGTTTTCACCCGAACATCACTGTACGCAAACTCCGCAGGTTTCGGGTTGACGATGACTGTTTTAGCCGGAAGATTCCCGACAGACACGCTGTGTACACCGCCCTCGTAAAGCCTGGTCGAGAGCGTCACCTGTTTTGTTTCACCTGCATCAAGTAAAACTTCTTCCGTATCGTACGCCTTTCCGTCTACGTAAATTTCCGCCTTTGCCATACCGAGACCACCGACGTTCGTTATCGTCGCCGTCAGTTCGAGCGGTTCATTGGCGTCGACTTCTTGTTTGGTCAGTTCGAAGCTGTCATAAGCGAGTTGCGGTTTTTCTGTTGTCATCGACGACGGTGCCGCTGCGGGGTCCGCCGCCCACTGTTTGTTTGGTTTGGCATCCATCGTAAGTGTCAACTTGCCGCCTTGCGAGACCGTTTCATGTGAGATCCACGCCCGATTGAGCGGTTCTCCATTTAATTCGGCGGAGGCGATGTAACGGATATCACCGTCATCACCGTCTGTCTCTATGACAAAGTCCTTTCCCCCGTAGTGGTACTCTGGCATGTGAATGACAACCCGGTCAAAAATCGGGCTCGTGATCTGATACTCCCCAGTGACGGGTGCAACCGGAGAGATCCCCATCGCACTGAACACAAACCACGCGGAAAGCTGACCCATGTCTTCGTTGCCGGGAATGCCGTTAGGACCGGTCCCGTACAGTTCATGTAAAATGCGTTGTGTCACTTCTTGCGCCTTCCACGGTTGACCGACGAAATTGTACAAGAATGGCACGTGTTGGTCTGGTTCATTCCCATGCCAATAGTGACTGATTTTCTCATTGTAAGCCGGGTAAACAAACGCCTCGAAGAAATGATCCAGGCGGTCAGTGAAAGTCTTCTCGCCCATCAGCTGGGCAAGTCCTCGCACGTCGTGGGGCACAAACCATGAATACGTCCAGGCGTTTCCCTCGGTAAATCCTGTCCAATCACCCGGGTCAAACGGCGTTTTCCAGGATCCGTCCTCATGTCGTGGACGCATCCACCTCGTTTCAGGATCGAAAACATTGATGAAAGACTTCGCCCTTTTCATAAACGTTTCGTAGTCTTCTTCTTTGTCGAGGGACTTTGCGACTTGCGCGATCGCAAAGTCGACGTAGGCGTTTTCTACTGTCCACGACACTGATTGCGAATTGAGCTCATGGGGGATGTATCCGAGTTCGACATACTCGGCCAAATTGGCCCGTCCCCAAGCAGCTTCGTCAGGTTCCGGTGTTTCCGTCGCGTTGTGTACCATCGCTTCATAGGCCTTCTCGACGTCGAAATCCGTGATGCCCTTCATGATCGTTTCTGCCATAACGGAAGAAGCGTGGTCGGAGATCATGTCATTTGTATAGACATTCGCCATCGGCCACCGCGGCAGCCACCCGCCTTGTTCATAATCCGCAATGAGTGACCTCACCGCATCATTTTGTACCTCCGGTTCGATTAATGTGTACAGCGGGTGTGCATGGCGAAACGTATCCCACAGGGAAAATGTGTGATACTGCGTATAACCTTCGGCTCGGTGGATCTTGTGGTCAAACCCGATGTATTCGCCGTTGGCATCGGAGAACGTATACGGACCGAGCAGTACGCGATATAGACTCGTGTAGAATTTGACTTTATCCTCTTCGCTTCCCCCGCTCACTTCGATCCGGCTTAACCGTTCGTTCCAGGTGTTTCTCGCTTGTTCTTTGACTTGCTCGAAGTCCCAGCCAGGCACCTCGGCTTCAATGTTCGCCAGGGCGTTATCGGTGCTGACGTACGAGATCCCGACTTTGACGAGCACTTGCTCTCCTGGGTCTGTGTTGTAATTGAAGAACGCTCCAACGTCCCGTCCGGATGCAGACGGCGACCCTTCCTTCACGCGATTTCCGTTCCACGTGCCATAAGAATCAAATGGCTGGGAAAATTTTGCAGCAAAATAAATGGTGTACGGTGTTGGCCCGTGATGAAACGGACTGGGGTTCGTTTGCGAACCGACGACCGTTTCGTTGTCGAGGACTTGGATCGTGGCATCGCTCACGGGTTCATCTTCTAAAGTGTGGGAAGCATCGAGTAAAATGTGACTCGTATCAGATTCAGGAAATGTGTAACGCAAAAGGCCAACTCTTGTCGTGGCCGTCAACTCCGCCTGAATGTCATAGTCTTGCAGTCTGACACTGTAGTAACCAGCGGAAGCGGTTTCTTCTTCGTGGCTGAATTTTGACTTATACGTGTTCTCCGTCGTGTGAAGTTCACCTGTTGTCGCTGTTGACAGGAAATTGCCGAACCCCCAGGAACCCGTTCCAGAAAAGTGTGTAAAACTAAAACCCTCGATATGGTCGTCACTGTACAAATAACCGGCAATATGTCGCCCCGTATCCGGGCTCAATTGTACCATGCCGTGCGGTGTAGTCGCTCCCGGAAAAACATTCGCCTCGCCCATGGCCCCCTCCGGGAAGTAAACATCCGTGCCAATGAGTGGATCTACGTACTCCACGGGCGGTTTATTTTCCGCATGGACGAAAGGTGAACCTACTGGAGTTACAACCACGCTGAACAACAGCACTGTCATTAAGAACAGCAAAAACAGTTTGTTGCTTTTCTCCATTTGATCTCACCCTCATTCAATAAATTTTAATCACACCACCGAACCTCGCAAACTCGCAACTTCCTATCTGTCACCGTTCGGAGTGATGGAATTGTTTAGGCTTTGTCCCTGTATGCTCAGTTTGTGCACTGATTTCACTTTGGTTTCCAAACAAACCGAAGAATTGGGTAAACACGAACATCACAGTTTATAGCAGGGCCCACCAATTCATTTGCCTCATTCTGTGCTCTGCCCTTCTCCGCCTCATGAGCCACACTCCTTCTTAATATTTTTACAGATCCCTGCATCCGCTTTAGACCGTTATAGGTCTTCTTGGGAATCAACGTCTCTCTGATAAAATACGGCAAGTCTTGTCGCAGAGGAATACTTCCGCTATCACTCAACTTCATTCTTTTGATAGAGTTGCTGGATCTCCTTTGCACTCAGTGCCCAATTGTAGATGCGTAACGCGTCAACCGAGCCTTTCACTTTGAATGCCTCTGAATTCCACGGTGCTCCTCCGATGATGAGGGGGTGTTCGTTCCTTCCGATTGGAGCGGCACTCGCCGGAATGTTTTCAACTTCTTCACCATTTACGTAGCCAATGAGTCTACCGGCTGATTGCCATGTAAGCGCCAGATGTGTCCACTTGTCTTTCGGAATGGATCCACTGTGGAAAGTGTAGTGTGTCCCAATGGCATCCCACAATTCGGGATAAAGCTTTCCATTCTCCACGCCTAGAATAAACCCATTGTCAATACTTGATTTCCCAACGATTTTTTGATTGGCACTCGGGTCCGTAAGGTTCACCCAAACGGACAGCGTTAATTCGTCTCCACCGTCGAGTAGCGCGTCATGCGGCACTTCAACCCGCCCCCCATTTAATCGGAGCGCGTTGCCGAACTTGCCAGTTTCCCACGTGGCCTCACCGTGCACCGTCCCTTCCAATCCATACGGTGAAGAGTCACCAGCCACAGTGCCACTGTCTTCGTCAAACTGAAGCGATAACACGGGTTCGTCATCATGCAAGGCGAACAGCGTTCCACTCAAGTTGTTAATCTGTACTTGATGGGAACCGGCCGTGACGTTTTCTACAGTGAAGGTGACAGTTTCACTTTCACCCGGTTTCAGCGTTAATGTTTTCGCCTCAGCCAATTCACCGTCGAAATAAAACACCACTTTCTCTTCACCCGTCGACATGCCGACGTTTTCAACGAGGGCGGATATGTGTGCGTCTTCCCCAGGCCCCACATGGTCGAACTTTAAATCCGACGCCTTAAATACGGCCACGCCACCGTGTTGCCAACGCTCGATAAAATAATGAGCGCTGTCGTAGAGAATGCGATGAGCATCCGCGGAGATGAGCCCCTTTTCTTGCTGATGGTCGAGCAACCGTTTAAAGCTGTTCATGTGTTTGAGCACCTTGTCGGTGGCTCCTTGTTGTTCGAACTGTTCCACCGCTGTCAAATGTAATTTCAGAGCACGGGCAGCACTCCGGTTCGTAAATTCGCCCTCTTTTTCCAAGCGTTCCACAACGGTTTGCATACCAGCACTGAGGGAACCGATCCTTTCGCCGCTGTACCCGAGCAGTTCCACTTCCGATAAGGACGTCGAACTGTGGCCGCCGTTGTCAGTAATTTCTAAGCGGTAATAGGCGTATCTTCCCGGGTTTTCGATGGCAAAGGCACGGGTATGACGACGCCACTTGAATGATTCATGCTCCCTTTCATCCAGCACCGTCCAGTTTTCGCCGTCGTTCGACCCTTTCAACACCCAGCTTGTCGGGTCCGCCTCGTGCGAATCTGCTCCGGAAGTCAACGTATACATAGTGGCCTGTTGTTTTCCTCCGGCAAACGCATATTGGATCCAGGGCTTGTCGCTGTTCACCGTCCAGCGCGTATCGGATGTGTTGTCGAACAACTTGGCAGTATCGCCGCCTTCACTATCGGACGCGGTCCCTGCATGATCATCAGTCAAATCTTTGAGCGGTTTCGGAGCCGATAATCCGTCTGTTGCCGCAGGCGTAATTGACTTCGGCAAGTCCGTTAGGTTACTTCCCCATTTGGAAGGCTTCGGTCCCATGTCGAAGTCTAACGTCGCACCGTCCACGAGATCGGCATGTGAGATGTAGTTTTTCGTGTAAGTTGTGCCGTTTAACTTTAATGCTTGAACGTATTTATTCTCCTTGCTGTTGTTTGGAGCGTTAATGACAATATCCTTGCCATTTTCCAGATGGATCGTCACTTTTTTGAACAGAGGGGCACCGATGGCATATTCCGGCGTACCCATTTTGAGCGGATAGAAGCCGAGGGCACTGAAGATATACCAGGCCGACATCTCGCCGTTGTCTTCGTCACCCGGATACCCCTGTCCGATTTCGCTTCCGATATAAAGTCGATTTAACACCTCGCGAACTTTCTCCTGCGTCTTCCACGGCTGACCGGCGTAGTTATACATGTAAATGATGTGGTGAGCAGGCTGGTTACTGTGCCCGTACATGCCCATCCTGACGTCCCTGGCTTCTCTCATTTCATGAATCAAGCCGCCGTATCCGCCCGGGAACATAGCTGTCTCCGGTGTTTCGAAAAATTCATCTAGTTTTTTGGCAAGCCCTTCTTTTCCACCGTACAGATTAGCCAGTCCTTGCCCGTCCTGTGGTGCGTGGAACGCCATGTTCCAAGCGTTCGTTTCTGTATAGTCCCTGCCCCATTCGGCCGGATTGAAGTTCTCCGGTGTGGACCGCCAGGCGCCAGAGGCCGTTCGTCCGTTGAAAAATCCGATTTTCGGGTTAAACATTTGGATGTAATTCTGGGCACGATTTAAGAAGTATGTGTAATCTTCCTCGTAATAAGGATCATAGGGATCCGTTTGGTCACCTTTCTCGGCGAGGGCCTTGGCTAAATTCGCGATACCGAAATCATTGATATACCCATCCAGTGCCCAAGACAGACCTTCACCGGTGGATGTGTTCGTATAACCGTCGAATACGGACGTAGCCATCCCTTTTCTGCCAACGTTCGCGTTAGGGGGCACGACAGCGGCATCCTTTATCGCCGACTGATAGAAACTTTTCACGTCGAAATTGGTGACGCCTTTCAGATACGCATCCGCAAAGGCGATGTTTGCACTTGTGCCGACCATCAAATTGGCGTATCCCGGCGAAGACCAGCGGGAGATCCAGCCGCTGTCCCGGTAGTGCTGCACGAATCCGTCAATCATCTCCCCGGCTTGTGTCGGAGTTAGCAAGGCGTACGCTGGCCATGCCGTGCGATACGTGTCCCAAAAGCCATTGTTCACGTACACCTTGCCGTCTTCAATTTTCGCGCACGTTTCAGTTGCTGTACTCGTCGTACACGGGTTCAAGTCAAACTGGCTCGCATATTTGTAAACGGGTTCCTCCAGCGTCCCGACATTTTCGTACGCTGAGTTGGGATACAGGAATAAACGGTACATATTGGAATACAGTGTAACGAGCTGGTCCTCCGTCGCCCCTTCCACTTCGATGATCCCTAACTTGTCATCCCACGCTTGCTGTGCCCTTTCTTTAATCGTTTCAAAGGTGTCCTCAGCGCCGATTTCCTGCTCCAAATTTTTCTTCGCTTGTTCGACACTGATCAGCGATGTAGCAATTTTCATCGTCACCACTTTATTTTCTGTCGTGTCAAATTTGTAGTAGGCCGTCACGTTGTCGCGGCCTTCTCCGGTCAATCTGCCACTGTCGACGATCGGCTGATCGAATGTCGCGTAAATGAACATCCGGGTCGCTCCAGTGGAAAGACCGCTTCTCTGATCTGTATAGCCTGTGATGGTCCTATTATCGGGATCAAGGGTAATGCCACCGTTATTGCTCACATTGTCGAATATGAGGTTAGAGGAGTTTCCCTTAAACGTAAAGCGCATCATCGCCGCGTGATCGGTCGGAGTCATCTCTGTTTGAATGCCATTTTCAAAGGTGACGCTGTAATAGTGGGCTTTGGCCATTTCGTTGTCGTGCTTGAATGGCAACGCACGTTCTTTCCGATCGGCACTCGGTTTGCCAGTTGCATCAGATGGCATCACCTGGAACGTCTGGCGGTCCCCCATCCACGGACTTGTCTCATGGCTTAAGGCAAAGGCCTGGATTTCCGGAAGATTATCTTCATTATTACTTTCGTGATATGCATAGATCCAATTGGACCCTGCGTTCGTCACCGGCGTCCAGAAATTAAACCCGTGTGGCACAGCGACTGCAGGGAAGGTATTCCCCGTGAAAACGTACCGTTTGACTGCGTGCCACGAAGTGTGTTGACATATTCGGAAAGTCTGTCATACGTTCTCTCTTCGGGATTCGCTTCGATTTTAATATCATCGATGCTCCCCTTAAATACGGCCGGGCCTCTGGGGTTATCGTAGGCAATGAGTATGCGCTCGATCGTTTTCCCCGCTGCGACATCTCCGATCTTTGATTTTTTAAAGTTCCATTGATGCGCGTACAGAGTTTTTGAATTTCCTTGGTCTTGTGGATTGAGTTTGATCCCGTGCTGGTCGACGGCTTCAAGCTCATGCAGATAGGTCCCGTCGGAAAATGCGAGATCGACGGCTGCATACGTACTCGCGTAGTCCAAATGATCCTTATCGGTAAATTCCGGAAAAATGTAATACGACAGTTCGGTATTCTCAGTTACCGGAATGTCGACATCAAAAATTTTATTATACGAATAAGCACGCCCTTCTGTGAGATGCGTTCCAGAATACGAGAACGCCTTCAAACCTGTCCATCCGACGTTCGTCTTAGCTGCATACGCGCTCGAAGGTCCTTTTGAGGTGAAAGATTTCATATCTGAAGGAGGTGGCGGCGGGACATCAATACCGTTGGATAGCTGGATTTCTGCTAACTGCGTCAAGCCATCCCCGGCATTTTTCGCAATGTCAAATCGATAATATTGGTAGGCGGTTTCGTTATCAAACTCGTAGATTTTCGTTTGGAAACGCTCTTCAAAGACTTCATTTGTTCTCGTATCCAACGTCGTCCAATTTTCGCCGTCACTGGACCCGGAAAGCGTCCAGTCTCGAGGATCTCGGCCCGGGTAGTCGTTCGCTGAAGTAAAGGCGTATTTCACAACCGTGTCCGGCTCAGAAAGTTGAAGTTCAATCCAAGCCGTACGCTCAAACGCCAGCCATTTCGTATTCACGTCTTGATCCATCAACTTCTGTTCCGTTTCATTCGGTGGATTGTTGGCGCTTGCCGTCACTTGCTCAACTTTATCTGTAATGTTACCTTGAATACCGTCAAATGGAATGTTGCCATCAACGCCCTCCGTCATTTTACGGCCTTCCGCATCCGTTTCGACCGTATTTTCCCAATCCGGTTGCGGATCACCTTCTTCAAACGAAGTGAAAAAATCGGTTGGGGCTGCATGTGCCGTCTGAACAGGTGGTGTATATAAAATCCCGGCAAGCAATGTATATCTGACGATCACTGACAAAACCCTCGTAACCCGTCCCTTCTTCATGTACGGTGAACCTCCTTTAATCCCTCTCTCTTTTTTACAACGACGATATTTACTTCTAAATGTGATGGGCTTTCCTTCAAACCTCCTTTTTTTGGCTTATGTTAGGTCATATTCCAACCTTTAATAGAATGCCTGTCCACTGTCAGAATGTCTGCTTCCGATTGAATTCCTAAAGTCACGCTCTCGGTTGATTCCATATTCCAGCGGTCATCCTCTGAACCTCCGTCTGATGTGTTGACATATTCGTAGTGTGTAATGACTTCTAGCGGGATCGGCATGTAAATGTGCTTACAGAGCGGGTTCATCGTCCACTCCCATCCCAATTGTAGGACAAACCATAAAAAATGTGAGGAATCAATCTCTTTACTTTTATGCTAATTTCTTCAAATTTTTGTTAATAGTTCGATATTACTGGTTGTTTTCGGGCTTTGTGCTCTATCATTTTGATGTATATAGACTATTAGACATAGCGTTCTTCGAAGAAAAATTCCCTTTGTCAAACCATTTTATTCCCAGGTTAGTCGTACAACCCGGATCAAGGCATGGTCCTTTGTGTTCATTGACCTTTGGCAAATTGAAATAAGGGGTTGACAGTCGAAAAAAATATTTTTAAAATGAGGTAAAATTAAAACAACAATACCGGAACTCTTATACAGAGAGGGGGAGGGACTGGCCCTATGAACCCTCGGCAACCATTGAATTGACTCAAACGGTGCCAATTCCAGCAGATCCTTGTGACAGGGTCTGAAATATAAGAGGTTCCGCTACAGAGTTACTACCCTCGTGTAGTCAGTGAGCGGCCTCTTAAACAAGAGGTCGCTTTTCAATTGTCAAAAGTCTGAAAGAAGGTGATTCCTCAAAATTTGTCGTCATATAAACATATTATTCCCATTAGATTAATCTGTTTACTACACTTAAAAAGGAAGGTTGCTCAATGAAAAAACAAATTCATTTGAACGGTTTTGTCCAACATTCTCCATCCCCCCATTCCACCGGACTGTGGAGCTATAAACAACACGAAGGGCATCGCCACAATCGCTTGGCCTATTGGGAAGAAATAGCCCGAATTCTCGAGCAGGGGAAATTTGATGCCCTGTTTTTCGCCGATGTGATCGGAACTTACAGCGTCTATCAAAACAGTTATGAACCAGCTGTGACGAATGCCGTTCAAATACCTGCCCACGATCCCTTACTTGTGATTTCAGCCTTGGCTGCCTCGACTCAACACATTGGTTTTGCCGTAACCGTCTCGACGACCTATTCACAGCCGTATTTCTTGGCGCGGCAATTGTCGACACTCGATCACCTTACAGAGGGTCGAGTCGGGTGGAACATTGTGACGTCCTACCTTGAAAGCGAGGCGGTGAATCTGGGTTTAGAAAGGCGCTTACCGAAACATGTCCGGTACGATCGCGCGGATGAATTTTTAGAGGTAGTTTACAAACTGTGGGAACACAGTTGGGAGGATGATGCTGTCGTCCTTGACCGGAAAAACCGTGTGTTCGCCGACCCCTCCAAAGTCCATTTGATTAACCACCACGGTTCGTACTTCGATGTTCCGGGACCGCATTTGGTAGAGCCGTCGCCGCAACGGACCCCTGTCTTGTTCCAAGCCGGGGCATCCCCGCGTGGGCAGCGATTTGCAGCCAAACACGCCGAAGCTGTGTTCATTAAATCCCATTCCCTTGAATCGTTGAAAAACTACGTCCAGAACATCCGGAATCTCGTGGAGGAACAAGGGCGGGACCCGCACAGTGTCCTCATTTTTCCTCTTATCTTGCCGATCGTCGGTTCGACAGAGGAGGAAGCGCACCGAAAATACGAAGAATTAAAAAACCATGTGAGCTATGAAGGGACACTCGCTTTGCTTTCTGGGCATACTGGCATAGATTTCTCCAAATTTGATCCGGATCAATACATCGAAGACATGGAAACAGAGGCAGTCCAGGGAAATTTGAACCTGTACACGAAAGATCCGACCAGAAAGTGGACGTTGCGGGAAGCGGTCATGAACCATGGCCTCGGAAACGGTACGGTCAAATTTGTCGGAACACCTGAACAAATCGCCGACCAAATAGAGCAATGGGCCGTTGAAGGCGATGTCGACGGATTCAATATCGCCCACGCTCACTCACCGGGAACCTTCCAAGAATTCGTCGAATATGTCGTTCCCGAATTGCAACAACGCGGTATCTACCGGACAGAATACGAAGCAGTGACGCTGAGAGAAAACATGTTCGGAAAAGGGCGTCGGTTCTTACAGGAGGACCATCCAGCAAAACAAATCCAGGTTGCTACAAACAGCTGAATGGTGCGATAGTGTCCCATTCGATTTCATGATAAAGGAGTTCAAACATGACGGAAATCCAACTGTTTTTGTGGATCGGTTTAGCTGCTTTCCTCGTCCTTATACTCGGAATTGGAATTTACAGCGGAAAAAAGACGAAGAGTGTCCGCGATTTTGCCATCGGCGGTGGTCAATTGGGACCGGTCGTCCTTGGGCTTTCTTTTACTGGAACGTATTTGAGTGCCGCGGCTTTTTTGGGTTATCCGGGTTGGTCCTACGAATACGGGTATTCCAACCTCTGGCTTTTTTTGGCGATCATGGGTGGCGGACCGATCGGCGTGTTGATGGTGGCCAAGCGGGCAAGAAAAATCAACACGACCCAACAATCTCTTTCTTTGCCAGATTGGCTTGGAGACTATTACTCCAGCGATTTTTTGCGAATTGCGACCAGCATCATCCTCCTTTTCAACATTTTTTACATCGCCGCCCAATTCGTCGCCGGAGCCAGGATTTTCGAGTATTTGCTCGAAATCCCCTATGGGAACGCACTGATGACGACTACTATCATTGTCATCATTTACGTCTACGTGGGAGGGGCGATCGCCGATGTATACACCGATGCGATCCAAGTCATTCTTATGGCGGTGACCGGACTTCTCGTTTTTGTCTCCGGTATCGTTCTGTTTTGGGAAGGGGGCCTCTCGGAAACCTTTTCCGCTATCACAGCTAAATTGACAGCACAAGATTCAGACTTGGGACGAGTCTTCCACCCCGAATCAGATTACTTTTACTCCCTTCCAGCAGTGATAGGCGCACTTTTGATTCAATGGGCGTTTGCCTCAGCCCCTCACCTTTTCAACAAAGTGCTTGGGGTGAAAGACGAACGGGATCTGGGTAAAATGATTTTCGTCTACGTCGTCACGAAGCTTTGCTGTCTGGCTGTTTTCTTCGGTGGATTTTACAGCCGCGCCCACCTGGGAGACCAGGTCGTCATGAGCGATTTGGCTCTGGTCGAATACATGGTCCGAGTTTTCCCCGCCGTGATCGCTGCCCTAATGATTGTGGTGATTTTGGCAGCGGCCATGTCGACGACGGACGGGCTGTTTGTTTCCATTTCCACCGTCTTCGCCAACGATATTTTCTTAAAAGCGCTCGTTCGACGCGGAATCTTGAAGATGAGCAAAAGACGTGCAGAAAAAACAGCTCTTCTCGTGAGCCGTGTCGCGACTGTCGGGGCCGGTATTCTGGCTTGCTTGCTCGTTTTGAATCCGCCGCGTTACATGGCTGATATCCAATGGCTGGGGATATCCGGTATCGCGGCCGGTACACTCGGCCCCATTTTGTATGCCGTATACGGGAAGAAAAAAGCCCACGCTCGAGCGGCGGAATTTTCGATGGTGATCGGTCTTACGTCCTATCTGGTCTTGTACTTCGGCGGTATCGAAAAAAGCGCCATGGCTGCTGGCGCCTGGGCGACCCTAATCGGTATCGGATTGATGATCGTGTTGGCGAACACTTTGAAAGTCCCTAAAAAAGTTCAACAGCATGCCGAAAAAGCGATAAAGGCAAAGTGAGGGGATGTTTCTATGTTCATTAATCCAATGCTTTCGTTATGGTTTTTTGGATCGATTTTATTTTTGATCGTCATCTTTTTTTTGTTGTGGAAATGGTATTTTCACAAATATTAGGTTGATAAAAACATCAGGGTTTCCCTCAAGATTAGGAAATCCTGATGTTTTAGTTTGACAGGGACGTCATCCTTCTTCAAACGCTCTGTGTCAACTTCCTCTCGATGCTCACGGATTACTCATTGTTTAACCCCAATACGTGATCCGGAGACCCTCCCTATGGATTCTGGTCAAATGTTTAGTCAGTATGAGTTAAAAGCCAAAATTTTTCCGCACGCTTGCTAAATGACTTGATGGCTTAGTTCATAGGAGGCTGGAACTGATTGCATCACCGACCTCTTCTAAAAAATTGATCATAATATTGGTGAATTCATCTGGCTTATCATAATGAATGTCATGTCCAGGGGTATCCACTTTTACCAGCTTCCCATTTTGCAGCAACCTAACGACGCGATCGGCGTCCTCATCCGTAAGTGCCGCGAGCAGCAAATCGCCGTCATAATGGGTCTGTGCCTTCACAAACACAGTGGGACATTCAATCTTCTCAAGCACCTCGGACTGTTCGTAGTCTTCAAACCAGCTGTTATCAAAAAAGGCCTCGCCGAACCTCCTGTCATGCGGATACGTTTCGGATTCGAATATTCGATTGATTGGCGGCGGCAGATAGAACAGGTGTACAGGTTCATTCGGATGCTTCTTGTGATAAGCGACTGCATCCCGCGAAAACCGATTCCACAAAAAGTCTCCGAATACCTTTTTCCAGTAGCTGTTTTTCAAGGAATACTCAAAATAGTTATCAATTTCGTCCTGATGTTTAAAATCCTCATATTGCTGAAAGCCGTACACCCAGGCGTACGTTGTCTCTCTTCTTCCCGGCTCCGTAGCGAAGAACGGCGAGTCCTCGATGACGAGCCCGGTCACAAGTTCAGGATAATGCGCAGCCATCCAGGCCGCCACCATGCCACCCGACGAATGGCCGGAGAGAACCACCTTATCGTCGATCACAGTCTCAATAAATTCAGCGAAATCAGCGGCCATTGCCTTTGCCGAATACTTTTTAGGGTTCCAATCGGACTCCCCATGCCCATGGCAATCGACAGCAAACACATGATACCGTTCGGACAACGCCGGTAGTGATTTTGCATAATCCTCCCAAGTCATACCTTGTCCGTGAATCAGCAGCAACGGCGGTTTCCCGTTGTCAGGACCTTCTCCGTAATTTAGCACGGTCCCGTCCTTCAGTGTCACTTGTTTTTCCGTAAAGCCTGCGTCGCGCATCGCCTTCAGCGGCTTTTCCATGTACGTCAGATTCGTATAAAAATACGACCCGATAAGAAACAGCAGGATGACGAGTACTGTGCCGAAAAAAAGCTTCTTTTTCATCATCACACTCCTTCTTTCTGTCTGACGGCACTATGTTCCAATCGGAAACTGATAATCGTTATGCCGCAATTTGTGATCGCGGCCAATTCTCGCTACACATCGCAAACTTGTCTCATTTATTCTACAAACTGGACCTCCGGGTAATCTTCGGATGGGGAAAGCAGCAACGGCTGCTGAACTCCCTTTAAATGCAGATCAAAAAAGGACGCAATATAATGACGCTGGGCTGCGATCGTCCGTTCCGGGTCGGCGGTCCCGATACTTTGCTGGATCACCCTCGGCGAAAGGCTGAGCTTCTCCTGCAACTGCGGCAGCAGCACCTGGTAATCCGTAAAGGTGAAATGCCCCCCGTGGGTATCGTCAGATCGAGCTTCCAGCCGCTTGAATGCTGCCAGAACATATGACGATCTTTCGCAGTAAGATGCGAATCGATCTCACCTTCGTCGTTGTATCCAGAATTCATCAGCATGAAGGGCCGATCCAGACCGTGCTCTGCCACCGGAAGCGGATTGTCGGGCATGTGGCCCATCGTGCCATCCATGTTGATACCGGCGTCGATTCGGTCGTCCTCATACATCACTTGTGCCGATGTGGCGCCTCCCGCGGAATGGCCGAATACGCCGATCTTGGTCAAATCCCATGCTTCCTTAAGCCCTGTCGGCAGCTGCCGGCTGCCCGGATGGCGACCTTCGTTCATGAGTTCGAGTTGATCCAGCAAAAACCGAATATCTTCCACTCTCACTTTCAACGCCTTCAGAATCGATTCTGCGCTGGATTCCGGTAGTGTCTCCACCGCCACCCGTCCGTCGGGAAACTGAACCGCAGACGTTTCATATGGGTGGTCGACCGTAACGACCACATACCCTCTACTGGCGAGTTCTTCCACCAATACCGTACCAAAGTTTCTCGGAACAGTTCCTCCCGGCGAATAAATGAGAACCGGCCATCCTTCACCGCTGTTCGCCGCAGGCACGTCCAGCCAAGCGTGCATGCCGATGCCGGACAGGTCGATTCGTCCCGGGTCGACTCCGATTGTAGGGAGGATGTTCTCGCCGTTTTCCTTTGCCGCTCCAGGTTGCATGTACAGCGCTTTTTGCCGGCCTTCCCGTTCGGCGGGGTACCAGATGCTGATCATTAATTCCCGCTTCCTGTCGTTCACCCAGGGGTCTTTCCGCTTTTCATCGATCAGATGCATCTCCACAGTCCCGACGGGATGCTCCCCTGCCGGTTCCGGAAGCTCGAGCCGTATCTTCTCTGCTTGGTTGCTCCCTTCCTGTGGCGCTGGGGACTCTAGTCCGATGACTATTCCGACCAGTGACACAAAACTGAGAACAATGGCGACGACGGCAACCCTAACCGCAGGTGCTGACCTGACGTTGATGACCCTGCTGATGGAGTTGACCGTAAGAATATAGTACACGGCATAAATCAGGATGAACACGGCGACGCAGAGAACGATGGGCAGCAGAAGACTGATACCGGCTATGTTGCTGAACAATCGCTTCAGCAATTGCAGGATCACGAGGTAATGGGCGAGCCCGACCGTAAGCGGCAAAGCAAAAATAAACGCGGTTTGCTTGGCGATGGCGATACTGATTTCCTTACTGCCGACTCCAATTTTTTTCAGAATGTCATACCGGGGTTTATCGTCCGCCGCCTCCGACAGCTGCTTGAAGTAAATCATGCTGCCGGTCGCCATTACAAAGACAAGCCCGAGAAAGCCCAAAATAAACACATTGAAGGCTGCTCCTTCAATACCCAACCGGTATTCGGTATAATAGGAGGCCAATTGCGACTCCGGCGTTTTCACGTCCGCCAGCGCGTCAGCCGTCTTTTTCGTCGTTTTCTCATCCTCTACAACGTATCCGACATAACGGGTCGGTGGCACCTGCGCTTTGATTTTGTCGTAAGTTCCGTCGGCAACGACAATCATCACATCCGGATAGCTCCAATTGACGACTCGTTCGACGGTCATGCCGGCAATCGCGAGGGTGATGCTCTGTGCGGGCAAGTCGACAGAGACCGTCTCTCCCGCGTAATCGGACCACTCATAGTCCGTATACATCGGCCGGATCATAACGGCTTCATCTTCGTTTATCGGGTCAAGCGCAGGAAAACCCAGCACCTCAGCCGCCCGGTTATATTGCTCGATTGATATCACTTTAAGCGGCGTGTCATCGGCTTGCAACACTTTCTCCGACAGAATGTCCGAATCGGAAGAGCTTCCCTTCGTTTGCAGCACCGGGATCGTCATTTGTGCAACGACAGGGTGCGCTTCATCCCCGCGTATGATCTCGTCCACCTTCTGGTTAAAGGCATCGTCCTGGGCGACATACATGTAGCTGAAAGGCGCCGCCAGTCGTGTTGTTTTTTCAAATGTGAAATACATGCCCAGCCCGACGCTGAAGGCACATAACGCCGCTGCGGACAACAAAGAAATGACGCTTAACAAACGGGCATTCCCTTTTATTCGGTACACCAGATTCGATACGCCGACCAGATTCATTCCTTTATAGTAGCTTCGCTTTCTCTTTCTGGCCGTTTTCAACAGGACGACAACCAGGGAGGAAAACAGCAGCACCGTGCCCCCGACAATACCGACGGTCATGACACCGAGATTGAGAAGGATTTCTTCGGTAACGGAAAAATCGCGGAAGGCGAACCCGTACCCGATAAGCAGGCAGAAAACCGCTGCAACAGCCGAGAAGCGCGACGCTTTCGGTTCCTGCTCCCCTTCCTGTTCGGCGCGAAACAATTCGATAAGCTTATAGGCGTAAATCAACCGGTAGCCTTGAATGGAGGTTACGACAATCAGGACCGTGAACACGGCGAACGTATGGATCAGCGCCTTCAGGGAAAAAACCATGCCCACCTGCACCGCCGTTCCCAGCAGCTTGATCAAGATCATGGCAAACAGCTTGGATAACAACGTGCCGATGGCGATTCCTAAGATTAGGACGATGATTCCGATGATCAGATTTTCATAGAACAGCATTTTGCCGATCGTTTTTTTGGGCAGCCCGAGCAAGGCGTACAGTCCGACCTCTTTCTTGCGTCTTCTAGTAAAGAAGCGGTTGGAATTCAAGATAAAAGCCGCCACGAAAACGATTAATATGGTGGACGCCACCATGAACACGGAGCGCATGCTTTCTGACGATTCTATCGCATCTGCAATTTCCGCGCTGTACTGCAGAGACACAAACGTAAAAAATATTACGACGCTGAACAGCATCGAAATGAAGTAGACGAGATAGGTTTTGAAATTTCCTTTCAAATTTTTTTTGGCGATGTCATAAGTGGTCACTTACATTTCTCCCATCACGTTTCGAACGTCCAATATTTTTTTGGTGAACATCCGTATCGCTGTCAAGACCTTTAGGCATTCCAACAGGTTCGTCCCTAGAATCCAGCACTTCCTGTCGGCTCATCCGCCAAGCTCAGGTGAGGCCGGATATGATCGCGCAAGCAACCACCGTTCGCGTTTTGGTCCGACAAGATACCGAATTTGTCCGCGATATCCTCTACTCGGCGTTCCAGCTCTTCCACGTTCGATCTAGCTAAGGCCAAAGGCAGCAAATCGATATCGTTTAAGGCTGAATTGACGCTTTCTTTCACACCGAATTCCCTGATCTGTTTCACTACTTTCGATTCTACTAAATTCTACAAAACGAATACAAATAACAACGAAAGAACTGGCTGAAGAACTGGAAGTTTCATAACGTTTTCAAGAAGGATTTTCAAAAAAAGTCTGCCTACACGCTCTAAAAAGTGAGCATGCAGACTTTTCAATTAACTTTCACTGATCGCACCTTTGTTTAGAATTGACCGTGATACCTGCTCATACCTTTTTGCCTAAGCCTTTCCATCATGCAAAAGGTCCACATTTTCCCCTCTATTTATGATTCTCTAATCCAGACAATCATTTCTCCAGGACTCCGATTGCTCCAGGTATAATATGGTACAGCTTTTATCTCCACCGGAACTTTTTCCATTTCTGTGGTTCGGTATAAGTCACTGCTACTAATTGATTTAAGCGACGTTCGAATCCCCCACCCAGTAATGACACAAACGCCGTTAAGCAATTGATCTTCAAATTGTGCGACCAGTTCGGCAGGTGCAGGCAAGGTAATATCCTGAAGATTTTTTCCATTGTCAACTTCTTCAAGACAATAGACAACTGGTCCTCGTTGTAGCGCCACTTTTCCGGCGTTTGACCTCACTTCTGGATTAGACCGAACACGTTGGAGTTCCATTGGAAAATGTATTTCTACACGATCTCCATCCCTCCAACTTCGTCTGATATGTACATACCCTTTTGATAGAAAGTCATTCGCTTCTACAGTTTCTCCATTGACCTTGATGATTCTTGTTTTTGCCCAGGACGGGACACGCAAAGCTAAGGTGAATTCTACAGGAACTTGAGTTGATATGATCAGGTTGACTTTACCTTCCCAAGGGAATTCAGTCCTTTGGGTGATACCTAGATACTGTCCGGCCACATTAAATTTTACTTGACTACCAACATACTGGTGAACGAATACTTCCTTGTTGTTTTCGCTTTTAGAATAAATGTACTGTCCTAAAGATAACAATAATCTAGCGATATTGGGGGGACAACAGGCACAAGCGAACCACGGTTGTCTGCTTACTTTAACACTACTCATGTCATGTCGATGATTTGCTGTTGCAGGCCAAACTTCCAAAGGATTGACATAGAAATAACTTTTGCCGTCCAGAGAGATGCCACTTAATATTCCATTATAAAGCGCACGCTCTATCACATCAGCATATTGGCTGTCAGCTTCGATTTGGAGCATCCGATGAGCCCAAAACACTAAACCAATGGAAGCACAAGTTTCTGCATAAGCTCTCTCATTTGGGAGATCATAGTCGACGGTGAACCTTTCCTCAAATGCCGATGATCCAATGGCTCCGGTAATATACATCCGCTTGTTGGTGACGTTTTTCCAAAGCTCTTGACATACGTTAAACAATTGGTGGTCGCCATATTCGGCAGCGAGGTCTGCCATGGCGCTAAACAGGTAGACAGCCCTTACCGCGTGTCCCTCCGCTGTTTTTTGTTGACGAACAGGAAGGTGGGCTTGATAATAATCATATGCTCTTTTTTGCTTCTCTCCCCGTCGTTCTGCTTCTAATTCAAAAAAGTTGGGCTGTTGCCCTCGTTCCTCTACAAAATATTTGCTTAGACTTAAATACTTCTGTTCCCCCGTTGCATGATACAGCTTAACCAGGGCCAGTTCAATTTCCGGATGACCGTCATAACCCCGTATTTTTCCTGGCTCAGTGCCAAAGATAGAAGCAATGTAATCGGCATAACGACACATGATTTCCAAAAATTTCCTCTTCCCGGTTGCTTCGTAATATGCCACGGCTGCTTCCATTAAATGACCGGCACAGTACAGCTCATGATTATCTCGTAAATTGGTCCATCTTGCATTCGGTTCCTTCACCGTAAAATAAGTATTAAGATACCCATCAGGATTTTGCGCTCTTTCTAATAAATCGATGACTTCGTCGGCCAACTTTTCTAAATGTCCATCCCGTTGTAGAGCTAATGAATAGCTGACTGCCTCCAACCATTTGGCAAGGTCACTATCCTGAAACACCATGCCGTAAAATTCACCTTCCGCTTCGCCTGCTGCTATACGAAAATTCTCAATGGTATGACTGCGTGCTGCACCGGGAATGTTATCATTTAAGGCATCCCATTGGTAGGGAATGACCGTCTCTCTGATCAAACTTTGCCATTTGGACCAGAATGAGTCCTCAATTTGAACATTTCTGATTGAAATAGATTCCATTTGTTTCATAAAATCATCTCCATCATTTTAATTTTATAAGGTTAAAATTTGTATTACAAATCTTTTAACCCTGATAAAGTGACTCCCTTGATAATAAATTCCTGAGCTAAGAAGAAAACAATAATAATTGGCAAAAGGCTGAGCACTGTACCAGCCATCAACACTGGCCAATCGGTTGAGTATAATCCTTGCATGTTTGCAAGTCCCAAGGGCAAAGTCATTCTTTCAACGGAATTGATAAAAATCAACGGGGATAAGAAGTCGTTCCACGTACCCATAAAAATAAAGACTCCTAAAGTAGCCAGAGCTGGCTTTGATAATGGTAAATATATTCTCCAATAAACACCAAAAGGGGTGCATCCATCTATTTTTGCTGCATCTTCAAGTGCTGTAGGAATAGTTAAGAAGTATTGCCGCAAAAGGAATGTTCCAAAAGCTGAAACTATGTTTGGCAAAATTAGTGCAGCATGAGTATCAACTAAGTCATAGAAACGCATCAAAATGAAATTAGGAATGATTGTAACTTGGGCGGGGACCATCAGGGTTGCAAGATATATTCCAAATAATAAATCTCTAAGTCGAAACTGAAGTCGAGCAAATACATACGCAGCAAGAGAACAGGTAATTAACTGAGCAAGCACCAAAGTAAGCGTTATCTTCAAACTGTTTAAAAAAAATAAATGAAAAGGAAAACGCTCAAAAACATGCAAATAATTTTCCCAACGAATTTTATCCCCAAAAAGTGTAGGGGGAAATATAAACACTTCTCCTATATCCTTTAATGAGGTACTTATCATCCACAAAAATGGAATAATCATTGTTAATGCACCTAAACTAAGGATAGCATGAGAAATGATGCGGGGAACCAGACTCTTTTTCATTCTTCTTAACTCCTCTTTGCTAGTATACTGCCTGTTTTTTCAGTTAAGTCCTTATAATTGTGTAAAATGGATTCCTTAAAAATAAAGGAGCCAATTTCAAAATCCTCGGTTAGAATGGAGTTGTCGGAAATACCATTCTGGAGAGGAGAATTTTGAAATGGCTCAATACCAGATTACCGTAGATCAAGAACTTTTGCAGCAACTTTTTTTAGGACATTCAAAAGACGCTGGTGTAGCGAAATTACTGGAATCGGTATTAAACCAAATTCTCCAAGCGCAGGTGACCGAACAGCTGGCAGCTGAACGCTATGAACGCACGGATTCCCGTCAAGGCTATCGCAATGGATCCTATCCTCATCAATTAACCACTCGGGTGGGGACCATTACGTTACGTGTTCCACGGATTCGAAACGGTCAGTTCTCCACTGAACTGTTTGCCCGTTACCAACGGAGCGAGCAAGCTTTGGTGTTGGCTTTGATGGAAATGGTCGTGAATGGGGTTTCCACACGTAAAGTGACTCAGATTACCGAAGAGCTTTGCGGCACTCATTTTTCCAAGTCCACCGTTTCAGACCTGTGCAAAAGGCTTGATCCTATTGTGGAGGCTTGGAATTATCGTCCGCTTTCAGACCGCCGGTTCCCGTTTGTGCTGGTGGATGCCTTGTCCCTCAAAGTCCGTGAGGATGGCCGGGTACGGTCCAGAGGAGTGATGATAGGAATCGGTGTCAACACAGACGGTTACCGGGAAGTCTTGGGGATCATGACCGGTGACACGGAATCGGAAGCCAGCTGGAGCGAATTTTTCAGTTGGTTAAAACAACGTGGTCTTGGTGGTGTCGATTTGATCACCTCTGATGACCATGGCGGTTTAGTCCGTGCCATTCGTCACCATTTCCAAGGGGTCACCTGGCAACGCTGTCAAACCCATTTGATGCGTAATATTCTGGATGCCACACCAAAAGCGCTGAGAGACGAAGTTCATCGCCATGTCCGTGGCATCCTGGATGCAGCGGATATCGAAACAGCCAGAATGCTTTTGAACGAAACGCTGAAAGTCTTTGAAGAGAAAGCGCCTAAAGCCATGCGTATTTTGGAAAACGGGTTTGATGATGCCACCGCCGTTTTGGCTTTCCCTGAGAAGTACCGTAAGCGACTGCGTACCACCAACAGCGTCGAGCGGTTGAACGAAGAAATCCGCAGACGGGAACGTGTGATTCGCATTTTTCCCAACCGCCAATCGGTGATTCGTCTGTTGGGGGCCTTACTCATGGAACAGGATGAGAAGTGGGCCAGTGGTCGGAAATACCTCGATATGGAAGATTACTTCACCTGGCGCAAAAGCCATTCAGCAAAAACACATAGTAAGGTGACACGCATCATGTAGGCAGCTTATCTAACCGAGGAGCTTTTTACACACAATTTTGGACCCGAGTTCGACAGTTACTAGGCAAATACAATGCCCGAAACCCTAGGCAGGGCTTGGGTTTCGGGCATTCAGACAGAAGGGTAGCGTGTATCTAGGCTTTTGGCTGGATTTCAAGAAACCTTGGAGGTGGCTCAATCTCAAGCATAGCAAAGATTTTTCTTTGCTTCGCCGTCATTTCTGTACGCTGATGGACGTCACCGTTTTTAGAAGAAAAATGTCCGAGATGTATCCGGTCTAAATCTTTACGAAGGACATTCCAGGTCTCGCCGGTTTTCACTTCCGCAATGCGTACCAAGAGTAAAGCGAGCCAACTCAGCAAAATATGGGAACGAATCCGGTCTTCGAGACGGTGAAACATCGGCCTTAGCTCCAGTGTCGTTTTCAAGGTCCGAAAGGCATCTTCCACATCCACCAGCTGCTTATACCCTAGCGCAACATCCTCGGCGGAAATCGTGTCATCCGACGTGCGAATTAAATATTTGCCGTCATATTTCTCGGCATCGCGGATTGCCTGCTTGTTCAGCTTGAGTGTGCCGTCCTTCAGTTGGCGCAGGTATTTTCCATACGTCGGGTGGGAACGCAGCTGGCAAGCCGCTTTCGTATGAGCCTGTCCATTCAACTGCTTGAGCTCTGCCAGATGTGCCTGTAGTTGATCGATCGTTTGCTCACGGCGGGCGCGATCACGCTCCGCTTCTTTGGGATTGTACACCAGCACATACCGTTTTCGGGCTTCGCCATCACCGACGACGATGTCTTTCACTTGCAGGTTCTCCCGCACATGATGGTACCGGCCTTTGCGGCTCATGGCTGCTTCTGTCGCCTCTTTGCCGGAACGCAGTTTCTCACCGGCAATGTAATGCCCGCCGGTCTTCTGCAAGGTGCGCAAGTTCTCTTCGGATACAAAACCGCGATCCGTGACGCTGATCACACGCCCCAGTTTCCAGCCGATCAAGTCTTTTTTGACTTGATCCACCACAGATAGGTCCGAGGTGTTCCCGGGCCACACCCATGAACGAATCGGAATCCCTTCCCGTGTGACCGCCAGCCCGATGACCACCTGCACAAGATCTGGGCGCTTGTCTTTTGAAAATCCGGTTTTCCGGAACGATTCTCCCTCTGGTACGTCGAAAGGATCGACTTCAAAGTAAGAAGACGTCGTGTCAAAGTATAGAAGATCGACTTCCAGATTGAGAAGATCCGAGACAGCACAATAGACCTGGTGTTCCAACTGGGATTGAACGTCAAGCAGCTCATCCATCGCCCGGTACAACTGTTGGCTCCTGACCTCGGCAAGGTCAGGAAGAAACACCTCTTCCCGGACCCAGTCCTCCATCGCCAACTTACTGGAAGGGTTCAAGGCACGATTCGCGACCATGGAGAAGATCAGCCGTTCGATGGATGTTTGATGTTTACGGTCAGCAAACAATGTTTCCAAGATGGCATCCAGACCAATCTTATGCCACAGTTGATGTAGCATCCAAGCGCCCCCTAAGCGCTTGCTGGATTGAAACAAAAATTCCGCTGTTTCCCCAATGGCATGCTGAGCTTCAAGCGCCGCCTCGGGCGAAAGATACCGGGAGATGCTTTGAACGAGACGTTCTAAAACGGCACGATCGACTTCGTCCTCTCGGCCAAAAGAGTAGATCACCTTCGCTTTGGCATATTTGGCTTTTGGATCCCATTCATTATGAGCTAATTGGAGATAAGCAGTGGTCGTTCCGTTTTTGTTTTTTCGAGATACGCGTCGTATGTACATACCTATACTATACCATATGAACACAATAAAATAAAGACAAAATATATAAAACGTGTGCCTATGTAAGTTTGAGTGTTTTTCTATCCCGGGAATAGGAAAACCTTAATAAAGCGGGATTCTTGGTTGATCAAGTCCAAAATTGTGTGTAAAAAGCTCCTCGGTTAGATAAGCTGCCTACATGATGCGTGTCACCTTACTATGTGTTTTTGCTGAATGGCTTTTGCGCCAGGTGAAGTAATCTTCCATATCGAGGTATTTCCGACCACTGGCCCACTTCTCATCCTGTTCCATGAGTAAGGCCCCCAACAGACGAATCACCGATTGGCGGTTGGGAAAAATGCGAATCACACGTTCCCGTCTGCGGATTTCTTCGTTCAACCGCTCGACGCTGTTGGTGGTACGCAGTCGCTTACGGTACTTCTCAGGGAAAGCCAAAACGGCGGTGGCATCATCAAACCCGTTTTCCAAAATACGCATGGCTTTAGGCGCTTTCTCTTCAAAGACTTTCAGCGTTTCGTTCAAAAGCATTCTGGCTGTTTCGATATCCGCTGCATCCAGGATGCCACGGACATGGCGATGAACTTCGTCTCTCAGCGCTTTTGGTGTGGCATCCAGAATATTACGCATCAAATGGGTTTGACAGCGTTGCCAGGTGACCCCTTGGAAATGGTGACGAATGGCACGGACTAAACCGCCATGGTCATCAGAGGTGATCAAATCGACACCACCAAGACCACGTTGTTTTAACCAACTGAAAAATTCGCTCCAGCTGGCTTCCGATTCCGTGTCACCGGTCATGATCCCCAAGACTTCCCGGTAACCGTCTGTGTTGACACCGATTCCTATCATCACTCCTCTGGACCGTACCCGGCCATCCTCACGGACTTTGAGGGACAAGGCATCCACCAGCACAAACGGGAACCGGCGGTCTGAAAGCGGACGATAATTCCAAGCCTCCACAATAGGATCAAGCCTTTTGCACAGGTCTGAAACGGTGGACTTGGAAAAATGAGTGCCGCAAAGCTCTTCGGTAATCTGAGTCACTTTACGTGTGGAAACCCCATTCACGACCATTTCCATCAAAGCCAACACCAAAGCTTGCTCGCTCCGTTGGTAACGGGCAAACAGTTCAGTGGAGAACTGACCGTTTCGAATCCGTGGAACACGTAACGTAATGGTCCCCACCCGAGTGGTTAATTGATGAGGATAGGATCCATTGCGATAGCCTTGACGGGAATCCGTGCGTTCATAGCGTTCAGCTGCCAGCTGTTCGGTCACCTGCGCTTGGAGAATTTGGTTTAATACCGATTCCAGTAATTTCGCTACACCAGCGTCTTTTGAATGTCCTAAAAAAAGTTGCTGCAAAAGTTCTTGATCTACGGTAATCTGGTATTGAGCCATTTCAAAATTCTCCTCTCCAGAATGGTATTTCCGACAACTCCATTCTAACCGAGGATTTTGAAATTGGCTCCTTTATTTTTAAGGAATCCATTTTACACAATTATAAGGACTTAACTTCTCTTTCTTTACGAACGCATGTATAAAAATATTTTCAGGAGCGTGTTATAACAATGTCCAGAAATAGGAATTGCCTAAAAAAACTTTTTTTCTTTGCTAGAGTAATTTTGACAAGAAAATCAAGAAAGGTGAAGTCCTTGTTACAGGATACCAATAATGTGCCAATACACCCAATATACTCGGGGTCTCAAGGCAAAATTGAAAAAGCAAAGTATAGCCCTTCTCTTCCCGCATAAGGTGACCTAACACACACGATGCTAGCCCGTTCTGCACAGCCTAACGGCCATTTCAATCATCTCCTTTGGATTTTTAAAATAAAAAAACGCACTCACCCTTTCTGGCAAAATGCGTTTTAAATCACCCTTGATTCGTTTCACTTCCGCGCCACGTGCAGATGAAACGAACCTCGTCTTTTCGTCAACTCCTAATCCAAGAGATGCGCCAGGGGAGATAGCGCCCCCCTATCTTTTGCTGACCATCTTTTTGAGCTTATTCTTGTCCCGATACAAAAAGATTTTGTGGAGATTTCAGTAGACCTTTGCGTTAGTGTTGATTGATCTTTAGCGAAGATTTGCGTGATCTTTCTTTAATTGAGCATTTCCCCTTGTAAGGTCATTAAGCAGTTTCAACTTCTCACTTTCTTCTCTTTAGCTTTATTAATAAAATCCCCTATTTTGGAAACAGCGCCTTCAAAGTCTTCTTTGATTTCATGTTCCCAAATTCGTAATATATTCCATTCATTTCTAACATACTCAACTTTCGCACACAGAAATATTTAAGCATTGCTTGATATAATTAGGCCTGAATTATTCATAACCGCGTCTCAAATGTTTTAAAAACCAGTTTCAAGCCTGATTTTTGTAAGTTTTTGGTTTCCCTAGATGTTTTCTCAAATATATTACCTAATCTACTGGAAAAACAGCAGGAAGTCATACGCTAGCTTTCAAAATCGGCTGTAAAAGGGCACACTGATCCTGTGGTTAATGTGAATGCTATGAGATTGACTTTTCTAATATCATCTCATTCAACCAAGCCGTGGGAGGTGATGGATGGTTCGTAAAGTCTGCCAATAAGCCTTTTGATACAGACAACTGCTGCACAGTTTAAATGTCAGATATCTGCCTGAACGAACCAGCTTTCCCGCGATCTTAAGCAACTTCAAACGGATGTTGTCGATACGATTTTTGTTCATCGTTCTGGGTAGACACAGTCGACGAAACCAGTTGTTGAAGTTATAGGCGAGCACCATGAGTTGCAGCTTTGTGGCGTTGCTGTAAAACGATGGACTGCTCATCTGATCGAAAGCAAAGCCGTTCTTGGCTTCTTTGATAAAGTTTTCCATCGTGCCACGGTTCGCATAAAGCTTGACGATGTTTTTGGGTGAGAGCCCCATGTTGGTCACGATGAAGGTGTAGGTGAAGAAAAGCTCACCTTCCGGTTTCTCCATCTTGACCACCACACGACGCGGCTTATCCCAAGCACGTGCCTGGTAGTCAAATGATGCGTAAAACACCTTAGCTTCTGTCGTGTTCAGATCAAACTGTTTCCAGAGTTCATCTTCAAATGGCTGTGCTTTTTGTTTCAACACGTTGTTTGCTTTTAAACGGATCACATAGTGGACATCATGTGTTTCCGCCAATTGATAGAGAGCCGGGATGGCAAAACCGCTGTCCCCGCGTATGCATAGCGTTGCCCATGGACTTTGCTTCCGATATCGCTTGATTTCAGGGCCGACAAAGCGGACGACTTGCCGGGATGTGTACACATGACCAGCGCGCAGTTCTGCTTTGAGACAATCTCCAGTCAGTCCATCAAACATCATCAGGGGATGGTAACCCTGGGCTTGATAATGCGTGTTAAAGGCGGATCCATGCTGTTCACCATAGGTGGCCAAGTTGGTCGAGTCCAGATCCATCATGATGTTTTCCTTGGGTTGGATGATATCGACTCGTTTTTGCATCAGTGAATGGACCGATTGCAACTGCTTCATCGTTTCCTTATCCAATTTCTGATTTAGCCGGGAAATGGTCGGTTGAGAAGCCAGGACTTCTTTACCCAAAATGGTGGTCAACACAGGTTCATGACGTAATTCATCGGCATGATCATCCGCATGATACCCGGCAATGTGCTGATAGATCTTTTGGATGATGACGTCATCGTTAAAATGGATGTGATGACTGTTTGGATCATTCACATTGAGGTGATCCGTGATCGCTTGACTGAGCCCGATTTTTTCATCAAATTCTTTATACAGTAACCAACCGGCATCTGAGGTCAGGTTTCCACCTTCAAAATTGACTTTCACACTTTTGTTGAAATGCATGGTCTGCTCGTTTACACTATGCATAAGGGAGCCTCCTTGGTTTGTATTGGTTTTGGTCACTTTTACAATACCAAAGGTTGGGCTCCATTTCTATTTTTCACCCATTGGGTGAAAAGGTGGAATGCTTTTAAAGGCCTGGTATGACGCGCTTTTTGATATTTTAAGTTCAGCTATATGAATAATTCAGGTTAGGTATAGTGGCCAACCATTTATTCATTTGATTTTTAAAGATGTCCATGTTCAAAGAAACCTCGGCTTCCGCCAAAGTTTGGAAAAGGTCAATAAGTGATTGAAGGGCAGTAATAAAATCTATGTCTTTTACATCTTCGCAAAGGATGTAAAAAAGGTTGCCAATCGTCTTAGGATCCTCCTCTTTTCGCATTTGCCAAGCAATGAGAATATATCGTGTAAAAACAATGGTTGTATGGCTAATTAACATGTCGTAGGAACGTCCCTGGAATTCTTTCTCTAAATTTAAAAGGGATTTATTGCATTTGAAGAAGACTTCAATGTCCCAACGCATGCCGTAAATACGAATGATCTCTTCATTTTCTAATGTTGTATCTGTGCTGAGAATGGCAAGCCATTCGCTCCGTTTATTACGGTTTCGTACAAATAGAATTTTTACTGGAATTCCATTGTCTAAAGTAGCATAAACGGATCCGAGAATGTCTTTTTTACCCATGTGAGGTTTTGCCAATTTGTAAAGTTGATTCAGTGTGAAACGTTCACCATTGTAAACGTATCGCTGCTTTAATTGCTTCACCATGCCAATGACAAATAACCCTTTGTTCGTAATCTTCTCAATTAAAGGCGCTTGTGTAAACCAGGAATCCATGAGAACATAGTCAGCTACAATCCCTTTTTCAAGCGCATGATCAAGTAAAGCTGAAGCCACGTCTGGTTTTGATTTCAGAGCTTCCTGGCGACGCTTATAGCCAGATGTTCGTTTATCAATATTGGTATTGATTTCTTGCAGGCGATTTTCCTTTTTCGGTGAACTTAGAAGAGCAAAATCAACGGGAATAAAAGTAAAACTATCGGTCCAGCCAAGGGTAAGCATTTGAAACCCTTTCAAGTACTGATGGGTAGAGTGATCAAAAACCTTAGCCAACAGTTCAACCGACTTACTACGGTTTCTTGAAAAGACAGAATCATCAATCACAAAAGCTGTGACACGATCTTTTGAAGTTAATGGTTGAAGCAGACGGATCATTTCACTGCTTAATGAAAGCAGAAACTTTCTCCAATGATAGGTTGGTGTATTTAAAAAGCGATAGACTGTATCCTTTCCGGGCAGATCCTGAGATCGTTTACTCATAAAAGCACGAAACCAGTTCTTATATTGGAAGACTAAAAGAAAAATCAGTTTGAAAACAGTAAGACAAGAATACCCGGAAAGTTTCGTAATATTCGCTTTTCTTAAATGATATCCAATATTTAATTCGGAAAATCCTTGTTTAATTTCTTTTGGTAATTGCGCAAAGTAGTCTTTATTCGTTATCATAGTGGTGACACCTTTCTTTTGGATTTGGTTTCGTCACCAATATTTTACCAAAAGAATAGGTGTCTTTCTTTATGTTTTAAAAAATGTCAAATGATAATTTTGTACTTCCCAAAACCATTTACATCAAGCATTTAAACAAGATTTTGGACTGCGAAAGCTGAGTAACATAATAATTCGAAACTTTTTCATCCCTCTGTTTGTTTTTTTTAATTTTGTTTACCCAATAGTCAGAGTTTGTCTTCGGAATTCTTCCATGGATGGGACAGCCATGCCAAAAGCGTGAATCTATAAAAATGACAAGTTTATATTTTTTATTGCTATATCAGGAGTTCCCAAAAGCTTTTTTACATTTCTTCTGCAACCTAAAACCTTGTTTCCATAATCCTTTGGTTACTTTGTTTTCTAGGTTTGAGACTGAACGAATCGATTGCATATTTTTCTTTCTTTGTTCTTATTTTGCAGCCTGTTGTGTTAAAACGCCCGGGAGAAGTGTCCATCCAGGGAAGACCATCGGAATTTCATAGCTTCCAGTTGCTACATAGACAATTTCTGCTTCTATTTCTAGGAGTTGTTTTTTTTGTTCTGCTATAATTTTCCGTGATTTTGTGATGGATTGGACAAGTGTTTCTGTCATGCAATTACTAAAGTCAATGTTAAGTTCTTCCAGTGGATCTTGATCTTTTAAATACCATTGTTCAAAACGGTATAATCCTCCTAAAAACGCAGACATTTCAAGCAATAAGTAATCTCGCCCCCCTTCTTCTAATTGCTCCGCTAAAAGGCACCCCTTATGGCCTCCACCTATAATGACGTTTTCAACATACTTTCGCAAACAAATCACCTACTCCTGAGTTATAATATCCATATCTGATTCTACCAGCGTGAGGCAGGCTTTTACCTTGACCCCGTTATTTTTCACCATTTGGGTTCTTACTCATTGATGACACATGCAACCCGAAACACCCGACGACGTCTCGAATAGAAGGGCTAGACTTTCATTACGGCCTAGTGAACATAAGCAGGTCTGGTCTCACTCCGTTGTGACGTCACATTTGATCAGTCACGGTATTTCGTTGCCGTTAGATTTTCGTGTCTACCGTCGGCAAGCCGACTGCTAGAACCACGATGTGCCGTTTTATAGTAAAGTCGATTTGGCAAAGGAGTTGATTCAAACATGTGACCCCATCGATGATCGCATGTATGTGTTGGGAGACAGTTGGTATACAAACGATAAGGTCATCTCCGCTTGTGACCGCCGCGGCTTCTTTTACATCGGTGGCCTGAAAATGAATGCCATTGTCTATCCTTGGGAACACCGGTCCTCTGTCAAAATGCTTGCTCATTCCCTGCGTCCCGAAGACCTCCACTCCGTAACCGTGGCGGGAAAGCGGTACGATGTGTTTGTATATGAAGGGAAAGTGAGCAAGATCAATAACGCACAGGTCATTCTTTCTTGGGAGAATGGTTATCACCCGAATGAACTCCCGTTTGTTCTCGTCTGTACAGACGTTAGTTTGGACCCTGTGACCGTCCTGACTTATTACGGAAAACGGTGGGAGATTGAAACCGGGTACCGGTATTTAAAAGAAAACCAAGGATTTGATCAGTACCAAATGCGTTCCTTAAAGGCAATTCGTCGCTTCTGGGTTCTACAGTTTTTGGCGTACACTTACCTTGAAATCCAACGTGACCAACACCAATTTTCGACACTTGGAGAAGTCCTTCATCAGGAACGGCAAGCCTATTTGGGCCGGTTAATGATGTACGCTTATGAACAGGGATTAAAGCGTGTACCGGCCAAACAGATGTTACACGAGTTTGGTTTGACCGCTTAAATTATAGTTGAAACCTTGATTACCCACAATCAGTATGTCTTTTTTAGTCCTGATCATATGAAAATGCAGAACTCAAGCTATATAAGTAAATATTGAACCCACCACGAACATAACCAGTAAGTAGAAACCATTCCACTTCACCATTGCTTTCGACTTGACCTACATTTCTAGTTTCCTGTCCAAATAAAAGAGCCGATAAATCCGATTAAAAAAACTACGATGATCCATTCAACTCCCATTCCCATATCCCCTGTAAAGAGTAATAGGACATCTTCGTGAACAGATGCCCTATACCGTAAGAATTTAAAAAAGACACACGATACTTCTAAGTTCAGCCGATAATCGTAAACTCCCCTTGTTTTTGATATAACTCCGCATAGTGATTCAATTTATCACGGTCAAGCGTTACCCCTAACCCTGGTTTTTCTATTAGATCCATCTTATCCACATCCGGTTTCATCACTTCTTTCACAATATCATCTGACAGCAACTGCGCATACGTCTGATTGCCTTCAGTTAAATTCGGGATTGTTGCTATCACGTGAATCCCTGCCGCTAGTGAAATACCTAACTCGGGTTGACTGTGGCGACAGAAAGGCACGCCCGCCATTTGGCACGCTGCTGCTACTTTTTTTAATGCGAGCAGACCGCCGACGCGATGTGCATCCGTGATGAGTACATCACAAGCGCCATGAGATAAAATATTCATACAATCTTCAGGAAGCCAGGCAGCCTGATCTGCTGCTATAGGTACGCCTGTGCGCTCGCGCAATCGAACAAGGCTATCGACCTGAAGACGGGAAGTAGGCTGCTCCACGAGTTCCACGTTGTAGGCTTTAAACTTCTCTATCAGCACCATCGCCAATCCTTCATCCCATGCTTCATTGGGATCCAACCGTATACGAACATCTTCTCCGACAGCAGACCTTATCGCTGACACCATTTCAAGATCTTCGTTTGAATCAAAACCAACCTTTAAATAAAGAATTCTGGCTCCTTTTCCGACGGCGTTCTTGGCCTCTTCTACCATATGATCAATATTTTTTCGTTGGATCCAAGTAAAAAAGGAAATTTGATCACGTACCTTTCCTCCCAACAGTCGATAAATCGGTTGGACGGTTTTTTTACCTATAATATCCCAGAGAGCCATTTCCACTCCAGCCAAGGCTGAATTTCCGAGATTTCGAAAATAAGCCCAACGCGCCTTTTTATAAAAATCGGCAGTAATATTTTCGATTGAAAAAACGTCTTGACCTATTAAATGTGGGCGGAATAACTGTATAGCTTCTAAAATAGCACCCGCAGAAGGATTTCCCATACATTCCCCAATACCACTAATACCTTCATCTGTTTTAATTTCAATAATGACGTTACTGAGCCCTTCTCGATAACCAAACGAAAAAATTTCGCGTTCTTTGAATGGAACAGAAACGGCAGTTGCTTGAAGGTCAGTAATTCGCATGATTTCTTCTCCTCCTACTTTTTAGCGATTTTAAAATTAATCACATTGCTTCTTCTTGAGTGTATCGTTGAACACCAGACACATTTTTTTTCTCACTCTTATCAACAATGGCGGCACCAACCAAATCTCCTGTCACGTTACAAGCCGTTGCAATCATTCCTAGTACTACATCCACCCCAGCAACAAGCGCGACCACCTCAATCGGCAACCCTGCCTGCGTAAGCACGATTGATAGTGCAATCAATCCTGCTCCGGGCACACCTGCTGTCCCTATTGATGCTAGTGTCCCTGTCAAGACGATCCCGAAAAGAGCCGAAAAACTTAAATCAAGCCCAATAATATTCGCAGCAAATATAGCAGAAACCCCTAAGCGAATGGCTGCCCCATCCATGTTAACGGTTGCCCCAACTGGTAAAGTAAAACTCGAAACATCGTCGCCAATCCCTGCCTTCTTGGCAGATTTTATCGTAATAGGAAGCGTCCCCAGGCTACTTGACGTCATAAAAGCTGTCGAGATCGCCTCGCTCACATTTTTAAAAAACGGTATGATCGGGACTTTGAACACACGTAGTAGCAACATGTAAACAACAATAAATTGAACAGCAACAGCCACATAAACGACACCGGTCAATTTTGCTAGTGAAGCTAGTGCATCCAAACCTTGTCCACCGATTGCGGAAGCACCAATAGCAAACACACCTATTGGAGCGTACTGAAGAACTCCGTTAAGTATACGGAAGACAACTTCACTTCCAGCGTCTGTAATTTTTAACAGTGTGTTACCCCAATCATTCAATTTTGTTTCGCTTGCATGACGGAGGGAAGAAATCGTTACTCCAATAATAATCGCCACAAATATAATCCCCAATATATCTGCATTAACCATTGCCTCAAAAATGTTGGTTGGGACAATTTCCAATAAAACTTGAATAAATGTCGGGGCTTCCGGCACTTCAACATTCTCCTGTGGCAGTGCCAGTCCCAACCCGGGGTTGACTAACATCGCCAACAAGAGCCCGATGACGATGGCAACAGCAGTCGTTAAAATGTAGTAGACAAAAATCTTTCCCCCTATTTTCCCAAGCTTCTTCGAGTTGGTGTTATTAACTGCAGCAATAAGAGTAAACAAAATTAGGGGTACAATAATCATATTGAGCAGACGAAGTAAAAGATCACCTAAAGGGGATAACACCTGAGCAGATGGCCCGAAGATCAATCCTACGAGTACGCCTAATACGAAGCCCACTGTTATTTTCAGCATAAAGGACTTGTCACGATAGAATTCCCACAATTTATACATAAGTAACCTCTCCTCCTATAAAAATTCCTCCACTTAAAATAGGTTGTACAAAGTCTAGTCTTTTTCACTGACAAACCAGTTTTTGTAGGCACTCGTCAGGTGTACCCGCATCGCTTCATCGGCTTTGTCACCATCTTCGGCGACAATGGCCTCAAATAGCAAGCGATGATGGCCGACATACTGATTGGCGAGTGAACGACCGAGGTGATGCGTACCTTCTCTTATTCTTCGACCTAAATTCTGATTCCCGTATTTAATCACCGATTCAACAAATTGTTGAATCACAGCATTTTGACTAGCAATCGCCACTTCCAAATGAAATTGCATGTCGAGACTGCTATACCGACTTAGGTTGTCAAGCGACTGTTCCATCTCTCCTAGCAGTTTCTCCATACGTGTAATACTGGTCGAATCCCTCCTTTCAGCGGCTAATTTGGCACTGCCTGGTTCAACAATCATGCGAGCTTCCAATACTTGCAAAGGGCTCTCTTCGTTTTCTAAAAACCAAAGTTGCTGACTTTTATCCACAGGTGGTTTTCTTAGGACAATTGTGCCCCGCCCCGTATAGGTTTGTACAATACCCAGCAGCTGTAGGGAAGAAATAGCTTCACGTATAATCGGGCGACTAACAGCGAATTTTTCAGCCAACGAACGCTCCGAAGGCAACATGTCACCGGGTTGAAATTCTTCATTTTGTATGGCTTCCATAATTTGGTCTGCAATAAATACGAATAGTTTTTTTGGTCGCTCCGCTTTTTTAAAAGGCATAGCCTTACCACCTTTACATATTTGAAATTTGCCTTAGAGCTTGTTCCAAATCTGATATGATGTCATTTGGACTTTCCAAACCTACTGAAACGCGGATCAGTCCATCAGTGATACCTGCTTCCTCCCGCTGTTTTCGAGTGAGTGGAAAATGAGTCATGGAAGCCGGATGTTCGACAAGTGTTTCCGGATCACCTAAACTGAATGCGAGTGTCGCCAGTTTTAAAGCATCTAATAGTTTTTTCCCCGCATCTAACCCTCCGTTCACTTCAAAGGACACGACACCCCCATCAGTTTCATTTGTTTTTGGGCTAACTCATATTGCGGATGATGACTTAACCCGGGATAAAAAACTTTTTTCACTGCTGGGTGTGAGTCTAAATAATCGGCGACTTGTTGAGCATTGTGACAATGGCGCTCAAGGCGGACACTCAATGTCTTTAAGCCTCGAAGCATTAAAAACGCTTCCCATGCATTTAACGATTGTCCTAAATTGACCACTATCTTTTTCCTCATGAATTCCACATGTTCTTTACTTCCAACAATCAATCCTGCAATGACATCACCATGTCCGTTTAAATATTTGGTTGCACTGTAAACTACAACGTCTGCACCAAGTTCTAACGGTTTTTGTAGATAAGGTGTCATAAATGTATTGTCTACAATTAACGGTATACCGTGGCGATGGGCGATCTCGGCTAAAGCCGAAATGTCCAACACAACAAGATGAGGATTGGAAGGTGTCTCAATATATAGTGCAGTCGTATTGTCCTTTATGGCAGCGCTAACATTTGTCAAGTTCGTACAATCGACAAAGTCAACTTCGATCCCAAAGCGCGGCCCAAGCGTAGTTAGAAATTTATATGCGCCACCATAAACATCCCTAGTCACAACAACATGATCTCCTTGCTTCAAAAATGCCAGTAGCGCGGTCGCGATTGCCGCCATCCCGCTGCTAACTCCAAGTGCTGATTCGCCACCTTCCAAATGAGCTATTTTTTCTTCAAGTATACGGGAAGTCGGATTGCCGAATCGTCCGTATTGTATACCGGGCATCGATCCGTCTACTATAGCTGCCGCTTCGTCCGCATTAGAGAAAGCGTAGGCGACTGCTGGTGTGATAGAAGGTGTGATTGCTTCTTTGTGCGGGTGTTGCGCAGAATGAATAAGTTGAGTTTCAATATCCCAATCTTTATTCATGTTGAACTCCTTTCTAATTAGTGGGTAATTTATGTTTTCGGGTAATTTAAAATTATCCTATACTAATTCTGGTAAAGTTGTCAACCTGTTTGATCAGTTCGTATGAGTAAAATGTTTGTGGGAGAGTGATCCCCCTCGATGGACAAAAGCCGGGGTATTGGTAAAAAGGCATGAAAAAGAGGACCTTCTCTTGTATAGTTAAGTTTAACGCACAAAACCGAAAGAGAGGTCCTCATCATGAAAGATATCATATCCACGATCACAATGAAAGAATTAGAACAAATGACCTTTCGCATTTTACAAGCATGTTTTTCCCAAGTGATGAGGGAAATCCTCCTCGAATTCGACAGCATCATTGCGGAAACAAGGGATAAACAACGGTTTTACCTCAAGGATAAACGGCCCTTAAAATTTGAGTCCGTCTACGGTTCCGTTGAACTAGAGAGGAATTACTACCAAGACCGAGAAACCGGTAAATACGTGTTTTTGCTGGATCAATACTTAAACTTTGACGGGACAAAAGGGCTGAGCCCCGTCGTGCAAGAACTGGCCATTGAACTGGCCGTAACCGGTGTTTCGTATCGTCAGGCGGGACAAGCTTTAGAGAAACTGTTGGGCTATCCCGTGATCAGTCATGAAGGCATCCGTCAACAACTGTTAAACACGGAAGTCGTACCAGAAAAGGACGTCGTCCCTTTACAACAAGACGTTCTGTTTGTCGAAGTGGATGGTCTCTACACCAAACGACAGAGGCATAAGCGAAAGGGCAAAGAAGAAAAAATGGCCGCCGTGCATCGAGGGTGGGAAGTCGAAAACAACCGTGCCAAACTGGTGGGAAAACGGCACTATGTCCATCAAGGAACACACCCGTTTTGGGAAGGATTCGAGACCTTTTTGATGGAGACATACGCGTACGATCCAACCAAGCACCATCTTGTCATTAACGGCGATGGCGCCTCGTGGATCACCGCCTGCCGCGACTATTTCAGGCACAATGTCACCTTCGTGATCGACCGTTTCCACGTGGCCCGCGACATCCGTGCCATTTTTCGCGATCATCCAAGATGCCGGGACATCCAGAAAAAACATGCCGCCTATGACGCTGAAGGCCTTTTGTTGGCATTAAACAGTGCCGTTGGTACCATTGGGGACGAAAAAAAAGAAGCACACCTCGAGATGCTTATAAACCAGCTCTCGCAGTATCCAGAAGCCCTAAGAGATTACCGGGAAAGGCTACAAGAAAAAGGGATCGAAACCGAAGGCTTTCGTCCCATGGGCAGTGCTGAAGGGACGATGAGCGTCTTTGCTAAACGCTTGAAACAGGGGCGCAGTTGGAGTGACAACGGATTGGACAAATTCATCCATGTGTTTGTCGCCATCAAAGACAAATTAGCGATTAAAATCTTGAATGGGAAATGGACATCCACCGTGGAGACTGAGGGAGAACAGCGGCAAGAGACACAACCACCGAAACATTTTGTAGAGAAATTAAAAGATTGTGCTCAAGAGGCGACACGTGGGAACATCGCTTATCTCCAGCAGGCCATTGGGAAGCCGATTGTGGCGGCGTTAAAGGGGCTTCAAGGTGTTTAGAGATTTACCCAAACAGGGATTGTCGTCATCGGCGACACATCCCATTAGACCAACTTTTGAAGACTTGACATTGAGGGCGGGCATGATAGGCTGGTTAGCCTGGCAGACACCCTTGGGTATGGCCCTGGATGCAAGAACTCATGCCCGCGGAGGCTCAATGTCAAGTCGTCGGATACCCGTGCAGTAACATCGCTGGTATTTGTCATGTTTTGGTATGAGTATAATGTAATCTGAAAATTGGAATAGCAATAAACAAGAGAGGGTTTTCGCCTTCTAGAAAAACCTCCCACAAGTACTTGACAGCAACGATCAGTTCATGGGAATCTAGAAACGAATTCCAAATTCACACCAAGAAAAACGCTTAGTTACATCGAGCGACAAAATATGACAAAACCTGAATTCTTCATTCAACTATTTCAAACGATTCCGATACCTGAATGCTACCTTGAACTGATTGAATCATGGCACAATTCTTTCGTGAAAGCACAAGCGCTTTTTCGATCTTTTCCTTTCGCAGTTCCTTTCCAAAGATCTCAAAATGCAAATGCAACTTTTCGATGCGCCTCGCTTCTGTTTCATTACGTTCCACTAGAACTGACACATTGATATCTTTAAATGTTATCCGCATTTTAGTCAATATTTTCCGTAACATTGTGGCACTGCATCCTACAATAGACGATACCATCAGTTGGAATGGATGGAAACCATCTTGGTCATCTGGAGATATATGTAATTCTCCGTATTTCGTTTGCGTGACGAAACCATTCTCTTTCATCTTAAATTCCATTTCATACACACCCTTACATTTTTGACGTTCGTTAGCATAATAACAAAACACTTTTGCCATCAGCATAATCACAGCTCAATCTATCCAGTGCCACTCTTTTTCCGATCTCTTATCACGCTAAATATCCACCCCTTTATTGCCAACGATACCCCGATCCACTGCCCAGTCGCCAAACCGAACACCAATCGACCGGTCTGATAATCGGCAAAGGACGCTAGCGTATACACGATCCCTGTCACAAGAGCCCCCAGGCCGAAAACACGTCCACTTTGAAGCCGTTTCCACTTACAGAATACCCAAACGAGCAACGGCAATAACAAAACAGCCCGGTACACATGCAGAGGATGATAGCGGTACTCACCACTGTTCCATCCCCACCACACTGACGTTGTTTCTCCCAAATCCTTAATCAACACGTTGTAAACAAAGACGGTCAGCAAAGCGGAAACAGCTATAACATCCGCCGTAGCCCAGGGGGACGGCGATTTAACGGTTTTCCATGTCAACCAACTTATCGTGAGGAAGGATGCCAGCAGAACGGATGTATCCGTTCCAGACATATAGAGCAACATTGCCGGGTTGCGCCACACTTCTTTCAGATCGAACAGTGCAGGTGCGAATTTGTACACCAAAAGCGCGATCAGTATGGCGGTTGGGAGCCATTCGCTCACTGTTCGCCGTACATGCTTGTGCTCAGGAGACAACTTTTCCGCAAGCCAAACGGAGAAGAATAGCGAACAGACTGCTACAATCAAAGGCAAAGGAAGAAAAAGCGGACCGATACTGATGATGATCGGATCGAACATGGCATCCTCCCCTTGGTTAAAATCCCGTAAACCCGCCGTAAAGGTCGATCAACGTGGTCGTGATTTTGGTCATGTGGCCGGTGTACAGTAATACACCTGTCAGCACCATAACCGCTCCACCGACTTTCATGATTTTGGACGAGTACTTCAAAATCCACCGTGCACGTCCGATGAAAAAAGCCATCACAAAAAACGGTATGGCAAAGCCGAGCGTATAGGCGGTAATGTAAGCCAATGCCTGGGACGGGTTCGTCGTGGCTATCCCAAGTACAGCGCCCAAAATAGGCCCGATGCAAGGAGTCCATCCAGCTGCAAATCCGACACCGACAAGTGTTGTACCTAAATATCCGGCCGGTTTCCGGCTGACCGACAATTTTTTCTCCTGCATTAAGAACTTGGGCTGGAACACGCCCATGACGAACAATCCCATAGCGATCACGAGGATCCCCGCCAACATGCGAATCAAATCTTGTTGGCCTTGAAACAGTTGGCCGATCCAGGAAGCGGCAAACCCTAAAGCGTAAAAGATAATCGAAAATCCGATAATAAAAAACAGCGTGTGGAACATCGTTAATTTTCGTATCTTGGTTGACTGATGATCACCTCTTAGCTGGCTGACCGACACCCCGGTAATATAGGAGATATATGACGGGTACAGCGGCAGACAGCACGGCGACACAAACGAGAGTACCCCCGCCCCAAACGCCAGCCACAGTGTGACATCTGCTGCATTCACATGATCACCTCATTCAATCCGTTAAATCATCCATGATCGCTTGAATCTGCTGCTCTGTCATCGCGCCTTGAATGCGGTGGGTAATGATCCCTTCCGCATCGACAATAAACGTTGTCGGAATGGCAGCCGCCTGATAGGTCATGGCGACATCTCCTGTTTCGTCCAAAGGCACAGGGAACGTGTAATTGTTTTCCTCAATATATTGGGTCATATTGTCAAAATTGTCATTGAACGCGAGGTCCACCATGTGGAAATTCACATCATCTCCATACTGGTCGTAGGCTTCTTGCAAATGCGGCATTTCCACCTTACACGGCGGACACCATGAAGCCCAAAAGTTAATCAGCGACGGCTTTCCGTTATTTTCATATAGACGTACCGTGTCTCCTGCTAATGTCTCGAGTTCAAAATCCGGTGCGGCAAACCCTTCCTGTGGTTTCACATCTCGGTCAGGTTGAATCGGTTCAGTACTTTGCTGCTCCTCCTGACCCGCCGTCTCTTCATCACCTGTCTGATTGACGACCACCGCTCCGACGACGAGCAACAAAATAATAAAACCGAAGAGCACATTTCTCCAGCGCATCATGTCACCTCACCTCCAATTTTATACCGTTTATCGTATACCCGAGTTCGACAGTTACTAGACAAATAAAATGCCCGAAACCCTAGTCCAGAATTGGGATGACGGGCATTTTATTTGTCTAGTAACTGTCGAACTCGGGTACACACATCGATGGTTTTATTAAACACTTGCTGCGGTTTGTTGGTTGGTTTGTTTCGCTAGCCCCAGCTTTACCCACCATGGTATCACGCTGTAGGTGGTATGCTTGAATCGTTGAGACGTGGATTACTCATTTCTGTTGCATAGAATTATAGCGTAGAATTGTAATTCTGCGCTATAATTGTATTGGTAACCATATCCAAAGCAACCAAAAACACGTGATTATCTCACTAAAATTTTTGCGTAGAATTTCTTAAGACCAAAAATAAAGGGGGATACCATTGGTTGATCGGTTTGTCAAAGAGGGGCTGAAAGGGAAATCGGACACAACCGTCAAAACATACGAACAGGCGTTAAAACAGTTCGAACGTTGGCTTCATGGGGCTGGAACGGATTTGGAAGAGTACTCTCGCTCGGATGTTCAGCAGTACCTTGACTACTTGGTCGCTAACAAGAAAAGTGCGGCCACCATCAACAAAATCTGGAACGCCATTAAAAAGTACAGCCGTTGGAGAGGGAAAGAAGAAACGATAGAGGATATTGCTGTTGTTCAACCTCCTTCATACTATACGGAAGCTCCAAAGAGTTTAAGCCAAGTAGAGCGGAACCGGCTCATCCGGGAAGTGGACCGTTCAGGAAACAAAAGAGATTTTGCTATCGTCCAGATGCTACTCAACACGGGATTGCGTGTTTCGGAATTGGTTTCACTGGACAGAGCGGACGTGGAGATCAAAGAGCGGAAAGGCTCGGTCAAGGTAATAGGGAAAGGGAACAAGGAACGGATTGTTCCTCTTAACAAGGAAGCCCGCCGAGCGTTGCAGAAATACCTTGACGAACGCACGGACTCTCATCCAGCCCTTTTTCTGAGCAATCGTGGTCAGCGGATCAGTGTCCGTAGCGTCCAGTACCTTTTGGAAAAGCATGATGTTCACTCTCATCAGCTAAGGCATACGTTCATTACCGGATTGGTGCGGAATAATGAGGATATTGCTGTGATCCAGTCCATGAGTGGACATTCTTCGACAAAGATGATCGTCAGATATGCCCTACCAACGGAAGAAGATAAAATGGAGGCGGTCGAAGAATTGTGGCACCAAAGTAAATAGAACATATGTTTCCTGACCATATGACGTCAAAGTGAAATGCTAATATAAAAAGTTAAGAGAGGGGATTTCGACGTGATCAGGAAGCCAATGAGTTTGTTTTTGGGGTTATTTATCTCATTATCAGTTGTGTTAACAGGTTGTTCAGAAGAAAGTTGAAAACGACATTGAAAAACAGGAAACAGCTATCGAAGAAGAGAAAGATCAAAATGTAGACCAGGCCGAGAAAAATGATGTAGGGGAAGACCTGGATGAACAGGAACAAGAACCTTCTGATTCAGACACATCGGAAGAGGATAACAATGACAATGTACCTGACAATACTATACCAGCCACAGTTGTCCGGGTCGTGGATGGGGATACACTTAAAGCAACCATCGACGGCAAGGAAGAAACCGTAAGATTAATCCTTGTCGACACACCAGAGACGGTTCATCCGTCGAAACCCGTACAACCATTCGGTCCGGAAGCCTCCGATTTTGCAAAGGAAACACTGGAAGGAAAAGATGTTGAGCTGGAACTGGATGTATCAGAACGTGATCAATACGGGAGAGTACTAGCTTATGTATGGATCGGCGATAAAATGTTCAATGAAATGTTGCTTGAAAAAGGATTAGCAAGAATAGCTATCTTCCCTCCGGATGTGAAATATGTTGACCGCTTCAGGGAAATTGAGAGCAAAGCTCGTCAGAAAGAAATTGGGATATGGAGCATAGAAAACTACGCAACAGAGGAAGGTTATAACGAAACGTCAGAAACCCAGGGGAATACAGGGAATACGTCGTCAGCAAAAGCTAGTGCTGATTGCGATGATCCCAAAATTAAAGGGAACATCAACTCAAGTGGCGAAAAGATTTATCATGTACCAGGCGGACAATTTTACGATGTAACGAATCCGGAAGAAATGTTTTGTACCGAAGAAGAAGCGCAGGCGGCGGGGTATCGGAAATCGAAACGTTAATTTTGTAAACGGAGGTATTTAATTGTATACGAATGAGGACGAACAGTACTGTTGTGGGTGAACAATTAGATAGAGGAATGGAAGGAGGAGGAAGAATGTTTTACAATCTACCTTTAGAACTCAACACTGAAGATTGGGTCAATATACTTTCGGACCAAGAAGTAACAACTAAAGTAGATTTTAACATTCTAAAAGTAGTTTTTGAGAGCAAAAACCATGAGCTGACAGCATCTGAAATTGCTTCACAGTTAAAATTACCCCATCATGTAGCAATAAACTCACAAATCAGTCGTTTTAGTAAGCGGATTGTTTATAAAACCGGAATTCAACCTCCGAAATTGGATGAGGATAAACCGAAATGGTGGCATATCCCATTTTTAGGATACAACAAAAATGGGAAATTTCCTTGGATTATGCGACCCGAACTTGTAAAGGCGTTTGAAAGGTTTTTGGATGAAGAAATTAACGATGAGCATGTTTATTTAGATGAGGTTATACATGATGAAGCTTCTTTAATGTCAGAAGGAATAGTTAAGCAGGTTTTTGTGAACCGTTATGAAAGAAACAGAGCCGCTAGAAATAAATGTATTGAACATTATGGGAGCCAATGTGTAATTTGTGGTTTTGACTTTGAGGAAGTGTATGGACCTATAGGTAAAAATAAAATCCATGTCCACCATCTTGTACCTTTATCAAAAATAAAACATGACTACAAGGTAAATCCTATTTATGATTTGCGTCCTGTATGCCCAAATTGCCATCTTATTATTCATAGTAAGAAGGAGGCTTTTACTATAGAACTCAACTTTCGCAGCTCAATTTTGGTAAATAAGCCTTGATATAATTAGGCAAAACTACAATCCATTTACGTAATTGACTTTCGATGAATTTTTTAATCTTTTGATTTACATTTTGAAGTGCATCTTCAAGAATTTCAATGAGTAGTTGAAGTGCAAAGGCCCAATCTAGTTCATCGATTTCATCACAAAGTTCATAAAAAATGCCGCCTAATGTTCGATAATCTGTACTTACTCGGTTTTGCCAAGACAAAACAATGTACCTTGTAAACACAATAGTGGTATGGCTGATCATGGAATCATAAGATCTTCCTTGGAACTCTTTTTGGAGTTTCAATAAGGATTTGACTGTTTTGAAGAATACTTCAATATCCCAACGTATCCCATAAATACGAATGATTTCTTGATCCGATAAAGTACAGTCTGTACTCAAAATAGCTAGCCACTGTCTCTTTTTATTACGATTACGGATAAATACCACTTTAACAGGTACGCCATTTGCCATCGTTGTGTGAATAGAGCGCAAAATACCCTTTTGATGTTGTGATGGTTTAGCTGTTTGGTATAGTTTTTTTAGGCTCACCCATTCACCGTTCACTTGATATCTTTGTTTTGTATCCTTCACCATTCCAATAACATCCAACCCTTGATCCACAATGGACTTGATCAAAGGCTGTTGGGTAAACCATGTATCCATTAAAACGTATGAGGCATCGATTCCTTGAGAAAGTGCCCGTTTAATCATATTGGGAATAACTTCCGGCGCTTTTTGTAAAGCTTCGACACGCCGCTTATAACCGGATGTACGCTTATCGATTCGGTTATCAATCCCATTGATTTGGGAATTCGTAGAGCTTAATAAAGCAAAATCAATAGGCAAAAATGTAGCACCATCTGACCAGCCGAGTGTAAGCATACGAAATCCTTTGTAATAACGCATTTTTTGAGAAGAATGATCGAAACAGCGAGCAAGCAGTTCAACCTTTTTACTGCGATTTCGTTCATAAGATGAGTCGTCCACGATCAGCACTTTCGGACGGTCGTGTCTCGTTAAACTACTTACCTTCATAATGGTGAAAGTACTCAAAACAAGTAAAAACCTGCGCCAATTGTATTGAGGGTTATTTAAGAAGCGATAAATAGCGTTTTTTTCCGGCAAATCTTTAGCTTTTTTACTTTGAAGAAGTCGAAACAAATTTTTGCCTTCAAAAACCAAACTAAAAACTAGCTGGAATAAATAGGCGCAGGAATAACCGAAACCCTTGTTAATTCCCACTTTCCTTAAATATTTTAAGATTTCAAGTTCATCAAATATAGCTTTTACTTCTTTTGGTAGTTGATTGTTCAGTCTGTTATTCGTTATCATAATAAGAGACACCTCACCTGCTTTTGGTAATGTTTTTTCTGGACAATTAAACTATACCAAAAGTTGAGGTGTTTTTTTTTGCAAATTTTTATGTCAAGAAGTATTCGAAACAACCAACAAACCCATTAACCGTAAGGCTTAGAAATCCAATTTACTGTGAGAAAGTTGAGTATAGAAGAAGTAAAAAATTTGCTTAATAAGAACTGATAACAAAAAATCACCAAAATCGGGTCGTAATATCCATAGCTTATATTATAACCTGAATTATTCATATAGCTGAACTTAAAATATCAAAAAACGCGTCATACCAGGCCATTAAAAGCATTCCACCTTTTCACCCAATGGGTGAAAAATAGAAATGGAGCCCAACCTTTGGTATTGTAAAAGTGACCAAAACCAATACAAACCAAGGAGGCTCCCTTATGCATAGTGTAAACGAGCAGACCATGCATTTCAACAAAAGTGTGAAAGTCAATTTTGAAGGTGGAAACCTGACCTCAGATGCCGGTTGGTTACTGTATAAAGAATTTGATGAAAAAATCGGGCTCAGTCAAGCGATCACGGATCACCTCAATGTGAATGATCCAAACCGTCATCACATCCATTTTAACGATGACGTCATCATCCAAAAGATCTATCAGCACATTGCCGGGTATCATGCGGATGATCATGCCGATGAATTACGTCATGAACCTGTGTTGACCACCATTTTGGGTAAAGAAGTCCTGGCTTCTCAACCGACCATTTCCCGGCTAAATCAGAAATTGGATAAGGAAACGATGAAGCAGTTGCAATCGGTCCATTCACTGATGCAAAAACGAGTCGATATCATCCAACCCAAGGAAAACATCATGATGGATCTGGACTCGACCAACTTGGCCGCCTATGGTGAACAGCATGGATCCGCCTTTAACACGCATTATCAAGCCCAGGGTTACCATCCCCTGATGATGTTTGATGGACTGACTGGAGATTGTCTCAAAGCAGAACTGCGCGCTGGTCATGTGTACACATCCCGGCAAGTCGTCCGCTTTGTCGGCCCTGAAATCAAGCGATATCGGAAGCAAAGTCCATGGGCAACGCTATGCATACGCGGGGACAGCGGTTTTGCCATCCCGGCTCTCTATCAATTGGCGGAAACACATGATGTCCACTATGTGATCCGTTTAAAAGCAAACAACGTGTTGAAACAAAAAGCACAGCCATTTGAAGATGAACTCTGGAAACAGTTTGATCTGAACACGACAGAAGCCAAGGTGTTTTACACATCATTTGACTACCAGGCACGTGCTTGGGATAAGCCGCGTCGTGTGGTGGTCAAGATGGAGAAACCGGAAGGTGAGCTTTTCTTCACCTACACCTTCATCGTGACCAACATGGGGCTCTCACCCAAAAACATCGTCAAGCTTTATGCGAACCGTGGCACGATGGAAAACTTTATCAAAGAAGCCAAGAACGGCTTTGCTTTCGATCAGATGAGCAGTCCATCGTTTTACAGCAACGCCACAAAGCTGCAACTCATGGTGCTCGCCTATAACTTCAACAACTGGTTTCGTCGACTGTGTCTACCTAGAACGATGAACAAAAATCGTATCGACAACATCCGTTTGAAGTTGCTTAAGATCGCGGGAAAGCTGGTTCGTTCAGGCAGATATCTGACATTTAAACTGTGCAGCAGTTGTCTGTATCAAAAGGCTTATTGGCAGACTTTACGAACCATCCATCACCTCCCACGGCTTGGTTGAATGAGATGATATTAGGAAAGTCAATCTCATAGCATTCACATTGACCACAGGATCAGTGTGCCCTTTTACAGCCGATTTTGAAAGCTAGCGTATGACTTCCTGCTGTTTTTCCAGTAGATTAGGTAATATATTTGAGAAAACATCTAGGGAAACCAAAAACTTACAAAAATCAGGCTTGAAACTGGTTTTTAAAACATTTGAGACGCGGTTATGAATAATTCAGGTTTATGTTGCTCTCGCTGTTTTTGGTTTTTTCGAAATACGGCAGAATCAAATTGGGCGACGACGAGGATCGGCCGGAATACAGCCGTCCGACGTGGATTGCCATGCTGTTTAGTGCCGGTATGGGGATCGGCCTCTTGTTTTATGGTGTATCTGAACCGGTTTCACATTTTGTCAATCCTCCTTATGGACCCGGAGGAACGCCTGAGGCAGCAAAACTTGCGCTCCGGTACACGCATCTCAACTGGGGACTGCATGCTTGGGCAATTTATGCCATTATCGGACTGTCTTTGGCTTACTACAAGTTTAGAAAAAAGGTGCCTGGTTTGATCAGTGCCACGTTGTATCCACTTCTCGGGAAAAAAACTCAAGGACCGATTGGAATTAGTTGCTGTCTTCGCGACCGTGTTTGGTGTAGCGGCGTCACTCGGTCTCGGTGCGGCGCAAATTAACAGTGGTCTTTCTTACTTAACCGGCATTCCCACTGCTTTTTGGATACAATTGATCATCATTGCCGTGACCACGGTTCTGTTTATTTTGTCAGCCGCTACCGGTCTCAAACGCGGTATCAAATATTTAAGTAATGCCAATATGATGTTGGCAGTCATCCTGTTCTGTTTGTTTTTCGTGTTGGGACCGGTGGGATTTATCCTCGACTTATTCACGACTGCGGTCGGTGAATACATTCAGTATTTGCCGAGCATGTCACTGCGGATGGCGCCATTTAATGCGGAAAATGCGGAATGGCTGCGCAATTGGACAATTTTTTTCATGGCCTGGTGGATTGCCTGGTCTCCGTTTGTCGGCACGTTTATTGCCCGCGTGTCGAAAGGGCGGACTGTCCGAGAATTTATGGTTGCCGTATTGCTTGTGCCAACCACAGTGTGTGTCATTTGGTTCTCTGTGTTCGGTGGGACAGGTATTTACTTTGATTTGTACCAAGGAACTGAAATTGCGGCACAATCATTGGAAACGGCCTTATTTTATACGTTTCAACAACTGCCTTTGAGCGGCACGATGTCTGTCATTTCTCTGTTTTTGATCACGACGTTTTTCATCACGTCGGCCGATTCAGCGACATTTGTGCTCGGGATGCAAACGACAAATGGCAGTCTCAACCCGCCTAATTTTGTGAAGATCAGTTGGGGACTGTTTTTAGCGGCAACGGCGATCATTCTGATGGGGACAGGCGGTTTGAGTGGATTGCAGACAGCGATCATTGTCAGCGCGTTCCCACTGACCATCGTGTTGCTCTTTATGAGTTATGCAGTGTTAAAAGCGTTCAGGCGGGAAGTACGGAAAGAAAGGAACTGATACGGATTAAATCCAGAGATGCTGTAAAGTGGAAAAGAGGATACAACAAGCGCACATCCGTGGAGCGAATGAACAGCTGTTTGGATGTATCAATTTGGCTTTGGACAACATACCATTCATTCGGGAGGGTGTGGACTATTTTCAGATCGCCCTCTAAACCTACAACCGCTATCACCTGAAACTATGGATCAAGCAAGCATTAAGCATCTCTTCTGCATTTATTTTTTTACGCATCAGCAGCGCATCGAAACCCCATGTGCCCCGTTGAGCTGTCAGGTGTATTGGATGTGCGGGCGGATACTCTGTATCGATTACAGTAAGAACGGTGACAGAGGTACGATCCGCCGCGTATCACTTTTGTTTTTCCTTGTGGAGGGCCCTTTGGGTTGTCCCGTGGTCCGTCAATGTGAAAGGTGGTACTGAACCAATCGGCGCACCACTCCCAAACGTTGCCCGACACGTTGTATAATCCGTACCCATTAGGTGGAAAGGACTTGGCAGGTGCCGTCCCTAAATAGCCGTCAGAAGCGTGGTTTTTCTCCGGAAATTTCCCTTGCCAAATGTTACAACGATGTTCACCATTCGGTCTCAAAGTATCTCCCCACGGGTACGTTTTTTGCTCAAGTCCGCCACGGGCAGCGAACTCCCATTCTGCCTCTGTCGGCAGGCGTTTTCCTGCCCATTGGCAATAAGCGACCGCATCGTTCCAAGAGACGTGCACAACGGGGTGATCCATGCGATCTTCAATTGATGAGTACGGGCCTTCCGGTGACTTCCAGCAGGCTCCTTCAACGGCCAACCACCATGGAAGCCCCCTTACGCTATCTATTACGTATTTTCTCGTTTTCTCAGATACAAAAGAGTAGAAGACATACGACCACCCAAACTGTTCTGCTTCCGTCTTATACCCGGTATCCGCTACAAACTCCGCAAATTGAGCATTCGTCACTGTACAACTGTCTATATAAAAAGGGTCGACTTTCACTTTGCGGACGGGACCTTCACCATCTTCCGGGAACGCTTCCGGATGGTTTGACCCCATTAAAAACTCTCCACCTGACAGGTAAATCATATCATTAGTATTTGGTCTCTTTTTTGGACATTCTCCAGCCGAGAGTGTTCAACTAGCGTTGCTGCTTTTGTTGAAATGGGACGACTTGCTGCACAACAACTCGGTTTCTTTTTATGAGACATATCAGATTCCTCCTTTATGTCACGATGAGGTTGAGGCCGACACCGATTAATAATACGGATAGCATCTGGATAATGACGTTGCCAGGCAACTTATTGGAGATTAATACACCTAGTTGAGCTCCGAGCATGACACCAATGCCTCCCCAAAGGACAGCCATCCAATCAATGTGTTGATAAAATATTTGTAGCCCAACACCCATGGAGGCGTATAAGCTGAGTGAGAAGAGAGAAGTCGCGGTTGCCTGATGTGGCGGTACTTTAAACAAGTAAATTAAGATAGGAACTAGCAACCATCCGCCTCCAATGCCAAAAAAGTTGGAAATGATACCTAATACGAGCCCGAGAATTAATAATCCGATGAATGATTTATGAGAAGCCGGGAACGCGCGTGAAAGTGGTTCCGACGCTGCGGCTGTTTCAAACTGAGCTCCGTGTACTGTGCGGCCAGGCCTGTTTTTGATGAATAAAAACATTCCAAGCGCAATCAACATAACCGCGAACGCAACGTGAAACAATCCATCAGAAACCATTCGAGATAGCTGAATTCCGAGAAATGTACCGGGAACAGCTCCTAAGGTAAGAACGAGGCCGAGTTTATAGTCGATTCTCTTCTGTTTCACATACCCTATTGTGCCGAAAAGTGAATTTAACAGCACGATTACCAATCCTGTACCTGCCGCTATTTGCGGTGTCATGTTAAAGAGAATGAGCAGTGCTGGAACGAAAATAAATCCGCCGCCAGCGCCGACGATCACGCCATATCCCCAGCAAACAGGCCAATGATTAAGAGAAGAAAACATGTAAATAAATCCATGAAAAAGACCTCATTTATGTTGATGGAATCATAATCAACATTAGCAAATCACCTTCATAAGGTAAAATACTATATTTGTATACGGTATAATCAAACGTTATGGCCTGTCGTAGCTTTGTATGAATGCAATAAGCTTGTCCAGTTCCGCATATTCGAAGCGGCTCGATTTTGTCACCAGCCACAAATCGCGTTTAAGCCTTAATTGTTCAATTTTTACTCTGTGTAGGGTGCCTGATTTTAATTCCTTCTCAACAGACATTTTCGGTAAAATACTAATGCCGAGGTTCGCTTCAACAGCCGCTTTAATAGCTTGTGTACTACCGAGCTCCATGTAATTTTCTATTTTATCCAGCATATTGTGCTGTTTGAATACATTTTCTATGATTTTTCGTGTCCCGGAATCTTCTTCACGCCAAATCATTCGTTCGTGAAGCAGTTCCTTTAAATAAATCTCCTGTTTCTTCTCCCATGGATGTTCGGAAGAGCAGACGAGGATAAGCTCATCTTCAGCGAATTTACTTACATCAAAATAATTATCCTCAACGACACCTTCGACAAGGGCGATGTGAATGTGATTCATCGTCAACGCTTCTAACATGGCGGGAGTGTTGCCAATCTTTAAGGACAATTTTATATGAGGATTCACTCGTTTGAACCGGCCAAGTATTTCGGGTAATAAATATTCACCGATCGTTAAAGAAGCCCCAATTTTTAGGTGAGGTTCTATTTTTCCTGCAAGGCGTCGAATGGCTTCTTCTGAGTTTCTGAAATCAGTTGTAATCGTTTTTGCGTACTGATAAAGAGTTTTTCCTGCCTTTGTCACTGCAAGTTTTCCGTCAGTACGATCAAACAGCGGCGTACCGTAATGGACTTCCAGTTGTCTGATTTGCCGTGTGACAGCGGGTTGCGAGAGGTAAGCCCTTCTGGCAGCCTGACTGATGCTACCCTCTTCAACGACAAGGCAGAATATTTCAAGATGACGAATATTGATGTGCATCTCCTCCACGTATAATTGTGTAAAATGGTTTTCTAAAAAGTTCTCGCCTTAAAAAGCGAGTAATCCGAATCCAAAACATTCTAAGAATAGGATTTGAAATTAATATGAATTATTTTTCGAAAAATCTTTAATAAGGTGATACCAACCTAAATACACTAAATTGACTAGATCGACACATCCATCTAAGAAAACGCCGGAGAGCCTCTATTCTCAATTTTTTTCAATTGTTTAACAGTATCTGCGGGACTGATCAGCTGAGTTATTCATTACTATTCTATCATCATCAATATTATACAATTCCCAGTCTCTTTCCTTAATCAAAAGGAATCATCTTATCAATAACTTCAATTTCAACGTCCATTTCTGTAGGATCCCATTTTATAACAGACAATAATCCAATGATCGGCACAATTGCTCCACGAAGTTCAGTTGGATAAGATAGTGCAGCCATTGTTTTCCCTTGAGCTCCCGGACCCATAGAATGCCCAAATATAAATGTGGCAAGTGGAATTGCTGCCCATATTAGGGAAGAGTGATCAATTGCCAACCCTATCACTATTATTAAACTCATGGCAACTATTCTGTAACCTATAATCGCTAATTTACTCATCCCCATTTTGTGAGTAGAAAAGCACCAGTAAACCCTCCGATTATACCAAAAAGGTTAAAAATGATTGTTCCAGTAATACAATTAATAATTCCTTCACCTAAGAGAATAATTGAACTTGTAGGATATAATACCCTACAGCAAAATACTGCATCGACTGAGTAGACGATATAGTGGAAGTGATAAATTTTATATTTACCCGTTTAATAATCCACCTTTTTTTACCGGGTTCCCGTTAACAAAGTTTCGGGAAGATTTGTACCACCGTTTAAACGTCATCCATATTCAGCTCCCGCCACTGAGGGAACGAAAAGAAGACATTGAATACTTGAGTCGATAAACCGGAAAATTGAACCGATATCCGAAGTACTGGAAACTCTGCAAACCTATCACTCAAGTTCGACAGTAATGGGCACATTTTTTAGATCCTTGTTATCCACAATTCCCCCGTTACAGGAATGTATCCACAGGACACGGTGGATGTCACTGTCGTCGAAGAAGTTAAAAAGGACTTAGTCGGTTGGAAACTCGGCCGTGTCATCAGTGTCATGGATCGCGGCTTTTCTTCCGAAGCCAACCTCCGTTTTCTCCAACGTGCCGGTGGTCATTACATCGTGTGGGAACGGATGCGATCCGGTTAATCGACCACACAAGAAGCACTGGCGCGCAAAGGGCGCTATCAAACCGTTCGCAACAAACTGAAAGTGAAAGACATCGGTGAAGCCCGCAAACGCTTGGTGCTCGTCTACAATCCGAAAGAAGCGGAAAAAGAGAAAAAACACCGCGACAAGATCATCGAGGATTTGACCCGGGAACTGGAAAATCTCCGCCAATTACCGGACAAACAGCACACAAAAGCGGTATGTGCCCTTCGGTCTCATCAAGTCTATGGCCGGTATTTGCGCCAATTAAAAGACGGCCAACTGAAACTGAACAAACAAGCGATTCGGGATGCCGAGCGTTACGATGGCAAATACCTTATTCGTACATCGGATGATACCCTATCCGCCGAAGATGTCGCCTTAGGCTATAAGCAGCTGATCGAGGTAGAAGCGGGGTTTCGGAAGCTGAAATCCACCTTATCCCTTCGGCCGATGTACCACCAATAGGCATGATAAAAGCGCGGTTCCTTGAAATCGGTAAACCGCGCAGTATCAATGTTTTTTAGTGGTGCGGACGGAGGGACGAACCCGCGACGAATAAGTAAAAGTGCAATCTGGGCGAAATGAGCTGACTTTGACGGTCTCTTTCTGTATCGACGGATTCATTGCAGGCATCAGCAGCAGCTTGTTGATTGCATAACGCATTTCAACTCCGATTATTTTTCAATTACCACGGTTTAAAAACCATTAGAATGAAAATAGAAATGATTAGTGTGTTTTCTATCCAATCATGCTTGGCTTTTTTATTTAATAATTCTTTATATTCCCGCGGAATACTTTCACCAGCGTGTGTCTTGGAGCACTAGCGTTGCATTAATTAAATCCGATGATTCATAATACCCTCAATGTTCACATTTATTTTGTCCAACTGACAAAAAAATCCTTTACAATGGATGTACAGGGTGGTTCCTGTCCAAATCCAACATAAAGGATACCGTTATGGACAAGAATACACTGATTTCATCATTTGGTAAATGGGTGGCACCCATTAATTTTTCCCATTTTGAAAAACAAGTTGCCGCCACCAATCAGGACAAATACACCAAGAAGCTCACGACAAAGGCTTATCTGATGCTTTTCCTGTATGCACATCTTCAGGAAGAAGAGAGTTTACGCGCAATTTCGGATGCCGTACTCGATGAAGATTTGGGGCAGGCACTCGGACTCGATGGGATTAGCGCTTCCCAATTGTCTCGAAAGAATAGGGAAGTGGATCCATCGCTGATGGCCAATGTGTTTCTTCATCTCGTTCAGCAAATCCATCGGCACAAACAAGGCAAGAAACGGGTGGATCTACCGGTCAAAATCATTGACTCCAGCACCATTCCTTTAAGTTTAAGCCGCTATAAATGGGCCACTTTTCGCAAGACGAAGGCCGGTGTCAAATTACACTTACGCCTTGTCTTTATGGACAAAGGAACGGTCTATCCGGAAAAGGCCATCGTTACACCGGCTAACATCCACGACCGTACCCAATTGGAGGTTCTCATAGACGAAAAAGAAGCGATGTACGTTTTTGATCGCGGTTATGTCGACTACAAGAGATTTGACCGCTATTGTGATAAAGGGATTTTCTTCGCTTCGCGTCTGAAGAAAAACGCGGTGATCCGCACCCTTGAAACGTTTTCCGTCGCGGAAGAAAGCCCCATTATGTCAGATTCGATGGTCGTCATCGGTACCCCTCAGAAACGAACGGAAAATGTATTCCGGCTCATTGAAACCGTTGATTCGAAAGGCAATGTCATTCGCCTTGTGACCAATCGTTTTGACCTGAGCGCCGAAGAAATCGGTGACATCTATCGTTCGCGTTGGGCGATCGAGCTGTTTTTCAAGTGGCTTAAGCAACACGTGCGAATCAAAACCTTTTTCGGAACGAGTGAGGAAGCCATCCAAAACCAGATTTTCATGGCACTCATCGCCTACTGTCTGCTTGTTCTCGTGCAAATGGAGACCAAAGCGAAGCAGTCCATCTTGCAATTAAAACCATGGTTAAAATCTTTTCTTTGGAAATCCTATGAAAAATGGTTTCACCGCATCCAATTTCGTTCGATGAGGCGAAAGAGAAAACTCTCGACATAAGCGTGTTTGTCGTTGTCACTCTAGGACTAACTGTATAATATTACCAAATGGGCAGCACCACCTTTTATGCGGTATTTGTCTTTTTAGCCCTATTAGATGAAATATGGATAACTGAATATTCAATCAAGTAATTGCCAAGTTTTATGCAACAGTAGTGATTCTGTGTTAAATTCAAAATTCCTCCCTTTATGTATTTTTTATATTTTTAATACTATGTCAAGTTATTTCTTCGACAACATTCATATCCGCTGTGTGACCCGACCATACCCAGCAGCGGATGGGGATCCCTTCGCGAGTCACGGCCATTCCGATGACAACCTGAAGTAGATCCAGTCGTTTATCTTTCGAATAACCCTGTTGACGAAGCGTCGTCAGGTGCTTCATGGGGTTCGACTTCGAAATAAGAGGTCAACCTCAAGGTTCATAAGGTTGGTTCGTGTCAAATAAAGTTCGCAAAAACCATCAGCACTCCGAACAGGTTTATGCCGTTTGCGTAGTTCTTGACTCAAGTTTGACACGGCACATCACTGAAAAGCCTGAAACCACTACGATTTCAAGCTTTGTTTCCATCGCATAACACTACATTATTTAGTGTTATGCGTATTCACAAGAACCCTTGGCGGCGCTTGGGTACCAATCGCCACAAATGCGGCATTGGCTTCTCCTTGCAGCTCCGTTCGTACCATTTGATCCTCTCCATTGACGGTGATGAGAGAAGCCTTGATTTGGCTTACATCATACAAAACATCCTTCACGCTTTTCCTGCACCCGGTCTCTTTCAGTTTGTACGCTAGATAGGACTCCAGGACAAGCGCCAGGAAGCAGACCAGGATATGACCACGAATCCGGCTTTCATTCCGGTGGTACATCGGGCGTAATTCAAGCCCGGTTTTCAAGTTCCGAAAGGCCTGCTCCACCCGCCATAATTCCTTGTATGCTAAAGCCACCTCTTCATCCGAAAGGTTGGTGTTGGTCCGTATCGCATACTTTCCATCAAATTTGGCGTCCTCCGCCACCTTGACTTCATCAATTTTCGCCGATGCTTTTTCCACTGTCAGGAACTTGGAGTAGGCTCGGTTTTTCACTAATCCGGAGGGCCCTAATTTCTCCAGCTTGTCTTGTAGCTTCTCCAGCACCAAGTCCCTTGTCAGGCGGTCGCGTGCTTCTGCGTCAGGATTATAACAGAGGACATACTGCTCACCATCCATCTGTTTTGATTTCACCTTTAGGTTTTCACGCACCTTTTTATACGGTCCACGGATGGACAGGAGTTCCTGTGCCTTTTTGGATTTGCGTAATTTCACACCGACAATGTATTGCATACCCAAATCTTTGATTTGTTCCAGATTCTTTTCGCTCACCATGCCACGATCCCCGACAAGGATGACCTTGTCAATTGGGTAACGTTTTTTGATGTCCTCAATGACCAGTGAAAAAGTTTTCGTGTCATGCATGTTTCCAGGAAACACCTGATGTTCGATCGGAATCCCTTGTTTGGTCATCAAAAGACCGATGACCACTTGTTTGCGGTCTCCGCGGTGATCCTTTGAAAAACCGTAACCAGCGATTTCCTCATCTGCATGTTCCCCTTCGAAATAGCTGCTGGTGGTATCATAAAAGACAATATCTACATCCAAGGACATCAAATCCGTTAACCGTCCATAAAGCTGATTTTCAATTTGTTCTTTTCGTTCACTTAAAAAATCCAATGCTCTGTAATAGTGATGAAGCTTTATGTCGGAAAGACCTTCAACCGTTTGGACCCACTTTTTGAACAATCGGTACTTGCTGTTTGGATCCATCAACCGATTCAATACCATGGCAAAGATCGCCTCGTCATAACAGGAGGCCACTTCGGCATCATTCATGAGTTTTTGCAATAAACGGCCCAAACCAATCTTGTCCCATATTTTCCGAAACAAATAGACCGATCCAAACTCTTTTGTCCATTTCATGGAAACGGTAGAGGAAGCCCCCTGACCATGAATACGGTCGAAATAACGTTCCGAGAATTTGGCAAGTCCCTCGATCATCGTATCGATGGAGCCATCCTCTGTAAGATTTTCCAACCTCCCCAGATTACAGAGGGTCTCTTGGCGAACCTTGTTTTCGACACGGTAGGTGCGGCAAATTTGTACATATTGACGGATGGAACCGTCCTTGTTTTTTGCTGATTAATCCGAAAATACATAACACTATTATTATAGCACATTATCTTTATCCTGAATTATTCATAACCGCGTCTCAAATGTTTTAAAAACCAGTTTCAAGCCTGATTTTTGTAAGTTTTTGGTTTCCCTAGATGTTTTCTCAAATATATTACCTAATCTACTGGAAAAACAGCAGGAAGTCATACGCTAGCTTTCATAATCGGCTGTAAAAGGGCACACTGATCCTGTGGTCAATGTGAATGCTATGAGATTGACTTTTCTAATATCATCTCATTCAACCAAACCGTGGGAGGTGATGGATGGTTCGTAAAGTCTGCCAATAAGCCTTTTGATACAGACAACTGCTGCACAGTTTAAATGTCAGATATCTGCCTGAACGAACCAGCTTTCCCGCGATCTTAAGCAACTTCAAACGGATGTTATCGATACGATTTTTGTTCATCGTTCTGGGTAGACACAGTCGACGAAACCAGTTGTTGAAGTTATAGGCGAGCACCATGAGTTGCAGCTTTGTGGCGTTGCTGTAAAACGATGGACTGCTCATCTGATCGAAAGCAAAGCCGTTCTTGGCTTCTTTGATAAAGTTTTCCATCGTGCCACGGTTCGCATAAAGCTTGACGATGTTTTTGGGTGAGAGCCCCATGTTGGTCACGATGAAGGTGTAGGTGAAGAAAAGCTCACCTTCCGGTTTCTCCATCTTGACCACCACACGACGCGGCTTATCCCAAGCACGTGCCTGGTAGTCAAATGATGTGTAAAACACCTTAGCTTCTGTCGTGTTCAGATCAAACTGTTTCCAGAGTTCATCTTCAAATGGCTGTGCTTTTTGTTTCAACACGTTGTTTGCTTTTAAACGGATCACATAGTGGACATCATGCGTTTCCGCCAATTGATAGAGAGCCGGGATGGCAAAACCGCTGTCCCCGCGTATGCATAGCGTTGCCCATGGACTTTGCTTCCGATATCGCTTGATTTCAGGGCCGACAAAGCGGACGACTTGCCGGGATGTGTACACATGACCAGCGCGCAGTTCTGCTTTGAGACAATCTCCAGTCAGTCCATCAAACATCATCAGGGGATGGTAACCCTGGGCTTGATAATGCGTGTTAAAGGCGGATCCATGCTGTTCACCATAGGCGGCCAAGTTGGTCGAGTCCAGATCCATCATGATGTTTTCCTTGGGTTGGATGATATCGACTCGTTTTTGCATCAGTGAATTGACCGATTGCAACTGCTTCATCGTTTCCTTATCCAATTTCTGATTTAGCCGGGAAATGGTCGGTTGAGAAGCCAGGACTTCTTTACCCAAAATGGTGGTCAACACAGGTTCATGACGTAATTCATCGGCATGATCATCCGCATGATACCCGGCAATGTGCTGATAGATCTTTTGGATGATGACGTCATCGTTAAAATGGATGTGATGACGGTTTGGATCATTCACATTGAGGTGATCCGTGATCGCTTGACTGAGCCCGATTTTTTCATCAAATTCTTTATACAGTAACCAACCGGCATCTGAGGTCAGGTTTCCACCTTCAAAATTGACTTTCACACTTTTGTTGAAATGCATGGTCTGCTCGTTTACACTATGCATAAGGGAGCCTCCTTGGTTTGTATTGGTTTTGGTCACTTTTACAATACCAAAGGTGGGCTCCATTTCTATTTTTCACCCATTGGGTGAAAAGGTGGAATGCTTTTAATGGCCTGGTATGACGCGCTTTTTGATATTTTAAGTTCAGCTATATGAATAATTCAGGTTAATCAAATTTTATACGAAAAAGCCTTATAATCATGCTTCTATCGCCTTTGATGAAGAACTATCAACGGTTTATAGTTTTGGAAGAAAAAATCCGAGGAACCCACTTATTGGCGGATTTGTATGCGAAGATATGTATTCGAGGTTGTTTATGCAAGCCGATTGTGCCATCTATTCTTTATCTGTTCGAGAGGAGCAATTTTACAAACTAAAATCCTGTATTCAAGAAATTGCAGCCCGAAAGGAACGATATCACTATAATTTGTTAGGAATCTTTGGTGTCATGTTGAATATGCCAATAAAAAGAAAGAATGCTTTCTTCTGCTCTCAGTTTGTCGCATCCATCTTAAAGCAAGGCGACCTCATTCGCCCGGAAAAGGATTTATCCCTTATTCAACCGCATGAATTGCCTTTTTTGGCAGATTTTCAACTGGTTTACGAAGGAAGGGTAAAGGATTATTCCCACAAAATAATGAGGGAAAGAGTCCCGATCCCTCAATAGTGTTTAGACTTGATGCCAAGAAAATTTTGCCGTTGGAGGGATATGACGAACACTTTGTTGAATTGAACAGTAATGCTTCCCAACGAGCGAAATGTGCCGGCGGTAAAAAGAGATTGCACCCCACCTTAATGATCATGTAGATGGACGAAGTTGCTAACGGCACTTTCTCAGGCAAAACCAAAACTGCCGTCGCATTATCCAAACCCGTTTTTCAGGATGCGCATCGCTTTAGGCGCTTTCTTAACAAATGCTTCCAGAGTATCGTTAAGCAGTAATCGGGTTGTTTGACTGTCGGCCGCTTCCAGTATCGACGGACATGGCGATGGACGTCATCTCTCAACATCTTTAATGTAGCATCCAAAAAGTTGAGCGCACAACAAATCGGTCTGACCAGCGTGGCCAGGTCCTCCTAAAAGTGTTGGCGAATGCCACGGACTAAACCCGCCACGGGCATCAGAAGCGATCCAATCAACATCCTTGAGCCTTCGCTGTTTTAACCAAAATCATCCCAAAGAATCCCAATATTTCCGGTCCAAGCTGCGGTATTGGATCGCCTCAGCGATGTGCGGTGTATCGATCCGTTCTGCACCTTCCAAATCGGCAATCGTCCTCGCGACTTTCAGTATGCGGTCGTGGGCGCGGGCGCTCAATCCGAGTGTGTCGAACGATTGGGCCAACAACTCACGCGACGGCTTCGTCAACTGGCAATACCGGCGGATCGCCTTCGGGTGCATCGTGGCATTTGTTGAAAAAGATTCCCGCTTGTACCGCTGCATCTGCAGAGCGTGCACACGGTTGACCCGTTCCCGTATCGTCTCCGATGACTCATTTGGTCCTGTGTCCATCAGCGTCTGATAGTCGACTTTTGGCACCTCGATGTGGATGTCGATCCGGTCAAGTAAAGGGCCGGACAATTTGGAGCGGTAACGTTGTATTTGGTGCGGCGTACACGTGCACGTGTCGGCTGGCGAACCAAAATATCCGCACGGACAAGCGTGTAAGCCAGTCCTATGGAAATTACGTGATAAAGCGGGAACATACACCACTTGAAAAACTATATTCCCATCTTGAAGAAGAGTCTCCCGGCAAAAGAATCAGAAAAGCCCGCTTGGACAAGAATCTATATCTGTATGAACTGGCAGAGCTCGCTGGACTTACTCCGGAAGAAATTTCCCACATTGAAAGAGGGTTTGTAAAGATTCCTAAACCAAAAACTGTCAAAAAGCTAGCCAAAGTATTGAGTAAACCTATTTGGTACTTAGGATGTTACGACAAACTCCCAGAAAAGACAATCGGCCAAAAGTTGAAAAAGGCTCGACTGTATCATGCTCATACCTTAAGTGATGCGGCAAAATATTTGGGTGTTAATGAAAGGAGCATTAGAAACTGGGAAAAGGACGCAAGAAAGCCTCTCCCTGATAATTTAAAAAAATTGGAAAAGTATTTTGGTGTATTGAAATAAGTAGAATGGCTGGATGGTTCTTCTCTTTCTTTAGATCAAGTCCAAAATTGTGTGTAAAAAGCTCCTCGGTTAGATAAGCTGCCTACATGATGCGTGTCACCTTACTATGTGTTTTTGCTGAATGGCTTTTGCGCCAGGTGAAGTAATCTTCCATATCGAGGTATTTCCGACCACTGGCCCACTTCTCATCCTGTTCCATGAGTAAGGCCCCCAACAGACGAATCACCGATTGGCGGTTGGGAAAAATGCGAATCACACGTTCCCGTCTGCGGATTTCTTCGTTCAACCGCTCGACGCTGTTGGTGGTACGCAGTCGCTTACGGTACTTCTCAGGGAAAGCCAAAACGGCGGTGGCATCATCAAACCCGTTTTCCAAAATACGCATGGCTTTAGGCGCTTTCTCTTCAAAGACTTTCAGCGTTTCGTTCAAAAGCATTCTGGCTGTTTCGATATCCGCTGCATCCAGGATGCCACGGACATGGCGATGAACTTCGTCTCTCAGCGCTTTTGGTGTGGCATCCAGAATATTACGCATCAAATGGGTTTGACAGCGTTGCCAGGTGACCCCTTGGAAATGGTGACGAATGGCACGGACTAAACCGCCATGGTCATCAGAGGTGATCAAATCGACACCACCAAGACCACGTTGTTTTAACCAACTGAAAAATTCGCTCCAGCTGGCTTCCGATTCCGTGTCACCGGTCATGATCCCCAAGACTTCCCGGTAACCGTCTGTGTTGACACCGATTCCTATCATCACTCCTCTGGACCGTACCCGGCCATCCTCACGGACTTTGAGGTACAAGGCATCCACCAGCACAAACGGGAACCGGCGGTCTGAAAGCGGACAATAATTCCAAGCCTCCACAATAGGATCAAGCCTTTTGCACAGGTCTGAAACGGTGGACTTGGAAAAATGAGTGCCGCAAAGCTCTTCGGTAATCTGAGTCACTTTACGTGTGGAAACCCCATTCACGACCATTTCCATCAAAGCCAACACCAAAGCTTGCTCGCTCCGTTGGTAACGGGCAAACAGTTCAGTGGAGAACTGACCGTTTCGAATCCGTGGAACACGTAACGTAATGGTCCCCACCCGAGTGGTTAATTGATGAGGATAGGATCCATTGCGATAGCCTTGACGGGAATCCGTGCGTTCATAGCGTTCAGCTGCCAGCTGTTCGGTCACCTGCGCTTGGAGAATTTGGTTTAATACCGATTCCAGTAATTTCGCTACACCAGCGTCTTTTGAATGTCCTAAAAAAAGTTGCTGCAAAAGTTCTTGATCTACGGTAATCTGGTATTGAGCCATTTCAAAATTCTCCTCTCCAGAATGGTATTTCCGACAACTCCATTCTAACCGAGGATTTTGAAATTGGCTCCTTTATTTTTAAGGAATCCATTTTACACAATTATAAGGACTTAACTAAAACATGCCACAGCACTTAAAAAAAACTCCTTTATAAAAATACGGCTATCAGGCTGTTTAATCATTTTTATCAATCGGGGTTTGATATGACCCTATTCACTCTTAAACATTACTTATTAAGTTAATTGGGTACCCTATTAAGAACGCCCCAACCGGAAAGTATATGTCTCAAGACGGGAAAAAAGACCTTCCGAAATGGAAGGTCTTCGTTAGGAGAAACATGAGTTTGTTCTCCTCATTTTTATAAAATTTTTCTTCAGACCAACGGTCTATGATTACCTGTGCATCAGCATCTAGTATGTCTCTTGCTTCTTCTGAAATATATTTTTGCATGCCCCGTTTATACAAATGTTTCTGAAAATCTTGCATATGTTTAACGGCGGCATTGTCACGTCCATGATCTTTGTGATGCTCCACCTGATCCAGTCGGTTGCTCAACTGTTTATAAAGTGGCGTTTGTAAGGCATTCATATCCTTATAGTATTCAAGGGTGTCACGTATAAGCGGAATACTCACTGCTACGTCAAACTCAACGATATTGGATGTGACAGTGATACCGGCCAGCGTTACTTCCGACCATACTTCAAATGATCGGACATCTTGGACTTCTTCCGCCAGTGTGATCCGGCCTTCAGCATCGATTTCAACGATATCGGGGTGACTGCTTGCATATTCAATGTCCGCTCCGCTTAAGTCCGCTTCTGTTCCGTCATTCATCAAACCACTGACAGATAAGACAGTACTTTCTCCGGGATTCAACTCTGTCTGATCCGCACTTAAGCTGACATCATCTAAAACAGCTGGATCATCTACTTCATCACTCCATCCCATGACTAATAGATTATCAAATACAGTTTGTTCATGATAAGTTCTAAATCCAATTCCACCTTTCATCAAAGAAGTTCCTTCATCAATTATACTGATTAATAGCTCATCATTTACATAACCATCTATTTGTTCTCCTTGAACATCAATTTTTAGCTCATACCAGGTTCCTTGAGTAAAATTATAATCAATTTCTTTAAGAAGTTTAGCTACTCCGTTTTCCCACTTGTAAAGTTCGGCAACTGTCCTACCAGCATTATTAGATAACCTGAAGTGATAGAAATTTCCTGTGCCATTATATCTAAATATTATCCCTGAACTCAGATTAGCTGGCGCAGTTCTCATAATAGGTTTCATATCAACTGAAATGATATAATCACTCCAATCACGATCACCAGCTACACTCAAGGCAGCAGCATTGCTTGACCCTTCATAAACAGTGCTTCCATCCTCTAAAGTTGTTGCCCATTCACCTGATTCAACTGTCCAGGTATTTTCATTAAAATCTTCAAAGTCTTCCTCAAAGAGGGTAGCATTGGGTGCTAGTCTTACTACTACTTCAGACTGTAAGTTTATTACTTCGCCCTGTCCGTAAGAGATGTTTATTGGTATGACATATTTGCCGCTATCAATACCTGGTAATACTTCTATGTCGTAAGACAAATTTACAGTTTCATTTCCAGGTATCGTCACTTCTTGGCTGTTCTGACTTGTATCAAATCCCTCTCGTAAGTCTATGCTGCTTTGAACAGTAATATCATGTTCTGTTGTATTAAACAAGGTAACACTTACATTTATTGTTTCTCCTGGAAAAGCAGTATTTGTTTGATTTGAAAAAACATACCCTAAGTTATCCGGGGCATTGATTTGTACATTTTCAAATACCGCCTCAGAAGCCTGAGAAAGACTGCCAGGAACGGTTACAATTCCAATGTAACTATCATTACTAATATTATCCATTGATATAACTTGAGTTGTGATAAGATTCCATTCGGCTCCATCAGTGGAATAATATCCGTTTATGGTATTTCCGACCTTTTCAAGTTTAAACCAGACCGGGATATCCTGACCAAATTCTATTGGTGTTTCAGTATGAGTCTCTTCACCTTTTTCGTTCCGATAACTTATACTAATATCACCTGAAGCTGTATAACTAACATAGACATTCTGAGCGTCTTGATCCAAACTTTTTCTAATCATGATGCCAGCTGTTGCATTTTCACTTGTACTTTCTAGTGAATTCAATCTCGCTATAATGGTTGCATCACCATACACTTGTTTATAAGCATATTTAAAGCTATCATTAATACCTCCTACATGTCCTGTGCTTTCGATACTAAAGGTATCGCCCGAATAATCACTGTAGCCTGATGCACCACCTATTGTTTGTTGTTCCCATGATTCCGGTAATGAACCAAAATAAGAATCATTCGTGAGTATATATTTATTTTGATGTTTTATCCACTTAGCTTGATAAGCTCTTGCAGCTAATAATGCGACCCACTGTTCCCTTCCGGAGTAAGTATCCTCTGAAGATGCTGAGTATGTTCTTCCATCGTCATGCCTGTTTTGCATATCTAAAACCATTTGTGCATGGTAGTTTTCCCAATAATCAGCTTTCTGTGTGACTAAGTTATCAAAACCAAAAGCATCTGCATATGTGTCCATCATAGCAAAGTTCATACGCCGGTGAGTTCCCCAGTCATTTCCCTGTGGATAGTATATATCCGGAGAATCATCGATATATATTGTTCCTCCAGGTGCATTATAAGGCGGACTATCAAATTTAAGGTCTACCAATGAATTATATACAATATCAGCGTTAAAAAATGCTGCCTTAGGTGTAGCCATTTCAGCAAGAGTGTATAGTACGGGTGCGTTAATAATTTGACCTATAGAAGTCATATAATCTGGATGTATTCTTGAGTGATTGATAACTGTACCGTCATCATATGCATTTGTTCCATTGAGCCATTCTTTAACTTGTTTTCCATGTAGAATCTCGGTATTATTAAGGTCATGTGGTCGGGCATAAGATGAAATCATAAGTTCAATATTTTTATCCATCCAGCCATTCCAGTTAACATGACTTGGCATCATAGATGTTGCAAGTTGTAATATGCCTGAATTCCATGCATTCTCTTCAGCTTTGGTATCTCCTGGATACTTTATATTGCCTGATTCATCCATATAATAAGGAACTTCATAGGTTATAAATCTATTTGCCTCGTACTCTACCATTTTTCTGACATATTCCCGATCAGTTGTTGATAAATCATCCCACATTAACCATCCTGAAGTACCTACTAGATTTGCCCATAAAGCACTTTGCCAAGCATCACCCCAGCCTCCAGGGGAATTTACTTTATGGTAATAAGCTGCAGATTTTATGATTTTTATAGCCCGGTTAACAGCTTCCTCCTTAGAAATACCGACGAATGAAGCATCATATATCCCTAGTTTAATGGCAGTTGCTATACCTAAAGCTGCACTTGCGGGGGGTCTAATATTTCCTTCTCCCACTCCTCCTAAATCAAGATAGCCACCTGTTTGTGAACCAAAATTCTCTTCATACCACACTGTTAAGTTATATTTAACTGCGTTCAAAAGAATATTTTCCATACGTAGTGACGATTCATCCTCAGGAAGTCCGTTTGTAAAACGTGACCAATCTATAGGTTTCACACTATTCCTGTCATTATCCCCAACCGTATTATTTCCATCCTCCGCCATTACAAGCATAACAGGACCTGCGATTGAGAGTATTACACCCAAAACACAGATTATTGATATTAATATTAATTTCTTTAAGCCCATTTATATCTTCCCCTCTCGGAAATTATTAATGAAATCCTTCTTCCGTTCCCTTATACACGCTTCTCAGTGACTTTGCTTTCATTAGTTGCAAAATCACGATACAATTTGACGACAAATTTTTCTAAGAGTCTAATAACTAACCTTTAAATGCATAGGTGGGGGCTCCTTTCACATTTGTTTTTACTCTGAACAATCCTCCGGCATGCGGCTGCTTGGATAACTCATCCTCGCTTATGCCGAATCTGGCCGTAGTGATAAACAGTTCATCCAAATTTTTCCCACCAAAAACGCACGAAGTGCATAATGATGCAGGCAGTAAAATGCGGTCTAACTTTTTACCCGTATAAGGATTCCATCGAGCTACCTGATAGCCTCCCCAATGTGCAATCCATAGCATTCCTTCCTCATCGATCGTCATACCATCCGGTTTACCTTCTCGATCCGGTACCTTTATCACGACTCGTGACTTCGAAATATTGCCAGTTTCGAGTTCATAGTCAAAAGCGGTTACGCTCTGTGTGGGAGTGTCGATGTAATACATCGTTTGATGATCCGGGCTCCAGCAGATACCATTGGAAACGCTCACATTAGTAAGAACAGGTTGAATACTCTCATTAGTATTCAGGCGGTACAATGTTCCCTGTTCCGCTTCACCCATTAGTGACATTGTACCCGCCCAGAACCTTCCTTTGGGGTCACACTTCCCGTCATTAAAGCGGTTGTTAGTCAAATGTCGCTCAGGATCGCCAATAAAACATAAAGCTTCCGTTCTAAGATCTAAAGTATAAAAACCACTGGCCAGAGCTAATGCGACCCCGCCAGCTTCTCTTGGGACAACCGCTCCGACAAACTGATTTAATTGGATGCTCCGATTCTCGTGCTTGTAAGGATCATAAACATGTACTCGTTTTTCTTGAACATCCACCCAATAAAGCACTTGATTGGTCTGATCCCAAGAAGGTCCTTCGCCAAGTGTCGCATTTGCATCCAGCACAAGTTGCGGTTCTTTCATAAACAACACCCTCCTCCCAATCCTTAAATAATAAAGACGTCCAGCATATGTCGTGATTCCGGCACCTACCTAACTTTGTTTAGGTAATCCGTTAAAGTTTCAAACGTCTTCGTTTTTTCGCCTTCCAGACAGCCTCTCCTTCTCCAAGAATGCTCTTAACAGGGCACCCTGCCCCCAAATATAACTGCCAGTTTTTCTTGAATTGTAATTATGTATATTACCTACTGGGGTGGCGTCCGACACTCCTAACAATTGACCATTTTGATTAACGGAGTTTAGTAAGTGGTAGAATGACTCATCAGCTACGTTTAAATAGCTCTTGTCACACACTTCCAACCTGCATGCCTTGTAAACAATTCCAGAGAATAACGCTGGCAACGAATTTTCAATATATGTTTCCGGGTGGTCCAGCACAGTGTGCCAGCCTTTGTTGCCGCTATCATAATAATAGATAACAGTGTTTAAACACTCTTTGAAGACCTTTAATAAATAACTCTTGATTGGACTTGTTGGCAAGTTTTCATACGTGTCTAAAATCCCATACAATGCCCAGCCATTTCCCCTTCCCCAGAAGATATTGTTCGGAGCACTTTTATCTACTTCGTAACCATGTGAAAAGAGGTGATTTTTTTCGTTGTATAAACAATGAATATGGCCTACGAAATGTTTAATTAATAATTCATTAAATCTTTCATGTCCCTGTTTAATCATCTTTGAAAAAAATCGCCCATCTGTATACAAACAATCAACCCACAAATGATGATTCAACGGGTATTCTTTATCAGGCCGATGTACGGGCGGTTCCCCTTCATTGTAATTAAAAAATAAGCTTGTTAATTCAACTAACGGCGCATCCGGGATATCGTTGGTTTCGACTAATTTCACTAACGAGTAGGAAGGCGTCACATGATCTTCAAACTGAACTTGAGAATCTTTTAATTCCCACCATTTTTGAAAATGATCAACCGTTCTCTTTTTTAGTTTTTTATCATTAAATAGCTCGCCCGCATCCAGCAAAGCATCTATAGCAATAGCTTCACCAAATCCCCAGTATTTTGGCTTATAATTGTAAACTGTTGAAAGAACATTCATAAAACATTTTTCATATTGTTCGTTAACCACATAATCCCCTCCCTTTCTTTAATTGGCATACGCCAAAAGCTTGTCTTCTATTATGTCGATTCCTAAACCTGGTTTCTGAGGAAGTTTTAGTTTTCCATTGACTTGTTCAAACGGAGTTTTTAAAATAGCACTGCCAATTGGGTTCACTCCGGCCCAATACTCCATGATCATAAAATTCGGGACAGCCGCCGCTAAATGGGCGCTTGCTGCAAAATGAATGGCTGAACCGATACTTACATGTGGAGCAAAGGCCGCACCGTTAACATCTGCTAAAAATGCGATCTTACGACATTCCGTAATTCCCCCGGCACGACATATATCAGGTTGTACGAGATCCAGTGCTTTTTTCTCAAAATATGCTTGTGCTTGATATCGGCTAGTAATTAAGTCACTTGCGATTGGAATATTGATTGCATTTGACAATTCACTATAAACTGAAATGAGTTCAGGGGGCGCGGGGGCTTCTAAGAAACCAACACCATACTCTTCTGCAAACTCTCCTAACTCCTTTGCAGACTTAAGATTATAATTACCGGCTGTATCTAAGTACAATGCACATTGACTTCCAGCTACATCCCGTACGATTTCTATCGTTTTCTTATCAGCGGTAATGCCATGTCCGCCGGCTATCTTTATTGCATTAAACCCTTTTTGAAGCAAGTTTTCAGTATCCCGAATTAATTGATTCACTGCATCTTGGTCAGCACCTTGCCTCAACCCCGGGACTCCGGAACCATACAAATTAATTTCATCTCTAAATGCACCCCCCAACAGTTTATAGATAGGTTGGTTTAATGATTTACCGAGAATATCCCATAGAGCAATATCTATGCCACTAATCGCTTCTAAGAAAAAACCCGACAGATGCCCTCGTAAACGCATGGTGGAATACATTTTTTCCCATAAAACTTCTGTCTCAAAGGGATCCCGATTTAATATTATAGGTGTTAACAATTCGTCAATAATAGTTTTGACTACTTTTGGAGCAACGGGTGCCTTTGCTTCTCCCCAACCAATAATCCCTTCATTTGTTTGTACTTTTACGATACATGTGTCTATGGTGTCAGAATAACTCGCCCGCATTCTCCATTTAGGTGGATACTCTAATCCTTCTGGAACAACGACCTTCGATTGGTTCTTTTTTTGTTCAGTAACCCATGACCTTTTCCCCCAATACTCTTGCTCACCTGTATTTTCAGCTTGTATAGCATATGTTTCTACTTTTGTAATTTTCATTCGTCCAAACTCTCCTTTCGTAACCATCATTCTTTTCTCAAGGCAAAGCGGCTGCAACGCGGACACTCATATGAATCCGGAACTGGTTACCTTAACTTCGTTTCCTGCCAATTTAAAGCATTCAATGTAAGACCTTCGAGTGTATTGTACACATGTCTTTTAATATCATCAGTAAGGGGTACATTCGGGTTTCTCACATAAGAAGAGTTTATAACCCCGCCCGTTTTTAAGATATCTTTGTGTACGGCCATAGCATACTTTCCTAGTGTGCCAATTCTTATAAAAGGCAAATATTTGTAAAATACACTTCTAGCTTCTTTAAATTCTTGCCTTGAAAAGTGCCTGTATATTTTTACACAAACATCGGGAAATTCGCATGCCGGCATTGTCCCGATTGCTCCGCTTTCCAGTTCTTCAATGAGATACATCCCGTTCATACCGCCGAACACTTTTAAATTTCCTCCCGATTTGTCAACAATTTCTTTTATTTTAGGAGTGGTCGGCGGTGATTCAACTTTAACATAAGAAATGTTAGGAAAGTCCTTGTTTAACCTGATAATAAAATCAACGGAAAGATTCACTCCACTCGCATTTGACGCATCTTGAATCATAATCGGAATATCGACGGACCGGGCGACCTCTGCAAAATAGTCATACAGACGTTCATTGTCGGGCTTTACATAATAAGGCGGAAGAACCATTAAAGCACTTGCACCTGCCTTTTCAGCTTCCTGACTTAACTCGACAGCCCCTTGAATACCTGTATGACCGGTTCCGTATACGAGCGGCACTTTTCCACCGGTCTCTTCAACCACAATGCTTGAAATCCGTCTGCGTTCATCATTCGTTAAGGTATACATTTCACTGGCATTGCCAAAAAGAGCGATCCCATTCACTTGTTGAGCAATCTGGAAACGAACCAATTCTCTTAAACTATGTTCATCCAAATTGCCCTGCTCATCAAAGGGAGTGGCCAGTATGGGATAAACACCTTCTAAATGGACTGAATCTAATTTTGCCATGATAGTCATGATAGCCTCCTTCCGTTAGTTAACAAGAGTGGATTACTGCAATTTTCTCTTATAAAGGCTTCATCGACGTTTACTCCTAATCCGGGTCCGTCAGGCAATAAATATCTCCCTTTTTCACAAACTAAAGAATTACAGACTAATTTGTTCGCATTTGGAAATACACTTGGTTGAAACTCCAAGATGTAAAAATTGTTGATCGCCGCACTCACTTGCAAGGTCGCTGCAATACATATTCCGAGGCCGACACTCAAGTGAGGAGCAATAGGGATGCCGAACGTTTCCGCTAATACCGCAATGTTTCTCATCTCGGTAATCCCGACACGCCCCACATCGGGCTGCAGGACGTCCGCAGCGCGTTTAACCAGACGCTCTTTAAATTGAAACTTCGTTCGCTTCGCTTCACCGATCGCGACTGCCATATCCAACGATCTTGTAATCTCAACATGACCGTCCACATCTTCCGGCAGGGTCGGAGCTTCCAAAAATTCAATATTTAATTTTTCAAGCTCTCTACCTAATCTGATGGCATCGGGTACAGTATATTGCCAATGGGCATCGACCATTAGGCGAAAATCGGCTCCAAGATGTTCCCGCAATTGATTCATGATCTCGACATCTTCTTTAATTCCATAGCCCAAGTGCAATTTGATAGCATTGAACCCTTGCTGTTTCCACTGTTGAGCTCTTTCTATTTTTTTGGCCATTTCTTTTTCCGGCAGTCCGGATACATAAGCAGGAATTTCACTTCTGAACGCCCCGCCAAGCAGTTGATGAACAGGCAGATCGAGCGACTTGCCATAGAGATCCCACAAGGCAACATCAACAGCGGTAATCGCATCCACCATAAAACCGGTAAAGTATCCGCGTTCACGCATTGAATCATAAAGTTTATTCCATATGACGTTAATTTGCCTCGGGTCTTTCCCCAATAAAAAAGGTTTGAACAAACTGGAAATAATGTTCCCGGGTATTTCCGGGCCTACCGGGGCTAAAGCTTCTCCCCACCCTTCTAGACCATTGTCTGTCGTAAGCTTGACGATTAAACTTTCCAGATTTCGCGAATAGATGGATCGGTACTCGGGCGTACATAGTAATCCTCTTCTTTTAAACCTGACGATTCACCCAAATAAATGGGAGAATTGTTTATTTTAACTGGAAAAATTTCAATCGAAACAATCTTCATTGGCTCACCTTCATGTTACTTTTCTAATTTAAAGAACCCTTCTTTCCAACGGCTTCTCAATCCGGGTTTAATCACCGCCCCGACCGCTTGGACAGACATCCCCCCGTCGACGACCAGATTGATGCCGTTAATAAATCCCGCCTTGTCATCTGCCAAAAATAGAGCAGCATAAGCGATATCTTCCGGTTTGCCCAATCTTCCCAGGGGATAACATTCCAACGTCATTTCCCATTCACTTTCATGCTCTTTAAGAGCTCTTTCTGTCTGTTCAGTTAAGATAAATCCGGGTGAAATAGCATTGACCCTTATATTTTGAGCGCCATACTCGACTGCCATTTGTTTTGTGAGCGAGATGATTCCTCCTTTGGCAGCAGAGTAAGCGGGAAGCCCGGGACTGACACAAAAAGCATTAATGGAAGCCATGTTGATAATGCTCGGATGTTCCGATTTTTTGAGTGCGGGCAAGGCGTATTTGCTGCATAAAAACACAGATTGCAAACACAAATCAATGATCGTGTTCCACTCACTTGCCGGCAAATCTTCGACCGATTTGGCATAAGTCATCCCAGCATTATTAACTAAAACATCTAAGTGCGAAATAGTGTTGAAAACCTTTTTGATTGCCTGTTCGTCTCGAACATCGAGGCGGATAAATTTCGCCGACCCGCCTCCATCAATGACGCGCTGCTCGACTAGCTTTCCGTTGTCAACATCAATGTCCGCAATAAATACAAAGTATCCTTCCTCCGCAAATTGAATCGCCATACTTCTACCGATACCGTTAGCAGCACCCGTGATAAAAACTGTCTTTTGTTCGATAGCGTTCACACCCTTGATATATTGGAAATTGATTTTTATAATATGTAAATAAGTTTTATATAATGAATGATAAAGTATTCAAAATGATTCAGTCAAGTCCAATCCGCATATTTTTTTATTTTTCTTGCAAAGGGCCAAACCAATTTTATTATATTCTTTTATCTATATGAAGAATTTAGATGCTGTATCATAATGAACGAGACAGGTCAATGACAAAAATTAATAAAATAATATTGCTTATTATGAAATAAGATTATATAATACGAAATAACTCTAATAAAGATTCATTTGCGAAAGGGTGTAATTGGTTGTCAGTACAAAAATCCACAATGCCAACGCAAAGTGTTACCAGAGCTCTGGCTATCCTGTCATGCTTTACGGAAGAAGAACCACTCCTCAGAGGATCCGATATAGCCAAAAAGTTGGACCTTACGGCCAGTAATGTTTCAAGACTTCTCTCTACAATGGAAAGCTTGGGATTCGTGGAAAAGGATGAATTTTCAGGTTGTTACCGCTTAGGACCGGAGATTATATCCCTAAGCGGAATCGCTTTAAACAATTATGAAATCAGAAAACAAGCGCTTCCGGAACTTCACAAGTTGGAACAAGAACTGCAATTGGGGGCTAACCTGGCCATTTTAAATAAAGGAAAAATGTTTTATCTGGCCCATGTAGATAGTCGCAAGTCACCGCGCATGTACACCATGGTCGGCTATCGGAACCCTTTGCATTGTACCGGGATCGGAAAGGTGCTGCTTGCTCACCTGGAAAAAGACGAGCTTGATTCGATCATAAAACAAGAAGGGCTTTATCCGCTTACCCAACACACTATTACCAATAAAGAAGATTTGCTTAAGGAACTGGAAACGGTGAGAAATCGAGGTTATGCGGTGGAAAAGGAAGAGTTAGCACTCGGAAGAGCATGCATCGCTGCCCCTGTTCGCGGCAGGACCGGGAAGGTTTTAGGCGGAGTTAGCATTTCGGGCCCTTTATCCGAGATGAATCTGGAAGAACGCGAACAAAAGCTGTCGAGGAAGTTAATAGAAACAACGGACCTTATCTCATTAAAAATGGGGTATATCACGGTCGCCAATCGGTTATAGATTGGATTCAGTTTTTAAGGGATTGTTCAGTTTTTACCTTGGCACTTTACTTTCGCTCGATTTTCAAGCGTTTACACACATGATTTCCGCTAATTCCTGAGCAGCAATCCAAATTGTAAAATTTACGAAACATTCTTACATAATAAAAGGAGCATTCCTGTAATGAAGAAAATTGAGGTTTAACAAAAAAGAGCCTCCTTGGTATAGTACGGGATGTCGATGACATCGACTCCTAAATTCAAAACCCAAGGAGGACTCGAAGTGAATTATAACCGGAATAAGAAATTGAAGCAAATCACACCGGAGACATTAGTTGTAGGGATTGACATTGCGAAAGAAAAGCACGTCGCCCGAGCAGTCGATGACCGAGGGTATGAGTTTGGTAAGCGATTGGTTTTTGAAAACAACATAACGGGCTTTGAGCGATTATTAGCTTGGGTGTCCGAGAAGCAACAGGCATATGAAAAAACACATGTGATCCTCGGTTGTGAACCGACCGGACACTATTGGTTCAATCTCGCCTATTTCGCCAAGGCGAAAGAAATCCCGTTTGTCGTCGTCAATCCGATGCATGTGAAAAAAGCGAAGGAGCTCGATGACAATTCGCCATCTAAAACAGATACAAAAGACGCCCACGTCATCGCCCAATTGATCACAGACGGCCGATACGCCGTACCGAACCTGCAAGAGGGTGTATATGCCGAACTGCGGGAAGGCCTTAAAATTCGCGATCAGCTGTCGAAAGATTTGCAGATCATCACCGGTCGGATTGACAACTGGCTCGATCGTTATTTTCCGGAATTCCGGAGAGTGTTTAAAGATTGGGATGGCAAAGCCGCTTGGTATACCCTGAGCCATTTCCCATTGCCGGCAGAGGTCACTGCCATATCGGCAGAAGACCTGGTGAGGGAGTGGAAACAGGTCGCCCAGCGAGGCATCGGAATCAAACGGGCCCATACACTGCGGCAAGCAGCTGAGCGTTCCATCGGATTAACCGTCGGAACGCGGATGGCCAAACGTGCCCTGCAAAGTTTGCTCAAACAATACGAGCATCTTCAAGAAAGCATCGCAAGCATCGATGAAGAGATGGAGCAGCTGGTCAAAGTGATTCCAGGAACTGAAGAGATGATCGCCATGAAGGGCGTTAACGTTTTGACCGTGGCCACCTTTTTCGGCGAGGTTGGAGACATCGCCCACTATGAACATCCACGCCAGATCCAACGCCTTGCCGGGCTGAGCTTAACCGTACACCAATCGGGGAAATGCAAAGGTCAGACCCACATCACCAAGCGTGGACGCAGGCGACTGCGCAAAGCCTTATATCTCGTGGTTCGTCCGCTCGTTGTGCATAATGCGGCCTTTAAAGCCTTGCACGAATACTATACAACGCGGCAAGAACACCCGCTTAAGAAACAAGAATCGCTCATTGCCCTGAGTTGTAAACTCATCCGCGTGTTTTTTGCAATGGCCAAGAAACGATACCGGTTTGACGGCGAGAAAATGCTGCGAGACATGCCTCAGTTTTCCATACAGGAAGCAGCTTAAAAGAAAAAGTTAGGGAGTAGGCAACCTTTCGTTTGACACTCAAGGACGGTGGGAACACAATCGAAGCGCAGAGCCGAACCATATTTTCACCATCAGGGCCCAGACCCCGTAAAGGAGCAAAGTCGGCCTCCACCTCATGGATATGCCGGACGAAGGAATGTGAGGAGAAAATCCCGTGAGCCATGGGAGGGTAAGCGACCATGAGCTGAGTGGAGAAGAGATGCGCGATCATAAATAATTTTGAAAATTCCATTACAGGAGTTTTAGGGCATTACTCTTCACTCTATCGGAATATTCCGAAAAGAGGACTTTCTGGTAAAAGCCATGAAAAAGCTTCGAAATAAGTTCCTATGAAAATTTGAGAATGAACGAGCATGTTAAAGAAAATTATTTATTTCAAGAGGGAGGTTATTCATTTGAAAGTCAGAAAGAGGTTATTGTTGGGTGTACTTATCACGTCGTTGCTTGTCTTGTCAGTCGCTTGCTCCAATGAAAGTGAAAGCGAAACGGCAAATAAAAGTAAAGACGGCAAGATGGTCTGGGTTGGCTGGAGTGGAGAAGAAGAAACTTTTAAGCCGATCATTCAGAACATGATCCAGGATTGGAATAAGGATAATCCGGATCATAATGTGGAATGGGTTGGATGGCCGTGGGCTGAAGCTTTGCAGCAAATGATTATTAGAACCCAAGGCGGCGAAAATATTGATGTCGGACAAATCGATATCGCCTGGTTACAAACCTTGGCCGATACGGGAAAGCTCGTCGATCTGAATACAGTCTTTGATGAGCAGTGGTTGAAGGAAAACATTCAAGAATCTTATCTCGAATCGGGACAAATTGACGGAAAACAGGTAGGTATTCCTTGGACACTGGCATCGATCGGCATGGTTAACAATCCCTCACTGTTGGAAAAAGCGGGTGTTACCGAGACTCCCAAAACAATCGAAGAATTTGAGAAAGCGTTAAAAAAATTAAAAGAATCGAATCCTGACGTTATCCCGTATGCTTTGACAACCAAAGACGCCGGCAGCGTGTCGGGCGATTTTCAGGCCTGGCTCTGGACATTCGGCGGTGAAGTCTTTGATGAGGAGGGCAATGTCACCATTAACAGTCCGGAAGGCGTTCAAACACTTGAATGGTTAAAGAGCCTTAAGGACCAAGGTTACATCAAGATGGACATGAGCCGTTTTGATGCCCGCGAACTGTTTGCTCAAAATAAAGTCGGGTTTTATGATGACGCCGTTCTGGCAAAAAGTATTTTAAAATCAAGTGGCGTGTCTGATGATGAATTGAATGAACGCATTCAGCCAATGCTTCGACCTGTTCTAAATGAAGAGGACCAACCACAATCCAAGTTATGGGGCCATATGCTCGTCATCTTCGACAATGCCAACAACAAGGAAAAAGCGGCTGAATTTATTAAACATCTGATTAGTAAAGAACAGTCGGTACGCTACTTTGAAGAAGGCGGATTGCTGCCGGTGATTAATTCAGCGCTCGAGAGTGAAGCCGTACAACAAGATGAGTTCTCGAAGAATTGGGCCGAAATTACAAAGGCTGGACGACCCAGCAATGTACAAAAGTTTAACCAAAGCAGTGAGATCGACACCATTATTACCGAGGAAATTCAAGCTGCTTTACTCGACGGAAAAACCGCCCAAGAAGCTTTAGATAACGCCGCTTCTCGCATCGAATCTACCCTAAATTAATTGAGGTGTTAAAACTTCATGAACCAAAAGAAGCCATTAAGACTAACAGAAAGCCAAACAGGCTTTCTGTTAGTCTTACCAGCACTAGCCGTATTTTGTTTTATTATATTGTACCCTTTTTTAAATTCATTCGTCATGAGTTTGACAAACCAAAATTTGCTCCATGCCGAAAGCCAATTGATTGGTCTAACGAATTTTAAAAAAGTTCTCGCCGACCCTAACTTTCTGGATGTAGTGCTCAATACCGTTATTTTTGTTATAGGGGGAACATTACTGCCCTTTTTGTTAGGTCTTATATGGGCTTTAGTATTGAATCAAGGGTTCAAAGGTTCGGAAGTTCTTCGTGGCATTACGCTTGTGGACTGGATTATTCCCAGCACCGCGATTGGATTCTTGTGGATGTGGATTTTTCACGGTGAGTATGGTTTGTTTAACGCACTTTTACAAAAAGTCGGTCTAATCGATGCAAACGTTAACTGGCTGGGAAATACAGATACCGCCATGCTCGTGGTGATTATAGCAAAAACGTGGCAAACCTTACCGTGGTTTATGGCCTTCCTCTTAGGAGGACTCCAAGGTGTCCAGCATGATCAAGTCGAAGCTGCAAAAATCGACGGGGCCGGAAACTGGCAAGTGCTGTGGAATGTGATTCTGCCCAGCATAAAACCGATCATCTCGCTTGTATTAATCTTGGGCACTATAGGGAGTTTACAACATTTTGACCTGCTCTGGGTCATGACTGAAGGCGGACCGGCGAGGGCCACAACAACGTTCTCGGTTGAAGTTTACCGCACCGCTTTCCAAGAATGGAATCTGGGAGTAGCGGCTGCAATCGGCATGATCTGGGTCTTTCTTTTATTCGTTTTTTCAATTTTCTATTTCAAGAAACAAAAAGAAGAAACCGTTTAACATGGGAGATGGATAGCTTTGTTTGAGAATACTATCGGTTTTAAACTGGTCTTCATTTTTTCCTTAGTGCTCATAGGTTTTTTTGTTTTTTTCCCTTTGTACTGGATGTTTAATACAGCTTTGAAAACACCTGAAGAAGTATTTTTACCCACACTTTTTCCCAATAACCCTACTCTCTCCAACTTTACAAGTGCCTTAACGGATGGCTTGTTGCTCAATTATTTAAAGAATAGTTTATTTGTCGCGATACTGAGCAGTTTTTTTGCGACGATGGTTTCGGCTTATGCCGGTTACAGTTTTTCCAAGTTTCGCTATAGAGGCAGGAAGACCTTTATGGTTTCGATATTAATTTCCCAAGTGTTTCCCCATGCCGTTCTCTTATTGTCCATTTATGTCATGATGCAAGCATTCGGTTTACTCGACAATTATTTGTCGCTCATACTGTCGTTTATCGTATTCGTATTACCCGTCGGCACATTAACCATGAAAGCTTACTTCGACCAACTGCCTGACGCCCTTATTGAATCAGCCAAAATCGACGGGGCGAATCAATGTAGGATCATCCACAAAATCATTTTCCCCATCTCTATACCGGGGATGATTTCGACGGCTATTTACGGATTCGTATGGAGCTGGAACGATCTGCTTTATTCGCTTACGCTCATTACTTCCCCTGAAAAAAGAACACTCGCTCCGGGGTTAATCCTCAATTATATGGGAGAATTCCAGCAAAACTGGGGGGAAATGATGGCTGCTTCCATTATTGTTTCTCTGCCGGTAACGGTGATGTTTATCCTATTACAACGGTTTTTCATTCAAGGCCTCACGTCAGGAGCTGTTAAAGGGTAGGTATACGTTGATCCTGTCACGGACGCTCATTATGGCATAACGAAATAAGCAGCCCGGCCTCATGATGAGACGGGCTGCTTGATACACACTTGCACCCTACGATCCGCTATCACTGTTACGATCATCGACAATGACAATGCTGTTTGCTCCTGGAGTTGTATCCGCAGCAAAGGCTGTGAAAGGCATCGATAATAGGACCGCCAGTAATAATCCGATCACGATCTTCTTCATCTTCATTCCTCCCCTTGTAATAAACGTTCTACACGAAATAGATTCTCCGTCTCACGCAGGAAATGCTCCTTATTACCGCACCTGTCGTAATATTTTGCCAGGACCATATGAAAATCCTTCTTTTTGTTGTACAGTTTAGTTTTCTCCGCCAACTGAATAGCTTCTTGACAAATATTTAAAATATGCTCGGAATGGATACCCAAAGAAATATGTGCTTTTACGAGAAGTAACTGAAGGTACTCATAAGTAAAGTGAAAATTTTTCACTAAATCAGTTGCTTTGTTAGTGAACTCCAAAGCCTTTTCATAATCCTTTGTCTGATAATATACTTCTCCGTATGAAATATATACAACAGCAAGGTTGTGCTCGTCTTTTGTTTCCTGACACAATTTACACGCAATATCAAGAAAGTGAATAGCTTTATCGTACTCTCCGACACGATAAGATCAAGTCCAAAATTGTGTGTAAAAAGCTCCTCGGTTAGATAAGCTGCCTACATGATGCGTGTCACCTTACTATGTGTTTTTGCTGAATGGCTTTTGCGCCAGGTGAAGTAATCTTCCATATCGAGGTATTTCCGACCACTGGCCCACTTCTCATCCTGTTCCATGAGTAAGGCCCCCAACAGACGAATCACCGATTGGCGGTTGGGAAAAATGCGAATCACACGTTCCCGTCTGCGGATTTCTTCGTTCAACCGCTCGACGCTGTTGGTGGTACGCAGTCGCTTACGGTACTTCTCAGGGAAAGCCAAAACGGCGGTGGCATCATCAAACCCGTTTTCCAAAATACGCATGGCTTTAGGCGCTTTCTCTTCAAAGACTTTCAGCGTTTCGTTCAAAAGCATTCTGGCTGTTTCGATATCCGCTGCATCCAGGATGCCACGGACATGGCGATGAACTTCGTCTCTCAGCGCTTTTGGTGTGGCATCCAGAATATTACGCATCAAATGGGTTTGACAGCGTTGCCAGGTGACCCCTTGGAAATGGTGACGAATGGCACGGACTAAACCGCCATGGTCATCAGAGGTGATCAAATCGACACCACCAAGACCACGTTGTTTTAACCAACTGAAAAATTCGCTCCAGCTGGCTTCCGATTCCGTGTCACCGGTCATGATCCCCAAGACTTCCCGGTAACCGTCTGTGTTGACACCGATTCCTATCATCACTCCTCTGGACCGTACCCGGCCATCCTCACGGACTTTGAGGTACAAGGCATCCACCAGCACAAACGGGAACCGGCGGTCTGAAAGCGGACGATAATTCCAAGCCTCCACAATAGGATCAAGCCTTTTGCACAGGTCTGAAACGGTGGACTTGGAAAAATGAGTGCCGCAAAGCTCTTCGGTAATCTGAGTCACTTTACGTGTGGAAACCCCATTCACGACCATTTCCATCAAAGCCAACACCAAAGCTTGCTCGCTCCGTTGGTAACGGGCAAACAGTTCAGTGGAGAACTGACCGTTTCGAATCCGTGGAACACGTAACGTAATGGTCCCCACCCGAGTGGTTAATTGATGAGGATAGGATCCATTGCGATAGCCTTGACGGGAATCCGTGCGTTCATAGCGTTCAGCTGCCAGCTGTTCGGTCACCTGCGCTTGGAGAATTTGGTTTAATACCGATTCCAGTAATTTCGCTACACCAGCGTCTTTTGAATGTCCTAAAAAAAGTTGCTGCAAAAGTTCTTGATCTACGGTAATCTGGTATTGAGCCATTTCAAAATTCTCCTCTCCAGAATGGTATTTCCGACAACTCCATTCTAACCGAGGATTTTGAAATTGGCTCCTTTATTTTTAAGGAATCCATTTTACACAATTATAAGGACTTAACTCAATCACACGTGGCTATTTTTCCAATCCCACTCATCTTTTTTATAAATAACGATGGGAACGCAAGTCAACAATTCTTTGATAAGTCATAAAGTTATTCTACAACATATAAAAAAAATTAAATTTATGTCTTAATAGCTAGCATGATTCAAGTTTTACTCGATACGCTAATAGGTTCAAGGATCAGGGATGAAAAGGATCAGGGATGAAAAGACCTCCAATCATCCCAAATCCCAGAAAACAGATGATTATAGATTAACGAGACGCGGCGTCCATTTTGCTCCCAACTATTCTGTTATTCTGTGTGCCAACAAGATCCCAACGGCGGTGGATGACAGCATACCTTTATCTCTCAAAAGTCATTCACATGCCCCACAGTCGGTATAGGCGAGTAAATACCCTTGCTTTCTCTTGATTTAAGTCATCGGCTTCGCAGCTTAAATGCGCAACGAGTGGAAAATAAACCTTGGAGGTGGCTCAATCCCAAGCATAGCAAAGGTTTTTCTGCTTCGCCGTCATTTCTGTATGATGATGGACGTCACCGTTTTTAGAAGAAAAATGTCCGAGATGTAACTGGTCAAATCTTTACGAAGTGGCTCCCATTACAATCACGGGATCGTCCACATGGGCCGGTTGACCATTTATCAGCTGCTAGTTCTTGTGTCACTTTCGATATACACCCACTATTGTACTGTCGAAAAAACTACGCTTCGTTAGCAATAAACTTTGTCCGATCAAAATAATCCAGTATGGTTTTGGTGTCAATCAAGACAGCTTTCAACACATCTCCATTGTGGAAGACAATCTGTGTGGTACTGTAACCAATACCGGTTTGACGACTAGCACGTTATTTCCCCGTGCACCGGCGGATCAGTTCTGTGGTTTTGCCCAAAAAGTTGCAACAGAGATGGTTCATGCCATCCTTTTACTATCCTCCTTATGTAGAGGGTCGAGTGATTTCTCTAACCCCTCATTTCTGGTAAATCGACTCATTCTTGACCCACACGTTATCTCCGGCATCCCATTCGTAGAACATCTGGTCAATACTTTCTTCGTTGATCAAATCCTCATCCGTGGTCACCCGTATCTTGACGCCATTTAAAAACGGATTCAAAGAGGACAGGTGTTCCAATTTTTCAGTGACTATTATGATCCGTTGATCCGGGTTCTGGTTCCATTTCATGTACAAGAGCAGATCATATACATCATCACGGGCCACAAAAACGTGATACAGCTTGTGTCCAATCTGCAGGGCCCCCACAAACGGTTCAGGTGAGGGCACTATGTTCGGCTCATAGTCCCAAAATACTTCATACAGTTTGAAAAAGACCAGACGTTTCAAAACGTCTTCTGCCTGCCAGTTGAGCCAATAGTTATGCGGCAGGTGAAATTCACGCACGCCGTTGGATCCTAAAGTGTAGACCGGAATGAGTTTGTCCCCTTGAAACAATTCGTGTTTTAAAAGCAAGTAACTTCCTGCCAGGGACTTGAGTTTCTTCTTGTTATAGAGGCCGAACAGGTTTTTCAACTGGACGCTCCCCGCGCAGCCAATGGTGGCGACTGCGTACAACACGGGGTAATATGTCCTGGGAATGTCGATGTCGCGCGGCATTCCCCGTTCCCGCTTCCACCCCACTTTCCAGTCATGGTGCGTTGAAAAAGGACTGACGAACATCTTGTCCAGCCCCTTACAACTTCCGAACGATTTTCCCATATATTTTCTCTTTATCCACGTTCACGTCCCGAATACGCACCAGCACCCGCTCTCCTTTGCGAAGTTTCTCAAATTTCAAGTGGGGCGTCGATACGTCTACTCCCGGCTCCAGGTTGACAAACACACCGTACTCCACCACTCCGGTTACAGTTCCGGCATACTCCGAACCGGGGGTATACCGTTTAGCACAGTCCGGAAAGGGAGAGGGTTTCAACGCTTTGGCACTCAAGGTCACGTGTCCGTTTTCTTTGTCTACTTCCATCACTTTCACTTTCAGGTGATCCCCTATCGCATACCGTTCGCGCAAATCATCAAGCCACCCGTGATCTACTTCCTGAACCGGAATTTTGACACCGATCCCCCCAATGTCCACGCGCATTTCTTTCATGGACACTTTCCTCACGACGGCTAACACCACTTGCCCTTCTTCCAGGCGGCTCCAGGTAAGCGCGGCCATAAACTCCAATGCCGCCTTGCGCGAAGCTGTAAACACGTCGTTCTCCCGGTCATAGTTTAACACCCGAAAGGCAATCTTTGTCCCTAACAGAACCCTCAATTCCTGGATGTTGTCGCATCCTGTTTCCTCGAGAGGGATATACCCCGAATGTGTCCCATTTGCACTATACCACACGGCTGTCCCAGTTTGTGTTCAATTCCCGACATCTCTGCCTGCAAGACCGTACGGTTTTGGTAGGCGGCAATAATCTCTTGCCAGTACTGGTCTTGCTGTTCCTTCTGCACCGCCTTTTCAGGGTCAAACCCTTCAACCAATACATTTAACATTTGATCTGTCATATCTTATCATCCTCCTGCTTAAAAAATTTTAAAAAAGTTCCTGCCGAATTTTTCGTTGTTTTGTGCTGTCATGCTTTTTCACGTCTTGTTTTTGACTCTCTTTTGAAACCTCTTTTGTCTCCGGATCATCTTGTGAAGGCTCACGTACTTCCCTGTCAGTATGGGCACCGCCTTGTTCAGGTTGTTTCTCTTCCCCTTGGTCATGGCGGAAATGATTGACCGTTTCATCAAAGAAAATGGGATGTGGGTCTTCGTGGTGAATATAACGGGTTTTATTTTCCCGCTTCGGCGGGATGATCTCGATTTCATGTCTGATCAGTTTAGGGACCGTTTCCTTCTTCAGTTCCGACGATTGCTTTCTTGCAAAGAAGCGCATGAGTCCTTTGGGCTGGCGGGTGGTCGTCTCCCATTCCCGCTGTTTTTTCCAGTCACGGGGGACGAAACGGCCCCGGCCGATCTTGGGCGGTTGGGGTGTTCCGTTCTGAACCAGCTTGTACACAAAGTGGAACCGGGGAAGCCCGTCCATCAACTGGGTGTAGAAGAAGCGATATTCCTCCTGCTCGGTGTCCCGGTAGTGAGACGGAAAAAGGTTCGCCCCGATGATCTTCGTGTCATAGGTGGCCTGTCGGACGATAATCTGCTTCTTCCCAAACTCTTCCGCGAACTCCTTGGCGTCTTCTGCCGATATACCGCCAAAACAGATTTTGTTGCGGCAACCGTTTATAATCGCGCGTTTCACCGCCTTGCCACTCATTTTGCCCGTCTCCACTTCCAGTTGGCTCAACGATTGACAAGCAAAAATGCCGGCCACCCGGTATTCGGCGGCAATGTTCAAAAACCGCTCAATATCCGGGTTAATATACCGGGAATACTCGTCCACGATCAGAAAATGGGGAACACGGGTCTTTTCGGTTCCGCCCCGTCTGAACGTCCCTGCCTGTAGGTGCATGATGATGTACTGGCCAAACGCATCCCCACTTGTCCCCAGTTCCCCCAAGGCGGTGTTCACCGCCAAAATACCGCCTTTTTCAAAATGCCGGTCCATGTCAAAGCTGGACTGTCCGGTCATGATAGTTCGCAAACGACTGTTCGCTGTCAGGTTCTCTAACTGTGCCCTGAGACCGATTACAAACTGGCGGTATTTGTCTTTCATGGCCCCCAACAGTTCCGTCTTGAAAAATTTGGTCAGATCATCCTCGCCCTGCCGATGGATCAGTTCATTCACCTTGTATTCCAGAAGTTTCAGGTCACGTAAGGTATTGACTACATCACCTAAATCAATTCGGTCCCCATGAAGCCGTTTCAACAGCTTGGTCACATTCCGAGCAGAGACTTCCTGAACGGTAGCAAAAAAGGCTTCCTGCTTGCCAAAAAGGCTCTTTAATACGGCCACGGTGGCCTCAGCAACGGTATCCTCATCGCCAATCATCGGGTTAAACCGGTGGCTCTCGTATGACGGGTCATAACCAGTATCCACGGCATATCCCCGCTTTTGGGACGGGTCAATATGCACAAAATCCAATCCCATTTCCTCACACATTTCCCGCACCATAAAGGCGACGCCCCCTTTCGGTTCGATAACCGACAGCCCAAGCGGTTTCCCCCTCGCTTTCTGTACCAAGAGGTTGTAAATAATCGGTTTTAATATAGTGGCCGTTTTCCCGGTACGAGTTGGACCGACGACGAGCATGTGCGTATAGGGATCGTCACCGCCCCAGATGATCTTGTTGTCCACGTTTCCACCTCCCTAACGCTCTTCTACTTCATCCCCCAGGATGAGGTAGATGTCCTGGTTATCTGTTTTCTCACCCCTGAAACGGCGTTGAATGTTTCTCCACTTTTCGGACAGCGGTTCGTCCGTCCGCACCAGTTGCTCTTTGTCCACGTTGCCCCGCTTGTGCTGAAAGGCGGTCACGGCGCGCCACCAGACGGCCACCAAACCGAGCATGACGAAAAGGAACAAAACGTACACCACGCGCATGACAATGAGGGGCTGGACGATGAAGTCCCGCTCATCCCAAAAGGTGTAGATCCATACCCCAACGAGGCCGGATACATAAAGAGCAACCGCTACCATGTGCAGGTACGGCTGCTTCCGGGTCTTGAGATAGTGGAAGATACTTATCCACACACTTATCCCCAACATAATCCACAAAAGCCAAGAGGGAACAAGCCATGCCCCGCTCATGAGCAGGGTTCCGCTTGTCAGGGCAAGGAAAAGGTTGATTTTGTCCCAGATCAATGTGCCAGATACTCCTTCTCTGTCCGGTTGTATACCGCTAAAACAAAATGCATGTCATCGGTCATGATCTCTTTCATCAGCGAAAAGATTTCTTCTTGCTGGGGGACAGTGTATGTTTTCCGTTCTTCTTCAATTTCCGGTCGGCTGATTAAGCGGCATACGTCCTGCAACGGCTCGATCAGCATAGCCTCAACTCCTGATCCGTGATTTCGATGATTTCAACTTTCTGAACACCTGTCAAATACTCTCTGACTCGGTCTGCAAAGGCTTCATAAACAAACAGCACAGCTTTCCGGTCAAGACGGTCCCGCCGCATCCGGTCCATCAGCGTCAGGTCGTTCATGAGCAAATTGACCGCATACTTCTTTTCCCCGTTGTGGAAAATAAAATGTCTTTTGTATTCCTCCGGCATACGCTCTCGATTGGGTTCAACCTCCCCGTATTTTGTGATTGTTTTCACAAATTCTTGATCTGTTTTAAATCGCTTGAGTACGTTCAGTGCATAGGTGTACGGCAGGGCACACACGGTGTCGAAAACACGGTCGCTGGCGAGATACATAGTCCGAAACGCGTCAAACGATTCCAACCCCCTGAATAATACAAGATTGTGCCGTTTTCCCATCTGCCGGTAACTTCTGTTCATCTCTTTCATTATGCGGCGCAAGGTCTGATCTTTTGCTCCGGCCCGGACGATGTAGACCAGGTACTCTCGTCCGTCTTCTGTCACCACGGCTCCTTTGCACAAATCGCCCCGCTCCATCTGGTACTTCTTCTTTAACGCCCGCGAATCCAAAAAGGTGTAGCCTTCTCTTTTTAACGCCACATACAGGTCATTAAAATCCAGATACCCTTCCATGTTCTGCCTCTCTATTCTTAAATCCTTTGCTTCAATGTCCTCGTCTATCAATCCCCTTTCCCGTAATAACCGGATTCCTTTGTCGGTGATGGTGTATATGGCGGTCCGTTCTCTCCCTTTCTTTTTGGCTCGCATGATGATTTTTGATTGAATGTACCCGCTGTTTCGCAGAATGTACATTTTACGGTACGTATATGCCTTACTTCCTCGAAAATACAGCCGTTCTATCTGCTCCCTGGTCATGATCCGGAACCGGTACAAGTCATACAATATTCCCTCATCCGTTTCTACCACTCGCTTAATGGTCTTCCGCTCTCCCATTCCACCACTCCTGCAACGTTGGTAAGGTTTACCGTAAATTTTGGCTTGTGGGGCTGTTTGTTCGTGTCTACTTTTACGGTAGACACTCCCAAACTTACTGAAAAACGAACTTACGTTCCTTTCCGTAAGATATGGAAAATAATAAAAGGATTCACTGGATTTTCGACAGTTTTTTCGTGTCAAATACACCTTTTGAAAAAATCAAGTTTAACGGAAAATGGTGACCACAACTTTTTATTGCCATCAAGGCATTTTTACAACTATGAAATCCATTGTTTTTGACATTTCTAAAACGTGTCATATTAACATTCTTAAAAAATGACTTTATTTGACACAAAAAAAATGCTTTTTAACCCCGTCTGTATGTGTCAAATAGAAGATTTATTTTGACATTAAAAAAGCGATTCCCGCATTTGGCTTTTCATAGGATAATCCGTAGAAGGTTTTCCCAGGTCAATATTTACGATTTCTACCGCTTTCTTTTTGGCCTGTTTTTCCATTTTCCGCTCCACTTCACTGGATTGTTTTTTTTAACAGGTCAATATGTTTAGCACCAAAATCGGCCAAATGTTTATCATCAACCACAAACAGGACCACTTTTGCCTCGTTACCCAACAATCCTGTTTCTGTCCACGATACATGTTGCCAACTATCGTCCGGGATAAAACCAGCATGTCTAAAATTATCTATCAGGAACTTTGTATAACGGTTGTCCAAGTCCCGAACCATTCTGTCAGGGAAATAATGTATGACATAAATGTGGGCCTGTTTAAACTCATGTTTAATGGGAATTCCCGACTTGGCAAGCCAAAACGCTCTTTGATACATGTCCCGAACCTTGCCTTTAATTTTCATCTTTTCATCATAATGGGGAAGCATCCCCATGTATTCAACCGAAAGCACCGGATAACCAAACCCATCCAGCCACTTCACTGTACAGGGGCGTCCGACCTCATCATCAGGCAATTCAGCATGATCATTGATATACCCTTCGTAATACGCTTCCAGCGCATCCAGCCACCGATGGTACAGCTCAATTCTCATCCTTTCAGCCAATTCGATAGACTTGGGATATGGTTTATAAAACATTTCTTTTCCTCCTTGTCTGACTATGTTTTCCTATCGAAAAAGGCATTCTAACGATTGTCGTCCGACATGCTTCGACATGAAAAACATCGCAGATTCTATTGTCCGACACCATCTGCTTAAAACCCGTCTTGACGCTAAAAAATAAGAAAAACTAATTCGATCTGCTCAAATAAAAATACATGCTAACAGCTACAGCTAACGTATTCATAATAATTACAGAAGATTGTATCTATTTTTTCTAAAATATACTAATATGCTTATCCATTGGATAACCAGTCTAAAGAATACTACAAATACATAGAGTACAGGTACTAAAACCGCCGTTAAATATAATATTGGTGTTGCGACTGTTGTCATAATAAAAAATGTGAATCCGGTTAACACTACCGCGTGTAAAAGAATCCAAACAATCAAATATTTTAATGGTTCCTGTTGAATTTTTTTTAAGGACATTTTTATACTCTTCCTTTCTGATCAATTCTAAAGTGATATATCGCCGAGTGACATCCCTAAAAAATCGACATTGTCCGCAAAGCCTTCCTGTTTCTCAGCCCTTCGTTTTGATTGTTCTGGCTTGATTGTCGTACCTTTTAACATCGCGACTTGCTTATTTAATTCGGTCACCTGTTGAGATATCGTTTTTAGATTCCGTTCAACCGCTTCCAACTTTCCGTCATACCGACTGAGCTTATTGATGAGATCCTGATGTTGATCCAGCAACACCTCAATCATGTGGCTTTGTTTCTCAAAAGCCGTTTTATACGTAAGGGTAAATTCCACGGCCTGGTTTAGAAATCTTGTCTTTTCACCCCTTTCCGTTAAGGTTTCAAAATAGGATTGAACCCTTTTATTCGGACGAAAACCGATCTGCATACCACCACCTCCCTGTTTAACAGTATCAACCCTTGTGTCTATTGGCCTTATACCCTTGTTTTTCATGATATGTTTAACAAAAGTGTTTAACAGCTTAATCGCTTGATATGACAGCGCTCATTAAGCTTTTTCACGCACTCTGTACAACAACAAACCAATTCCCATCAAACTGTTGTTTAACAAAAACTAAAAAAACAGCTTTTAAACCCATTTGTACCAAGGGTTTTAGCTGTTAACGTGTTTGTTTAACAATTTCACGCAGAATGAGCAATAAAGCCTTTGCTGATGCACCTTTCTGCTGTTTAACAAGATTTACCCACTATACGAAAGTCTGTCTTGTGTTTCCTGTTCCATTCTAGGTTCATCTTGTCGTTGCTGTATCTCCATAAGTTGCAGCATACCGCGTGCCTCAGACAACTGTGGATCTTCTACAATATGAATTTGTTTGGATAGCGGATGCTGTCTCAAAAGGTGCCCAACATCCGCCGTTGTTCCGCCCGCAAAAAAGATTTTGCGAATAAAACTTATTTTGTTGCCCCACCTGTTTTGTAGGCTGTCTAATACTTTACGGGTGATATGCCGTTTGCTGTCTTCTATTGTGTTGGAAAAGTCGTACTCGACTCCGTCGTAAAAAACAATCCCGTCATCATTTATAATGTCCTCTGCTTCCATGACAGATATTGGTGCTCCTACTTTGCTGTGAAAAGCACGCTGAACCATTCGCCGAATTTCCATTGCGCCTACATCATCAAGTGTAAATGACAACTCGGATTGAAGGCGAAAACCGTCACGACCGCTTTTAAATACGACAACATCTGCCGTTCGGGTTCCCCAATTAACCATGGCAACCAGACTTCCGTTTCGCATCAACTCAGGGTATCGAAAAGCCCCGTTTGGATAAAGGAGAGCGTCGTAAATGCTCGTTGCACCTTGTGCATAAATCGACACACGATCAAACGTAATTTTTCTGTCGTAACCGTTGCCCTTAAACCTCACCCTCGCATTAAAATCCATTAGGAGACGCTTCATTTCCTCTCCCTGAGCTTTAAAATACTCAAAGGGTAGTCCAACCCCTACCCACAACCGATCGCCCTCAGAAGACAAAATAGCGGCTGTTGTCGCGATGAGTACTCTCGTATTGAGATGATTCACTTTATTCCGATCAAAAGAATAGGTGGCGTTTCGGCTTTCCCTTGCCAAGTCGCCTACAAAGAGCCTATAGACTCCCTCCGCATCTTCATATTCAATTTCTATTTCTTTGAGTGAATTCCCATTCGATACGCCACTCAGTACCTCTTCCATGGAACGGTCATGTGCCGGTGCTACAAGGGAAGGAAAACAAACAGCGTTTTTAAACTCATCAATTCCTTTCACATAACCATAACCGGGATCAATTGCTATCTTTTTCATCACCTTTACTCCTTTCTAGATGAACGTCATACCAAAGGGTGGAGCCATCCGTATATACCACAGACATATGAAGTGAGCGCACCGTTTGGTTGTTCGGATTCACTTCAACAAAAATCTCCGCAGGATCAATGGGTGCCACATCCTCAATACCCGTAACCTCCACGACCTTTTCGGTGCCAGGTAATTTTTTCTCGTCCTTAACAAGGATCTTGTATACATTCTGCCTATCTGTTGTCTGAATGGTTAAATCCCGTTCCCGGAGACTTTTAGCTAATTCAATCGGACTATTTGCAAAATCAAGTCCTAACATTTTGAGATCTTGTGCCGTTGTCTTCTGCCAATTCCCCGACTTTGGCAGTTTGATGTAAATCTCATCATTTTCTCTCTTCACTTCCGCTAGTGTGCCAAAACCTGTCCCTTGTGTATCTATAGACATGGTGTATTCATCGCCGTCATGCTCCCCGTCATATTTGACATGCAGTAAAGTACTGCCTCTTTCACTTTTAACAATATAAGAACCGTGCCATACGGACGGTTGGTCAAGTGTTTTTTCAATCGTGTCCTTTACAACCGTACTTGCATCCTTATCCGCAATGGAACATGCAGTGAACAACACCAGGATTATGGTACTTGAAACCAAAGTACGTATCACTAATGTTCTACCTCCAACAGCGTTAGTTGTTCTATGTTTGAAGGGGATATCTTTTTTCTCTCCTTGCGTATCTCCTTTCCTTGTACAACCGGGATACCCTGTTGATTGATCCATTCCCCAATGATTTGTTTGTGGCAGTGTTGTTCATCGCCGCAATCGCAAGCAACCGCAACATCAAAACCTTGGTTTAGCCGTTTAAGCAAATGCCTTAAGTGTAGGTTCTTTAACGGTATTTTGATGAGTTCATGCTTATACAGCTTCTTATATTTAGGCCACATCCTTGGCCATTTTGAATCCCACTGCCACTTCTCAAGTTGTTTAAGTAATTCTTCACTTGGTGAAAGTCCTGGAACATTAATCCACCCAGGAATTTGTCGGTTCGTCACCTTAATGAGCAGATTGATGTCCCGATCAGGCGGGTCTTTGTCGACATGATAGATAAACAATTTTCCCGACAATGAACGATTAAGAGCTGTCATAAGTGTGCCCCCTGTTGAAAAATAGTTTCCAAACAAAAAAGCCCGCTCTAAATTGAGCAGGAAAAGAGGCGTATGTGCTATTTCCTTTGAACTTCCTCGATTATTCGTTGTACATTTGCCAATGACTCATTATGAATTTCCAACTCTTCCAGGGCTTTTTCGAGCGGCATTCCCATACTTAACGATAACTCACGAATAATCTTGACCGCTTCGCTAATCTCGAAATACGCATAACACTTATCTGTTTCACGGTTGTACACGAACGGATCATGCAGATTTAGAAAATCAGGGACGATTTCAACACTTGCCTCAATCGTCACTTTAAACACCCCTTATACAAGATGTTAACGGTATCATAAACCGGATTTTTTGAATGTCAAATCAGATTGAGCTCTAAAGTGATTCAGAACCAATGCTTTACAATCAAATTGTCCTTTCGCATATCCTTGTTGAAACGAGGCCTTTTTTTCCATCTCAATCAGGTTGATGATGAGTTCCTCAGCTTGAGCTACACTCAATTTCCGGTTATGCACACCCAGCAACACAGGGGTCAGGTTATTCTGGGCTAACATCATGTCGTCTCTCCTCCTTTTTTGAAAAACCCCTACTTTTTTAACGAATATAGACTTGGCTCGCTTGTACCTTTTGCGCCACCACAGGCAGTGTTAAAACGTCCGCCAATGCCCGCCCCATGGATTCTCCAAAAACATAAAAAGCGGTAATGTGGTAGTCCCGCTCCATTCTCAGGTATACGGTTTCCGGAGCGCCAACTCGACCTGCCGTGTGTTCCACTTGCCACCGATCAGGGTCCAAGTTATGTCTTCTTAGTTCGTTTTGAACCGCTTCAGCTACCTCTTCTGTCCATCCCCCTTCAATCGCCATACGTTCTACTGCAAAGTCTGCCACCTGATTCGCTTTAAATGTCACTTTAGCATACTGAATCATATCCGGCATAAGGAAAAAGAAAAATGCCAATATCGTTATAAATACCACGTATTCGACAGCTCTCATTTCGTCACCTCACCATCCTTTTCACTAAGGGAAAAAGCAGGGCACATATGGCCCTGCTTGTCATGTATCATTGCCACCCATCCACAATATCTGGAGGAGTATCGGGATCCATGCCTTCTGATGTATCGGCCATATCTGTCAAGATATTGTGAGACGCCGGCTTGACATAGTACATGACCAGCCATACAACTCCAACAGCCGCCAACAGTCCGCCCAGGATTAACATCGCTTGTGTCGTAACATCCGATACCGACTTTTCACTTTTAAGCCACGCGATTACGCTTTTCAATCATCTCACACTCCTTGAAGATTTTTTCAGTAATTAACCGGCACAACACCTAAATCTGTCTTAGGGTGGTGCTCTGCCAGTGTGACCGTGAATGGTCTTCACTTAACTTCCCCCTTTAAAATGAACTGAATATTTGAATGAAGTTGATAGCAAACACCCCTAACGGAATCGCCAGTATCAAAGCGAAAATTCCCATGGACACAAACCGTACTTTCAGCGGTTTTTCTTTAATAATCTTTCGCATCCTTTGTTGCCGTAACTGGCGCATCACTTCGGATTGGTTTTGAAAAATTTCATCAGCATGCTGACGATCTGTTGCCGCCGCCTGCCAAATCGCACGGACGAACTGTCGCGCTTCAACAATGCCGACATAACAGGCAAAACGTTCTAACGCTTGCTCAGTGTCCATTGTGTCTAAATCAACAGACAATCTTTCCAGATCAGGCTGTAAAGCTTTAAATTTTGTTTGGCTTACTGCTTGCTTGATCGCTTCATACGGAATGAGCCCCGCCCGCATAAGCAAGATAATTAAGTCAATAAAATCGGGAAGTTCCGCGAATACACCTTCCTCTTTTTCTCTAATAGCTTTATTGACATAAAGCATCGGAAAGGCATAAAAGAAGCCGCTCACCCCGACACCCAGCAGAAGCCAGATCGGCTGCCAAAACACAAGAGCGAGCAGGGCAAATAGTATAAATGCCGCGCCAGCCAGAAGCCATTGTCTGGCCTTGACATCTTCCGGTGTGTCATCCATTCCCAATCGTTCAAACTCCCATTCTAGTTCATCCCGAACGCTCTCTTTTACCTGTACTTTGTTTCTTAACCAGCGGTACAGATGTTTATGGGTATCTGTATCCTTTGGTTGAATGTACAAAGCAAACAAGGCGGTCAAAAGTACCGCCCCTATAAACCAAAGCATGAATGGTCCTCCTTTTTATCAAAAATTTACCTAGGAGTGTTCAAACTTGGGTGATTCGATCGACACGCTGAATACTCCAGGCAACGTACAGGAGTAACCCGCCGACCAAAATGTCACCTACTACCGTTTGAGCAAAAGATAAATAAAAATCCGGTTGCATAAAACGGAAAAACAAAAGTACAACAGCTGCAACTCCAATCAAGAATCGATGCTCTTGACGTGAGTCCGCTAATTCCGTCCGCATCTCGGCCCGCAATAAGCGATTGTGTTGAATGACACGTGCTGTATTCTTAATGACATCACTCGCTTCACCGCCAGACTGTTCAATCAAGTTCATAATCGTTGCAAACGTTTGAAATCCTTCTACTTGTATGCCCTGCTGCATATCTTTCATAATCTCACTGAGCGGCCGTCCTGAACGGTACTCCAGTACTGCCCGATCTAAATGCCCTTTTAGCGGTTCATCCACATCCTCTTTTGCTTTGTCCAGGGCATAGGCAATGTTGTGATTCAAACTGTAAGCACTCGAAACAGAAGATATCATCAGTTCGACCTGATATTCCAAATAATCGCGAAATTGATTTTGTTTTTCTTTCAGCCACATCCACGGTATGGACAGACCCACGAGCATCCCCGCGATGGTGGCCAAAAGGTTTCCAAGTATAAAGCCGAATACAGCACCTGCAACACCGCACCCATATAATAAAAATGGAGCGAACGCAGCCACGTTCCACTCCACTTTCTTTGCCTCGTGTATAAACTCTCCTACATTGATGTATCTTAAGAATTTAATTGTTAAAGAGAATGAAAAACGTTTCTTTGAATTCTTCGTATCGTTTTGAACCGTATACCATATGCTTTTCTTCTTTTTGGGGATGATCAGATACAGCATGAGAAAAAGCCCGATAGCACCTATCGTGTACAAAATGGCAATCAAGAGACCATTCCCCCTCTCATCCCGTTTGGTATCCACTTATCGAGTTCCATTTCAGTGATGCCTTTTCTTAATAACCTTTCTGTTAATCCTTCGCTGAGGCTTGTATTCTTTACGAAAACATGTTTTCCATACGGTTTCCCGTTTTTCACATCCGAAATGTCAAACCGGTAAAGGTCGCGGATGCCGTCCGGTGTCACTTCCGCTATTTGCGTTATTCGCCTTGTACCGTCAAACATTTCCTCTTGGAAGACGACAATATCAATGGTGTCCATCACCAGTTCCCGGATCAACTCAGCAGATAAATTTAACCCTGCACGCAAAATCATTTGAACCAAGCGTTTGATTGCGTCTTGGGCACTATTCGCATGCAAGGTCGTCATGGAGCCGGTGTGCCCCGTGTTCATCGCTTCGATCATGTCGTATGCCTCCGGCCCACGCACTTCCCCGACGATAATCCGGTTGGGTTGCTGTCGAAGGGCGTTTCTAACCAAACGGGACATACTCACATTAGTATTTTCCTGCCCTGTCCCCCTGCATTCCATCGCAATCACGTTTTTGTCAGGATAATGGTCTTTCACACGTAATTCTTCTGTATCCTCAATTGTCACGATTCGCTCACGCAACGGGATATACTCCGTTAATTTACGGATCAGCGTTGTTTTCCCGCTGCCGGTTGCCCCGCTCGTGACAATATTGGCCCCTCCCCTCACCAATAATTTAAGGAGTATCATCATCTCTTCTGTTAACAGTCCGCTGTTGATCAGCTTCTCCTCAGACAAATTCACTTTTGAGAATCGGCGAATAGACAATGATGTTCCGGTTCGTGCCACAGGCGGAATGACAACATTAATACGCGTGCCTGGTAATCTTGCGTCGGCAATCGGCTCAGCTGTAGTCACCTGTTTTCCAGCTGCATTGAGCATTTTTCTTGCAATGTTTTGTAAAGTAGCTTCATCACGAAACCGGATGTTTGGATCCAATGACATTGAACCGTTCTTTTTGACATATACTTCACACGGTCCGTTGACTAAAATATCCGTTACATTTTCGTCCTCAAAAAGGGGAGCCAGCGGGCCTACGCCCGCCAACTCGTCCACCACACGCTTCACTGTTTCTCCTACGCTCAGTCCTGGATGTTCTACCGATTCCTGCCTTAAATACCCCTCCACAACGACTTTTAATTGTTCCTGTCTTTCCGGATTCATGATCGCTTCGCCAAAAAGCTCTCGATGTTCTGTTCCCAAGTAGTCCCTGACCTTAGTCAGTAACCGGTCAAAATACCCTTCTAACGCAAAAGTGCTTTCCTCTGTCAATTGATCCTTGGATTCATCAGCTATCGCTAGCTTAATATCGCTCCAACTTTGCACACATGCTCCCTCCTGTCTTAAGAAGAAAATTTTAGAAAAGCCGCAAGCTCATTCGGCTTTTCCTCCGCTTTGTTTTTCCTTTTCTTCATCGCCTTGGAACCCAACCACTTCCGCTTCTTTTCCGGTTCCTGTATGAATCCTTCATCTCGCAAGAAGTCTATCAATACCGTGCGATACTCTTCACCCGGGCTTGGATTCAATTCCAGTGAACGTTTCCCCAGGGAGGTATCGAACGGTATATGCAATACAGCGTGTTTGTCCATCCCTTTTTGAATGTTTTTAACCTCTCCTTCATCTACACGATTCAACACCAAGTGAAATGAGATGCCTAACTCTTTTTCTATGAAATCTACGGCCATCTTTGTCAATACGGCATGTGATCCTTTACCATCTACCACAACAAAGGAGTGATCTGCTTTTTGAAACGTGACAGCCGTAGCACTATGGGTCACTTCAGAAGGAACATCGACAATCACCATGGAAAAGCCGAGTTCTTTTACGTCTTCCAGCGTTTTTTTGATCGTACCTACCTTGGAAGTCAGAGGTTCCCACGGTTTAATTTCGTTAGAAGGTGCCAGCACGTAAAAATTGTCTGGCAGTTTCTGAATCGCTTTCCGAATGCCTCTGTCCTTATGCTCCGATAACCATCTTTCTTTATTCAACAGATAATCCTGTATTCGGGGATTTACCCCGCTTTCCACATCCATTACCCATTTTTCTAAGCATCTCGTCCGGTCGGCTAAACCAAAGGTAAAAGGCACAGACGGATACGTTGTGTCCCACTCAATTAACAGTGTCTTATGTCCTGCTTTGGCCAATTCAATCGCAAGAGATTGCGTTAAGGTTGAAACCCCCATTCCCGGCTTAGCCGACCAAAATGCCCACACATTTGTTTTCTGAATCGTGTCTTCAAGTTTTGTTTCAGTCGGGTCATCCGTAAAGATTAATTGAGGCGTTGCCTCCCTTTCTGTCTGTTTTAGCGAGTCTTCAATGATGTTGAACAGCCGCTTAATCGGAACGTTGTTGTTTGTTATCGGAACCAATCCGGTAAAACCATCTTTCTCCAGTTCATAAATCCAATCCTCATATGGACAGAGAAAGACGGATGTTATCTTTTCCTGCCTGAAATGTACCAGCCACTGCCGCACCCGTTCCTTCTTTTGCGCGTTATTCCGTCCGTTTATCAGGTAATAACTCCACACAACGAGCGGTGTGTGGAGTGTGTTCAACTGATCTTCGGTTTTCAGGATCGTCGATTCGGTGAACGTCTCAGCGATTTTGTGATCTAAAGCCGGTACCCCCGTTGCAATAGTGATCAATATAATCCCTCCTATTGTTGTTCGATCCATTCCAAAATTTCTTGTTGTTCTTCGCTCGGCTTATCTTTTAACCCACTGTCAACTTCTTCTTCCTCATCCTTCTCTTCATCCAAAATACTGACAATCGGACCGCTTTGGGGAATGTACGTCAATTCCCCAATTTGGCTCGCTTTTTGGATAATACCTATCTGTTCGTCGGATAACGCCAATTGAATGACAGACGCATACAGGTCTTTACGTGTGCTGGAGTCATTTTCTTCCTCATCTGATGAGGTGGTATTCATTTTCACGATATCCTGCGCCCGCCGATCCTTTGCTCCCACAACAAGGACGTCTTCAAACAACTTTCCATTAATCACTTTCTTGCTGTCTGGATCTTTTCCTGTAAACCATACATCGACTAAAACCCCAGGCACGAGGTTTCCTGCATGGCTCTCCACAATGTCCGCTTTTACTGTCCACAAACGCTGTCCGTCTTTGAGCTTCATCCGTTCCGCATCCAGAAGTTCCTCTTGTGTGACGACTTTTCCTTGATAAAAATATCCGTTTTTCGGTATACCGTAATCGACTTGCGTATACTTGCCAATGATCTCTTCCTGATCGAGAATGGCATTCGGTGGTATCCCTTCTCTAGGCACAACAACCGACGTATTGAGCATGTCTTCTGTAATTTCCGTATGTGGCGGAATGTCCACTTTGGCGACAATGACTTCTGTCGGTTTGATCTCCGCCTTGACTTTAAATTCCGTCGCGCCGTACAGGAGTAAAATCACTCCAACAGCCAGTACTGATGCCAGTAAAATACGTTTAACCATGGTTCACTACCTTTCCTCATTTTTTTGATCCCAAATCACAACGACACGATCCCTTACATGTGTCATACTTGGTTGATTCATCATTTTTAAAGCCTTACTTTCAATTGGTGATTGCACTGCAAACGCCAATAGCGGTTGCTCTTCATTCAGCTCTTCCAGTTGGACAGTCGCATATTGAGAGATGTTGTTCCTTACCCAATAAGGCAAGTTCTCCATGACTTCATCCGGATTCACTCTCACTTTCTTTTGGGTTCTCAGATCCCCTTCATATATCGATTGTTGCAGAACAGAATTGCCACTTTTGCGAATGCCGTTTCGCATTTCATCCCCTTTTACCCCAAAATGGAGAATATCTCCCCCAAAAAACGCCAGGATGACAAGCGACAAGGTGAAAAGGAGTATTTTAGGTGCATCCAATGTCATTCCTCCTTCAGATCGTGACTAGTAGGGTCAACCCCACTGCGCATGCAATAGGCACTGCTCCCGGAAAACTTAACAAGGTTCCGTCCGTTTTACGAAGCGAGACGCGTGTATACAGGGATCGCAGCATCGCCTTCCAGCCAAATTTGCGGACAGTAAGGAAAACACTTACCGCCAAATAACTCAAAATGAACCAAAAGGCTAATAGCCACAACGTCTCTTGAACCCCCTCCCATTGACCGGATTGATACGATAAAAGGGACACCCAAAACGCATTCACAACCAGCATTTTGGTGTCCCCAGGAGAAAAGAAACGAAAAGATTCAAAAAACAGTCCTGCCAACAACCATAAAACGACGGCAATACCTAAAAACTGGAGCATCTCTATACTCCAAAAAGGTGGCCCTACCATTTGTAACAATACAAACGAAGCAAGAAAATAGAGCAAGTGCCAGGCGTTTTTCGTCTTCCGCCAGCGCATGTCCGTGTAGACATTCACTGCGTTATACAAGATGAGTGGCCATATCAAGAGACAACCTCCTTTCTCCAAACACCCTTCTACCTTAGAGAAACAAAAAAGCCCTTCGACATTTTTTCGTCGACAGAGCTAATCTCAAAATCTATTAACACATAGAAAAAGTAACCCACCCTGAAAGAGGGTGGTTATTTGAAGCCCTTTGATTCTGACCGTCCATCGGTCAGACAGTTGTACCTCTGGCCGGGGTGTTGCCGCATCCCGGCTTTAACATTTTACGCTTTCTTACTTTATTTTACTTTCTTTACTCAATTTGTGCAAAGATTACTATTCTCTGCCTTCATACCAATCCAGAAGATCCGTCAGGAGATGTTCGTGACCTTCCCACATGGGGGTTACACCAAACGGAAACGGATTGCCCGGATACACACGCCGGACATAGAAATCATCGTACAACATGCCGTCCACAATGACTTCCCCCTCCATACACATTTCCAAATTATTTCTCCCCGCTTCGTACACTTTGACAGTAAACGGATAGGGACCGTCTTGTGTATCCATCGGTGTATAGAACGCTCGTCCTCCATCGAGCCACTCTCCATGTGGTTTATTTTGTTGATACTTCACTTCATACCCGTTCCGTTCAACCCATGCTTGGGAAAGACGCCACTCGTTATAATCAGAGCCGGCAGGGTACACGTGATCCATGTCGGAACGCGTTCCGTCAGGCACTTCCATATGGGCTTTTCTTGGTCCGCTGTAACGACCACTTTCATCAACATATTCGCTTTCGATTTCAAAGTTAAATCCTTGGCCGGCTTCTACTACATTAGTCCCTTGCCGTTCAATATTTCCGTCGTCATCGACAAAACTTCCTTCCGGTTTGTTCTTGTATGAGGCGTGGAGATGTTCGTAATAGTAACCTGTGATCGTTTCATACTCCCATCGTTCTCTGTCCTCATTCCACCTGGCGTTTCCTTGATACTGGAACGTCCCCGTGATACCGTAAGTCCCACTGGGGCTCACTCCACACAATGCTGCGCTTTGCTTATCCCAAACTGTAAGCGGCGCACGGGCAATATCGTTGCTGTACGTCGTCTCTTTAATGCTTCTACTCGGATTAATTTCCGCAATCAACTCATAATCTCCCGCACGATCGGCTGTCCATTCAAAGTACAATGAACGTGCTTGTCCACGGACAAGTGAAACAGACTGTTCTCCCAATGTTCTGGTGCTGCCGTTTTCTTTGTTACGGAGTGTGAGTCGCACTTTTGTGTCAGTATTCGGCGCTTCTCCTTTGTTCATGCGTCCGACATTTACCCGCGTCAGTAGTTTTTGTGTCTCAAAATATTTACCACCCGTAACCGAATCCGTATAAAGATCAATACCACCGTATAACGGGAAGTTTTTGGTCATGGCATTATCACTGTATGTTTCTTCATTATCCGGTTTGTTTTCGTCCGGATTAATTTTTGCCCATACCTGTAAGACAGTTGCGTCATCTGATAAAGTTCCTGCCCTTATGGTTGGCCCTCGTACCCATTTCCTTTCGTTCGCCTGTAATGTGAAGTTTCCTGTCTTTTGAATGGACCCGTTCTGTATCCTCCATCCCATGTTAGTCGTCATTGCACGCCCTGATTCATTTTCTACTTGCGCCTCGATTATGATGTCCTCTTCCCTGTTAGGCTCAGATGGTCGAGTACGAATATCGTGAATTTTAAGGTTTGGAAGACCTGCCGAATACGCAAACAAATAGCCGTTAGTACCACTCGAATTTGGCAGTGAACCTGAGTTCCCTCCAACTAACAAATGTTGGGCCGCAGGCATTGTTTCAGTCGCTAACCCCATACCGGGGAAGAATGAACCTTCTCCGCTTGAACTCACTACACGCACTTTCTGTTGTGGTTTCCCATTATAATCATGCGTAATCGTTCTCCGGTTACCCGTAAATAAATCTAATACATGGAGATAACCGTCAGTTGTTCCAAATAGGACATAATAGTCATTCCTGCTTTCTCTAATAATCGTTGGCGAGTTCGCGACTTCGACACCGGGATTATGAACCCAACGGGTACTTCCATTGCGAGCATCAAAAGCAACGATACGACCGCTTCCCCTCCCGTTCATATAGCGATATGGCACGACGATGTAATTGCCTACTATGGATGGAGAGTTATTGACTAACGTGACGGTATTATTTCCTGTTTGGTGTTGCTGATTTTGCCATATTAACTTCCCATTATTAGCGTTAACCGCATACATTCCACCGGACTTGTCTGAAAAATAAACAACACCGTCTCGGTAGACGGTACTGGTGGCAACGCCGTTTCTGGTTTTAAATTGCCATGCCAAACTTACAGATGGTTTACTTCCACTCTTACTTACATCGATGGCGACAACTCTACCTTCCTTGTTTTTGGCAGAGTAGGTTATAGGTATAAACATTCGGTTATCATGAACAGCAGGTGAACCCGTAATAGTTATGGAGCTGTCCCCATCACGAAAACTAACAATCGTACTTTTATTTGTCACACCTTTATATAAATCTTTATACAAACGAAGATTTGCGTTGGCATCCGCAATCGCTAACGTACCATTAACTATCGGTGTAGGCGCAGAAACTAAACGCCCTCCTGATGTTTGGATCCATCCTTTTGATTTTAAAGTTACAGGATCTAATGCATAAACTCTATCATTTCCCGTACCCACGAACAAAGTATCATAAGCAACTGAATATGACAATTGACTTCGTCCCTCATAATTCGACGTTAAAAACCTACTTTTTCCTCCTTTTGAAATAAAGTCTTGATATATTGTTGACTCTGCTTCACCTTTAGGATGGAAGTCCATATTTATTGGTATTTTAAAAATAATCCCACCTGCAAAATGGTAGAAAAAATCACCCACATGAATAGGTTGTGAAATACTCCACCCTAAGTTCATCGCCCATTTATAATACAAAGGCGGTTTCGTCATACCATCGTCTGTTATACGTTCTCGTTTTCTCGTTTGTCCAAAATTGTACCAAGTGCTATTTGCCGCTAAAACCTCAAAAGGAAAAGTGGATAACACTAGAAGAAAACACAACAAAACAATACTCCATATTTTCTTTCGTCTCAATACTTGACAACCTCCTTTCAACAAAAAGAAGCCCTCTGTAGAGAGAGCTTCTTAGCTTATTAACAACTAATCTAACTCAATAATGATTACATCGGCATCTTCATCTGAACCTCCTGGCCCAGAATCAGGATCATCAGGTACGGTTGGATTTCTCCAAGGATTATCCTCCTCCGGCGGTTTCGGCTGAGGCTTCGGCTTTGGTTTTTCCGGCTTCTTCGGTTTCTCAGGTTGTTTCGGTGGTTTCGGCGGTTTCACTGTTCCTTTATTCTTATCTTTGGGCTTGTCTTGTTTTGGTTTAGACTTTGGTTTACTTTCTGACTTCGATTTGGTATTACTGTCCGACTTAGATGACGTTGATTTAGAAGATGACTGTTTAGATGTACTCTTTCCAGAATCTTTCTTCACCGCACTACTGTTTGCCTTATCACTGGCTTTCTTACTTACAGCCGCATCTTTGTCCTTCGTGTCATCACGGTCCTCTAACTTCCCGCTGTTATCCTTATCGGCCCCGTCATCACTAACGGACTGAACCCCATCGTCTTTTTTTCCGTCGTCACCCGTTTTAACACCGTCGTCCTCACTGTTGAGGGCATCTTTTACTTTGCTGTCGTCAATTTCAACAGTATCTTTCTCATCGGGAAAACCCATACTATCCAAGTCATCATTGCCGAATACTAATGCCGTCCCCCCGATAAACAACACACCGATCACCGAAAACACGACAACATACGTCAGTTGCGTCCAGTTCTTTGGCGATAGTCTCTTCCAAAGACTCTCCTTTTGCCTATCCTCTTTTCGTTTCATTGGTAAAATTCACCTCCAAAGGTTTTTATTCAATCAAAACACGGATTCTCCAAAAATCAAGCGCTTTCTCTGCCATACACGAATAAAACTTCCTATTTTTGTATATCGACATATCACGTGGCATCATATACTCGAAATACAAAAGTGCGCGAACACACCGTATTCTTCCATATTTTTTTTGCATTTTTTTGGGTTAGTTCTCACTCACACTGTCGCAACTGGCGACATCTCTCTGACATGCTTCTTATTTGGAACTTGATCCCGCACAAACTGATAGATTTCCTTACTCCACGCATGCCGTTTTTTTACCTCGACCATGAGTTTTCCTTGCCAGGATAAACGGGTCACCTTCGGTGTTTCAGGCAAAACCATACTCACCGGACATCCCGTCACTTCTTCCAATTCAGATACTTTGTACGGCAATTTTCGGCTTGAACGGTTTAAGACAATATCCACCTGCGCCTCTTGATTATCTATCCATTTCAAGAAGTTTAAACTGTTAATGATGCTCATTTGATCAGGCGTTGTCACGAGCAAAATCCGATTTGCTAATCGGCACACTTCCTCTAAATAGTCACTTAACCATGACCCGTTATCCACAATGACAAACCCGCATTCACGCCGCATAGCCTCTATTCCGTCAATCGCTTTCTCCACCAAAGGAGACTTTGGTTTCATATTCGGTTCGTTCTGTGCACTCATCAAATAAACATTCTCCCGAATCCGATTACTTCTGCGCACTATCGAGTCTTCAGGATCCCAATCCTCCCAAGTAAACGTCGGTTTATACCGGAATAAACTGGCCATATTCGCAAACGGTACATCCAAATCCACAAGCCCAACCGGCCGATTAAGTGCCACTGCTAAATTGGCAGCAATGGTCGTTTTCCCTACACCTCCTTTCGGACCAACGACGGCCCAGACTTCGCCTCCAGCCATGCTCCGATCTGATGGACGGTTCTCTCTATTTCTCCAATATTCATCTTCGTGAGTACCGGAATGTCCAGTACCTCCCACGGAAGTTTCTTCCCGTGTATGTCCTCCACCAAAAGGACTGAATCCTCCAGTAATACTCCCTGCTTGACCAAAGTCTCTATCTGTACGTCGGCCATCCCCAAGTCCACTTCCGTATCCTGTACCATCCAAATATTTGCGCTCGACCAGCTCATCACTTCTTTGAGTACGGGTATCGGCATTTGTCTTCCCAAGTGAAGCACGATCATCCGTCCCCGAAAATAGTCCTCGATGATTTTCAACCATTCCTTGACCACCTCCGAATTCCACTTCTGACGCACGGGATAAACGACTGGCGAACTGATGATCGGTACCCCCTCCATTTCCCAAACCGGGTTTTGCTTGACCCTCTCTTCCGGTGGCATAAGCGTCACAGGAGGAATGGATTGGAGAAAAGCTGCCAGTTCGCTGTACGGATATGTGATCTCCGCTAAAGCCCCGTTCGTCCCCGCTGACTGCGCGATAGTCCAACTGAGCATGACGGAATGTGTGCTCGCTTTCGGTGCGTAAATGACGAGACGGTTCGGGATGAGCATCCAACTGTTCGATCTTTTCTCCCTTCTCAATTCTTTCGGGAACCAATCTTTCACCCCCTTGACTTTGCTCATTTTCCCGAAAAAATCCATCCCTTCTTTTTTCCGGTTTTCTAATTTCCCTTTGTTTTGTATGAGTGCTGGTTTTTCTCTAGATACTCTACTTAATTCTTTCACGGGTTGAATTTCATTTTCATTAATGGTAAACATTTCCTCATCTTCGTCCACTGTCGGCTCGCTCTTCACGTGTTCTTTTTCTGCTCTCGAGAGCTCTTCTTGAAGATCCTTTAGGCAATGTTCAAAATCTGACCTAAAGTCTCGGATGCTTCCCTTATACACGACTTTTGGGAGCGGCAAGCTGGAGATGGTATCCGCAAATGGAATACTCATGTCTATGACAAGCAACTGAGCGCCTGATTCTACCCAATCTATGGCTTGATCCCATTTTGTTAGCGGCGGCGATACCTCCCCACCTGCCTCCTTCACCACTTTAATCAGAGCCTCATACGTTTTTTCATGACACACCATTGCGATTCTCACACGATCAACCTCCTATTTAAAATAAGAAGCTAGATGCTCAAAAAATCCTTTTGTCCACCCCACGGCCGTACTGAGATCAGAAAGTAAAAAGAAAACAAACCCGGATGCAATGGAAAGAAAAAATCCGCCTTTTGCCATGCGTTTAGAGAAAATCAATCCTAGAATGACCATGACAGCCCCAATCAAAAATCCACCAAACGCTAACACTGGAGCCATACCGGAACTCAATGTATCTAAGTCTCGACTCATTTGTTGAAATCCTTCCGCCGCTTTACTCGGGTCTTGCGGCGAAACATTTATCCCCTCAGCAAACGCAACACCCGATAAAGACCATAAAAAAAGCGCACATATCCATGCACAGAGCAGCCATTTTTTTGTCATCACGATTCTCCCTTCGCTAATAATGAAAAAAACCGGAGCGGATCAACAGCATTTTGAGCAAGATTGTTTCCGACCCGCACTTCCCAATGTAAGTGCGGACCCGTACTCTTCCCTGTATTGCCGCTTAGTGCGATCATGTCACCTGCCTTCACTTTTTGCCCTTTTTTCACGGTGTAATGAGAGAGATGCCCGTACAGCGTATAGAACCCGTCGTGTTTGATATAAATTCTTTTGCCGTACCCTTTTGAACACCCCTGAGTGTCACACCCGACCAAGATCACTTCACCGTCAGCCGGTACGTAAACAGGAGTCCCGACGGGAACAGCAAAATCCACACCGCGATGCATTCTTCCCGGCTCTCCCGTTACCGGATCGGTCCGCCGGCCAAAAGGTGATGAAATGACATCCCCTCCATTTTGGACTGGATAACTCCCTATCGCTCCTCCGGCAAATACGGGTATCCCCTCCATATTCCCGATACTCGCGGCAAATACAGTCGCATATCCCATGACATTTTGTGCGTATTCCTGTCCAGCTGGACTATTTGCGCTTCCTGCGTTGTATGCCGCTAAAGCACCTGACGGATCACGGTCATACCCAAGGGATTTTAAGTATTTCGCCGCCGTAAAGATTGCATCATATGCATCCCACGGGTCTGCTTTTCCGTCACCGTTGGCATCCATGCCAATCCCGCCATATCGTTTAATCAACTCAGGATCAGTTAATTGGTGTGACGGTATCCCTCCTTTCGGACTCCCTTTTGTTCCTTGACACCCCGGATATTTCCATCCCACCCACGTGCAGGGCATGAATTGCATATGTCCAATAGCCCCTGCAGGGGAAACATTTCGATTCCGGCCAAAATCAGATTCTACCTTATGCACTCCTGCCAGAACCGTCCACGGGATGCCGTACTCCTTTTCCGCCTCCAAATAAATGGTGTAATAGAGATACATCACCTCTTCGTATCCCGCATACTCTTCACCCTCAAAAGGGGAAGAAAAAGAGAGCACCGCAACAGACACCAGCATGACCACGATCAGGAGAAGGAGTAAAACACCCAAAATCACCAGAATAATTGGACCTGCCGCAGCAAGAACAGATCCTCCTGCTTTGGCCATCAGTTTTTTTCCGACTTTCCGAACAGCAAACGACGCGCCTTTTTTCGCGATTTTTTTGGCGCGCTCCCGTTGTTTGGTATCCGTTTGTTCCACCGTTCACCCACCTCCTTCTAACGCTTGGAAGGTGGATGAGAACGATCCACCGTCTGATCGGGAAATGGTGGTTGTATGTCAATATGTTTTTGCGCGTCTTTATAATGCGGCTCATCTATTACATCCGGTTGATTGCGTTGCGATACCCCTCTCTGAGTTTGCTGTTGTTTAACACTAGGTCCTGTTGGCCGGTAATGGGTTGGTTCCGCCACATTTTCTGCATTTTCTTGTCCCTTTGGCATTACATGTTCTTTCAATGACGGGATCAAGTGAACCGCACGTTGTTGTTGCTCTGGTGTCATTTCTTTAAAAGACATGACAGCTTTATCTGCCACATCCTCACGGGCACTATCTGTATTGAGCAAGTCAGCCGCAATACGTGATTGCGTTTTTTCAGGTAATTGCCCATAGTCGTTTAATGCCGGAATCATGTGAGCCAGTTGTTTTTGAATGTCCGGTGACGCGTTTCTGTATTCGCTTGCCAGCTGAGATGCGACGGCATTCGGTGACCGGTTATTGAACTGGACTCTTGGGAACAATTCTTGAATGGCTTTTTGTTTTTCCGGTGTTAACCCTTGTACTTGCTTGGCCAATTTTGATGCCAAAGGCGCCGTTTTCTTTTCAAGATCCTCAAAGTTCACATTCGGAAACAGCCGCTGAAGTTCTTGTCTTTGTTCTGCATTTAAATGGTTGAAATCTGATGCTAATTTATCAGATAGCGGTATGTCGTCTGTATCCGCATCCTCCATCGGCAACTCCGGTTTGTGTTGTGCTAATCCCATCAAGCCTGTCACGGCTGAAGCCGTTCCTGTCGCGCGCTCATCTCCCGTGGCAGCCGCCACCATCATGCCCGCGCCTGTACCGGCTCCGACCGCTGTCATCAGTTTCCCGGCAGTTTTTGCCCTATCACCGAGTTGCCCCATCCCTTTTCGGAATGCATGGCGAAAACCAGCCCGATTTTGAGCCCCTGCTACATTGGTAGATCGGGTTTTCGGCAACGCTTTGACGTTTTCCCCTTTTCCGGTTTCACTACCTCCTGTTCCTTTAATCACAGATTCTGAACCGCCTTTCGCAGTCCCTTTGCCCTGTAATGACCGAACCATTGATGTAACTGCCATAACCGTTCCTGCTCCCATCGCACCACCTACCGCACCGAGCGTACCACTGGGCATTTGTGCCCCGAACATGATGCGAACAAGTGACGTCAAGGCAGGGATGGAAAACAGCATCGGGATTAGTATCCAGAACGACGCTTTATTGTATAGCAACAATAAAAAAAACGCCCAAATGATGGCGTGTGCCCCATTCATAAATACTTGCGAGGCAAACTCTCTTGCCCAAAGATCAAATGCTTTTTGCCGGGCCGGAAAGATAGAAGCAAAGGCGACTATAGGATAAATAATAATTAAGATCCCGATCGATACCATTCTTACGGCATATTGATAGTTAATCAGCCCGATGATGACGACCATAATCAACAAAACGACCAATAACGCGATGGTTCCCAGCACTAAATTGGTTTCACTGTAAACTTTTGTTCCTGTAGCAGCCAATATGATGTTGAGAAAGCTCACCCCGTCTGCCGTAATTTTCACGCCGTTTGACAGATTAAACGATCCCACAACAGACTTGGCCCACTTCACCATAAGGTCATTGACCGTGAAAAACAGTTCAATGAAATAACTCATGCCGAGCATTAATACAAAGAATGTCACGAACCCTTTGAGCATTTCACCGATATTGTATTGCCCCAAAGTCGATTCTGAACGAAACACGAATAAAAATCCCCATATGGCGAGGGCGACAACCAGTAAGTATATGATGGTGCCGCGGACAATTTCATAGAACGTGTCAATGATTTTCCACGTTGACGGTGTAAATGTGTTATAGATCGACGCCTTTTCTTTATCTTTCGTATCGCTTACGGCTTTCCCGATGGCCGTGGAATTATTAAAAATTAATTGTCCCGGGTCCGCTAACCCTAAAGCTTCGATGAAACCCGTGACTAAATCTCCCAAAAACCACGAAACGCCTTCGATCATTTTGTTGACCGGCCATCCGGGGCCATCGTTCTCCCCTTCCTCTTCTTCCGTCCCGAAAAGCCCGTCACTGATATACTGTTCGGCTTGATTCAGTTTGACGTCTTCTTGTGCCGACACAGTAGGCGCGCAACCCATCACCAAGATGATGATGACAAGAAAGGCGCTTGCCCTTCGCTTCCACATCACGTATCCCCTCCCTTCTAATCGTTCGGATTGGTGGTATACAGCCAGTATTCCTGCGGGGTTGCTTGAATCTGCACCACGGTGCTTTCTTCATCCACTTTCAGTATGCCAAGCCCATCTGAAGCTGAAAGCAAAAACTTCGCCTCCCCTTCACTTAATGCAAATCGGCCTTGTACAGAATCGATGTCAATCGGTTCTTGCCGCAAAAGAAGTTTTGTTGGTGCGTTTTTCAAAATCCCCATGCCTTGTTCCTTACGCATGAACACCTCAAAGCCCTGCGTTACCGCGCACATTCCCGTATTCAATTTCCTTGCACGACGGTACGCATTCTCAAACCAATTGGCTTCTTCGTCATGTGCCATGAAAGTTTGCGCTTCATCAACGATGAGCCGTTTTTTCTGCTTTGGATTTTTCTTGGCAAACCGCTCCCACGTCCATTTAGTCGCGACCAGATTTCCGATCGGTTTAATCATTTCCTCGTCTAAATCCGCAACGGATATGCCGAACGCCATCGGATTTTTCAGGTCAACGGTACTCTGTCCGTCAAAGATGGATTGCTGCTTGTTGCCGTAGTCGCGCGTGAACAGCCGTATGATATTTGCGACGTCTTTCAGTTCAGGATGTTCCTTCATTAAGGCGTAATGATCAGACAGTGTCGGCATCTTTTTTTTGCGTGTCGCCGTTTCATAGAGACTGTTTGGGTTTTCCGTTATCCCGAACTTGTTGACATACAGATCTCGCAACGTATCATGAAACGCGACTTTGACTTGTCCGGTTAAAGCTTCGGGATCAACCATGCGAATCATCTTGTACAGGACCGCCCGTACGGATTGCATGGCCTCTTCTAAATTGACTTCCACCCGTCCGTCCTCGTTTTCCTCTTCCTCTACGTCGTAAATGTTAAGACGGCTCGGATTTTCGCTTCGCGGCGACAATTCAATATACGGGCATCCCATCGCATTCAGTATGTTTCGATATTCCCTCTCCGGCTCAATGATAGCCGTCCGAATCCCTACAATGGCTGAACGCCGCGTAATCGTCTTGATGGCAAAACTTTTTCCAGCACCGGAACGCCCGAATATGACCATGTTGTAGTTGGATAGCCTGCGATCCCAGTTATCGTAAAAAACAGGACGATTGTAATGGTCAAGTCCTAAAATCACCCCTGTCCGATGGGACAAACCGCCATACCCAAACGGAAACAAATCGGCAACATTGCTCGACTCCATGTCTCCGAAAGTATCCCGGAACACTTCACGATCACCGACACCCAGTCCCTCCCGCCACGCCTCCAGTTGTCGTGTATCTGCCGTTTTGAAATGTATGCCCTGGCTTCCCATCCTTTTCACGAGCGTCCGTCCCAACTTACGCAGCCGATCCGGGTCTTTGGCACTGTAACTGACCATCATGGAGACATTGAATTTCTTTTCCGCATTGACGCGAAGACGTGCAATCTGCTGTTCCAAATCATGTAATTCCTGCTGAATCTCACTGATTTTGGTTGGGCTCTCCTCCAACAATAAATCTGCCCGTAATTTAGCATCGCGAATACTCAATTTGCGCATTTCGGTATACGTATCTTTCGGATCGATTGTTAAGCTGACATCAATGTCACCCTCTCCCGACTCCGCTATGAATAGTGGATCTAGCATGCCTAACCATGTCGTTCTTCCGTTAAATTGTGCAAATAAGCTCCGGACATATCGCGGACCGGAGCCCGCATCATCTATTTCCACCCAATAGTCTGTGCATTCTCCACCCAGTCCGTCGCCTTCTCCCGGTCGTCGTTCAATAACAAGAGGCGGTCCAATCACCCTCGCTTCTCTTTCTTCGATACCGTGTAACTTGTCCCGGGTCTTTTTCTTTTTAAACCATTGTTTGATCAATTCTTAATGACCTCCTTCAAACCTGAGTTTTCCAACGCTCACTTTCTCACTTTCCCGGAACACACCGTGATCCTCCATCTCCTCCCACGTGAGAAGCGGCGACGTATCCCGGTTAGACGAGCGGTACAGATAATCGAGCACATCCTTTTTCTCCATCTGTTTGATGTTAACCCCGACCCGGTTAAAGTAATTTCTGACGACGCGGTAAGTGTTCGTTAGCTCTTGTCTAGCCAGGTCACGCATCTCTTCATCGGAAACCGTGTCCTGTTTTTTGGTTTTCTTGAGTAACTCTTCTACGGTCGGGTTGCCAAACGTAAAACCAAAATCCGATAAGTCCTCTCGGTTGATTTCCAACCGTAGAATATATTGCAGATCCCGAACAGATTGTTGTTCCATCAGTGATATAAAATAGTCGCGCAGTTCATCCGCATAGCGAATGAAATCCGCATCTTCTGTCTGTATCGCTTGAGCTTTATACTCTTGAAAATAATCCTGTATGTCATAGTGGTGGGACTCCGCACGACACGTCATGCGGTGGGACAGCGTATTGACAATATCCCGGAAACTGTTCCAAATCATGCTTTGTTCTTGTGGAGACTTTAACGGTAAAGCCACCGGTGTTACCCGGAAATACATGACATACCAGCCGTCTTCTGTCTCCACTAATCCATCACTATCAATACGTTCCACCTGAATTAAATCACTGGTATTTTCTTTCGGTGCTTTCAGCTTTTTACTGCTCCGGAACAGAAAAAAAGCCGCGATCCCAAGGACAACTAACAATAAATCACTCCATGACAATGTCATCTCGCTTCTCCTTTCCTCTTTCTACCCTTAGGGAAACAAAAAAAGCCGCAAAATGCGGCTTAAGGTCTGAAATATACTCTTTGTCTTCGCGCACACTTTACCCACTCCGCGATAAACGTCCCAAATGTCATCCCTGTCCCAGGATGTCTCACAAAAGCAAATATGGCACTCACGCCAAAAGGAAGCCAGTAGGGAAAATATCCCCAAATGCCCAATCCCGGAATGGGAGGAAATGCAGTCGCTAACTTTACACTGATGACGGAACCGGCGGCTAGCCAACCGAGTTGCCGGAAGGAGAACCGCCAGACAATTTCATTCTCACCTTGAGATTTATATGGCAACACATGGTGTTCTCCAAACATGGCATTCCCCCTTTAAAGTTTTAATCCAAACAGACCCATAATCAACGAGACAATCCTGTCCGCCATGAAGACGACAATCAGCGCAAGGATAGCGTAACCGAATTTCGACTTAGCAGACGCCATGCGTTGTGGATTGCTTGACCCCCTAATAACAGAAACGCCCCCCAAACGAAGAGAACCGCTACAATGACACCAAAGATGGTGCGGACAAAAGTGACAATATTATCTGCCGCGGTATTCACTTCATTTTTAAGGGCGTTTTTATTGGGCTTCACATCTAGCGCAGCTTCAGCGGGGCTTGCGACAAATATGCTCACTAATACCGCCGCCAAAACTGCTAAAATCAAGACTTTCCTTCTCTCCATTAACTTGACGATCGCCACTTTTTAGACCTCCTCTTGCGTGAACGAGTTTTTTTTAACAGCCAATAATCCTTTTTCTACATCAGTCTCACCCCCTCACCCTAAGAGAATAAAAAAAAGAACGCGGATAGGCGTTCCTTAATAGGTACGGTGCACTTTAACACTTAATTTGCCTCTTATGGTTATTGGTACATTCACACTCTCCTCGTACCCGTTATGGTATCTCGATGTCACTTTAAATTCATACGTTCCAGGCGTGAGATTTTCATATACGGGATCGTAAAAAGAACTTCTCCACTCATCCCCATCTTTAGTTAATTCCACCCTTTTTGGCCCCGTATCGAAAGGCGATTCCACAAACACCTCTACCGCTTTATCACTCGTCTCGGCGACGATAATAAACGGCTCACCGGCGAGAAACTCATGCTCTGCACGACCGGTTTCCCGACGAAGTTCCTCCCACCTCGGGCATGTTCCACACGTGCTTCTAACTGTTTGGGGACTACAAAGGATTGGACTGGAGACCAACTCGACCAATCGCCGTGTACATCCCTTCCCATTACACTCCAATAGTACGTCTGGTTCGGGTTTCGATGAGAAAAGTCGAAGGTGTAAGTTGTGATCCAATTTCCGGAAATACTTAATACGTCATCTCCACCCGGAGTTGTCCCGATTTTTAACCGGTACTGATTCATTCCGTCTTTTTCCGGATCGTTCGCCCGCCACTTTAATTCGACTTTTGTTTGACCCATCTCTGTCACATAACCTGATGGAGGAAATAATGGTTCGATCTCAGGTGCTAGATTATATATCTCCAATCCGGTTTTTGTATTGGAATGAGATGCGCCATACGGGTCGGTTACCGTTAAGCGCAGGTCATATATACCAACCTCTGGGAACTTAACACGCGGTTCTTTTGTTGTTGAAAACTGCTTCCAACCCGATGATCCCTGCAAACGGTACTCCCATTTGTACGTCAAGCTGTCGCCATCTGGATCACTTGACATGTTAACAAACGAGACATCGCGCAATCTGTCCGTTTTACTGGGACTAAACTGAAAGACTGCTTCAGGCGTTCTGTTTCGCACTGTAAACGACCTTGTTGGTGCCCAGTCCGACCAGTCCCCTAACTCGTCACGGGCCATGACTGTCCAGTAGTAAGTTTGATTAGGTGGACGTTCGGAAAAATCGAAGGTGTAGGATGTGCGCCAACTTCCGGAGGTATTGGCAACGTCGGAGGCCCCCGGCGATGTTCCGATTTTTAGCCTGTAGTTCGTAATACGATCTCCTTCTATATCGCTAGCCGTCCACCTTAGTTCGATTCGGTTGTTGTTGGCATTTGTGACGGAATCATTAGCCGGTGAGGACAGTTTTACAATGGGAGCATGGTTGAAGTATCCGATTTCTGCCGTTTTCAACTCTTTATTGTTACGGTTCCTCCCTCCAGCTGCAATGACGTGGCCGTCCGGAAGAATAGCAGCAGCCGGAAGCCTGCGCACTGAAGTCAGTTCGCCTATCTTCTCCCAGGAGTTGTCTTCAGGACGATAGACTTCTACCGTATCTAAGTTAGTTCCACTCCTCCGGCCCCCCATTACCAAAATTCTGCCGTCTCTTAGTCTACCCGATTTGACCGCTGCTTTCGCTTCCGTCATACTGGCAGCGGTTGTCCACTTTTTGTTTGAGGGTCATATATTTCAGCTGAGCTTGGTATTTACCGTTATCATCGGTCCCGCCAGCAAAAAGGATTTTTCCGTTTGCCAATACTTCCATCACAAAACTAAAGCGTGTCGTTCTCATATTTCCGACCGATGACCACGTGTTCGATTTAGGATCATAGATCTCCATCGATCGTATCCGTTGGGTCTCATCATTGCGACCACCGGCAACCAATACACGTCCGTCAAGAAGTTTGACCATCCGGTAATTACGTCTGGGCGTTTTCATTGGGGCCGCATACGACCAGGTATTGGTTTTGGGGTTGTATATTTCAACTGTATTTGTCGCTCTTGGCTTCGGATCTGGGCTAAATTTGGTTCGACCGCCAGGTACTAATACTCTCCCGTCATCCAGTGTAACGGCTTCTATTTCTAACCGCCTTTCTTTCATAGGGGCTTTGTATACCCACCTGTCCCGGTTTTTGTCATATAACTCAACTGTCCTTGAAATTTGATTTGTTTTTTCTCCCGACGCACCCCCAATTACAAGAAAATCTCCATTATTCAGTACTACCCCCGCTGGCCCATGCCCCCTTGCTTCATTCATATCGGCAATACGCCGCCAATTTCCGTCAGCTGCCTGTACACCTTCATGAGGGAACATTATAGAGGTAAAGAGGACGAGAGTGACGATAACTATTAATCCCCTTTTTCCTTTAAACAATAAGAAAACCTCCCCCTACACCATAAAAAACTTTTGCACTACACCAGCGACGATTACACTCATACCAATTAAAAAAGCCGCAGGAAAGCGGACAGGTTGGATACCAGATCCTGTTTTGCTGACAAACCCCCTTACGTCTTGTATTAACAAAGTCAAAATTTGCCCCGGCTTATAATCGGCTTGTTTAACTAAATGAACAATCCCGATCAAAAGATGCCCTGTCATGTAAAGGATAAAAGCGAGCCCCATCATACGAATGTCTGCTGTAATGCTACCCAAAACGGCAAACAGCTTCACGTCTCCCGCACTCGTCATTTTAATCAGGTAAATAACGAAAAAGATCGTAAAACTAACGGCCAGCGTTTCAATGGACGCTCGCCATGTCCCTTGCAATACGTGCAACATTATAGCTAGTCCCAAATGAATAGGAGCACCTTGTTATAGATTTTGAAATACTTAAAATCAGTATAAGACGTGTAGGCGACGGCAAAGCCCAACAGTAACAAAAGCAAAGGTTCAATCATCAACCGTGACCGCCACCTCAGCTATTGCCGATGTATAAAGGGTAGTCATCCCGCCGCCGAATTTGGGGATGTCAGCCTTTACAACCGCCCAAATCCCCGGATTTTCAAACATATGGGTTAATCTCCCATCGGAAACACTTCTCGGGAATGTTCCTCCTTCTACGACTTGAAACGTCTCCACATCCCACATGTCTATTCCTCTTATATTGTCTTCAAGGTACTGATCAAACTTTTGCCTCGCCTCCGCCTCATCAAAGTCTACATTGCCTTCAAGTGCTAAAACATCATCTGAATACGCATGAGCTGCGGCTTTAACGGCCCGATTGACGGCACTTTTTAGTTGGTGTTGAGCGGTTATGTTAACCGCTTGTGTCACAACAAAAAACATAAAAAGGGTGATGGTCACGATCACAAACATGTATTGAATCGTGGCCATCCCTTGCTCATTGCGGAATATATTCCGAGATAATGGTGCCTTTAAGATAGAGATAATCGTTGTCAAGGTTATCACCTCCGATTAATCCCATAATGGCACCATATAAATTTTTTCCTGGGCGAGGAGCTGTAATCCCTACTTCGATGACACTTCCTTTTTCTACCCGACCTCTGGTTGTATCTGATGTGAAACTGGCATTTTGTATTCCCTGTCGTTCTAAGTCGCTTTTGATTGTATTTTCTATTGCGGTCGTTACCCCTCCTTCAACCGCCGCCATTTCAAGTGCACGGTCGAGTTGTTGCTGCAAGGTGTTAATGGATTGGAATTCAACCAACACCGCTATTGGAAAGAACATGACAAATGTCATGACTAAAGCACCAACCATAAACTCTACAGTTGACATTCCGCGTTCATCTATAATGCATCGTTTAATAACTTCTCCCCTTCCGGCTATAAAAAAAAGTCGAAGGGAGGAAAATCCCCCCTGTGATGGGCATGGGAGGCGTTTTTTTATCTTGTTGCCTCTGTACCCGCTTCTTCTATCGCTTGTCCAACTTTATCCGCTGTCCCTTCAATCTCAGGTTTAAATACTCCGGTAAATACGAAGAGGGCTAATAACACCATAACACCTGCGCCCACAATGTACTCCAGCGTGCTTAATCCACTTTCATCTTTCCAGAACTGTTGAATGCTTCTTACCATACAAATCATTCCTCCTAGATCGTTTAATTTGGTTGATACCAGTCTGTTTCATACTGATCCGGCGCCAGTTCCTTTTGTTCTTTGACAACTGGTTGAATCGCAAATACAAAAGCGGCAATGGCAATCGCGGCCACAGCTGCTGATCCAATCAAAAATTCGAGTGTGCTCACCCCCTCGTGATCCTTCCAACAACGTTGGAGCTTCCGCCTCATGCAATCCCTCCATTCTCTTTAATCTCTCTTCTTAAATCTTCACCACCACCTTTCACTTATAGGCATAAAAAAAGGAAACGTTGATCAATAACGTTTCCTTTGGATGTGTTAATTTAGATTAACCTATCGTAAACCCATCAAACATGCTTAATGCCTGAACAATAAGGGGATAAAACCACGAGATTACGGCCGCGCTGAACGGTACCATGAGTAACAACGTGTGGTAAACAGGCTTTTTAGTAGCGTTTTGTATCCGCTTATAGTGATTGGTCTGAGACACCTGTTCTTTGTAGTTTTCTAACATCACAATGGCATGTTCACTTCCTTGTGCCAGCTGAACGAGCAAACCAGATAGTAATTGCAACTGAATCACATCGCTTTTTTCCAGCCTTATGATAGCTTCAATGGACCTTTTGGGTTGTGCCATGCGTCCAAAACAGGTTTCATTTGCCTATAAATCGGTTGAGATACATGGATGGAATCCCTCAACGCTTGTTCCATAGTACTGCCTGATTTCACAAGACTAATAAAGGCATCTAAAAAGATTGGCAATTCAAAGGCAAGTTTTCTTCTTCCTTTTTGGATAGATGAATCAAAATCCGCTTTAAAAAGGTCGCAGAAAAGAAAAATGCGGCAAATATTAAGTAGCCGGTCATCCACTCCCCCGTAAGAAAGAAATATAACCCAAGTAATATTCCTGTATAAAACAGGCACTTTTCCACGATCACAACCGATTTGGAGTCACGGTAAAAGGCAACTCTAACTTTGCAAGAGCCTTTTCAAGTTTAGGATCAGATTTAATAGGGTTGTCTCGATTTTGTTCTTGAACCCGGTTAGCAATTGATAAACACCATACCCAAAAACAGGCTCCAACCCCTAAGGAAACTGCTGCTGTCAGCACGTTCATTCCACCTCTTTTCTATCCAAATAATAAAGATCGCTAAACTCACCAAGAGAAGAACGGCTACAACCGTCACGATACTGCGTCCCAGCGGTTCAGTGGTAACAAACCCATAATTCCCTGGCAGATTGTAAAGAAACAGCCCCATCGCCGATATCATGAGGATCAAATGAATCATGCGCGTTTGCGCCATCTCCGCTTTTTCCCGCTGTGTTTCAATTTGGCTCGTTTTCATCTGTTTCACTAAATTAAACAGACCATCCTCGATGTCTGCTCCCCGTTCTTCCCTGAGTAACAAAAGATTCACAAACTGTCTTGCCCACCGGTTATTTACACGTCGCCCTAAACCCTTCCAGTACTTCATGCACCCGATACCCCGTATACATCTCTCTTGCGATTCGCGCAAACTCCGATTTGATCGGTTCCGGCAGTTGTTTTGACGCATGATCAAAACTCCTGGCCAGATTTTTTACCGCCACATATTCGGCACTAAACACTTCAATGCTGACGATAAACTATCCATCATATTCATACGGTAACGTGTGGCTTTGTAAGCGATAAAGAAAGTTGGAAGATACCCAAACAGAATACACAGCAACATACCGACAAAGACATTCTTTAATCCATATCCACCGATTGCGCCGGCCACCACGCCAATAGCGGTATAAAAGAGCCATCTGTCTGCAGTTATAGAGAGGCCTGCGGCGTCGATAATTGAGCAATCGGCCGAAACCATTTCGGTGCTTTTTTTACATGTTGCTTTGGTTCGTGCATTCTTCCTGTTCATGAACATATAGGATACTGAGAAAATCAAAACAAAAAGCAGGACTGGAACAGCAACATTCAATAAAAAAACTCTACTCCTCCTTCCTTGCCTTAAGCTAACTTAAAAGTGTCCTCGGGCGGATCAAACAGGTTGAGTTTAGCCTGCAGTAGATCAGATATCGCGTTTGGCATTTCCCATGTGTCACCCGTAAACCGGCACAAATCACGAAACTGCACGTTGTTGTCCGTCTCCGTGCAATGGACTTCGGTTATGCGCCATACCCTGCGAATTCCTGTTCCCGGTTCCACATGAAGCTGTATGACCACATCGACGGATCGCGCAACACGAAGATACAAGTGGCTGGAATCCCAGCTGCGACCGTCTTCCATAATCATGTCTACCAGATCCTGTATGGACGCTTCCGGTGAATTAGAATGGATTGTCCCCATCGAACCTGGATGTCCGCGGCGGAATGTTTTAACTAATTGATCGGCCTCTGCTCCCCGTGCTTCCCCTAAAATGACAATATCCGGCGACAGGCGCAACATGGTATGAAATTGGTTGAGTAACGTCCTGTCAAGGTGTTTTTGTTCTTCAAAACGTAATGATGTTCCTCCCTTTTAATATTGATCTAACGCTAATTCATAGGTACTTTCCAATACCCCAATGCGTAAATTAGGGTCAATAAATTGGGTCAACCAACGCAATAAACTCGTTTTTCCTGATGACGTTGGCCCGATGAGAAGAATATTCGCCCGTCCTCTCACCAGTTGCGCAAGGAGATCTACCACTTCTTGGTTCAACGTGCCATAATACAATAATTTTTCCGTCGTCAATCCTTTTATCCGGTGTTTGCGAATAGTAATGGTGGGATGTGGTGTTTCATCCCGGGCGCGTCAGGGTAATGCGTGATCCATCTGCCATCTTGGCTTCTACTACCGGGTGGAACGGTTAATTTCTTTGTTCTCGTTCGACAATAGCCTTGCCTGTATTTCCATAACTTCATCGTCATGTTGGAACATGACGCCATGTGCTTTTACCCGTCGCCCTTCCCTTTCAACCCATACATTTTCTCCTGCACCGTTGACCCATATTTCGTTGACTTCCGGATCGTCATACAGGTGTTGAATCTGTCCTAACCCCCAAATGACATTAAAAATATCCTGTATCAAGTCATTCGTTGCATTAATCCGCATGTCGTACAATTGCTCACGCACTAATGTCTTGGTCTCGGCGACGGCTTTTTATCCCCTGCACGAGCTAAACGAAACAAATCATTATTGTCCGTGTTTTGAATGATCCGTTCTTTGACACGTTCAGCAAGTTGAGAAACGCCTTCCATCAATGGACATCCTCACCTTTCACTACTAAAAAAAGCGGAGCTTGTGCTCGCGCTGTTTCCAGTGCCTCTATCTCTTTTTGGTGAACCTGTAAGGTCACCCCTACATCCGATCCCAATTCAATCGGTTCTTCCTTCCGATGATTGAATAGACTGTGGATTCTGTTACGAGAGCAGCCGGTCTCTCCTCTGTTGCCTGAACCCACACTTCAACATTCATTCCCGGTTCAATTACAGGACCATTAGCCGTTGTGTATGTAGCATCGACTGTGTAAAGCCTTGTGTTTTCATCGGTTATTTCAGTGACTAACTCTGGTATTATAAACTCCCCTGCTTTAATATCCTTTTTTGCTGATTTCCCTAATAATTCAGCAGGATCAAGTGCTTGAACTGCCTCCCCCATAACAGCCACTTGATTGAGGTGGTGGTCTTCTATCGTTTCCCCAGCTGATATATCTTTCGCGGCAACGACGATTCGCACATCGCTCTCTTGAGAAGCCTGAACATAATAGGCGTATCCTCCTGCTACGACCACGGCCATCAGGAATGATAAAACGATTTTCACAGTTTTCCCCACAAGTAAGTCCTCCTTTAAAAATTTTTCATATCCAAGAAAACCATTCTGAAAGATACGTGTTCCATACAAAAACCAAAGCTACGGCCGCTAATCCAATCCGTGTGATTAAATCAACCACAACATAGAGGGCATACGGCATTTTTACACCGATTTTTAATTCGTAAGGAAAGAAAAATTGTACTCTTCCGACGAACATGTCGAGCAAAATATGTGAAGAGAATCCTGTTAAAATGGCTAATGTGACCCACCTTCCCATATAAGGGCACAAATGGTCAGTAACAAAACCGGTATCCATGAGTGAAAAAGAGTGCGATGCCCTACGATATGCCGCAATGGCCATGATATAAAGAAAAATACCCTGCCCGCAAAGCTGCGATTATCGTCAATATCCGGCAGGAGACCCGCTACACCTCCTATCACAGCACCAGTGATGGAAGGGTAGACGGTGTAGCCTACCACTACCCTCCTAAAAAGTGTGTAGATGCTTTCATGCCAGATATTTCACTCCAATACTCTTCTATTAATAACAAAATATGGGATAAGCCGCCACCAAAGCCGGCCTTATCCGTCTTTTACTCAAAACAGCGGTAGCAAACAAATCTTTTGTTCCTTGGCCTTTTTCTGTTTTCAACTTTCCACATCACCTCTTCTCCTAATGCAATTGAATTACCACATTCCATACAACTAGGTAACACTTTATGCACAATATACCAGGCTTGTAAAAAACTTTTATCAGCCTTAAACGGTATGTTGTAAAAAGAAACCTGTTCCGTTTTTGTGATGGTTAATCACTTCCTTTCGTTCACCTTCTTTCTGACCTCCCAGGTTGAGACATTTCTTTTGCTCATGTACAATTTTTCCAAACGGGCAATGAGGTGATAGAATGAAAGACTTTAACACACTGATGGCAAACAATATCGTAAAAGACAGCCCACCCACTTATCGTCAATCCTGTTTGGTCTTGACGTGTACCCGCTGTTTGCAAAAACGAACAGCAGATCATTCTCCTTCCATACTTCTGTTTGAAAGTGAAATTAAACGGCTTGATGAAGGAATAGCCTGTCCTACATGCACTAGCAAGTGCCTCCCTGACCTCTGTTTTACTGAAATGGTTCAAAAGCTGATGTACGGTCCGTTCAACATTTACTCCAAAGACGCTGCCATCAACTTTGAAAGCCAGAATAACAGCATCACGATCCCGCTTGAGTTGCACACATCCGAGTGGACCCTTCCGGAAACGGCAACACATGACTTGTTTGAATGGTTTCTGGACATCGGGGTAGAACATTATCCCGCTTTTGGGACGGGTCTCAAGCATTTCGACTTCAAAAACTGGTCTTTCAGAATCCTGAGCCAAAACTGCAATACCATCCATGCTGAAGATTTCATTGACTTTGTGATGGAATGACCGTTTTTTCCAGCGGGCGCACCTCTATCTCCGCCCGTTCTTCTCTCTTGTTTTTCACCGCCTGCTTCGTCACATGCAATACTTCTACTTGCACGTCATCCACATAACAGATGCCGCACATGCCGTCCAAAATGCTCTTGGCCACATTGTCCAGATCAAATCGGCTTCGGGAAAACAATTTCATGGAAACTTCCACCGGACCTGTTAACGGCTGTTTACAGACCTTCCTTGCCTCCCATCCCACCAACTGCTGGTATGCTTTTGTCTTCTCCGGGGTGTACACAAAAGCCGCTCGTCCTCTCATCCCCAACCTTGGCCGGCTCTTGGGAACGGGACGTCCGCTCACAATAATCTTGATTGTTTCTACCTCCCTCCTTAAGCCACAATGTCCTGTATCTCCCTGGATGAAAGACAACATGCGGCAAAACCGGGCAATGATGTTTTGTCAGCCAAACATGACGCAAAACGTTCGTCCGTCATCTCTTCGTACGGAAAAACGACTCTGCTCGTTTCTGCCAGCATCCGGATGTGTTCTGCTAAAGCTATGAGTTGGTATACATCCAGTTTGGATACATCACACGCTTTTACGTCAACCAAAATGCAGACACGTTTCTCTAAATGGGCGAACCTGAAAAAATGTTCAGGACCACCTTTGGCGTTGTAGATATGCCAGAACTGAACCATCCATACCGATTCGTCAAACTGTTTCCGCATGACTTCCAACGCTTGAAACTGGTCATTCAACTGTTTCAGAATGCCCAACTGAACACCCCCTTTCGTGTGTCGTTAATCTGAACCGGATCGCTTCCAAAGCCAATTCCAGATTATGAACATCCAGTTTGAACAATTCATTGACCGTCACTTCCATCCCCCGGTTGTACAAAACCACTGCCAGCTTTGCCAGTATACGCATACCACTTGAAAAATCCTGCTCGGCAAACATCTCCGTAAATTCAAACACCCCCTTGTCCGGCTTGTAGTACGGGAATGCTTTCTGTCTCAGTTCTTCATTTCCGCTGATGAGGTAGACGAGTGACAAATGCTCTTTGTTGTTTCTGTACCGTTCAGGCAACATGGAACGCAATTGGCCAAAGTGAACCGCATGGTCTTTGGAAAGAAAGTTGGTACCCAAATTTCCCCTCCTTTTCGTGGTATGCCTAACTGGAATCGTTTAGCCAACAGAAGCTCTGAGGGGCTGGAAGGCGAAGACTGAAACAGACTCACCCATCGGAAACATCTGTCTCCAGCCCCAAATGTCCCCTACCAGGTTCCAGTCTTTTTGGGCTGGACAGGCCACTTTTCCCGTTCCCTCACCAGCCCTTTGAAAGAATATTTTTTTCGCAACAGAAGCACCTGCAAAAGAAGTGGTGTGAGGTATCAGGCTTTTTACCATTTCCTTGCCATTCAGGCCGTTTACGCGTCTTTGTTTCCCACCGGATACGCCACGGTATAGCGAAACCTTTGTACGTGGACATGGAGCCACGGGATGGTTGCCATCAAAAAAACACGCCTTTGATCGTATTTCCCATTTTCCGGAAGTCGATTGTATACTTAGAGAGTGAGAATAGGGGCGACCAGCCAAAACGTCATAAACATTGATTTGACAAGGTTTTTGGCCAATATGAGGTGTGAACGATTGTTCACACATGTGTGAACGATAATTCACACTTCTTTTTTACTCCAATCCCTTGTACGGCAAGGGTTTCCTCAAATTATACATGTCGATTTATAGGGTTATTTTTTCGATTTTTGCTCTTTCTTATATTTCAGGAATGTTTTGCGCTTGACGAGCTTCCCGTACTCCTTTCCACTATGGAGCCACACTTTCCATTCCAGTAACACCCCTTTCTTTTCCAGCTTGTCATACCGCATAGCGAGTCGGGCCAACGTGGGGTTGATTCTGTTTCGCTCTCCGCAAAACACGATCTCCGGATTAACAAAAAGAGGACGTTCGGTTACTGGACGCCCGAATTCTCGTATCTCATCAGTATTGGCAAACTCATAGACGATCCCCTTCTCTATGAGTTTGTTAATTATCTTGCTTACATGTTCTCTTGTACAGTTCAAGCACTCTGCGATCTCACTCACGGACATAAACCGTTTGGTTTCCGGGTGTACGATGGCGTTTGAATGCATCTCGTACAGATCGGTCATCCCAATCAAAAAGCCAAGCTCGTTAAATGACAGGTAATCCTTCTCGATTAAAACCCGGATGTTGCCTTTCAGCGTCTGCACAAACCCGGCACTGTTTGTTTCCTTCTTTTTGACTATCACAAACCCTTTCTCATTCGCCTTCTGCTCTTCTTGATTGACAACATCAAGGTTAATATGACTGTTCAATAAGTCTCTTTCCCTTGCGTTACGTTCAGCTTGATCCCATGCCTCTTTCACGGCACTTCACCTCTTTTTTTGGGCAGAATGTGGCATCCGTGCTTCTTGCAGGATCGAACCCACAGGCAGTTGTGGCAACCCCTTTCTCCTTTGCCAAACCTGAAATACAAAAAACATCTGTTAGCTGTACGTTGCGATGTCGTCATGTTGCACCTCCTTTGGCCAATCAAAAAGAGCCGCCATCTGACCTTTAAGCCAGTCGGCAGGCTCCCCGCCTATTCGGATGATTTCTTCCACCTGCTGATAGATTCGTTTGGCATGCTCTAACTGCTGTTCCGTTTCGGTTCGGACAATACGTCCCTTGCCTTCGTCTTCCAATATCTTTTTCCTCAGTTCTCTTGTCGAAAGCCCCTCGTCATTGGCTTTCTGAATGTATTTTGAAGGATCGGGCGAATTGGCGGCCACCCGATGATGATACCAGCTTAGGGACGGTATCCTCATCTCCGGCTTAGGAAAAGCCCTGTACACCTTGACCAGTTCCCTGATCTGCGCCGGGCTGATCCCCAATTGGGACGAGAGCCACGTCTGTTTGACTCCCCGTTTGAACATTTCATCCAACAGTTGGCCCTTGATCCAACGGGCCTCCTGCTCGCTTTCCTCCACTTGAACGTAAGCAGTCAGCAATTCTTCCAGAGAAGGATCGCTGGCCGGTTCGTTAATAGGCCGGATATTTTCCGGTTGTATCAGTTTCAGCGTGTCGTACATCTCATCAACGGTCTTGTTTTCCCTCCGAGCCACCGCCACAATAAGATGGTGGCGGTCAATGTTTCCGCCGTGTATCTGTGCATGGTGAACCCCACACAGGTGAATCAGATTCTCCCGAACATCCTTACCGCCAGCCCCTCTGGTGCGAATGTGGTGTGGTTCACCGGGGGCCGGCTGATTGCAACGAAGGCCCGTGTCCGGATCAATGTATTCGCAAAACCCGCCGGATTCCTGCCGGATGTCGTGCACAACACTCATGGAACCACCTCTTTTTCAGGCACAACCTCTGCCAATCCATTGATCAACCGTTCTGTTAGTTTAGTGTTCCGTTCGGCGATCTTGTTGTTACGAATGGCTATATTAAGGGCCTTTTTGGTCCCAATCATGACCACTTTCTGTTCAGCCCTTGTCATGCCTGTATAGATCAAATTTCTTGCCAGCATAATGTAGTGGCTTGTGGAAACCGGCATGATTACGATAGGGGCCTGACCACCTTGAGACTTGTGAATAGTGATACAATAGGCCAATTGTAGTTCCTTCAATTCATCTTTGAGGTAGAACACTTCCTGCCCCATAAAAGTGCAATACAATGCTTCATGGGCTTGTCCGTCCTCGTCATAATAAACACCTACACGTTTCACAACGCCCATCTCACCGTTATTCAGGCCCTTCTTCCGGTTGTTTTTGGTGTGGATCACCTTGTCTCCCTGACGGAAAATGGTCTTTCCCACTTTCCATTCGTCTTTGGAAGGATGGGCGGGATTGACGGCCTCCTGCAAAATGCGGTTCAATTCTTTTGTCCCGATCACCCCTTTTTTCATGGGGCTTAAAACGAGAATGTCCTCAATACGGTAACCTAACTGCACGAAACGGAGAACGCTTTTTTTGATCAATTGAGCGATATATTCCGGCTTTTCCTGGTGGATAAAGTAAAAATCCTTTTTCGCCTCGTCGATGACAACAGGAAGACCCTGATTGACCCGGTGGGCATTGACGACTATCTGACTCTCCTGTGCCTGCCGGAAGATTTCCGTGAGCCTGACCGTTGGTATACCGGCTTCAATCATATCTTTCAGGAAATTACCCGGATTGACAGATGGCAACTGATCCACGTCTCCCACAAACAGGACTTTGGTTCCCGGTTTAACAGCGTCCAAAAGAAAATGGGCCAACTGAATGTCCATCATGGACACTTCATCCACGATGATGAAGTCATAGGGTAACGGATTGTGCCGGTCGTATTCGAGTTCCTCCCCTTGCCGGAAACCGATCATGGAATGGATGGTGGATGCCCCCATTTCTGTAATTTCAGCCAGTCTCCGTGCTGCCCTTCCCGTTGGGGCACATAAGCCAATATAAGCATCCCTGTTCTTTTGTCGATAAATGTCGATCAAGGCCTTCGTGACTGTTGTCTTCCCAGTACCAGGTCCGCCTGTCAGGATAAGGACATTGTACGCCAATAACCGTCGAATGGCGTCCCGTTGCCGTTCCGCCAGAACAATGCCGTTTCTGCGTTGATAATCCTTGATCCATGCGTCCAGTTGTTCAGGCATCGCTCCGTCCCCATCCCGGCAATCTGTCAGTTTTGACAGTTTGCAGGCCGTGAGTGTCTCATATGTGTGTAAGTACTTGGGATAAACAGAACCTTCCTCAAAGATCAACCGCCCTTTGAGTTCCAACTGGTAAATGGATCGACTCACATCCTCCCATGTGACTTGCTCGTTTTCCGACTGGTTATGGTTTAAAACTTTAAGTGTCTGTTCTATCAGTTCGTTTTCCGGCAGATAACAATGTCCCAGTGACAAACATTTCTCTTTCAGCACATAGTCGGCACACGCCTCTACCCGATAGCCGGATAAGGGAGATACGCCCACTTTTCTTGCGATCTCATCTGCCTTCAGAAAACCAACCAAGTCCAGCTTTGTAAGCAGGTACGGGTTTTCCTTGACCACACTGACGGTGTTTGAACCAAACTCTTTGTAAATTTTCATAGCCATGTTTGTGCTGATTCCGTACTGGCTGAGTTTACCAATGATTTTCTGTACTTCAAAATTGGATTTTACGCTTTTAATAATGGTACGGGCATTCTTTTCCCCTATGCCCTTGATGTGCCGGATGGCGGATTCACCCTGTTCCATCATCACTTCAACAGCAGACGCTCCCAAATGGTTAACGATCACTTTGGCCCGTTTAGGGCCGCAACCTTTAATCAATCCGCTTGAGAGGAAGGCAATCGCCTGTTCTTTTGTGGCTGGAAGGGGACGCTCCCACCGCTCTATTTCAAACTGTCGACCATACCTTGGATGTACCGACCATTCGCCATGTACCATGATTTTTTCGCCCTTTTCTACGCCAAGTACTGATCCCTTTACGATATGTTGGCCATCATCGGTTATTAGGAGCGCAATGAGAAAATCATCGTTGCGGTAGATAATACGGCCAAGTTCGCCCTGTAAACACTTTGACACAAAAGTCACCTCCTTCTGTTGGAAAATAATGGTTATCAATTGAGCATAGCTTCGCTATCCCACAATCCGGAACAGATTCAGGCAGTAGCAGTAATCGATTCAGTTTTGTTTACCACACCGTCACAATTATCCGCCTGCTTTAACGCAACCCTCGCAATGAAATCCGTCTCACAACTGACAGGTCCAAATACGGCCAATACTTTAACCTACTCAACAGACCATTTTCTCATTTAAGTACATGGATAATCTGTTCCAAATCCTTCTGAAACCTGTCCCCCTTTCGTTCATCAAAAATTCAAGGGTCGCGTTATCGAAAAGATCTTTGACCAAATGGACCGACACGGCTAACCACCGTTTTGTTCTTGTCCTCTTTTGTTCAACAAATTCTCTGCATTTAGCGATTTGATGCTTCAGCCTTTCTGCCAGTTCCTCTTTATCCTCAGTAATTTCCACTGCCACCTCATCTTCTGAACGGGACATCCAGGGAACCAGTTTGTCTTTAGACATGATGCCGGTGCCATAATATGTATATTTGGGTCTTTTGTCCCCTTTTCGCCATACATGGTGCGGGATTAATTGCCCCATCAATACGCGTATAACCCCATAAGTGTCTTTGATTATACGGTACAGCCGATCTTCCCAGCACTCAAAACCAACAAAGACATAACCGGGAATCTCTGCAACATGTATACCATCCACTTTTTTCTCGTCATACTTGCTGACATCTTTTCCCGGTACGAAAACGTCCAATTTGACACCGTGACGTTCACCTTCCTTTTCGATCATGCACGCTATCCTGGATTCCTTTTTCGTCAGAACCTGCACGGCCAGATAAAACACGGTGATTCCCTCCTTTTCCATAACGGACATGCGAATTGATGTGTCCCAAAGCATAGGCAATGTTACTTTTGCAAGACGATATAATTTCTTTATGCAAAAGGTACTCTCTGAACGCTTTCGTCCCCGGCTTTGCCATAACCGGGACTCCCAGTTGCTTGCGTGCCGAAAGATAAGCAAACTTGACACGTTCCATATCCAGTTGTTTTTTTATCCTTTCGTTTTGTAAATGGCTCCTTATTCTATATTCCTCAGAATTTTGTTGAGACATACCGCAGTGTTTTCGCAAGTTTTTATTTTGTTCCGAAGGAGTACGCACGGCGTTTCCTCCTTTATGTTTGGGTTTTAGTTCCTCCAACTAAATCCGATTAGCTACCAATAAATGAAATTAACTGTTAATATAAAAACAAAGGTCATGCTGACGGCATCATCTTTGGGCCGCCTTACTCATAGAGAGTGAAAGATCGGTCATATTTAAATTGCTTTGTCAAAGTATGATGTATTTTTTTCGACCCATTGAGTGTGTTCTTCAATCCATTTCATTAGCAAATGAGTAGGAACTTTTGGATGACCAAATTCTCGTGTTACTGGAAAATCCTGACGATTAAGCAATTCACTGGCCTTGTTCGCTTTTATACCGAGAAATTCCATTAATTGATTTCGGGAAAGCAGCGGAGGCCATTTCGTATAGTTCTGCTTTTTTGATTCCCATTTTTCAAGTTCTTCTTGGAGAACCTTACGGAACTGTTCATTATCAAAGTCAATGTCAACTTTAATCAAAATAAGACCTCCTTCATGCATTCTTTAATTTTTTATTTCTATTTTAGCAACATTTTTTCCAAAAATAAGTCATTCATATTGCAGTGTAATACCTTGCATAAAATTGGAAGGTGTTCAGCCTTAAATGAATAAACTCCTTTTTCATACTTTAAATATGTCGATGGTGATTTAAAACCAAACTCCTTTGCCATATCATTAAGTGTAAGATTAAAAATCAAACGACGGCTTTTTATAAAATCTAAATCAATCAATTTTACAACCATACCTCCTTTATATTGCTATATTAGAAACGTAACTTAATCTAATTGTACAGTTCTAATATAGCAATGTCAATACCTAGTAATTCTGTTTTAGAAATAATTGTCTTTTTCTTTTGAGAAAAAACATGTTATTATAATGAGTGCAATTATAGAAAGATGGTGTTGTAAATGTCTTCGGTTGTAGGAAATAGAATAAAATTAAGAAGAAATATAAAAGGTTGGTCACAAAGGGAGTTAGCTCGAAGAGTTGGGCTCAATTATAGTGTTATGAATAGAATTGAATCTGGCAAAAGACCTGTGGGAGATACTGAACTTAGAAAGATTGCGGAGGTACTGGATGTCTCAACCGATTACCTTCTCGGTCGGACAGACGATCCTATCCCTGATAAAGCAGAAAAAACATTTGAAGAATGGATAAACGATCCAGAAACAGTCATTTTTTTTAAGGATTACCTAAAGGCTCCTGAAGAACGCAAAGAGGAATTAAGGCGGTTTTGGGAGTTTATGAAGGAACAGGAAAATCAAAAAAGGAAAAAATAGAGTAATATCAAATTTTCTTTAATATAGGTCGATATATCTGTTAGGCGGGTATATCGGCCTATATATTTTTTACCATTAAACAGAACACATGTTTGGTCAGGAGGTTGTAAATTCAATGGATGTTAGTAAACCCAAATCATTAGCCCATTCTATTGAGTACCTTTATGATCACCTAAACATTACCCATCCTTCGGAACTGGATATGTTTTATATTGCTGAAAAGTTTTCGCTAAATATTCACTTATTCCCTATACAAAGCCGTACATTTAAAAAAGATAGTGTCTATTATATCATTATTGATAGCCGATACCCTCAAAAACAGTGGCAAGATTTTGGACATGAGATAGCACACATTTTTTTACATGGATGGTTACCCGAAATTATAAATTACGGAGGGAACCAGTTGTTTTTGACTAACCAATTTATTCAGTATCAAGAGATAAAAGCGGATTTATTTTCTTACGAGTTCTGCATTCCCACATTCATGCTAAGAAAGATGGAGATCCCCAATCATGTGCAAAGGGCCGCTAGTTATATCGCTGAACAGTTTTGTGTTACGAATGAATTTGCATACAAGCGTTTAAACCGTTTAAAGCAGAATATGATAAAATCTAATATTGCAAATATTATGGGATAGGAGGAAATTATTTGAGAGGTCACATTCGCAAGCGGGGAAACAAATGGTGTTTTGTGTTGGATGTCGGGATTGACGAAGAGACCGGAAAACGAAAGCAGAAATGGTTTTCGGGGTATCGCACAAGTAAAGAAGCTGAACGCGCGATGATTGCAACAATTAAAGAGATTAACGAAGGTACTTTTATCGAACCATCAAAGGAGAAACTCGGCGATTACATGATTAAATGGTTAAATGAACGAAAAGACAGTTTACGCGAAACCACTTATACGAATTACAGACATTATCCTGAATTTCGAAAGTAAAGTTGCTTGATCCAGTAATAAAGGTGCTCCAATCCTTGGTATAATGGTGTTTGAACGAACAACAAAACCCAAAGAGAGGGGCACCCGTTAGGTGAAGTCTACCACAAACATCGCCAAAATGAAAACAGAATTCACGCTAAAGAATGCAACCTCACACGCAGGGAGTAAACCCTTGCTTGCGTACCTTGAAAAAATCAAACTGGAAGACGCTTTTCGTCAGATAGGTTGCGGGAAAGGCCGGAATACGCTTTTTCCGTTCTTCAAGATCTTGATGTACCTTTTAGTCGGATGGCTACTGGGTTGCGAACGTATATTCCATTTCCGCTCATTGCGAGACGATTCGCTGGTACGTCGATTTTTAGGTGGACGTTGTCCCCATCACACTCTTTTGTATAAAGAACTGTGCCGCGCTGCTGTCTCCATGCCCACGATCCGTCGGGACTTGAAGGCATTAAACCTTGATCTCATCACTCCCTGCCTATCCGACGAATGCATTCTCGACCTCGATTCCACCGTTGAGACGGTGTACGGGAATCAGGAAGGGGCCGAAGTTGGGACAAACGCTCAAAAGCCCGGACGTAAAAGCTTCCAACCACTCATCGCCTTTGAAGGAAAGTCCCGTCTTTACCTTAATGCCGAACTGCGTTCAGGCAATACGCATTGTTCCCGCAATGCCCATACTTTCGCGAAGGAAACCCTTCAACGTCTTCCTAAATCGTGTAAAGTCAAGTATGCCCGATTCGACAAAGGATTCGGCGGCGAAACCTTCTATAGTTTTTGGGAAGGCAAACAGATCGGCTACGTTGGCAAACTCAAATGGACGCATCGGTTAGCCAAAGAAGTCGCCAAATGTCCTCATTGGAAACGCTATGTGGACGGAGACGTCATCATCGAAGGCCTTTGTTTAGTGTACAAAGCCACTTCTTGGAAAAAGGCTCGAATGGTGGTCGTCATCAGGAAAGCCGAACGCTACGATGGTGATCAACTCCAATTCGACTTTCTTTGGGATTACGAAGCAATCGTGACCAATTTGGATTGGGAGCCCATCGACATTTGGCGTTTTTACAATCAGCGCGCGTGCATGGAGAACTACATCAAAGAAGTGAAGCACGGCTTTTCGATTCACCGTATTCCGACAGATTCGTTTAAAGCCAATGAAATCGATCTGTTGCTGAAGCTGTTGGCCTACAATGTATTCGAGCGTTTTAAGATGGACTGCTGTGAACCGGTTCATCGCCGCTATACCATTGCACGATTTCGTAAGGAGTTTTTCCATGTCCCTGGTACGATCATCTATCGCAGTCGCCAAGTCATTCTAAAAATCGCGGCAGCCTTCCAAAATGAGTACAGTTGGCGGCGCATGGAAGAACGGGTGGTTCTCCTACAATAATGCCTATCCAAACTTTTACATGGAAATAACCGAGCCCGCTTGTGTGGGGAGGGGGAAAGTGTATCCCAAGAACAAGAAACCCCATCGAAAGGACAAGTTTAGTTTCCACTTTTACTGTTTGTTTCCATGTGGGTAATGCTAGAAATAGCTGATGTTATCCACATTCGAAATTCGGGATTATATTAATTCATATATCAATCCTGGATTGGGACATCATCGACTTGATCGACTTAACACCGACCATTTAAAGAGATTTTATAATCAAATGGGCAAAAAATATTCAAGATCTACCGTCGCCAGCTTACATCGTGTCATAAAAGCCGCTCTAAACCGTGCACCAATCAAACAAAACCCCGCAAAATTAGTCAATCCTCCTAAAATCCCTAAACCAAAAATGCGCGTATGGTCGGAAGATGAAGTAACCCAATTTTTGGAGGTTGCAAAATCTAACCGGTTGTACATTGCATTTTTACTTGCTCTAACCACAGGTATGAGACGCGGGGAGATACTTGGATTATCATGGGAAAATATTGACTTTAAAAACCGAACAATATATGTTGAGCAATCTTTAACAATGTTGGGCGAAATACAAGAACTTAAGTCCGATTCAGCTCGTCGTCCCATATCACTGCCGAAAACAACGGTTGATGAACTAAGAAAGCACAAACTTACTTTGCAACATGAAAAATCTATAGCAGGACCTTCTTATGAAGATAGTGGCTTAGTTGTATGTACAAGGTATGGAACAAAAGTATTGCCGCGCAATTTAAATCGTACATGGTATAAACTACGGGATAAAGCAGGTGTTACATCGATCCGATTTCATGATCTTCGCCACACACATGCTACACTAATGCTCAAACAAGGAATACACCCAAAAATTGTAAGCGAACGATTAGGACACTCAAGTATCCGTGTTACATTAGATACCTATTCCCACGTCGTACCCGGATTACAAAAAGCAGCAGCTGATCAATTTGGAAAGATGTTGTTCGGAAGATAAAAAAATCGCCTTAGCATACTAAAGGTTTGCAAAATGTTTGCAAGTGAGCCTTTCATAATAAAACGGCGCGGTTTCTTGAAATCGATAAACCGCGCCATATCAATGTTTTTTAGTGGTGCTGACGGAGGGATTCGAACCCCCGACCCCTTCATTACGCCCGAAGTGGTACAGCACCTTCGCCCGAGGTTGCCCTGTTTCGGGATGACGCTCATTATGTGCCAATTGCACATACTTCGTCACCGATCCGTTTTTATTTTTACGGGAGATTGTTCGAATATACATGTCTACATTATACAACATGTACTACAATATTCAAACTAAAACATATACTTATTTATCCACAATTTATAAGATATAAATAGTCAAAATAACACCGAGTTATCCACATTATTTTAGTGCCTACGGGTTTTGGATCAAAATCAGCATGTGATACCTGTGCAAAAGATCGTGAAACCGTTGGTATATAAGGATTCTTACTTATCCACAGATGATAATTTAGTACTTATTTTTGGCTACAACTGTCGAACCCGGGATTAAATTAAAGTTATGTCCTTAAAATTGTGTAAAATAGGTTTCTAAATAATAAGAGCCAATTTCAAAATCCTCGGTTAGAATGGAGTTGTCGGAAAATACCATTCTGGAGAGGAGAATTTTGAAATGGCTCAATACCAGATTACCGTAGATCAAGAACTTTTGCAGCAACTTTTTTTAGGACATTCTCAAGATGCTGGTGTGTCTAAGCTTCTGGAATCTGTATTAAACCAAATTCTCCAAGCGCAGGTGACGGAACAGTTGGGAGCTGAACGCTATGAACGTACAGATTCCCGTCAAGGCTACCGCAATGGGGCCTATCCTCATCAGTTAACCACTCGGGTGGGAACCATTACGTTACGTGTTCCTCGGATACGAAATGGTCAGTTTTCTACTGAATTGTTTGCCCGTTACCAACGGAGTGAGCAGGCTTTAGTATTAGCCTTGATGGAGATGGTCATAAACGGGGTTTCTACACGCAAAGTCTCCCAGATTACCGAAGAGCTTTGTGGTACCCATTTCTCTAAATCAACGGTTTCCGAACTGTGTAAGCAGTTAGATCCCATCGTCGAAGCCTGGAATGGGCGCCCGCTTTCCGACAGCCCGTTTCCGTTTGTGCTGGTGGATGCCTTGTATCTGAAAGTACGGGAGGACGGTCGCGTCCGATCCCGGGGAGTGATGGTGGGCATCGGTGTCAACACTGACGGTTATCGAGAAGTCCTTGGTCTCATGACTGGTGATACGGAGTCGGAAGCCGATTGGCGTGAATTCTTTGGTTGGCTCAAACAACGTGGCCTGCGTGGTGTGGATTTCATCACGTCTGATGACCATGGCGGTCTCGTGCGTGCGATTCGCCAGCATTTCCAGGGGGTCACCTGGCAACGATGCCAAGCCCATTTTATACGCAATATACTGGATGCGACTCCCAAAGTCCTGAAGGATGAGGTATACAGCCGTGTGCGTACGCTTTTAGATGCTCCTGATCTTGAGACGGCTAGGTTGTTGCTTTCTCAAACCTTGGAAGCTTATGAAGAAAAAGCGCCCAGAGCCATGCGCATCCTGGAGGCCGGGTTTGACGATGCGACGGCTGTTCTATCCCTTCCGGAAAGGTATCGCAAGCGTCTGCGTACCACTAACAGCATAGAACGATTGAATGAAGAGATTCGCAGACGGGAACGAGTGATCCGGATATTCCCAAATCGTCAGTCCGTCATTCGATTGCTTGGTGCTTTGCTCATGGAACAGGATGAAAAATGGGCCAGTGGACGAAAATATCTCAACATGGAGGAATACTGGTCCTGGTATAAAAACAATCCCAAAAAGCAAAACGCTAGCGTAACAAGGATCATGTGACAACTTCTCTAACCGAGGAATTTTTACACACAATTTTGGACTTGATCTTAAATTAATGCCTTATACTACAAGGGATTGGAAGCCTAAAAAAGGACTTCACCCCTGCTTGGAGAATTCTTCAAGTGACCAAACAATCTAAAACCCAAGAGGAGAAGTCACTTTGTATATTCATTCTCCAATAAAGTCTGTTTTCCTTCGAAATTGTTTGTAGAACAGGCTCCTTATTCCACTTACGGGCTCTTTGCCGATCACTTTTATCACTGTTACAGGTTATGTGCCAGGTAAGTGGTTACCAAGCCCAAAATCCCATAAGAGAGGGAAGGAAAAGGAAAAACAGGTAGAAAATCAATACCCCATTTCATCTTAAAATTAAAAGGTATCCAGGGAGTCTGTTATTTTCCCCATATACCTTAATTCGAGAATGGAAAACCCTGACTGGTCTAATGGATGTCCATCCATACCGATCATGGATCTACGATTCCTTTAAGAGACAAGGAAGTCCATTCCATGGGTAACATAGGGTAAAGCAAATTTAATATATTCTTCCGGCGGCATCGTGCAATTGTCTTGACAATCCATAGAAGCCCCGTAAATGCCCCAACTTAACATAACAGCGGCAACTCGTAGAGAATGGTCACTGACATTAGACCCTTGCTTTAATAACATCTGGTAAAAAATATCTTTAAGTTCTTTCATGATAATGGCTTCAATGGTTGTTCTAAATGCCTCGAAGCTTCTTGGGCAATTCTTTTGCAAAGATTTTTGGAAGTTCGTTACAGATAAGAAAATACTGACAATGGTTTCTTGGTTAAGTTCATCATGCTTAGCGATTTCATTGGTTACACTGAGCATCAAATCTTCCTTTAACACCCTTTCCATTAGGTCATATTTATCCGTGAAATGATAATAAAATGTCGCTCGATTGACTGTTGCTTCCGACGTAATATCTTTGATCGTAATATCTTTAAACTCTTTTTTCCCTGAAAGTTTAATAAATGCATCCATGATTAACTTACGAGTACGCAGAATACGAGGATCTGTTTTCACTTGAGGCATGAAAGGGTCTCCCTTCAATTTTTTAGACATTTTAATAAAATTGTTGTTTATACGATAAAAAGCAAAAAGTATTGGTTGAGCCAATTTCATACGAATCCTATAATAAATTTTACAACATATGTTGGAAAAACAAAAGGTGTTAAAAATAAACGTTTGGAGGGATTGGAACAAGTCATGTGGTTCCTGCATTCGAATGGAACACTTTAAAAGAGCCCTCTGAAATTTTTTTGAGGTGGATCCAGCATATGGGAAAAATGATGGAGGGAGAAATTTATCATGACAAAAACAAAATGGACGGTCGATACGGCACACAGTAGTCTGGACTTCTCAGTGAAACATATGATGGTTTCAAAAACAAAAGGTACGTTTCATAACTTCGAATCAACAATTGAAGCGGATCCTGACGATTTAACGACTGCAAATATTGAATTCGTCATCGATGTGGCAAGTGTTGATACTCGAAATGAGGGACGGGACAATCATCTGCGTTCTGAAGATTTCTTTGATGTGGAACAGCATCCGAAAATGACGTTCAAAGCAACCAATATAGAAAGAACAGGTGAGGATGAGTATAAAGTGACCGACGACCTGACGATTTGTGGCATAACCAACTCCGAAACGTTCTCCGTGACATCGGAAGGACAAAGGAAAGACCCTTGGGGCAATGAAGTGGCCGGATTTAGTGGAGAAGGGAAAATCAACCGTAGTGATTACGGGTTGACATATAATGCCGTATTGGAAACAGGCGGCGTCGTTGTAGGAGACGAAGTTAAAATATCGATTGAAATTGAAGCGCAAAAAGCCACTTGAACACGTTAGGAGATGCGGAGAAATAATCTTAACGACAGCGTTGTTGAGTGCAACTGACCATCAGTGGGGGACGAGAAAACCCCACTGATGGAGGTTTTACTTTACGTCGGTTGATTGGATAGTTGATATCCGGGGTAAAATCTTGGTTCTCTGTTATGTAAACCTACAGGGATTATGAATATAAATTGGAAGGAGCGGAAGAACAGATGGAAAAATATCGTATTGATGAAAGTAAAGGATTGGAGTTTGGTGTGTTTTCACTGGGAGATCACTTGCCAAATCCTTTAACGGGAAAAAGGGTTTCGGCAGAACAGCGCATACACGAATTCATTGAATTTGCAAAACTCGCTGAGCAGGCAGGTATTGATTTTTTTGGCATAGGAGAAAGTCATCAGAAGTACTTTGTCGCACAAGCACACGCTGTTGTTCTTGCGGCTGTTGCCCAGGCGACAGAAAAAATAAAACTCGGAAGTACTTCCACAATTATTAGTACATCGGACCCCGTGCGTGTATATGAGAACTTCGCGACGATTGATTTGATTTCGAAGGGCCGCGCAGAAATTGTGGCAGGGCGGGCCTCAAGAGTCGGGCTCTACGATTTATTGGGCTACGATCTTCGTGATTATGAAGAATTATACGAAGAAAAGTTTGATCTGTTATTAAAGATTAATGAAGAAAAAAAGGTGAATTGGCATGGACAATTTCGTGCCCCATTAAAAAATGCGGAAGTTCTTCCTCGTCCCAAAAACGATTGGATGCCGATTTGGCGTGCAGTTGGTGGGACACCGGCGAGTGCCATTAAGGCGGGGCTTGCCGGTGTGCCGGCGTATTTTGCCGGTCTGGCTGGCCCCGCTTCGGGTGTAAAACAAAGGATAGATGCCTATCGGGAAGCTGCACGAAGCAACGGTTTTGATCCTTCGAACTTACCCGTAGCAATGGCAGGCCATTTATATGTAGCTGAAACAACACAACAGGCATTAAAAGAATATTGGCCTCTCTTCAGTGAAGGGACTAAGCGAACGAACGGTCTGACCTTTCCAAAGCAAGTTTTTGCCCAGGCGGCTCATCCTCATAATGTTTTGAATATCGGAAGCCCTCAGGAAATCATTGAAAGAATCCTTTACCATCATGAACTATTTGGCCATCAGCGTTATATCGCGCAAATCGACTTTGGGGGGATGCCTTTTGATAAAGCCATGAATAACATTGAGCTGATTGGCACGGAAATCATGCCCGCCGTCAAGAAATATACAGCCAAAAGGAAGGAGGAAGTGAAATGAAGATTGTTGGGTTATCTGGTTCAAGTGTCGGTACGAAAACAAGAACGGCTATGGACTACACCATAAAAACCGTCAAGAAAAACTACCCCGACACTGAAGTGACATTGATTGATTTAGCAGAATACGATGTTCAATTTAGTGACGGACGTGACTATTGGGAATACGAAGGAGATACTGCATATGTGGCACGAACAGTCATGGAAGCCGATGCCATCATTATTGGAACGCCTATTTTTCAGGCGTCTATCCCAGCCACATTGAAGAATATATTTGATTTACTTCCCGTCAATGCCTTTCGTGATAAAGTGGTCAGTATGCTTGTAACGGCAGGTTCACCCAAGCATTACTTAATTGCAGAACAGCAACTAAAGCCGATCTTATCTTATATGAAGGCACAAGTGGTTCAGGCCTATGTGTTTATCGAAGAAAAGGATTTTTATAGAAAAGAAATTACGAATGATGATGTGATTTTCCGAATCGAACGTTTGGTTGAGGATACAGTTATATTAACAGAAACCTATACGAAAATTCGTGAAGAAAAAGGTAGCATACGGCTTTTAGCAGAATCCATCAAACCTACCGTTATCATCCACGGGATAGGTTCTTTGGTGACTTGGTTCGTTTGGTCAACCCATCTACGTCAAGGAGCCTATCCTTATTTCAATCCTGAAAAGGCTGGAACAAAAGGACTGTTTCCTTATCATCCTTTTTCAGTTTCTTTTTTAAAGTGATTAACTCACTTTCGGATACGACCGAGCAAGGTTGTGTAACAATTTAGCAGGTGGAACCCCTGCTTGGTAAGACTTTAGCCAAGTCGACAATAGCGAGTCTTGGATCTCCAAGAGTAATTTTGTAGATTAGCGTAGATAGTCAGTTTTAGTAGGATTGAATGTGATTGAGCCTCGAAATGACTAATAATTTAGCTTGTATACAGGTATCTTTTCAACACTCGGAAAGGTGGTTTAAGTGGTAGAACAACAGATGGTGGTTGATTTACAAATAATAACGAGTATTCGGCGAAGCAAGTGTGGGAATTATTAACAAACGAAGATGATGTAAATAAGTGACATCCGAGGTAAGAGTGCCGAAAATAACTAGCCACGGATCGCGGTTTTGCATCCCCCTGACAATAGTATATTATCTATTTCATGATGGTAGATGACGGCCCAGGTGAATGAGCAGGCGTTAAATAATATTGTAATTCACCTTAGAGCGTTAAGTGCAACCTTGGCAGCCTTCGCAATCAGCGTATCGTCATATTTGGCATTCTTCGTATCATAGCGGGACATAATCGCAATGACGATTGGTTCTCTGTTTGGTGGCCAAACAACTGCAATGTCATTTCTCGTTCCGTAACTTCCGGCCCCACTCTTATCACCGACCTCCCATCCTTCAGGTGCACCCGCACGATCAGTGTATCTCCTGTCGCATTGCCCTGCATCCAATTCGTGAACCGTTCACGCTCATCATTCGAAAGCAAGTCGTTGACTGCGAATGCCTGAAGATCGAAGGCAAGAGCTCTCGGTGTACTGGTGTCACGAGTATCTCCCGGTGTGAATTCATTCAAATCTGGTTCGTATCGGTCCGACTGGGTAACGTTATCGCCGATTTGCCTTAAGGCTTGTTCAAATCCATCAAGACCTCCTAGTGCCTTAAGTAAGAGGTTCCCTGCGGTGTTGTCACTGGACCGGACCGCGGCCTCACTTAGTTCCAAAAGTGTCATCCCGGTATTCACGTGTTTCTTGGTAATCGGAGAATAGGGAACCAAATCATCCTCGGTGTAAATGATGACTTCCTTAAGCTCTTCCATAGAATTCTGCCGCAGCACGATGGCAGCGGCCAAAGCCTTGTAGGTGGATGCAAAAGCGAAACGTTCCTCTGGTCGATATTCGACGGTCTGATTCGAGCCCGTATCGATCGCATAGACACCGAGCCGAGCATCAAACTCATTCTCGAGCTGGGCAAACTTTTCATCTGTATTTTCTGTTTGTCCCACTTCGTTCCCCTCTTTAGATGAGGAATCGGTTGAACTGTCTGCATCCGCGCAAGCGGCGAGTGTAATCAATGCGAGCAACGACATAAACAATGTAAACTTACGCATGCTGAATTTGGATTTGCATGTTTTTTTCAAATTGATAACCTCTTTCTGTTTTTGATCTATCAAAAATTGAACTGGCCTCTTTTGGTCTTAAAAATGGTTAAGTCTGTACATGTTTGCCATTAAGAAGCTATCCAATAATTCCGCCGCCCTTTTGCTCTTCATACATTTTTATGCGTTCGACTAAACTTATATCCCCATGGATAAATCAGGGGCTTTACGGCTTGATTCGGTAATTAATTACATTTCTTGTTCCATGCGGTCGATCACAGGGAGTGCAGAGGGCATCTCCCTTCCTTTTGAAAGATTGATTTAGCGCACAATATCAACGGAATATGTAGCAACTTTTTACTTCTGTTTCACAGTTTAAATGCACTTCGACCTGGTAGGAACGTTGAAGATACTATTTCCCTTCTATAGCAAATTGCTTTATACGCTTCTCAATTTCATCGCGAACTCGCCGGAAGACGGCCCACTTTTCCTCCTCTGTCCCTTCTGCTTTGGCCGGATCGTCAAATCCCCAGTGGTACCGTTTAACGTGAGGAGGTGTCGTCGGACATGCGTCTTCGGCATCCCCGCAAAGGGTAATCACATAGTCTGCACGGTTCAAAAGCTCAGAATCAATTGTTTTTGATTTTTGATTGGAAATGTCAATCCCAACTTCTTTCATCACCTTGACAGCATTCGGGTTGACACCGTGCGCTTCGATGCCAGCTGAGTGAATGTCATACTTGTCCCCAAGATACTTACGGCCAAATCCTTCGGCCATTTGACTACGGCAAGAATTCCCTGTGCACAAGAAGTAAATAATCGGTTTGGACATGCCTATACCCTCCTTTGGTTTATACTTCATATTGCACGAGCTGAGCGACTTTTTTTGTAAAATGACGTATGGGAAATGGTATCAATACTCTTTAAATGATCAACAACCACAGGTAGAGTCCGACAAGCGTCATGAACAATGTTGGGATCGTTAGTACAATACCGACTTTAAAATAGTACCCCCAAGAAATCTTAACACCTTTCGTTGCGAGTACGTGTAACCATAATAACGTCGCCAGTGATCCGATGGGCGTAATTTTCGGACCGAGGTCCGATCCGATGACATTGGCGTACACGAGCGCTTCCCGCATCAATCCTGACGTGTTTGTCTCCGCAATCGCAAGGGCGTCAATCATGACAGTGGGCATGTTGTTCATAATAGATGATAGGAAAGCGGCGATAAAGCCCATCGCGACTGTCCCGGCGAACAAACCACCCTCTGCTGCAGCTTGTATCTCTTTTGCCAACAGAGCGGTTAACCCGACATTTTGCAACCCATAGACGACAACGTACATCCCGACAGAAAAGAATACAATCGCCCAAGGCGCCCCCTTGATGACCTCGTTGGTCGGTACGGCAGGACTCCTTTTGGCCATAATCAAAAAGAAGACCGCAATAACGCCGGCGACAATAGAAACCGGGATGTCCAGAAGTTCGCCTCCGAAATATCCGATGAGCAGGATCGCCAGAACGAACCAGGACAAACGAAACATCCGATGGTCTTTGATTGCTTCCCCCGGCTCCTTTAGTTGCGATATCGCATAATGGCACGGAATGTTTTTACGAAAGTACACATACAAAACGAGCATACTGGCACCGAGTGCAAAAACGTTCGGTACAATCATACGGGACGCATATTCGGAAAAACCAATCCCGAAAAAATCCGCCGACACAATGTTAACCAAGTTGCTGACAACGAGAGGCAGAGAGGTAGTGTCGGCAATAAAGCCGCTGGCCATAATGAACGGCAATACCATCTCCTCCTTGAATTTCAAGTTCCGCACCATGGCGAGTACAATCGGAGTCAAGATCAACGCCGCTCCGTCGTTGGCGAAGAAAGCCGCCACGACGGCCCCAAGTACGGTAATGTACACAAACATTTTAATCCCGTTGCCTTTCGCCACTCTGGCCATGTGCAAGGCAGCCCATTCAAAGAACCCAATCTCATCGAGAATGAGCGAAATAAGAATCACGGCGACAAACGTCAAGGTCGCATTCCACACAATGCCTGTTACGGTCACTACATCGTGAAGATCAACCACACCGACAAGTAAGGCCAGGACCGCGCCGCCGCAGGCCGTCCAGCCGATTCCTAACCCTTTCGGCTGCCAAATAACGAGGATCAATGTTGCGACAAATATAACGGATGCTAATAGTACAGTTGACAATCTAACGACCTCCACTATTCACATATGACTCGTAATCCTTCTGCCTCCAATGCTTCCAGCTTTTCCTTTTGATCCGGTAGGTGATAGAGTATATCTTGTATGAGCGGATAGGTTTCATGTTCTTTGTTTAGCTTGTAAAAAATCCATTGTCCTTTTCGGCGTTCTCTCACTAAACCTGCATCTCTTAATTTCCTAAGATGCTGGCTGATGGCAGGCTGGCTCATTTGAAAAATTTCTACGAACTCACACACACAACATTCATGGTCTTCCAGAAGTCCGATCATTGTGAGGCGCGTTTTATCGCCTAATAGCTTAAGAATGTTTACGGCTTTTTCAATATCTACAACAGTATTTTCCATAACAAGAACCTCCCTTCACACTCCAACATCAGTATATAAGGATATCCTTATATATGCAACAAAGATATGTAGACATCGTCAGGAAAATGCCCATAGAAAATCATGTGCCCATTTTCGACGACATCATCTAAATATACCCCCACTGCTACATCTTTAACGATGTTGGGCGAAATTCAAGAACTGAAGTCTGATTCAGCCCGTCGCCCTATATCACTACCAAAAGCGACGGTTGATGAACTAAAAAAGCACAAAAGTATTTTGCAACATGAAAAATCTACGGCAGGAGCTTCTTACGAAGATAGTGGCTTAGTTGTATGTACACGGTACGGAACAAAAGTATTGCCGCGCAATCTAAATCGTACACTTTAGCATACTAAAGGTTTGCAAAATGTTTGCAAGTGAGCCTTTCATAATAAAATGGCGCGGTTTCCATAACTTTTGGAAACCGCGCCGTATCAACGTTTTTTGGTGGTGCTGACGGAGGGATTCGAACCCCCGACCCCTTCATTACGAGTGAAGTGCTCTGCCAGCTGAGCTACGTCAGCATATTTTGTTTTGGTGGAGGCGAGCGGAGTCGAACCGCTGTCCGAAGACATCGCCACGCCAGCTTCTCCGAGCGCAGTCACTGTTTTGGGATTTAACTGTTTGATCTGCCCAGTGACAGGCGTATCAAACAGCGAGTTACCTTCGTTTCGCTTTCCGGCCGGTAACGTTCCGGTCAGCTAGCCCACTGAGTGTGAGACCCGGTTGCACCACATGGGCGATGGTACAGCGGATCCTGGCTGAACTTTATTAAGCAGCCAGAGCGTAGTTTTGTTGTTTGCCAGTTACATTTGGCGTTCTGCGTTTTTACGAGGTACGCAGCCCCTCGGCTCGCTACTGACGCTCGATCCATCTCCGTCGAATCCAAAAAACGCCCCCGGATTCAACAGATGGTACGAGGCTTTTTTTCAGCCTCGGTATATCATTATATAATGGGTCCACCTCCATGTAAAGAGGGAATTTCAGGGGAGTCAGGACCGCTGCCGTTCTTTGAAGGCCCGCTCCATTTCCCGCTGGGCATCGCGTTTGGCCATGTCTTGCCTTTTGTCGTACAGTTTTTTCCCTTTTGCCAACGCCAGTTCCACTTTGCAAAAGCCGTTCCGCAAGTGTAAGTCGAGGGGGATTAAAGAATACCCTTTGAGTTTCGTTTTCCCGATCAATTTCCGGATTTCGTCTTTGTGCAAAAGGAGTTTGCGCGTCCGCGTCGGCTCATGGTTGAAACGGTTGCCTTGCTCAAACGGGCTAATGTGCAAATTCAAAAGGAAAACTTCACCGTCTTTAATGCGGGCGTAACTGTCCTGCAAGTTCACTTTTCCCGCGCGTACAGACTTTATTTCCGTCCCGGTGAGCACGATCCCGGCCTCGTACGTTTCCTCGATTGTGTAATCGTGACGGGCTTTTTTGTTCCGCGCCACCACTTTCACTTTGACGCCGCCTTTTCCCATGTGCTCACCTCCCACAGAACGCTAAAGACTAATGGTCAGTATAGCAAGGGAACACCGTTTCGTCAATGAATGGAGGCTTCACCGTTCTCTTGTCCTCCTTTTCTTCGCCGTTTTTTCGTAAAACGGTGTAACCGCCTTTTGTCGGCGCCGTTTTTTTCCCTTGCGTCCGTTGTTTTGATGGAACTCTTCCCCGGCGATAACGGCCGCCTGTCTGTTTTTTCGCTTTTTCCTCGGTTTGATGTCCACCAGTTCAAAATCGACCGACCGCTCGTCTACATTCACGTTCGTCACGCGAATTTTCACTTCATCCCCGATGCGGTACTGTTTGCCCGTTCGCTCTCCGACGAGCATGAACTGATCGTCCAGAAAGTGATAGTAGTCGTCCACCATGTAGCTGACGTGCACCATTCCTTCAACGGTGTTCTCCAGTTCGACGAATATGCCGAACGACGTCACGCTGCTAATGATGCCGGTAAACTCTTCACCCACTTTGTCCAGCATAAACTCGGCTTTTTTCAAGTCGTCCGTTTCCCGCTCTGCATCGACGGCAACGCGTTCCCGCTCGGATGACTGTTCGGCGATCGATGGTAATGTTTCGCTCCAATGGGCCGTTCGCTCATCTGAAAGGGTGTGGTCTGTTAACACTTCGCGGATGATGCGGTGAACGACTAAGTCGGGATAGCGCCGAATCGGAGAGGTGAAATGGGTGTAATGTTTGGCTGCTAATCCGTAATGCCCGTCGTTTTTTGCCGCATAGCGCGCCTGTTGCATGGACCTTAACATGACGCGGCTGATGACCGTTTCCTCGGGCTCGCCCCTCACCGTTTCCAGCAACTGTTGCAAGGCACGGGGGTGGAGGTCGTCAGCTTTGCCGCGCACCGAATAGCCGAAATGCGTGACAAATGAGAAAAAGGACATCAGTTTCTCACTGTCCGGGTGTTCGTGAATTCGGTAGATGAACGGCACGTTGAGCCAGTGGAAATGCTCGGCCACCGTTTCGTTGGCGACGAGCATGAATTCCTCTATGATTTGTTCTGCGATCGTCCGGGGGCGTTCCACAATGTCCGTCGGCTTCCCAGCTTCGTCTACAATGATCTTTGCTTCAGCAAAGTCAAAATCGATGGCCCCACGCTGCAGCCTTTTTTGGCGCAATGTGAGGGCCAACTGCTTCATTAACTGGAAATGGGGTACGAGCTCCGCATAGCGCGCTGTCACTTCCGGATCTTCTTCTTCGAGTATTTTCCACACATCGCGGTAAGTCATTCGGGCGTTCGAGCGGATCACACTGGGAAAGATGTCGTAACGCACCACAGTGCCTTGCCGGTCGATTTCCATCTCGCACGACATTGTCAACCGGTCGACGTGGGGATTTAAGCTGCAGATCCCGTTAGACAAGCGCGGCGGCAACATCGGGATGACCCGGTCCACCAAATACACGCTGCAGCCACGGCGGTACGCTTCTCGATCCAAGGCAGATCCTTCCCGGACGTAGTAACTGACGTCGGCGATGTGGACGCCGAGACGGATGTGACCGTTGTCCAACGGCTCCACTGACACCGCATCGTCCAAATCTTTGGCATCGTCTCCGTCTATCGTCACTGTGGTCCTTTCTCTGAGATCCCGACGTCCCGAGATTTCTTCCGGCGCAATCTCATCCGGCACTTGACGCGCTTCTTCCATCACTTCTTCTGGAAATTTTTCGGGTAAATCGTATTTGCGGATGATGGACACAATATCGACACCTGGATCGTTTTTGTGCCCGAGAATTTCCACCACTTCACCGGCAGCGCTTTTGCGGTCATCCGGGTAGTCTTTAATCTCGACGACGACTTTTTGGCCGTCAACGGCGCCGTTTAATCCGTCTGGCGGAATGAAGACATCTGCCGTCAACCGTTTATCGTCCGGAATGACAAAGCCGAAGTTGTGGCTGGCGGAAAATGTGCCGACGATTTTCGTCTGGCCGCGGCCGATAATGCGGACGATCTCCCCCTCCATCCGCTTTTCACCCGTGTGTTGCTTGTTGATGCGGGCGATGACGGTATCGCCGTCCATCGCCCCTTTCATATCGTTGGGGTGAATGAAAATGTCCGGGTGATCCGTTTCGGAAGGGAGGACAAAACCGAACCCTTTCGGGTGTACTTGCAATTTGCCGCGAATGAGATTCAACCGCTCTGGAATGCCGTAACGGTTAGTACGGGTGCGGACGATTTGCCCGCTCTCTTCCAATTGATTCAATGTTTTAACGAGTTGGCGGAAGCCGTCCGATCCTTCGACGCCAAATACTTGTTCCAATTCTTTGACCGTCAACGGTCTATACGCCTTTTCCCGCATAAAGGCGACAATGTCTTCAGCCTGTACCAAACACCTGCAGCTCCTTCCCTCACAGTTTCTGCTTCTTTTCACAGTGTACCCTTAACCTTTTCGCCTTTAAACACAAAAAGAAACAGCCAGGGCAAAACCCCGCTGTTTCCCGAGTACTCGCCGCTTTATCGCAAGAAGTAACCCACGATCAAAGTAATAATGAAAAATAACGTGGACAATACGATGGTCAACTTTCCGAGTAATGCGTCGATCCCGCGGGCTTTCTGTTTCCCCATTAAGTGTTCGGCACCGCCGGCGATGGCTCCAGAGAGGCCAGCACTTCTTCCGGACTGCAGGACAACGACGAGAATAAGGGCAATCGAAACGATAATGAGTACTATTTTGGCTGCGAGTTCCATCCCTCACACCTCCTGATGTCCGTTCCATCCCACTTTTGTTAATGTACCATAAGTAAGCGGAGAGTTCAAGAAAGGGATGTCCCGGTGTTGTTCGTCAGTGATATTGTCATATTGTAACGCGTCAGTGAAAATGTCACATATGGGAGAGAACATATTCATGAGCAGACAAGAGCTGAAGCGTTACACCGTCATTGATCGCTGGATTCAAGGTTTGATCACAGGAGGTGAAGCCGCTGAACTCCTTGGGTTAAGTTACCGCCAGGTTTGTCGTCTCAAAAAACGGGTGCTTGAGGAGGGGGAAACGGGGATTATCCACAAAAACAAAGGACGCAAACCGGCACACGCACTGTCTGACAATACACGTCAAAGAATTCTGGAGCTCCACCAAAGCGATGCGTATCAAGGGTGTAATGATGTGCATTTTGCCGAATTGTTGGCCAAGTACGAAGGAATTCACGTCAGTCCGTCAACCGTGCGTCGCATTCGCTCTGAGGCCGGCATCAAACCGAAACGCAAACGGCGCCCGCCGAAAGTGCATCGCCCGCGACAGCGCAAACCGCAGCCAGGCATGTTGGTCCAAATGGACGGCAGTCCTCACCCTTGGCTGGAAGATCGGGCAGAACCGATGTCCCTGCTTGCCGCCATTGATGATGCCACCGGTCACATTGTGGCTGCGCTTTTCCGGCCACAAGAAGACACGGAAGGTTATTTCAGGCTCACACAACAGATGATCGAGCAGAAAGGTATTCCGATGAGTGTGTATTCGGATCAACACATGATTTTCCGTTCCCCTCACGAAAAGCAAACGATCGAGCAGGAATTGGCGGGAGAACCCGTTCCGTTGTCGCCATTCGGACAAGCTTTGGAGGAGTTAGGCATAACCCACATCAAGGCCTTAACCCCCAAGCCAAAGGTCGGATTGAACGGCTGTTTCAAACGCTACAAGACCGTTGGATTGTCGAATTGCGCCTCCGGGGGATTTACACCATTGAGGAGGCCAACACGGTGCTGCAGGAGTTCATCGAAGCCCATAATCCACAGTTTGCTGTTGCGCCACGTGATACGGAAAGTGCCTTTGTCCCCTTAGAACCAGGGCAGTCTTTAGATTTGATTCTTTGCTACCGTGATCAACGCACGTTGAGCACGGGAGAAACGATCTCCTACGAAGGCAAAACGTACAGGATCGATATCGCAGGAAACAAACAAGTTATCCCGATCAAAACACGTGTCGAGGTGCGAAAAACACTGGACGGCCAGTTGTTTGTCCGGTACAAAGGGAAAGATTATCCCCTAAAGGAAACGGTGAAGCCAAAGCGTGAGCCATCGCCAAAACAAAAGGCGAGCTCGGAGAGGAAACCTCACAAGCCCGCACCCCATCATCCTTGGCGCCAATATGGGCGCACCCAATCTAACTCTAGGATACGACAACGGGCTTAAAAAATCTAGTCTGTGCCGTTAGAATACGGACTGTGATCCCTTCATCCCTTTTAGCCAGGGAGCTTGTCGTGGGCATTTTTATCAAGGGCGAGTGAATCTCGGGCGCAAGCCTTTACCCTTGATGAAAGGGCCACTACAAGCTACGCTCCTGAACGGGATGGAGGGAACAACTAAAATAGGACAGAATCACTGACGAGTTAATAGGACATTTTCACTGACGCTTGACAGAAAGGGATGTCCCGGTTGCTCCGATGTCTGCTCGACGTTGTGGAAATGACCATAGAGGTTGCACTGGCGCTCCCGCGCCAGCACTCCTGATGTCATGTCTACTCCGATGTCTGCTCGACGTTGTGGAAATGACCGTAGAGGTTGTAGAAGGCGGATTTGGCGGCATAGCGGGCAATGTGTCCCAGTTCGTCCTCGATTCGGAGCAATTGATTGTACTTGGCGACGCGGTCGGTGCGGGAGGGCGCCCCGGTCTTTATTTGACCGGCATTCGTGGCCACCGCAATGTCTGCGATGGTCGTGTCTTCTGTCTCTCCCGAGCGGTGGGAAATGACAGCGGTATATCCTGCGCGTTTCGCCATCTCGATGGCATCGAACGTCTCCGTCAGTGTCCCGATTTGGTTCACTTTTATCAGGATGGAATTGCCGCTGCTCGCCTCGATGCCCCGCTTAAGCCGTTTTGTATTCGTAACGAAAAAGTCGTCGCCGACGAGCTGGACGTTCTTTCCTAAACGCTCCGTCAACTGTCTCCAGCCTTCCCACTCGTCTTCAGACAGGCCGTCTTCAATGGAAATAATCGGGTACTTCTTCACCAATTTCTCGTAGTAGGCAATCATGTCGTCCGTTGACCGCGTGACTCCTTCTCCAGCAAAGACGTACTTGCCGTCCTCATACAGCTCGGTCGCGGCCACGTCGAGGGCGAGAAACACCTCTTCTCCCGGTTTGTATCCCGCCCGTTCAATAGCGGCGACGATCGTTTCCAGCGCCTCCTCGTTCGAACGTAAATGAGGCGCAAAACCGCCTTCGTCCCCGACAGCCGTGCTGAGGCCTTTTTCTTTGAGCACATTCTTCAAACTGTGGAAGACCTCTGTTCCGGCACGGAGCGCTTCCTTGAAACTTTCAAAACCGGTCGGCATGACCATAAATTCTTGTATGTCCACATTATTGTCTGCATGTTCTCCGCCGTTCAGAATGTTCATCATCGGTGTGGGGAGTGTCTTGCTGTTAAACCCGCCCAAATAGCTGTAAAGGGGAATATTGAGTGCCTCCGCCGCTGCCCGGGCCGTGGCCAGCGATACACCGAGAACGGCGTTCGCCCCGAGCTTTCCTTTGTTCTCCGTACCGTCCAACTCGATGAGCAGTTGGTCGACCCCTGCTTGATCGAGGGCATCCAGTCCCTCCAACTCGGGGGCGATGACAAGGTTCACGTTGTCGACGGCTTTTTGCACGCCCTTTCCGACGTAGCGCTTTTTGTCGCCGTCCCGCAGTTCGACGGCTTCATGGGCCCCTGTCGACGCACCGGACGGGACGATGGCCCGGCCGACGGCGCCTGACTCGAGGACAACTTCCACTTCCACCGTAGGATTGCCGCGCGAATCCAAAACTTCACGCCCGTACACTTCAAGTATCATCGTCATACAACATACCTCCTGCCTAGCATGTTCATTTTTTACGGTACCTGCTTGATCACGGATTTTCCTGTCATCGCTTTCGGTTGCTTTAGCTCCATTAACTGAAGGACGGTGGGGGCAATATCGGCGAGAATGCCGTCGTCCCGCAACCGGAGCCCTTTTTTCGTCACGATAAACGGTACGGGATTTGTCGTGTGGGATGTCACCGCGTTACCGTTCTGATCGACCACCATGTCGGCGTTGCCGTGATCGGCCGTTATGACGGCAATCCCCCCGACACCGAGCAGTGTGTCAACGACTTGGCCGAGGCACGCGTCCACCGCTTCCACGGCCCGGACAGTCGGCTCAAACTTACCAGAATGACCGACCATGTCCGGATTGGCAAAATTCAAGACAATAAAATCGTGAGTTCCCTCTTCTATTTCTTTCATGAGGGCTTCCGTCACTTCATACACGCTCATCTCCGGCTTCAAGTCGTACGTCGCCACCTTCGGGGAGTTAATTAATATGCGTTTCTCCCCCGCGAATTTCTCTTCGCGCCCGCCGCTGAAGAAGTACGTGACGTGGGGGTATTTTTCCGTTTCAGCTATGCGCAACTGTTTCAAGCCCGCCTGGCTCACCACTTCTCCCAACGTCTCTTGCGGGAGCTCAGGCGGAAAAGCGACCCTGGCGTCAATCGTATCGCTGTATTTAGTCATCGAGACGTAACACAAATCTTCTGGGCGCGTCATGCGTGTAAAGCCGTCAAAATCGTCTTGCGTCAACGATTGGGAGATTTGAATCACCCGGTCTGGACGGAAGTTAAAGCAAATGAGGGCATCGCCGTCCGATACCTTTCCGACTGGTTCACCGTCCTCCCGCACACACACCGTCGGAAGGACGAATTCGTCATACACTCCTTCTCCGTAGGAATCACGAATGGCCTGCAGCGGGTTGTTCGTTTCTTGCCCAGTCCCTTCCACGATGGCGCGGTACGCTTTTTGTACCCGATCCCACCGTTTATCGCGGTCCATAGCGTAGTAGCGTCCCTGTAAAGTCGCCAGTTCACCGATCCCGATGTCTTCCATTTGCCCCATCAACTCTTCTACATAGCGGACTCCGCTGTCGGGAGCGACATCGCGGCCGTCTAAAAAAGCGTGCACGTAGACACGATCCAGACCTTCCCGTTTTGCCAATCGCAGCAGGGCGTACAAGTGCTCATTGTGACTATGTACACCGCCGTCAGACAGCAGTCCCATCACGTGCAGGGAACTGTTCCGCTTTTTTACGTGGTTGATGGCTTGGAGCAGGGCATCGTTGGCGAAAAACGTACGATCTTCCACCGCTTTCGCAATGCGCGTTAAGTCTTGATAGACGATGCGTCCGGCCCCGATGTTTAAATGCCCGACTTCCGAATTGCCCATCTGCCCTTCCGGTAAACCGACGGCTTCACCGCACGCGGTCAACGTCGTGTGCGGGTACTCGGACCAGTAGCGGTCAAAATTGGGCTTGTGCGCATGGGCGACAGCGTTCCCCTCACGCTCTACACGCAGGGCGAAACCGTCCAATATGATGAGAGCTACAGGTTTAGGTACTGCCATCACGGTCCTCCTATCCCCGTCCTCCTTCTACGAGAGCCCTGAACGATGCCGGATCCAGGCTGGCACCGCCGACCAGCGCTCCGTCAATGTCGGGCTGAGCCATGAAGCGTTCGACGTTATCCGGTTTTACACTGCCGCCGTACTGAATGCGCACTTCGTTCGCCACTTGCTGGTCGTACAAATCAGCAATCACCTTGCGAATATAGGCAATGACGTCGTTGGCGTCTTCTGCCGTCGCAGTCTTCCCGGTGCCGATCGCCCAAACGGGTTCATACGCGACGACGAGACGCTTCACGTCGCGGGAACGCAAGCCGTCTAACGCCTGTGTCACCTGCCGTTTGACGACTTTTTTCGTTTCGTCGTTTTCCCGCTCTTCCAATTGTTCTCCGACACATACAATGGGGACGATATCTACATCGAAGAGGGCTTTCGCCTTTTTGTTGACTGCCTCGTCCGTTTCGGCGAAATAGGCCCGCCGTTCGGAGTGTCCAATGATGCAATAGCCGACTCCTAGCTGTTTGAGCATCACGGGGCTGATTTCTCCCGTAAAAGCCCCTTCCCGTTCCCAGTGAACGTTTTGAGCGCCAACACCGATTTCACTGTTTCGTGCAGCATCTGCGAGTGCCGGCAGCGCGGTAAAAGGGGCACAAATGACAGCTTCCACCCCGCTGGGCTTCTGCCAGTTTTTGACCGTGTCCCAAAAATTTTTCGTTTCTTCCACAGTTTTGTGCATTTTCCAGTTTCCCGCTATGATCGGGATTCGCATGAACCATGCCTCCTTAGCCGTAAGAAAGTAAGTGTCCACCAGTTGCGGGCACATGCAAAAGGGAGGGGCGTGTGGTCCAAACCTGGACCGAACGGTATGGCCACTTTACTTTTCCCAAGTTGACTGGACACGTCAGGGCCTTAGGCCTTAGCGCGTACCGTTCTCTTTTCCGTCCAAAATGGCCCCGTACTGCCTGAAGGTGTAGCAGTCTTACCGAGTAACAGGCTTACAGGTCCCCGTACTGCGCCGTTCCGACCGGTTACCGGTCGTTGAGGGCCGCGACGCCGGGGAGTTCCTTCCCTTCCATGAATTCAAGCGACGCGCCACCCCCCGTCGAAATATGGGTGATCCTGTCGGAAAGCCCCGCTTTTTCCACAGCTGCTGCTGAATCGCCCCCTCCGATAATGGTGGTGGCATCCGCTTCTGCCATCGCCTGGGCAACCGCGTTCGTCCCGTGGGCAAACGCGTCGAATTCAAAAACGCCCATCGGACCGTTCCAGATAACGAGTTTGGAGCTTTTTATCACGTCGGCGTACACTTCCCTCGTTTTAGGGCCGATGTCAAGCGCCTCCGCATCTTTCGGAATGCGGTCAATCGGAACGACCTCAGATGGTGCATCCGGGGCAAACTGTGTGGCCACGACAGCGTCTTCCGGCATATAAAAGTTGACACCTAGGCGTTCGGCTTTCTCCATAAACTGTTTCGCCAGATCGACCTTGTCCCGCTCGAGAAGGGACTTTCCGATTTCAAAACCTTTTGCTTTGACGAAAGTGTAAGCCAATCCCCCTCCAATCATAAGATTGTCCGCTTTGTCGAGCAAGTTTTCGATCACACCGATCTTGTCCCGCACTTTCGCGCCCCCGACGATAGCCGTAAACGGCCGTTCCGGTGTTCGAAGGGCTCGACCGAGGGTTTCCAGTTCTTTTTCCATAAGCAGTCCGGCCACTGCCGGCAGGTACTCCGCAATCCCGGCCGTTGACGCGTGGGCCCTGTGGGCCGCACCGAAGGCGTCATTGACGTAGACATCGGCCAGCTTAGCGAAGGCGCGGGCCAGTTCGGGATCGTTTTGCTCCTCTCCCGGATAGAACCGCACATTCTCCAACAGCACGATATCCCCTTCCCGCATTGCGGATATTTTCGCTTCAACCTCGTCTCCGACGGCTTCGTCCACTTTTTCCACCGTGCGGCCCAATATGTCCGCCAAGCGGACAGCGACGGGAGTCAGGCGGAGCTTTTCCACAACTTTTCCTTTCGGTCTTCCGAGGTGGCTTGAGAGGATCACTTTGGCACCTCGTTCCACGAGGTAGCGGACAGTCGGAATCGCCGCTTTAATTCTTGTATCGTCGACAATGCGACCGTCTTCTAACGGAACGTTGAAGTCGACGCGGCAAAACACTTTCTTTCCCTTGACGTCAATATCGCGGACAGACTGTTTGTTCACATGCCATCACTCCCCGAGCTCGTATGTATGAAATTTGTCGAGTGCGCCTGTCCCCATAGTAGGCCGTAAGACCTGCATTGTCAAAAGAAAGAGGAGATACTCCATCTCCCCTTTACTTTCCTCCAGTCATATGACACTTTCGCGTTCATCCCTGTTTCATCACGTAAGCGGCCAGTTCCACACAACGGTTGGAATAACCCCATTCGTTGTCATACCATGAGACGACTTTCACCATGTTGTCATCGAGCACCATCGTCGACAGGGCGTCGATGACAGAAGAATGGGGGTCGCCGTTATAGTCTTTAGATACGAGGGGCTCGTCGCTGTACGCGAGTATACCTTTTAACCGGCCTTCCGCAGCTGCTTTTAATGTCCTGTTGACGTCTTCCACCTCTACACGTTGCTCTAACTCAGCGACGAGGTCGACGACCGAGACGTTCGGTGTCGGAACCCGCATCGCCATCCCGTTCAATTTGCCGTTCAACTCCGGCAGCACCTTACCGACAGCGGCAGCGGCACCTGTCGTCGTCGGAATGATCGACTGGCCGGCAGCGCGGGCCCGGCGCAAGTCCTTGTGCGGCAGGTCTAAAATCTGCTGGTCGTTCGTGTAGGAGTGGACGGTTGTCATCAGACCTCGCTTAATTCCGAATGCCTCGTGCAACACTTTAGCCATGGGAGCCAAACAGTTCGTCGTACACGATGCGTTGGAGATGACGTCGTGGGCGGCAGGATCGTACGTGTCCTCGTTCACACCCAAGACGATCATGTGGTCGGCGTCTTTGGACGGAGCGGAAATAATCACTTTTTTCGCACCGCCTTCTAAATGTTTCGCCGCATCGGCCCGCTTCGTAAAGCGTCCCGTCGATTCAATCACCAAGTCGACCCCGAGGTCCCCCCACGGCAATTGGGCGGGGTCTCGTTCGGAAAGGACTTTGATTTCTTTTCCGCCGACTGTGATCGCCCCTGCCCCCGCTTCGACTGCCGTCTCCAGGGTACCGTGTACGGAGTCGTATTTTAACAAATGGGCCAGTGTTTCCGCGTCAGTCAAATCGTTAACAGCGACGACTTCGACATCTTTGTGCTGAAGTGAAGCGCGGAACACGTTGCGCCCGATGCGTCCAAATCCGTTAATCCCTATTCTCGTTACCACGGTATACATCCTCCTCAGTTTTCTTTGCTAAAAGGTGGATCATCGATTGCGCCGCAGCCTCGTCCGTCACCAGTATGTCACGGCTGCCGCCCCGGCACACGGAAGCGATCGCTTCCCCTTTACTCGCACCGCCGGCGACCGCAATGACAATTTCCGCCTGGTGCACATCTTCGAGGCGCAACCCGACTGTTTGCATGCGATGCACGATTTCGCCCCTCCGGTTGAAGTAGTAGCCAAACGCTTCTCCGACAGCTTTCTTTTCTCGCAGTTTGGCGATCAGTGATGCCGGGGCGTTCCTCCTGGTGGCCATGGCCAAGGCATCTCCAATCCCGTGCAACACGATGCGCGCCCGTCGAATCACCTTGAGCACGTCTAAAATGTTCGGCTCATTCATCAGTGACCGGTACACCTCTTCGCTCATTTGATCCGGTACGTGCATCAGCCGGTAAGAGGCCCCAGTTTTTTTGGCCATGAGCGAAGCCAGATAGTTTGCCTGCAGCTCAACGGCTTCTCCCAGCCCTCCGCGAGACGGGACAAAAATCGTCTCTTTCAATACCGGAGAATCTGTGAGCATTTCGGCCACCGCTGCAACAGTCGTCCCGCCGTTCACCGCGATCACGTCTCCCGGCCGGGCCTTATTCAGCAGGACGTTGGCTCCAGCTCGGCCTAAAGCTTTTTTAGCGGCGAGAGACTGATCCGCGTTTCCGGGGACGATGACCACTTCCGACAGACCGAACTTCACGGCGAGCTCCTGCTCTAGTTCCCCCAACCCGAACAGTTCTTTCATTAAGAGCTCCATCTCATCAACTAACTGCCGTCCCTCATCCGTCAGACTCATGCCGACACTCTGGGTGACGATCAAACCCTGACGTTTGAGAAAGTCGACTTCCCCCCGCAAAACCCGTTCTGTCATGTTGACGGACACCGCCAAACTCCGCCTTCCGATCGGCTGCAGCAACTGGATGTGACGCAAAAGGTCGTAACGCTTCTTCATCACATCCAACAAGTCAGGGAGCAGCTGTTTTTGCATCGCTAGAAGCCGCTTCATACAATCTCCTCTGGGTCATTTAATGTCCCGCGTAAACATTTTATGTCCCGCATCAGCTAAAAAAAAGGTGATCTCTTCACCTTCATTTTAACGAACGTTCCTCTATTATGCAATACCCGCCATTTTGACAATTTCAGCCCAACCGCTTTCGCTTGGCTGAAGAAGGGATGGCCAGCTCTTCGCGGTACTTGGCTACCGTCCGCCTCGAAATTTTGATGCCCATTTTGCTCAGCACGTTGGCCAACTGTTGATCGGACAACGGTTTCTTTTTGTTTTCATTGCGCACAATTTGCTTAATTTGTTCCTTTACCCCGACCCGCGACGTCCCTTCTCCTCCGATCGTCGCCAACCCACCGGAGAACAGTGTTTTAAAGGACATGAGGCCGCGAGGCGTCTGCACATATTTATTGCGAATGGCGCGACTCACTGTCGATTCGTGGAGGCCTAGCTCATGGGCGACGTCTGCTAAGGTCATCGGGCGTAAAAAAGCAATGCCTCGTTCCAAAAAGATCTCTTGTCGCCGCACGATCACCTTTGAAATGTTGTACAGCGTCTTTCGCCTGGAATCGAGACTGCGAAACAGCCAGTCTGCCGCTTGAAATCGTTCCGCTAAATACTGTCTGACCGGGTGATGCTGCTCTCTCACTTGTGATCGGAGGCGGACGTATTCCGGGCGTATGCGCAGCATCTCTTGAAACGGATCGTTCACGCTGATGGCGTACTCGCCGTCGACACGTTCGACAATGACGTCAGGGACGATGTAATTTCCCGGGTCGTGGAGCAACTGCAAGCCGGGATTCGGATCTAACTTGCGAAGCATATCCACCAGTTGTTGCAACGTGCGTTCGTCACAGTCCAATGCGAGTGCCACTTGCTTCCACTTGCCCTCTGCCAAATGTTCCAAGTGGTCCCGGACTAAGGGAGCTAGGAGAGGCGGGGCATCCTGCATGCGCGCAATTTGCAACAGCAGACACTCGCGCAAGTCGCGGGCGCAAATGCCCGCCGGCTCGAATTGCTGCAAGGTGTGTAAAACGCGTTCAACCGTTTCTTCATCTGTGTTAAAACGTTTACACACTTCGTGCACGGATAGCTGGACGTAACCCCTTTCGTCCAAGTGGCCCAATATGAAGAGGGCCAATCGCCTTTCAAGCGGTTTCAAGTTTACGAGACGTAACTGCTCTTCCATCTGTTCCTGTAACGACTTCCCAACACTGACGTTCTCCCACCACTTGTCCGGTGTCTCATCAGTCTGGCGGTATTTTAAATTTTTCCACGATGTCACCGTCCCGGATGTCGGTTCCTCCCAGTCGAGTACCGGGTTTTCCATCACTTGTTCTGCCAGGTACGTGTTTAACTCTGTTATGGAATACTGCAATACAGACAAGGCCTGTCGCAACTCGGGAGTCATGACTAACTGCTGACGTTGTTCTTGAACGAGATGCATTCCCGCTTGCATTGTGATCACCTGTCTCTATGATAACAAAAAATCGGCGTTCTGTATCTACTTTTGTCAACTTACATGTCAATTTTTTTGATGAATGCCGTCTTGATTGTGAACGGGAAATCACATATAATAGTTAATGTTTCACTCTCTGCGCCTATAGCTCAGGGGATAGAGCGCTGGTCTCCGGAACCAGGTGCCCAGGTTCGAATCCTGGTAGGCGCACCACTTATAAACGGAATATCCCAAGGGTTCAGCGCCTTGCCACAAGTCGGCAGGGCGCTTTTGATTTTCCTCCACCCCGTCGTCCGGGAAAAGGGGCGTGTTTTACCTTGAAGGTTATCAATCTGTCAAAAGTAGTATACAATAAGGAGTGTGACAATTGCTGCAAAATACATACAGGGTTGAGTTTGACCTTTTTTGACCTTTACGTTATGATAAAAAGACGTAAACTGAATGACTTAACTATGAGGAGGTTACGACATTGACCACTTTAGTTCCGACAGTGGTAGAACAAACGAATCGCGGCGAGAGAGCTTACGACATCTATTCCCGCTTGTTAAAAGACCGGATCATTTTCTTAGGCAGCCCCATTAACGACCAGGTGGCGAATTTAGTCGTGGCACAGCTGTTGTTTTTACAGGCAGAGGACTCCAGCAAAGACATCTCCCTGTACATCAACAGCCCCGGCGGTTCAATTACAGCTGGTATGGCCATATACGACACGATGCAGTACATCAAACCGGACGTGAGCACCATCTGTATCGGATTGGCGGCGTCCATGGCAGCGTTTCTGCTCTCTTCCGGAACGAAGGGCAAGCGTTTCGTGCTGCCTAACAGCGAAGTCATGATTCACCAACCGCTCGGCGGCGCAGAGGGACAAGCGGCAGACATCGAGATCAGAGCCAAACGCATCTTACGACTGCGCGACCGCTTAAACCAACTGCTTTCAGAACAGACGGGACAATCGCTGAAAAAAATCGAAAAAGATACCGACCGCGATCATTTCATGAGCGCAGAAGAAGCCAAGGCGTACGGTCTGGTCGACGACATTATTCAACGCCCGCCCGTGAAGTAAAGTCTTATAGGTGTATAGAAGACAACCGATCCTAAAAGTGGATCGGTTGCATTTTTTATGTCGGCTACTCTTCTTTACTGACCATTGCCACAAGGGCGTCAACGGCTTCCTGGGCATCGGAGCCTTCGGCCGAAATGGTGATTTCCGTGTTCGTACTGATGGCGAGGCTCATAATGCCCATAATGCTTTTGGCATTCACTTTTTTCTCGCCTTTGTGCACGAAGATTTCGGAAGAGTATTTGTTGGCTTCCTGTACGAACAGCGCTGCCGGGCGCGCATGCAATCCCGTCTTCAATTTGACGACGACATTCTGTTCAGCTGTTTCCGCCATTTTTCGAACCTCCTAAGGGAATATAGAACAATCGATGTTATTATAACACGTCTTTATGCCCTGTTACTCGCATTCCTCAATTTATCCGCAATTTGGTTCAATTTTCGCAATCTGTGGTTAACGCCGGACTTGCTCACCTTTTGGCCGGACAGCCGTTCCCCGAGCTCTTTCAAGCTCATGTCCGGATGGCGAAGCCTTAATTCTGCCACTTGCCGCAATCGGGGTGACAACTGGTCCAGTCCAATTTCCCGCTCGATGAGACGGATATTTTCCACTTGTCGCATTGCGGCGCTGATCGTTTTATTTAAATTGGCCGTTTCACAGTTGACGATCCGGTTGACAGAATTGCGCATGTCTTTCACGATCCGCACGTCTTCAAAGTGCAAGAGGGCCTGGTGGGCACCGATGAGATTGAGAAACTGTGTAATTTTCTCTCCCTCTTTGACGTAGACGATGTACCCGTTTTTGCGCTCAATCCACTTCGCGTTCAAGTCAAACCGATTACACAGATGCCGTAGGGCTTCGCTGTGCTCCCTGTACAACGCCGCCAGTTCGAGGTGGTAAGAACCGCTCTCCGGGCTGTTCACCGACCCTCCAGCTAAAAATGCCCCGCGCAAGTATGCGCGTGCGCAGCAGGTCGAGTGAACGAGGGACGGGTCAATGCCCGGCTTGTACTGACCATCCTCGCCTGCGATGCGTAAGCTTTTTAAAATGTCGCGCCCTCGCCCGGGAACGCGCACTAAGTACACGTTGTTTTTTTTCAGCCGCATTTTGCGCCGAACGAGAAGTTCGCTGTTGATGCCAAATAGTCGTTTGATCAAAAGGTAGATGCGCCTGGCGATGGCTGCATTCTCTGTTTGTACTTCCAGCGACACGCGGTGCCCCTGAATATTGAGGGTTCCGTTTATCCGGACGACAGCCGACAATTCTGCTCTGTTACAACAGTGCTTAGCCTCAATTTGCGTCAGCTCTTTTTTCGTCTTGGACGCAAACGACACAATGATCACTTCCTTCACATGCCTTTAAAACAGCCCAAGAACGTTACACTTGACTGCGGTGCTTTCGACTGATCAACTCCACAATGCGACGGCTCAACCGCCCTGTGTCATGCCGTACGTAAGTTTCGTACTGGAGAAAGTTGTCGGCGATCACATCGTATCCGTACTGTTTGATCCGATCTGAGTCCAGGCGCACGGCGACTGCCCCTTTTTTTTGATACTGCCTCGCCACTGGGTCGGGCGGCTCACAGTTGTTGGCTAGGACGCAGTGAAACAACCCGTCACCGACGTGATCGTGAATGGCTTTCAGGTGGTCACTCGCCGTGAAACCGTCCGTCTCTCCCGGTTGCGTCATCACATTGCAGACGAACATCTTAAGGGCATTAGACTTGCGAATGGCGTCTGCCATCCCGCTGACGAGCAAATTAGGTAAAATGCTCGTGTACAAACTCCCAGGGCCTATCACGATCGCATCCGCCTCTTCTATGGCACGGAGGGCTGCCTCAAGGGGTTTGGGACGCGGAGGGTCCAAAAATACGCGTTTAATCCGACTGCCCTGCAACGGAATAATCGACTCGCCGACGACAACCGACCCGTCAGCCATTTCGGCCTTCAGCACGACATCTTCTTCCGATGCCGGCAGCACTTGTCCGCGGACTGCCAGGACACGGCTCATTTCTTTGATCGCTGTGACAAAATCGCCTGTTATTTCCTTCATCGCAGCAAGAAATAGGTTCCCCAAATTGTGCCCGGCGAGCCCATCTCCGTTTTTGAACCGGTACTGTAACATCCGCTCCAACAGCGGCTCCGTATCGGCCAAGGCAACGAGCACATTGCGAATGTCCCCGGGCGGCGGAATTTTCAGTTCTGAACGCAGCCGTCCTGAACTTCCTCCGTCGTCGGCAACTGTCACGATGGCGGTCAAATGTAGCGGGTACTCTTTCAGGCCGCGGAGCATGACGGACAACCCCGTTCCCCGCCGATCGCGACTACTTTTGCCTCTTTTGCCAAGCTGGGTTGTGCAGTTTCCATGGAGCACCTCGTTATTATCGGTCTTTCTCCCAATCACGGTGATTTACTCTTGTGAACGCATGTTCTTCGAAGTGAGTCTTCAAGTATTCGGCGATGGCGACGGATCGGTGTTTGCCGCCGGTACAGCCGATTCCGACGACGAGTTGCGTTTTGCCCTCGCGATGATAGTGCGGTAAAAGAAAAGTGAGCAAATCGACCAATTTGTTCAAAAACTGTTTCGTTTCAGCCCACTTCAATACATATTCATACACTTCCGGTTCTTTACCTGTGAAAGGTTTTAGCGATTCCACATAGTGCGGATTCGGCAAAAAGCGAACGTCAAACAAGAGATCGGCATCGATCGGAACACCGTACTTAAAGCCAAAGGACATGAACGTCACGGTCAAGCGATTTTGCTCTTCGTTGGAAAATCTCGACACAATTTTCTCTTTCAGCTGGGCAGGGGTGAGCTGGCTCGTGTCGATAATCTGGTGAGCCCGTCCCTTCACTTCCTCCAGCATCCTGCGCTCTTGTTGAATGCCGCTCAACAGCGATCCTCTCATCGACAGCGGGTGTCGTCTCCGCGTTTCTTTGTATCGGCGCACCAGCGTTTGGTCACTGGCGTCCAAAAACAACACCTGGTAGTGTATGTGTGGGTGTTCAGCCAATCCGTCTAACGACTCGATCAGGGAATCAAAAAACTCCCGACCGCGCAAATCGACCACGACGGCAACTTTCCCCACCTTTCCTCCGGACTGTTCGATCAGTTCGGCAAACTTTGGAATAAGCTGAGCGGGCAAGTTGTCGACGATAAAAAAGCCTAAATCTTCCAAACTTTGGATGGCGACGGTCTTACCTGCACCTGACATGCCGGTAATAATCAGAAAATTAATCTCCCTTTCCACTTTGACGAACCACCCACCGATCAGTGTCACTTTATTCATCTTACCCTATCTCTGCTTAGGATGAAAGAGGGGATTGTGACATTTTGCACAAAAAAAGGAAGCACAAGGGGCGACCTGTGCTTCTGCATCCAATCTATATGAAAGGGGGTCTCTTACGTTCCCCACTATTATACATGAGCTTTATTGCGCCCATGTTACAGCAGAGTTAAAACTTCGTAACATCTAGTCTTTTTCGTCCGTCCGAAAGAAGGGGAGCCATACACCTTCATTCATGCGCCGAATGACACCACATACCGTTTCAATTTCCCGCACATGCCTTCCAATCGTCCCAGGGGAAACACTGTACTTCCGCGCTACCTCATGCTGGGTCACAGCCATGCCGTACATTTTTGCCACAAAGTACTCAAGGGCAGCAGCCCACCCTTCCGCTTTGCGAATGGACGGGACGTTCGGGTACGATTTGCGCAAAAACTCGAACCACAGCGATTGCACATCGTACTGTTGAATGATGTCATAGTCGCCCTTCATCGAGGTCAGAACTTTATCGAGAACCAATTGCCACGGGCGGCGCCATACTGGGAGTTCTTCCCGAAGGTCGGCCGTGTTGACAGACAGTTTCCGGCGGTTCAGCCAGACAGTGAAGGGGCCCTTCGCTTTCATTTGCCGCAAGACGAACAGCGCCACACGTTTTAAATCGTCGTCTTCGTCCTTTCGGAGCAGAAAATCGCGCAATGCACGCTCTGCATCTTCATCCCCTATATAGCCGATAGCCTGAATGACCTGCAGCTTTGTCTCCCGATCGCCGTGAACGAGAGCCCAGAAAAAGGCGGCGCGAATCACCGGATCGTGGCGCAGCTGATCGGGGATCAGTGACGGTTCTCTCTCCAGTTGGCGAAACTGTTCACCAAACGGGAGGCGATAGTGGTAGCCGATGACCGGGGGATTTTCACGCCATTCAGACAGTTGATTCAAGTAAAACGTCGGAACGCCCGACTCCCCGTCGATCCGTTCGGCCTGTTTCCAAAGGCGCTCGGCCTCATCCAGCCGCCCCGTGTTGAAGGCGGCGGTTGCCGCGTGGTGAAGCAGGGCGGCATCCGCGCCAGGTTCCCACCGCAACAAGCGCTGAAATGTGTTGTACGCCGCTTCGTGCTCCCCTAGCGTACCGAGAGTCGTGCCGAGTTTCAACACGTGCTCTCTTTGCAGCGGAAAACACTTCTTCAATCCCGCCAGTAAGTGACCCAGTTTTTCCGTTTCGCCCAAGCGGAAGAAAAACACGGCCAAATTGCACAGTGCGTGAAAATCGCCTGGATGTTCCTCCAACAGCTCGTATACTGTCTCCAAGGCTTGATCTATTTGACCGCAGTAGTAGTAAGCCAAAGCCAAATGGTTGCGAGCCGGCAGACAGTCCGGATATTGATGGACTAGTTCGCTCAACAGGCGCCGGGCCGCCGAAAACTGTCCGTTCTCCAAGAGCATTTGAGCCCGGTCCAGTTCCTCTTGCCATTCTGCGTAAGGAACGTCTTCAACCGTCAGCGGGCGACGCCCCAATTCAACTGCCAACATGTGTAACATTTCATCCGCTTCCTCTGCGAACTCACCTTCGGGGTCTGCCTGCAGGTAACGCAAAATATATTGTTCCGCCTCTTCAAAGCGTTCCATGTTCGCGGCGTTGTTCGCCATGTAAAAGTAACATTCGGCCAAATCAGGCGCAACCTTTTCGGTGACGTGACGCAACACTTCGTTTGACTCCTCGAATCGTCCCATCTCCGAAAGCACTCCGGCCAAGTTGCAGTAGTTCACCGGATTGTTCGGTTCTTTCTCCACTGCCAGCCGAAAGTATTTCAAAGCTTTTTCGTAGTGGTTTTTCTCCAGCGACTGAATGGCTCGCTCAAAAAAGAAGTTGGCATCCATGGATAGAGAGATGACATTGTTTACATGCTCCGGCATTGAGGGCTATCCTCCAGTGTCGACACACACATGTGCTGTCAGCGTATTAAATCCGTTCCTATGGCCAACAGTATATCACACCTTTTTCCGTCTAACTACCCGATCCTGTCCGAAAAAGCGTGCTGATGGAACCGCCAAACTGTACAATTTTGATCCCTTCGGCGATAAGGGGGGCGACTGACAAAACTTTAAACCGCGGCGAAAGGGTTTCAGGCACGGGCAATGTGTCCGTGATCACGAGCTGGCGAATCGCCGGGTGATCCAAGCGCTTCACGGCGTCCGCGGAAAAAACCGGGTGGGTCGCACAAACGTAGGCGTCACGAGCTCCTTTTTCCTTCAGTCCCTCCACCACGTTCACAATCGTCCCGCCTGTATCGATCATGTCCTCGATGATGATCGGCGTCCGACCTTCCACTTCCCCGATGATGTGTGTTACTTTCGCTTCGTTATGGGCTGGACGCCGTTTAATCATGATCGCAAAAGGAGCGTCGATCATCGTCGCCAGCTTTTCAGCCGTCTTGGCCCGTCCAGCATCCGGGGAGACGATGACAGGGTCGTCGATCCGCTGGGCCTCCAAGTACTCGGTAATGATGTCGAGGGCAGTCAAATGATCCACGGGAATGTTGAAGAACCCTTGAATAGCTGGAGCGTGTAAATCGAGGGTCACGACGCGGTTGATGCCGACAGTCGTCAACACGTCCGCCACCATTTTGGCCGAAATCGGTTCGCGGGGGGCGTCTTTCTTCTCCTGACGGGCGTACCCGTAATACGGTATGATAGCGTTTACTGTACGAGCCGATGCCCGGCGCGCCGCATCTGCCATCACCAAAAGTTCGACGAAATGTTCATTTACGGGGGGTGAAAAAGACTGCAGCAAGTACACGTCTCGATTACGGACACTTTCTTCGTAGTGAACGTAAATTTCACCGCTCTTAAATCGGCTGAGTTGAACGTTGCCCGGTTTGATTCCCAATACGCGTGCCACTTGACGGGTCAGCTTAGGATTGGAAGAACCGGCAAACAGTTTCATGCTCTCGTTTTTCACTATGTGTCGCCTCCGCTTTATCCTGTTCTTCCCCTTACTCGATTATAGCATGTCCGCCGCTCCTTCCTCACCGGTCCTTTTGACGATTCTGCAACTCCTTTAACACGTTGTCGAGCGGCAGTTTTTGTTCCTGCAACAACACGAGCAAGTGGAACAAGAGGTCAGCGACCTCGTGCTGCAATTCAGAAGCTGACCGGTTTTTCGCGGCGATGATCACTTCACTCGCCTCTTCCCCCACTTTCTTTAAAATTTTGTCCACGCCTTCTTCAAACAAATAGGTCGTGTAGGCCCCTTCCGGACGTTCCGCGTCCCTTTTGGCGATTAACGCTTCCAGGTCGCGTATGACCGCCAATCGATCCGATTGTGTTTGCGTTTTGTTCCCCTTTTCACTGAAGCAGGAAAAAGCTCCCGTGTGGCACGCGGGACCGTCTGGATTTACTTGGACGAGCAGCGCATCCCGGTCACAGTCGTAGGCGAGCGACACAACTTGCTGCGTATGTCCAGACGTGGCACCTTTGTGCCACAGTTCCTGACGCGAACGACTCCAGAACCACGTCTCCCCCGTCTCGACGGTGCGTTTCAGCGCTTCTTCGTTCATGTAAGCGAGGGTGAGGACGGTCTTGCTCTGGGCGTCTTGTACAATAACGGGGACGAGCCCGTTCTCATTGAACTGAATCCCGGATGTGTCAAACTGGGAGATTACCATCGCACCGGTACCCCTTCCTTCTGAAGATGTTCTTTCACTTCACGAATCGTCACTTCTTTGTAATGAAAAATGGATGCAGCCAGCGCGGCGTCCGCTTTCCCCACTGTGAAAACGTCGACGAAATGCTGGCTGTTGCCCGCCCCGCCGGAAGCGATGACCGGGATGTCTACAGCTGTCGCCAGTTCCTGCGTCAGTTCGAGGTCGTAACCGTTTTTGCGACCGTCTTGATCCATACTGGTCAACAATATTTCTCCCGCTCCGAGTTCCGCAACTTTTTTCGCCCACTCCCGAGCGAGGAGGCCCGTCGCTTTTCGCCCGCCGTGTGTGTAGACGTACCAGTCTTGTTGCGCCGGTTCGTACCGGGCATCGATGGCGACGACGATACACTGGCTGCCGAATGCCCGCGCACCTTCCTCAACCAGTTCTGGATTTAGTACAGCTGCCGTGTTGACGGATATTTTGTCCGCTCCGGCACGGAGTAAACGCTGCATGTCATCCGTGGATGAAATGCCGCCGCCGACGGTAAACGGAATCCGAACGCTTGCGGCAGTCTCGCGGACGACGTCGACCATCGTCTCCCGGCCTTCGTGGGAAGCGGAAATGTCCAAAAACACGAGTTCGTCCGCCCCCTCCCGGTCGTACACATCGGCCAGTTCCACCGGATCACCGGCGTCGCGCAAGTTGACAAACGACACCCCTTTGACGACACGGCCGTCTTTGACGTCCAGGCACGGAATTATGCGCTTTGTTAACATATCAGTCATCCTCCGAACGACCATTTAGCTGAGATAGCGTTACTGTCCTTTTCCAGTCCCCACAGGGAGAAACACGCCTTACGACGGAACACTGGAAACGGACGCTCCACGTGTCGCCGATGCGAGACAGACGCTTTAAGCAACCCGTTTCTCGCTGGCATCACGTGTGCATCAACTATTTCGCGTATCATCCCGTACGTTCGACGCAACTGCCCGGAGAGCGTCCTGCAACACGACGTCCCCCGTGTACAGGGCGCGGCCGACGACGGCGCCGGTAACGCCGTCGCCTTCGTGTTGAGCAAGCTGAACAATGTCCTCTAACCGGCTGACTCCCCCCGACGCAATCACATTAGCGCCGCTCGTCACAGCCAAGCGGCGAACGGCGTCGACGTTCGGACCGGACAGTGTTCCGTCCCGGGCAATGTCGGTAAAAATAAACGTTCTCGCTCCTACTTCCACAAGCTCTCTGGCCAGCACTTCGGCCTTCACCTCTGACGTCTCCAGCCAGCCGTGTGTGGCGACATATCCGTCTTTCGCATCGAGGCCAATGGCGATCCGCTCGCCGTAAGCGGCGAGGGCCTCTTTCACGAGCTCGACGTTTTCCACGGCCGCCGACCCGAGGATTAACCGCTCCACCCCTAACTGCAGCAGCTCCTCGATCCGCTCATGGCTGCGGATGCCGCCACCTACCTGCACCGGAATATTCACGGCCTGAACGATGGCTTGAATCGAGGGCATGTTCACGGGTTCCCCGGTCCGCGCGGCGTCCAAATCGACGAGGTGCAGCCACTCTGCGCCGCTCTCCTCCCAGCGCTGCGCCACTTCCACAGGGTCTTTTCCGTAAACTGTCTCCTGGTTGTAATCGCCTTGCCGCAAGCGGACGCACTGTCCTCCGCGCAAGTCAATGGCTGGGTACAACGTAAACACTACACCGTCTCCTTTTCACACATGCGTGCGAAATTTTGCAGCAGTTGTAAGCCGAGGTCTCCGCTTTTTTCCGGGTGAAACTGCATGCCGAACACTGAGTGGCGGCCAACTAAGGCCGCGATGTTCCCGCCGTAATCGGTCGTCGCCAGCAAGTCTTCCTGATTCGCCACTTCCGCGTAGTAGGAGTGGACAAAGTACACGTGTCCCTCATTCAACCCGTAAAACAGCGGGTGCGGTTGGACAAAGCGCAGTTCATTCCACCCTACGTGCGGAATTTTCACACCTTGCGGCAAACGGCGCACTGTGCCCGGCAACAAGTTGAGACCGCGGTGTAACCCGTTTTCCTCACTCTCCGTAAACAACAACTGCATGCCGAGGCAAATGCCCAGGAGGGGGGTGCCGCGTTTAGACAGCTCCCAAAGCGTTTCATCTAGACCAGCTTTGCGCAACTGCAACATCGCGTCGCCGAACGCACCAACTCCCGGCAGGATGACGCCGTCGCTGTCCAAAAGGTCCTGCGGGTCGGCACTGATCCGCGCGCTGAACTTCAGCCGCTCCAGCGCCTTCTGCACACTGTACAAATTTCCCCTGCCGTAATCGACGATTGTAATCACCCTAGAGCACCCCTTTTGACGACGGGACGCCTTTGACGCGGGGGTCGATCTCGACGGCTTCATCCAGCGCACGCCCTAACGCTTTAAACAACGCTTCGACCATGTGGTGTGTGTTCATGCCGTAATGCAACATGACGTGCAAATTGCACCGCGCCTCTAACGCCAGCTTCCAGAAAAATTCGTGCACGAGTTCCGTGTCGAATGTGCCTACGCGTTGGGCCGGCAGTTGGACGCGGTATTCCAAGTGAGGCCGGTTGCTCAAGTCGATAACGACTTGTCCGAGGGATTCGTCCATCGGGATCACCGCCTGGCCGTACCGGCGGATGCCCTTTTTGTCCCCCAGTGCTCGGTTGATCGCCTGTCCCAAGCAAATGGCGATATCTTCACTCGTGTGATGGTCGTCCACGTCCGTGTCACCGCGCGCCGCCACCGTCAGGTCGAAATGGCCGTGTTTGGCAAACAGGTCGAGCATGTGCGACAAGAACGGCACACCCGTATTCAACTCTGTTTTTCCGCGGCCGTCCAGTTTTAATGTCAGGTGAATATCTGTTTCACCGGTCTTGCGGCTAACGGTGGCCACCCGCTGTCTTTCACTGTCATTCATCGGATTCACCCTCTCTCCTGTCTAAGCGGATGCGAATCGCTTCCGCATGTCCCCCGAGTCCTTCACTTTCAGCCAGTGTGACGATGCGCTCGGCGTCGCGCTCCAACGCTTGGCGACTGTAGGCGATCAAGCTGGACCGCTTCACAAAGTCATCCACACTAAGGGGTGACGCAAAGCGGGCCGTTCCGTTCGTCGGCAAGATGTGATTCGGCCCCGCCCAGTAATCTCCTACCGGTTCCGGACTGTACGGCCCGATGAAAACCGCACCCGCATGTGTAATGCGCCCCAACACACCCCACGGGTCTTCCACCATCAATTCTAAATGCTCCGGTGCCAGGCGATTGACGACGTCAATGCCTTCGCCCAAACAGTCTGTAACGCAAATCGCTCCGTAGTCCCTCAGCGACTGGGCGGCAATGTCGGCACGGGACAAGCGCTGACACTGCCGCTTGAGTTCTTCTTCTACGGCGTCGGCCAATGCCGTCGACGTCGTCACCAGTACAGCTGAGGCAAGAGGGTCGTGTTCGGCTTGGGACAGAAGGTCCGCCGCGACGAATGCCGGATCTGCCGTTTCGTCCGCTAACACGACAATTTCACTCGGACCGGCGATCATATCGATGTCCACCAGTCCAAAAACAGACTGCTTCGCCAAAGCGACATAAATATTGCCGGGCCCGACAATTTTATCCACCCGCGGTATCGATTCCGTGCCGTAAGCGAGGGCCGCCACCGCTTGAGCCCCGCCCACCTTGTATATTTCTGTCACGCCGGCAATGTCGGCAGCCACCAAGATGGCAGGATGGACGGAACCGCCTTTTTCCGGCGGCGTCACCATGGTAATCCGTTCCACACCCGCCACCTTGGCCGGGATGGCGTTCATCAAGACAGAAGACGGGTAGGCCGCCCGTCCCCCAGGGACGTAAATGCCGACAGACGCGAGGGGAAGATAGCGCTGTCCGAGAATCGTTCCGTCGTCTTTGGCCTCCCACCAGGACGTTCGCCTTTGCCGTTCGTGAAACACCCGGATCCGCTCCGCTGCCCCGCGGAGAGCTGTCACGAATTCCTCAGACGTCTCCGCGTAGGCCCGCTTCACTTCCTCCCCTTGGACGCGTAACCGATCGCGATCCAACGCCACACCGTCGAAGGTTTCCGTCCATCGGAACAGTGCAGCATCGCCTTCGTGCTTGACTGTGTGCAATATGTGGGTGACACGCTCCCGCTGTTCGGGTGTCCCAACTTCGGTTTGCCGCCGCGTGTCCAGCGTGTCACTTGTCAACCGCCGTATCATATTGCTCGCTCCCCTCTACGACCTCTCTCACTTGCCGGCACAACTGGTCGATCCTTTCGGCCTTCATCCGGTAACTGGCCCGGTTGGCGATGAGACGCGACGTGATGGTCGTGATCGTCTCCTCTTCGACTAAGCCGTTTTCCTTCAGCGTCCGTCCCGTAGAGACAATGTCCACAATTCTCTCCGCCAACCCGATGAGCGGGGCCAGCTCCACCGAACCGTTCAGCTTAATGACTTCCACCTGCTGGCCCTGCCCGCGGAAATAGCGGGAAGCTGTGCGGGGGTATTTCGTCGCCACGCGGGAAAACGGATCACCTAAAGTGTGCGGAGGGCCGGCGACACACATGCGACATTGTCCAATAGACAGATCCAACAATTCGTACACGTTGCGCTCTTCTTCCATCAACACATCTTTGCCGACGATGCCGATGTCCGCGACACCGTATTCCACGTACGTCGGCACGTCCGTCGGTTTGGCCAAGAAAAAGGTGAAACCCGCCTCCTCAAGCGGGATAATCAGCTTCCGCGACGACTCAGAGAAGTCGGCGGGAAGCGGAATGCCGGCTGAGCGGAAAAGTTCGACCGTCTCACTGAAGATACGCCCTTTCGGCATCGCCACTGTCAACATTTGCTGCTTGTCACTCATCCGTCTCCCCCCGATCCGCCCTCCACACAAACCACCTCGTCGTACCGTTCACTCAGCTTTTCGACATCCGCCTTTTCCAGCTCTGACCCCACTTGCATGGTCACCCGACGGCCTTTCTGCCGCCATTTCCTCGCTGAACGCAACGCCTCGAACCTCTCGGAAGGGTCGTACACGATGAGCACGTGCTCCTTCTGATCCTCGGTCAAAGGGCTTACGTCCAGCACGCGATCCACCTTCAACTGAAAGCCGACGGCTGCTGCGGACCGGCCGAACCGGGCGAGCAGCGCGTCGTACCGGCCACCACTTAACAAGGGAAAGCCGTGGTCCTCTGCGTACCCTTCAAAGTATATTCCCGTATAGTAGTTCATCTTGCCAATCATGCTCAGATCTAACGTGACAAACGGGGTCACACCGTAAACGTCCAGCGCCTCCCACACTTTGCGCAAATGATCGAGGGCCTCTCGTTCCTCGACCGATGCCGCTTCAGCCATCCTCTCCTGTAACAGCGCCTTTCCGCCCCGCCACGCGAGGAGCTCGTTGAGCCGCCGCTTGGCATCGCCGCCGAGAGACAACTGTGCCACCGCTTCGCGATAACCGACATAGTCGTAGTCGTTCAAATAGCTTTTGAGCTGTTCAATCGCCTTGTCGTCCCCAATACAATGTCGCAGAAAGGCGTTTAAAAAACCGACATGCCCGATGGCCAACTGAAACGGTTCGACTGAACAGACCTTCAAACTCTCGATGGCCAGGGCCAGCATTTCCGCGTCGCCGTCGGGAGATGCGTCTCCGATCAACTCCACACCCATCTGTTTGAATTCCGCGCTCCGTCCCGCTTCGTTCTCCTGGGCTCGAAATATGTGGGCGCAGTAAGACAGGCGCAAGGGCAGCGGTTCGTGGCGCAACACCGAAGCGACGACACGCGCAATCGGCGTGGTCATATCCGGGCGCAGGACGAGGGTGTTGCCGTGTTTGTCCAACAGTTTAAACTGTTTATGATTCAACGTGGAGCTCGCTCCACCGACCGTCTCGTCATACTCCAGTGTCGGAGTCATCACTTCATCGTAGCCCCATAGCCCAAACAAGCGGCCGACGCGCTCCTCAATCAAGCGCAGTTTGCGCACGGCTTCGGGCAAGTAATCGCGCATACCCACGGGCTTTTCAAAACCTCGTGGCTCATCCGCTGCATGGCCGGGATGCGATGTGTGGCTCAAACGCCTCATCCAATTGCCTCCAAACTCACAAACACTTTAGTGTGGTAGCAAACTAAAGCGCCTTATCGTTGCCAGTTATCTTACCACGCGTCCCTTTTTCCGTCAATACAATGAACCCAGCTAAGCGCAAGTTGCGATGCTCTTAAAAACCGATCATACCAGGCATTGAACATTGCAAAACAAGACTATCCCTTTTTAAGGTCAAGATACGTCTTCATCTTTTTTTCAAATGTAAAGGCGATTGACGGTAAGATCGGTTTATGGGATTCTAATTTTAAAGTTCTTCAATAAAGGGGCAAAGTCCTTTTTTTGAGCTTCAAATTCCTCACGCTTCAGAGGCGATTTTCATGCAAAATGCTCAAAAAAAAAAGAGGGGGGCGTGACACAACGCCTAACGGCTAATTTTCAACTCAACTCTTAGCTCGCTGGTCACAATGGTGGTTCCCTTCTCGTGAGCGATATAAAGGAGGTCCTAGCTTGAGTTCGAAAAAGGTTGCGATCTTGGGAAGTAGCGGCGGGAATTTGTATACCCTCGGTGGAAAAGATCCAATGAAACTTCTGCAAGAAATACACGCCCAGTGTGTTGCGGCGAATGTTGGCATTGCTGCCGTGCAATTCATTGGTGCGAAGGCCTCGATGGACACGGTCCAGGAGACGACACCGGCGGAGTTATACGTATGGGATTCGTCGACACAAACAGCCCGTGTGGCGTTTTCTGGAACACTTCGAGAAGTGAACGAACAGGCCGTGCACATCGACAACGAAGTCGCTCAACAAATTGACGCCGGCCACATTGACGGCATTATCTTAATGAGTGCCGATCCAAACGGTACGAATAAAGAAGCGATTGCCGCAGCGATTAGAAAGCGCATCCCGATTGTTGGGACAGGCGGTACCTCTATGGCGATAACCAGTTCTAAAGGCGGTCATGTCATCGCCGCGTCGGGGACGACGGGAACGACGAACCGGACGCGCGCTGTTTCGTTCCTCAGTTCACTGGCGAAATATTGGGGGATGAGTTATCGGCCGGCGATTGGTCACTCGAAGGAGACCGTGGCAGACAACCCTCTAAAACGGATTCAATTTAGAGGGATCATGTTAGCTGCCTTACCGGGCTTTATTTCTCTCGCCATTATTCTCGCTCTTAGTAAAATCCCCATCCTGTCAAGCCTAAGTGACGTTTTTGATATCCTAATAAAAGCGTTGCCAGTTATACTAGCTGCCATAGCCGCTAGACAAATATCCGGATTAGACGAAATTGCCATAGTTGCAGGCATTGTCTCGGGTGTGTTATCTGTTGATGGCGGGATCATTGGCGGGATGATCGCGGGAATCCTCGCGGGAATTCTTGTCAGTTTCCTTTTTCAAAAGTGTGTTAGCTGGAATTTCCCGACAACGACCGTTAACATTGTCGCCGGTGGACTATCCGGACTCATGGCCGGCTCGTTTGTTTACTTTCTCATCGCACCGTTGGCGTTGGAAGCCGGAAATTTAATTCGGCAAGCCATTGAATCGACGATTGCTTTAAGTCCGATTTTGGCTGGTCTTGTAGCCGGACTCCTTATTTGGCCGGCCATTCTTGGCGGCGTTTATCATGCAGCTATTTTACCTATTGTGCTCTTGGAAATGGAAAAATCAGGAAATAGCTTTCTCGGCGCTGTAGATATGACGGGTCTCGTCATGGTATCGGCTGGAATAACTTTGGCCAACGTTATCTTACCCCGCAAGAGGGGAGAAGCGACACTCGCAACACCCGGATTTTTAATCAATATGGGGTTTGGGACGTTTGTCGAGGCGGCCTATCCATTTATGTTCTCTAACAAAATGGTTTTTGCCGGAGCGATAGGATCGGCTGGATTGGCCGGTTTACTTGTCGGACTTTTTGAAGTAAGGGGAACGGCTTATGTGCCATCCCTCGTATCTCCCTTTTTGTCCAACAATGTGACCGGACTCACGATGGCCATGGCAGGCGGCTTTGTCAGTTCATTTGTGATTACACTCATTGCAAACAAATTGAGTAAGAAAAAAGACAGTACCACAATGAAGGGGGACTGACGAATGTTTAAAGGAGACATGGAGAGAAAACGTAAAATTGCCATCGAAATAAAGCGTGGTAAGCAATGGAAGAATATAATGGACAAACGATATGAAGTGCTGGCATAACCGGAGATGATGTAAAAATCGCAAAAGCGGTTGTCGACGCTGGTGTACAAATGTCGGAGCCTCATCACCCGACAGTTGCCCTTTCCCGCTGACATCAGGAAGTGACAACGATACACGGTGGGAACACGTCAGGCATACGACTTGATTTAGTAGAGGACGTGTAGCAGCCTCCAATCCGCTATGGAAGCATCTCTCTCGACGCAGTAAACGCGTCGCCAGAAGAAACACGATTACTGCCAATGGAGCCGTTTTCGTCCATTCGCCGCGCGTCATGAAGAACCGTCGTTCAAACCGTTCGACACCATATTAAATCCTGCCATTTTTTAAGACCGTGGATGATCCTCCACATACCGGACAAACTTCGCCGGATTGCCGGCGACGAACGCGTTCGGTTCCACGTCTTTCGTCACAATGGAACCGGCGGCGACAACGGCGTTGTCGCCGATTCTCACTCCTGGCAAAATCGTACAGTTGGCCCCGATCATGACGTTAGAACCGATCTCTACCGCCCCGAGTCGGTACTCGTGCAGTAAGTATTCGTGAGCTAAAATCGTCGTATTGTAGCCGATAATGGTGTTGTCGCCGATTTTAATTTTTTCCGGAAAAAAGATATCCATCATCACCATAAAAGCGACAGCCGTCTGCTGTCCCACTTCCATTCCCAAAAACGAGCGGTACATGGCGTTCTTAAGCCTTAGACTCGGACAGTAGCGGGCCAACTGGATGACGATGACGTTTTTGAACACTTTCCAAAAAGGGACAGTGCGGTACATTTGCCACAATGAATTGCTGCCGCTTACAGGATACCGCGTTGTACGGCGCATCGGAGCCCCCCTATCTCAAATACGTCTGCCGTTCTAGGGTCATCCTGCACAATCATCCGTCTGCCCTCCGACCACCGGGCAAAAGATGATGGCGGCTGGGAAACGTCACAACGACTCCCCTTTCGCCAGCGGCGGCTGATAGCTGCGACGCCGCCAAATGCGCGCCACAACCACTGTGAGGACTATCGCCACGACGACTCGTAACAACAGCAGCGCCCAGATCGGGATTCCCAGCGGGACGAACAGCAGTGTGTCCTCCACGACAGCGTGACAACCGCTTAAGAACAGCAGCATCACATACAAATCGCGTTTGGAAAAAGCCTGCTCCCGCGCCTGCTCGATGATCACCCCTGCTCCGAAAGCAAGGCCAAAGAGCAGCCCCGCCGCCATCGTAACGGCCCCGCGCTCCGGGATGCCGAGGACGTTCATGGAAGCAGAAAGTTTGCGCGAGACGATGTCCAGTACCCCCCAGTCGTTCAACGCTTGAATCATGATCATCAACAAAAAGACGACGACGGAAAACTGCAGGGTACCTGTCACCGCCGTTTGCAAGGCATTCCAGACAATCGGGAGAAAACCGCTCACTTCCGCCTGATCGGGGGCGACCAACCCGTAGCGGGCCGGCTGGTCTCCACCCGACCAGACGAGATGAATGAGGGCCGCTGAACTGAAGGCCATAAACAGCCGCATCGCTGAGACAGCCAGGAGACTGACGCCAATTTTTTTGCACAGAGCCCCTTCCACGAGCAAGTTGTGAGAAAAACTGAGCATGACGGCGAGGATAAACACTTCCTTCACCGTAAATTCCATCGTGAGCACAGCTCCGATGGCAGCGTACAAATTGAGCAGATTCCCGAGCGCCAGCGGAATCGCCGCATCTCCCGGGAGACCGATCCAGCCCATGACCGGCTCGAACAAAAGGACGGCCCAGTCGATGATGGGCGTATGTTGCAAGACGGCTACGATAAACGTGACGGGGAACAGCACTTTTCCTAACGCCCACGCTGTCCTGATCCCAGTCTCGCATCCTTTGCGCCACTGGATTGACTTCATGTCGCCTCTGGCACCTCACCTGCATCCAAGTATTTCACCTTCGCCCGACCTGTTGACCGACGCACAATGATGACAGCGACGGCCGCGATCACGGTGAGGACACTCACTAATTGCGCCGTGCGAATGTTGCCGTAAGCCATCGCTCCCGGCTCAAACAATACGTACATAGGAGACCACAACACCTCGAGGACCCCTTCCAGCCACACCGGTCCGTCAAAAGCCAAACTGTCCGTGCGCAGTCCTTCGATAAAAAAACGCCCTAGTGAATACCATATGAGATACCCGAAGAAAATTTCACCGCGGCGCGGGTTAAATTTTCGCAAGACGACCAATATGGCGACACCGACCACGTTCCACACCGATTCGTACAAAAACGTCGGGTGGTAGTACGCGCCGTCAATGTACATCTGATTGACAATCCAATCTGGCAGGTGAAGGTCTTCCAAAAACGAGCGCGACACTTCGCCGCCGTGCGCTTCCTGGTTCATAAAATTGCCCCAGCGCCCGATCGCCTGCCCGAGCAAAAGGCTCGGCGCCACAATGTCTGCCATCTGCAAAAACGGAATCCCTTTTTTCCGCGTATAAAAATAGCCGGCTGTGATGGCACCGATCAACGCGCCGTGAATGGCGATTCCGCCTTTCCACACGGCGATAATGTCCATTGGGTTCTGCGCGTAGTAATCCCACTGAAAAATGACGTAATACAGCCTCGCGCCGACAATCGCCGCTGGCAACACCCACACGAGCATGTCAAAAAAAACGTCACTGACCCACCCGTGCCTTCTGCCTTCGCGAACGGCCACCCACAGTCCGACTAACGTCGCTGTTCCGAGAATGATGCCGTACCAATGCACTGAAAGGGGGCCAAGTTTAAACGCAATCGGATCCAACGCTTGCACCGCTGCCATCATCATCTCGTGGTACTCCTTCCTCAATCGTCCACATCTCACCTTATTGTAGCGCAAAATTCGGTGAAGTGCGAACCTGTCAGACGCCGGAAAAGGCGGACAGACCGAACGACCGGCATCATCTGTTCTGTTGCTTTCTTCCTATTTTTGTTGAAAATTATCTCAATAAAGTACAATTTTATGCAAAGTAATGTTATATTTCTACTATACAAATAAATATATCAAGGAGGATGCAAGATGGGAGTTAAACGGTTGTGGACATCTGCCTTGACTGTGTTCAGCATCATGGCGTTGCTCGCACCGTCCCTTTGGACAAGCCCGTCAGCCGCAGCTTCACTTCGCGATGTCGACCTCGAGCGCGAAACATCCCTCGTCCGCATTACGGTTCCGGATCGGTCGACATTGGACGAGCTGGTGGCAAGTGACCTCGATTTGACCGAGTACGTGCGCGAGCGAGACGGTGCTATCGAAGTGGACGCCGTTGTCACCGAAAGTGAACGAAAGGCCTTAAAGGCGCAAGGCTACACCGTCGAAACGGTGACGACTTACAGTGAAGTCGAGCGCACTTTAAAGCAGCGAGAACAAAAAGTCCGCCAACTCCAACAAGCGACAGCACGCGTGGACAAAATCAACATCTTGCGGGCCCAACACTTTGCGAACCAGGGCGGAACGTTCCTGTACGTTGAAGCGAAAACGAGCGCAGGGGATGCCGGAAGTGTTTCCCTCACCGCCACGTGGACGGAAGACGGTGAAAAGAAAACAGCCACGCTGCAGCGCAAAGTGGACCAGAACGAATATTTGTACCACCACATGTTAGTCGAGATCGGTGCAGTGCCCGATCGCGTCGTCATCACCAGCAACCAAGGCGGACGCGCTGAAGTGCCGGTCACGGAGTGGGTTGGCGGAGAACCACCCGATGAAGGAGAACACTACGTCAGTGACTTTATCGACCACTATATGACTCCGACAGAGGTGACGGCACGCATCGAGCAACTGGCCGCAGAATTTCCAGAGCTGGCCGAGATCGTCACTCTCCCTTACGAAACGAATGGCTACCGCCGAAAAGCGCAAGCCTTGATCGGCAATCCCGAAATCCACCCCGATGCCACGGTGGTGCTCACATCCAAAGCCTGGGGACACGAAGGCGGAAACGACATCACCGTAGACGTTGAGGCATCAGATGAAGCAAACGCCGACTTAACCGTCGAAGTCAACGGAAACCACATGACTGTCAACCTCGCGACGAACGCGTCGGCTGAACCTTCTAGCACAGCTGCCGACGTCGTGGACGCCGTGAATGCATCCGCCGGACATCTAGTCACGGCGACCCTGTTTCGCAACAGTTCAGGCGACGACACGGTCCGCCCGCAGGAGAGAACGGCGCTGAACAACGGATTGGACGCACCCCCGGAAGTGTCGCGGGAACCGTTCGAAGTCAAAGCGATTCGCATCGGAAAACACCGTGACGGATCCAAGGTGGGCGTCATGGCCTACGCCCAGGAACACGCTCGCGAATGGGTGACGCCCCTCGTCGCTGTGGAGACTGCTGAACGCCTCTTGCGCAACTACGCCACCGACGCCGACACGAAAAAACTCGTCGACAACTTGGACATCTTCATCGTTCCGACGGTAAACCCAGACGGCGGACACTACTCGTTTTACGACTACAACTGGCAGCGTAAGAACATGACGAACCACTGTGGACCCGAAAATTCCGACCCTTACCGACAGGATACGTGGGGTGTAGACTTAAACCGCAACCACACCGTCGGGTCTGTCTACGACGGCTACATCGGCGCTTCGACCAACTGTACGTCGGGCACGTACGCCGGACCGGAGGAACTGTCGGAACCAGAGAGCCGAAATTTGATCTGGCTCGCTGAAGAAAACCCAAACATTCAGTTCGCCATGAACATTCACAGCTACGGCGGCTATTTCATGTGGCCCCCAGGTGCGTACGACGCTGAACGCAACACGTTGCCACGTCCGACCGCAGGAGAGGAAGCTTATTTCTGGCAGGCGTCGCAAACGATTTTGGAAGCGATCAAAGCGTACAGAGGGACTGTGATTTTGCCTGGACGAACCGGTCCGATTCCGGACGTTCTTTACTCCGCAGCTGGAAACTCAGCCGACGCTCTCTGGTATGAACACGGGATTTACGCGTGGGACTTTGAAGTCGGTGCAGACTTGTGGAACCCGGACACGAAAGAGTGGGAACCTGTCGGATTCCAGCCCCCGTTTGAAGAAGGGCACGCCGAAGCGATGGAGTTCGCAAACGGCATGATCGGGCTGTTTGAAGTCGCCTACCAGTACGCGACAGACGACAGACCGCCCCATTCGACGCTGAGCCCGGGAGAAGGTGCGTATGACGGACCGGTGAAAGTTCGCTTCGATACGAGCGAGCCCGCTACCGTCTACTACACACTGGACGGGTCGCGCCCGACGTTCGATTCCGACAAAATCCAAATTGCCGGTACCCGGGAAGGCGCCGAAACGTTAACGATCAGCAAAACGACGACGATCCATTGGTTTTCAGTGGACCCTGCCGGCAACGTTGAGGGAAATTACGATCCAGAAGGCGATGGAGACAACTACAACAAAGCGACGATTGAAATAAATTACGGTTTACCTGACGGCATCAACGCCGCCGGCCTGAAGACGCTCATCGATCGATTGGAGCGAGAAGGAGAAATTACGCACGACGACTCTGCTCGCCATTTACGCACCCATCTGACAGCCGTCGACCGCTACGAAAGACAAGAAGCAGCAGAAAAGGTCGTCAAACACGTACAAACCTTTAAACAAGTGTTGAACCACCAGCAAGAACACGAGTGGATCTCCGAAAAAGCTTTTGACATTTTGAAAACGTACGCCGACTTTTTGCTGGAGAAGTGGCAATAGACGAGACGGCAAAAAGCCCTTGCGGAAAGGCACCGGTCCCGCAAGGGTTTTTAATCAAACTCGTCCGCATCTTCAATCACGTTCGTCAGCTGTTCAGCAAATTGGACGGCAGCGTTGTACCCCATGCGCTTCAAACGGTAATTCATCGCGGCCACTTCGATGATGACCGCCAAGTTTCGGCCCGGCCGCACCGGGACCGTGAGCATGGGGAGCTCTGTGTCGATTATTTTCATTTTTTCTTCGTCCAGTCCTAACCGCTCATACTGTCGGTTTTCCTTCCACACTTCCAGCTGAATGACGAGAGAAATCGCCTTAAAGTCCCGGACGGCGCCGGCCCCGAACAACGTCATCACATTAATGATGCCGAGGCCGCGAATCTCCAACAGGTGACGAATCAAATGCGGGGCGTTTCCGACGAGTCGGTTTTCCGCCGTTTGCCTGATTTCCACCGCGTCATCGGCTACGAGGCGGTGTCCCCGCTTCACAAGTTCTAGTGCCGTCTCACTTTTACCGATCCCGCTCGCCCCGACGAGCAAAATTCCGACTCCGTACACGTCCACGAGGACGCCGTGCATCGTCGCCCGCGGAGCGAGGACGTCTTCCAAATAGTTCGTCACCCGGCTGGCAAATTTCGTCGTCGGCAGTTCCGTTCTCAACACGGGCAACCCCATCTCCGATGCCGGACGCACTAATTCGGGAGGAGCTTCAAAATTGCGCGTAATACAAATGCACGGCGTTTCCTTCCGACACAACTTCCGCATTCTGTCCTGCCGTTCTTCCTCATTTAGTTTATGAAAAAACGATAACTCCGTCTTACCCAACAGCTGTATGCGTTCCGCCGGGTAGTACGTGAAGTAACCGGCCATCTCCAATCCAGGGCGAGACAGGTCACTGACCTTTATTTTGTGATCGAGACCTTCGCTGCCACACACGACTTCCAGATCAAATTTGCGCACTAAATCCTCTACGGTTACATCGTTCGCCATCCACAACCGCCTGCCTCATTCTGTCTTCACATGCCTTTCAATCCATTCCATTGCGGATGCTGCAACGGAGATGGCGGTCGGCATGTGTTACTGTCTTTTTCGATGTTAGCAAATCTCGTCCTTCGTTTCCACAAAAATAGGCCGGGAAAACACCCGACCACTGGAGAAAAACGATTAAAAAACTGTTTCTTCTGTCTCCTTGTCGAAAATGTGGCACTTGTTCATATCGAAAGCTAACTTCACTTCGTCTCCCATCTCGACGCCGGAACGGGCATCGACGCGGGCAACGACCGTCTCGTCTCCGATCCCGCTCAAGTACAAATACATCTCGGACCCCATGTTTTCCGACACTTCTACTTTTGATTTCAACACGCTGTGGGGAGACGCCTCCAGAAACACCGGCTCGTCGTGAATGTCTTCCGGCCGAATGCCGAAAACTACCTCTTTACCGGCATACCCTTTGTCTTTCAACAGTTTGGCTTTGCCTTCTGGAATTTCAACATCTAAATTGTTCGTCTTGAAGTGCAGCTTGCCACTCTCCTCTAGCACGGTACCAGAGATGAAGTTCATCGCCGGCGATCCGATAAATCCTGCGACAAACATGTTCGCCGGATGATTGTATATCGTGTCAGGGGAATCGGCTTGCTGGATGACGCCGTCCTTCATGACGACGATGCGATCTCCCATCGTCATCGCTTCCGTCTGGTCGTGGGTCACGTAGATGACAGTCGTCTCCAGCCGCTTGGCCAACTTGCTGATTTCCGTGCGCATTTGCACGCGCAACTTCGCATCGAGGTTCGACAGCGGTTCGTCCATGAGAAACACTTGCGGTTCGCGTACAATCGCCCGTCCGAGGGCTACGCGCTGCCGCTGACCGCCTGAGAGCGCCTTCGGTTTGCGGTCCAGCAGGTGTTCGATGTCGAGGATGCGCGCCGCTTCCTTCACCCGCTTGTCGATCTCGTCTTTCTTAAACTTGCGCAACTTCAGTCCAAACGCCATGTTTTGGTACACATTCATGTGCGGGTACAAGGCGTAACTTTGAAACACCATGGCGATGTCCCGGTCTTTCGGCGCCACATCGTTGACCAGTCGGTCTCCGATGTACAGTTCTCCTTCCGAAATTTCTTCCAGACCGGCAATCATGCGCAACGTGGTCGACTTCCCACAACCCGACGGACCGACGAGCACCAAAAACTCCTTATCGTTGATCTCTAAGTTGAAATCTTTGACGGCAGTCACATCGCCGTACCGCTTGTAGACGTGGTTTAATGTTAAACCTGCCACAACATCACTCCTCTCACCATTTCCTGTTCATTGTAGCGTTTTCACCCATTCGCAAGCTAGGGGCATCCTGTCCAAAATTAATTGAACAGTTTTACCAAAAAATGTGGACGTCGATTACGGTTTCGTCATCAACAGGGCGAGACGGATTAATATAGCGTCCTCAAACCGGCGCACGTCCCGTCCGGTTTCTTGCTTCAGTTTGTCCAACCGGTAAAGGAGGGTGTTGCGGTGCACGTACAACTGCCGCGCCGTTTCGCTCACATTTAAATTTAAGCGGAAAAATGTTTCAAGGGTCTCCCGCATTTCTTGATCTTTCCACCACGTATGGCTGGCCGAGGCCACGTCTTCCAGGAAAGCGCGCCTTTCCTCACGGGGCAGCGCCTGCAGCAGTCGTTCCAGGGCCATGTCCCACGTGGCAAAAACACGGCGTCCAGGGTGAAGGGCCATCCCGAGGGAAAACGTCTGTTTGATCTCCAGCCACGCTTTGCCGAGCTCCTCGATCGTCTCAACTGGCGGGTGAACCACTGCCCGAACGTCTTCACTGAGTTCCGACGTAAACATTTCCACTAATCCGTCAGCCCAGTGCCACAGCATCTCCTGCCATTCTTCCGCTTCGTCACCTTCGTAAACAATCCCAGCCAGCGGAAGCAAGAGGTAGTCTCTCGTCGACATGGCAAGCACCCAGACCTGCTCGTCAAAAAACGACTGGATCACGCGGATCACTTCTTTTTCACCGGTCAAGACGTGCTCTCCGCACCGAGCCACATAGAACGGAATGCGTTCTGACAGCGTGAACCTGCCACCGAGCGAAGGGAGCGCAGAAAAAGCGTCTCGCGACTGTTCCACTTCACGCAACCACGCGATTAACTGATTTTTCGGTGACCTCCCTCTGCCTGTTGACATCTCCTCCTTCTCCCTCTCAACCAGTAAGGAAATGAGCTGTTTTTCACGGTCGCTGACAGAACCTGCCACCCACAACCCCCGCGTCCGGTCTGTCGGAAAAACCAGCACGTCACTGTCACCACTGTGCTGCATGCCCTCTGGTCTCGAGTCGAGCCGACCCCATTCTACGTCTGTCAGCAAAATATCTTTTAGTTTTTGGGCAACCTTTTGCCAACGATGTTCGCTCAACCCGCGTTCCTCCCGTCATCAGCTTCTTGAGATGCGTGGTTCAGAAGGGTGTTGGGGCATGTGTCAAAGTCACGGGCTCTTGGTGGAAGTGGCCCTTTCGACGAAAGTGGGCCACCTACTCTATAACCATCCCCTCCTGGGGGACGTCCCTGAGACCCTGAGACACGGATGCCACCTAGTCGCGGATCATGCCGTTTAAGGCCCAACTGACCACGCTGACGATGAGCGCTCCCCAGAAAGCGCCCCAAAAACTCGTCACTTCCAGCCCCGGTACGAGCATGCCAGTCACATAAAACGTCACGGCGTTAATGACGAGCAAAAACAGCCCAAGACTCAAAACGGTGATCGGAAGCGTCAAGAATACGAGAACGGGTCGGATAAACGTGTTGATCACAGCGAGAATGACAGCAGCGATCAGGGCCGATCCGAACCCGTCAACTTCAATGCTATCCAACAGAAAAGCTGCGGCTAACACGGCCACTCCGTTAATCAGCAGACCAACGAGCCAGCGCATTTTCAAAAGCACTCCTTTCCGTTCGCCTTCTCCCTCTATTTTATTCCACTATACACCGATCTTGACATACGTGTACACATTTGCTCCTGAGACTTTTGCTGGAGCAGGAACAATCTCTTCCAGTTCACAGCGGACGAGGATGCGCTCCAGATGAGTCTGTGCGCTTTTTGAATAAGCGCCGACACAGGAAAATAAATGGAGAGACGGGAAGGGGGACTGTGCGACAAACACTTCGCGCGCTTGCCATTTGTCGAGGGGTTTTATCTCTTTACTGACGACCCGGTACTGCCACCTCGTCCCATGCCGATCTTCAATCACGACGACATCTCCTGCCTGCAGCCGTTTAAGGTGATAAAAGACGGCAGGACCCGTGTAGTGGTCCACGTGGCCGGACATGACGGCGGTGCCCCATTCCCCCATGTGGGCACTGCCACGGTACCACCCTACCTCTTGCCAATCTTGTGGCATCTCCATGGCACCCGTTTGATCTATCCCGACTTCGCGCACGTCGGCATCGAGCTTCAAGGCGGGAATGACGAGTTTCACCGGTTTTTCCGTGCGGCCTGGCGGAATGCCGTCCCACGCATGTGAGCCGGTGTCAGCAGAGACTGTGTGGGGCTTGCCCAACAACAGCAGAGCGAACAGAATAGAGACGACCACAACGGACACCTTCCGTCGAATCGGAAACGCTGTCGGAGAATCGACGTCCCCGTTCAAACTAAAACAACGGGGGTGTTCCCCCGTTGTTTCCACCGCCATCGATTGGAGTTACTCCACAATGGGGCTGGCTCCCCCCATTCCAGACTTCGGCAAGCCCGGCACCACCCCGTCTTCCAACAGCAAGACTTCGAGGCCGGGCGCCTGGCCGGCCACTCCCATCAATACGGTGCTGTACGCTTTTCCTGGCTCCAAATCGAGAGCCACTTCAGATACCGTAGGCGCTTCGGGATTGCCGCTCGGGTTGATGGACAGGTTGACCTCGCCAGCTGGTAAATCACTGTACTGCGACGCCGTCAACACCCCGATGCCTGTAAACAGCGCTCGATCGTCTGCTGACACGTCCACTTCAGGAGCGTTCGGCGACAAGTGAATTAAGCGCAACGAAGCCTGGTCTCCCCTTCCACCAGAACGGTCGGGAAACAGCGCCACATCCAGATCTTCTTCTTGACCGGCTATGGCCGCCGTAACGGCCACCCCCGGCTCTAGTTCAAAGCTGTCGCGCACAATCGGCGTTTCGGTCTCACCGGAAGCAAACAATTCGACCTTATGCTTTCCCCCTCTAAGCGAAGCGTAGTCGGACACGGACTGGAATTCAAATCCTTCCAGGACTCTGTGCCCGTCCACGTATACATCTACGTTGAGGAGATCCGGCGAAGCGTGCAAAAAACGGACGTAGGCGTCATCCGAGGCAGCTTGACTTCCCGCTGCCGGCAAACTGACAGCGAACGATAACACCAATGAACAAAGCAAGACACTCAACGTACGCATCAATGTGCTCATCCCCTTACTGGCATGTTGGATACAGTGTTAGTATTTGTCAACGCCCTGCCAGTATAGGTGGAAATAATTTACGCGTTTGACGCCTTTTCATACAAGGTTTCCGTCCGCTTTTTATCCCTCTCCAAGATCGGGGCGAGGTACTGTCCGGTATACGACCGCTTCACCTGTACGATCTCCTCTGGAGTCCCAGTGGCCACGACTTTTCCGCCTCCGTCACCGCCTTCGGGTCCGAGATCGATCACGTAGTCAGCCGTCTTGATGACGTCTAAATTGTGCTCGATCACAATGACGGTCTCGCCGTTTTCTACGAGACGGTGCAACACTTTCAACAACCGGGCAATGTCGTCGGTGTGAAGCCCCGTCGTCGGCTCGTCGAGGATGTACAGCGACCTTCCGGTATTGCGGCGATAAAGTTCAGATGCCAGCTTCACCCGTTGAGCTTCTCCACCGGACAGGGTCGTCGCCGGTTGACCCAATTTCATATAGCCGAGACCGACATCGTACAGCGTCTGGATTTTCCGCTTGATGCGCGGAATATTCTGGAAGAACGTGAGGGCATCTTCCACCGTCATGTCCAAGACTTCCGCCACGTTTTTCCCTTTATAGCGAACGTCTAACGTTTCCCGATTGTATCGTTTTCCTTTGCACACTTCACACGGCACGTACACGTCGGGCAAGAAGTGCATCTCGATTTTGATCACCCCATCACCGCGGCACGCTTCACACCGCCCCCCTTTTACATTGAAACTGAAGCGCCCTTTTTTGTACCCGCGCACTTTCGCTTCCTGCGTCGTGGCAAACACTTCACGGATGTCGTCAAATACTCCTGTGTACGTGGCTGGATTGGAGCGGGGTGTGCGGCCAATGGGCGACTGGTCGATGTCGATCACTTTGTCGAGGTGTTCAATTCCGAGAAGGGCTTTGTGAGCCCCCGGTTTTTGTTTGGCGCGGTGCAATTCACGGGACAGCGCTTTGTGCAAAATTTCATTCACGAGGGTACTTTTTCCCGAGCCGGACACACCCGTCACAACCGTAAACGTGCCGAGGGGGAACTTGACGTTAATATTTTTTAAGTTGTTTTCTTTGGCGCCCCGCACTTCAATCCATTTTCCGTTCGGTTGGCGCCGTTCCACCGGCAGCGGAATGAACTTCTCCCCGCTTAAGTACTGTCCGGTGAGAGACTGTTTATCCCGCATCACTTCATCCGGTGAACCGGCGGCTACCACTCTCCCGCCGTGAACGCCTGCCCCGGGACCGATGTCGATAATGTAGTCTGCCGCGCGCATCGTGTCTTCATCGTGCTCGACCACAATGAGGGTATTGCCCAAGTCACGCATCCGCTTCAGTGAGTCGATCAGGCGGTTGTTGTCCCGTTGGTGCAAACCGATGCTCGGCTCGTCCAAAATGTACAGCACCCCTACGAGACTGGAACCGATTTGCGTCGCCAAGCGGATGCGCTGCGCTTCTCCGCCGGACAGTGTACCTGCTGCCCTGCTCAGCGTCAAGTAATCGAGGCCGACGTCCGCTAAAAAAGAGAGGCGCGATTCAATTTCCCGCAAAATGAGGCGCGCAATGGCGACTTCTCGCTCGCTCAGTTCCAAATTTCGAAAGAAGTCAAGCGCTTCCTGGACGGAGCGCTCGGTCACCTCGTGGATCGTCTCGCCCCCGACGAGGACCGCGAGGGATTCTGGACGCAATCTCGCACCCTTACACGCCGGACACTTCGTCTCCGACATGTACGTTTCTGCCAGTTCGCGGACGTAATCCGAACTCGTCTCACGGTAGCGGCGCTCCAGATTCGGAATGACTCCTTCGTAGCGCACCAACGTCTCCCTCACCCGTCCGAAGTCGTTCGTGTAGCGAAACGGAATGCGCTCATGGCCACCGTACAGCAACAAGTGCTGCTCTTCGTCGCTCAACTCCTCAAACGGAACCTTCGGGTCAATGCCGTAATAAGCGCAGACGGCGTCCAACAACTGTTCGTAATAGTTGGATGACGAATTGGCCCACGGATCGATCACGCCCTCTTTGAGGGACTTTGACTTGTCGGGAATGACCATGTCTTCGTCCACTTTTTTTTGCATGCCGAGGCCGTCACACGTCGGACACGCGCCGAACGGACTGTTAAATGAAAACATGCGCGGTGTCAGTTCGTCTATACTGAAGCCGCACTCCGGGCAAGCCAGATTTTCACTGAACAAAAACTCCTCACCGTCTACAACGTCCACCACAACAGTGCCGCCAGTCAGTTTGAGGGCCGTTTCCAGCGAATCGGAAAGGCGTGACTCAATTCCGGCCTTTATGACAATGCGGTCAACCACGACTTCAATCGTGTGCTTCCTGTTCTTCTCCAATTTGATCTCGTCTGTCGCTTCCCGCAATTCGCCGTCTACGCGCACACGGACGTACCCTTGTTGACGGATGCTTTCCAACACTTTCACGTGTTCGCCTTTACGCCCCCGGACGAGAGGAGCTAATATTTGAATTCTCGTGCGATCAGGCAATTGGGTGATACGGTCCACCATCTGTTCGACCGTTTGCGATTGAATTTCGATTCCGTGTTTCGGGCAGTGGGGACGGCCGATGCGGGCGAACAAGAGGCGCAAGTAGTCGTAAATCTCCGTTACAGTACCGACCGTCGAACGTGGGTTGCGGCTCGTCGTTTTTTGGTCGATGGATATGGCCGGCGACAACCCGTCGATGGAGTCGACATCCGGTTTGTCCATCTGCCCGAGAAACTGGCGCGCATAAGCCGAGAGAGATTCCACGTAACGGCGCTGTCCTTCGGCGTAAATCGTGTCAAAGGCGAGGGACGACTTTCCAGAGCCGGAAAGCCCCGTCAACACGACAAACTGATCCCTGGGAATGGTGACGTCAATATTTTTTAAGTTGTGGGCCCGTGCCCCTTTAACTACAATGCGATCGTGTGCCATGAACCCGTTAGGCTCCTTCCGCTTTCAACTCGATAATTAAGTCTCTCAACTCCGCAGCCCGTTCAAACTGCAACGCTTTGGCCGCTTCTTTCATCTCGGCTTCCATCCGCTCGATGACGGCTTTGCGGTCCCGCTTCGGCAGTTTGGTTAAGTCTTTGTCCAAGTAATCGGCTTTTTCCTCGGCGACGCGCGTCGCCTCGATGACATCCCGTACGGCTTTTTGAATTGTTCGCGGCGTGATGCCGTGCTTCTTGTTGTACTCGAGCTGAATTTGACGGCGCCGCTCTGTTTCGTCGATCGCTTTCTGCATCGACTCCGTGATCGTGTCCGCGTACATGATCACCATGCCGTCCGCGTTCCGCGCTGCGCGTCCGATCGTCTGAATGAGGGCTCGTTCTCCGCGCAAGAAGCCTTCTTTGTCCGCGTCCAAAATGGCGACGAGGGACACTTCCGGCAAGTCGAGACCTTCCCTGAGCAAGTTAATGCCAACGACGACGTCGTGCACGCCGAGGCGTAAATCGCGCAGTATTTGCATTCGCTCTATCGTCTTAATGTCGGAATGCAGGTAGCGCACTTTAATCCCTACGTCGTTCAAATAGTCCGTGAGGTCTTCCGCCATTTTTTTCGTCAACGTCGTCACGAGGACGCGCTCGTCCCGCTCCCGCCTCTTGTTGATCTCCTCGATCAGATCGTCAATCTGCCCTTTGATGGGCCGGACGACGACTTTCGGATCGACAAGCCCCGTCGGACGGATGATCTGCTCGACGACTTCCGGGCACTTCTCCAACTCGTACGGCCCGGGCGTCGCCGACACGTACACGATCTGGTGGATGTGTTTCTCCCATTCTTCAAACCGGAGCGGACGGTTGTCGGCGGCAGAGGGAAGGCGGAACCCGTGCTCGATCAAGGTCATCTTGCGCGCCCGGTCTCCTTTGTACATCCCGTTGATCTGCGGCAACGTCACGTGCGATTCGTCGACGATCATCAAGTAGTCGTCGGGAAAGTGGTCCAGCAGCGTGTACGGCGCTTCTCCCGGGGCGCGGCCGGTCAAATGGCGGGAGTAGTTCTCGATCCCCGAACAAAAGCCGACTTCCTGCATCATCTCAATGTCGTAGCGCGTGCGCTGCTCCAAGCGTTGCGCCTCCAGCAATTTGTTCTCGGCTTTCAGCTCGGCGAGCCTTTCTTCCAGTTCAGCCTCAATGCGCTGAATGGCCACGCGCATTTTGTCTTCCCGGGTGACGAAGTGGGAAGCGGGGAAAATGGCCACGTGTTCGCGTTCGCCGATCACTTCGCCGGTGACGACGTCAATCTCGCGGATGCGTTCGATTTCGTCCCCAAAAAATTCGACCCGCACCGCCTGTTCCGAGCGAGATGCCGGAAAAATTTCCAACACGTCCCCGCGCACGCGAAACGTACCCCGCGTAAAGTTGACGTCGTTGCGGGTGTACTGAATATCCACCAGGCGGTGCAGCACTTCATTGCGGTCTTTCTCCATTCCGACGCGCAGTGACAGGAGCAGATCTCGGTACTCTTCCGGAGATCCTAACCCGTAAATGCAGGACACACTGGCGACAATGATCACGTCGTTGCGCTCGTACAGCGCACTCGTCGCCGAGTGCCGCAGTTTGTCAATCTCATCGTTGATCGAGGCGTCCTTCTCGATGTACGTGTCGGTCTGGGGGACGTACGCTTCCGGCTGGTAATAATCGTAGTAGCTGACGAAGTACTCTACGGCGTTGTGTGGGAAAAATTCTTTCAACTCACTGCACAACTGTGCTGCCAACGTTTTGTTGTGGGCGATGACGAGGGTCGGCTTGTTCACTTTGGCGATGACGTTGGCCATCGTAAACGTCTTTCCGGTGCCGGTCGCCCCTAACAGTGTCTGGTGTTTCTTGCCTTGCTTTATACCTTCAACAAGCTTCTCAATCGCTTGGGGTTGGTCACCTTGAGGTTCGTAATCGGAAACGAGCTGAAATGTGCCCTTCACTACCCTCTCACCTCTTCACGGGTTAATGACTTCTGTTCCATTATAGCACAACGGCACAACGAAGGGGAACGCTTGTTCCGATGGCACATCAAAAGAAAAGATGACCCTAAACGGCGAGTCAAAACAGGTACAACTATTGTTCCCGATGAGGAGTGGGGGTAAACGGATACGGGTTTCACCTCTCAAAAACCAGTTGCCTCACATCTAGCTCTTTAGCGGGATGAAATGATGTACAGAAACTGTGACCGCTCCGCACGTCATTCTCTTTTCTAAACGATGACCATCCCGTTGTCAGGGTCATTCGCTACCCTTCCAGTCCTTTCTTCACCTCGCTGCCCCGGTAGCTGGTACGGTCCGTGAACAGTGTCCACCATCCGTAGCGGTGCAAGGACGGCGCCACTGCCCGGGGTGACTCTTCTACTGGGACGAGGCCCAATTGATGAGGTTCGTCTGCATACAGCGAACGCTGCACAATGCGTCGTTCGTTATCTCCGTCCACCACTTCCAGCTTGCAAAAAGCGGGGGACAGTTGCAACGCCGCGTACAGGTCCGTCGTGTTGTACACGGCTTGTCCGTTCGCACGGGTTATGACTTCTCCGGGGCGAATGCCCATATCTTCAGCTGGGCTCCCCGTTTTTACCGCCAGAACCCGTATCCCGTCTTCACACATTTTAAACACTGGTGTTCCGCTCACCTCTTGCCGACGAGACAACCGGGTGACCCCTTCCTGGCCGAGCAGTGCCCAAAGGGCACCGATCCAAAGCCAGATGTCCGCGTTAAACGTAATGGGCATCATGCTGACCAGAGCCAGTGTAGCGCCGAAAACGGCCGTCATAGATCCGGTGAAACGGGCCCGCTGTTCTTGGGTCCGGGCGACGGCGAAATCCGAGTAGACCAAGGGAACCGGTAAGACAAACCAACTGCTCCCAGTCTGAACCACGACGGGAACGACCCACAGCGACTGCAACATTACTGCCCCCACGTGCTTCCCCCGGTGGGGCATTAAAACAGGACAATAAGATCGACCGGCCTCCCACACGGTGAGCAAACCGCCTAACACAGTGAGCACAGCGGTGAACATGAGCAGATTTTGAACATCTAGCGTCTGCAGTGAAAGCAATGCCGACTGGATGGCAGAAGGAACGGCAGTCAGCTCGATCCGCTGACAGATGAGGGCCAGCACACTCGTCGCTCCCGCCACATAACTGAAACCCATCCACCTTACGCGAAAGAGACCGAGTACGACAGCAGCCGTCCCCAGCCACCACCCGTGGACGGCCTTTATGCCGGCATCCCAGTCAAACGACAGCATGACGGCCGAAACGGCTGCACCGACGGCGAGTGCTGACACCATGCGCCTTGTCACCAGACTCCCGGGTGACAAGAGACTGATCCCAAAGAAGCGGCGGTGCCACGCCCGCAGGCGAAAGCCATGCCAGATGACGAACATTAGTGCGACGTAAAGGTAAGGGTTCAGAAAAGTGTCCATGGCGGCCTCCTAAAAACGAAGATACTTACACTTTTCATGACAGCGTAAGTATCTTCGACACACGTTAGATCGTTTCCTGCAGGTTACAATCTTTTTTTCAATTCGTCAACAGCGCGCTGTAACATCACGTCGTTTTCCGGATTGCGAATCAATTCCACCAGTTGTTCCTGCAGTTTCAGTGCAGTTGGCTTGTCAATGGCACCTGTCTGCTTAAGGTTGTGATCGCGTTGAAAAGTTTCGACTGCACTCTCTGTCTCAGCGTCAAAGTACCCGTCCGTACGTCCCGTGTCGTATCCAAGCCCTTCGAGGATCAGTTGAGCGCCGCGCACCTGTTCCGAATTGTCATCCCGTTTCCACTCCTCCTCTGCAGAAGGGGGAGTCGCCTCGTAATAGGGAGGGTACGTGACTTTAATGTCCGGCTGCACCCCTTTTTCGTGTACCCAGTTTTGATCAGGGGTCAGCCATTTGGCAATGGTGTACTTCAGATTGCTGTTGTCTTTGAAGTCCCGTGTCGTCTGTACGGTCCCCTTGCCGAAAGACGGTTCTCCGATCAGCGTATATCCGCCAGCTTCTTTTAAAGCAGCCGCCAAAATTTCGGAGGCACTCGCGCTTCCCCGATCGATCAACACGACGATCGGGTACGGTTTTTTTCCGTCCAGCGACGACTTCGTCGCTTTTTTGTTTCCGTCCCGGTCCTCGATCCACAAGATGGGCCTTCCTTCTGGAACGAGCAGGTTGCTGATCTCTTCAACGGCAGCCAAATACCCTCCAGGGTTTCCGCGCAAATCGATAATCAAGCCTTGCATGTTTTGTCCTTCCAGCTGTTTTAAACTGGCAGCAAAGTCTTCTGCCGTTTTCTCAGCAAAATTGGACAGACGTATCTTTCCGATGTTGTGGTCCAACATGTCAGAGGATACCGTTTCTAGAGGAATTTCGTCGCGGGTGACAGTAATTTTCAGCGGAGTGGAACTTCCAGAGCGCAGAATCTCCAACTCCACCTCTGTCCCTTTCGGTCCGCGAATTTTTGCAACGGACTCGTTTAGCGTCAGCCCTTCCAAACTTTCCCCATCTACACGCAACACTTGATCATTTGGGCGCAGACCTGCTTTTTCCGCCGGCGACCCGTCGATAGGAGCGACAATGGTAACTCTGCCATCTTGCATCGTCACTTCAGCGCCGATGCCTTCAAAAGACGATTCCAGTGACGAGTGAAAGTGGTCGGCTGCTTCGGGATCCATGTACTCGGAATAAGGGTCCCCGAGGGATTCCACCATTCCCTGAATGGCACCGTCAATCAGCTTCGCCGAATCCACTTCGTGCAAGTAATTCTTTTGCAGCAGCTCATACGTTTCTTCCAGTTTGTCAAATTCTTCCTCCAAATCGCGATCCACCGGGCTGCCCGATTCGGACAGACTGGAGAAAACGCTCGCTTCCCGAAGCCACGATCCGTCTGACAAGACAGCCATTGTGACCAATGCCGTCAGGACTATCGAAAGAATGACGAACAAAAAAGCCGTTCGCCCCCGTACATACATCCGCCTTGCACCACCTTTAACAGTCTGCTCCCAGTATATGTAGAGCTCGACTATATTATAAAAACACTTTAACAGTGACGCGACGATTTCTCAAGGGCGAACCTTTACCAGGAGATCTACTTTAAATAGTTCATTGGATTAACGGCTGTACTGCCTTTTAGCACTTCAAAGTGCAAGTGCGGGCCCGTTGAGCGGCCAGCGTTACCGACTTTCGCAATTTGTTGGCCCCGTTTGACGCTTTGACCCGGGGACACGAGAATCCCGTCGGCGTACATGTGGGCGTACAGCGTCGACAATCCGTTCCCGTGGGCAATCATGATGCGGTTACCGTAACCGCTGGACGGGCCTGCTGCCGTCACCACGCCGTCCGCAGCGGCGTAAATTGGTGTGCCGACTGGAGCGGCGATGTCAATCCCTTTGTGCATGCGGCCGTTCCGGGGACCGTAAGGAGAGGAGAGCCTTCCGTTCACAGGCCACGCCAGCGTCCCGCCAGAATCGCGAAAGGCCGCCCCGCTGCCTCCTCCGACACCGGACGAAGGCGATTGCTGCCGCTGCTGCGCTTCAACTTTTGCTGCCAACTGGGCCGCAAGCTCCCGTTCGCGTTGCGCCTCTTTCTCACTGATCTCTTCCAGTTCCGCGTGCTCCCTTTTAAGACTGGCAAGGGCCGTTTCCTTTTCCTTTTGCTTTTGAGCCAACAGTTCCCGCTGTTCTTCAGCCTCGGCCCGCAGCGTGTTCAACTTGGCGAGCGACGATTCAATCGTCTGTTTCGCTTTTGCGATGAGGTCACGATCGCGTTTTTGCTCTTCTAGCAAGTCTTTATCCTGCTTCATGATCGTCTGGATCGATTCGAAGCGCGCCAGGAAGTCACTGAAGTTTTCCGCACCGAGCAGAACTTCTAAGTACGACACTTGCCCGTTTTCGTACATGAGGCGGACGCGCTCTTTAAACAGCTTGTCCCGTTTCTGGACACGCGCTTCCGCTTCTTTTAACTTTTGTCTTGCTTCTTCAAGCTCTGCCTCTGTCTTCGCGATGTCGTCGTTCAGTTGACGGATCTTCTCCCTTGTCTCTTCCAGGCTCTCTTCCAATTGATCCAGTTCGCTCTGAATCGACTCCTGCTTTCGTTCGTTCTGTTTGAGCTGCTGTTTCAGCTCTTTCTGCCTCTCCTGTTTTTCCTTCACGTTTTGGCGCAACTCTTTAATGTCGTCATTCACACTGCCGGCTGCTGTCCAACTGGGAGCGGTTAGTGACACCATTAACGTTGTCGCTGCAGCCAGCGGCAAAAGCTTTTTCTTCAACACAATTCCTCCCCCAATGGTATTGCTACACTTTCAAAAAGCGGTGAATCGAGATAAAGCTCCCCATCGCCCCAATGATCGTTCCAATCCCCAAAAGCAGCGCAGTCACTTGGAAAGCGAGGGGGTACATGGGCAACAAGTCCAAAAACCACAGTTCAAATTGAGTGACGAGCTTCGTCGTGATACTGTAGTAGCCGAACAGCAGAACGGCAGAAGGCAAAATCGCTCCGAGGAGCCCGATGAGCAGCCCTTCTATGAAAAACGGCCAGCGAATGAACCAGTTCGTGGCACCGACTAACTTCATAATTTCAATTTCGCGGCGCCGGGCCAGAATGGTGAGACGGATCGTGTTCGATATGAGAAACATGGCCGTCAATCCGAGGAGGACGATGAGAACGACCCCCACGTTGCGTACTGTTTTCGTCACGTTGAACAGCCTGTCCGTGAACTCTTCGCCGTAGCGTGCGTTGTCTACACCGTCAAACTGTTCGATATTCGCTGCGACGGCCTTTGTCTGCTGAGGTTCAAACGTCTCGACCCGAAAAACGTCCGGGAGGGGATTTTCTTCAATGCCTTCCAGCAAACTGGCGTCTCCCAAATCTTCTTCCAGCTGTTTCAACCCTTCTTCTTTTGAAATGAACTCCACCTGGCTCACTTCGGGCATAGCCGTAATTCGGTGTTCAACGCGGCGGATCACACTCTCATCCGCTTCAAGCTCGAGTGATACGCGAATTTCCACCTGATCTTCGATCACTTCGGCCACGTGGTTCACATTCATCGCCAACAGAAGGAAGATGCCGAGTATAAACAAGGTCACGGTCACGGCGCTGACGGCCGCAAAGCTCATCCAACCGTTCCGGCCGAGACTCTTCCAGCCTTCGCGCACGTGACGAACGAATGTTCTAGCTTTCATACCCGTACTCTCCCCGCAACTCGTCGCGCACAATTTGACCGTCCTCAATGGCGACAACCCGTTTTTTCATCTGGTTGACGATGTCCCGGTTGTGTGTCGCCATCACTACTGTCGTGCCTAAGTCGTTAATTTCCTCGAACAGTTCCATGATGCCCCACGACGTTTCCGGATCCAAGTTCCCGGTAGGTTCATCCGCGATGATGACCGACGGCTTGTTCGCCATGGCCCGGGCGATGGCAACGCGCTGCATCTCTCCGCCGGACAGCTCGTCTGGATAAGCGTCCATCCGGTCTTCCAAACCGACAAGTTCAAACAGCTCGCGTACCCGTTGCTCAATGCGCTTTCGCGGCGTTTCGACAACTTCCATGGCAAACGCGACATTTTCAAATGACGTCATCCGCGGCAGAAGCCGGAAATCTTGAAAGACGACCCCGATGTTTCGACGAATTTGCGGAATTTTGCGTTCTTTCACTTTGTCCACGTTAATGCCGTTTATGTATATCTGGCCTTTTGTCGGGCGTTCTTCGCGGTACATTAACTTGATGAACGTCGACTTCCCGGCCCCGCTCGGCCCGACTACGTACACAAATTCACCGCGGCCAATCTTGATGTCGATGTTTTGTAACGCGTCGTTTCCGTTCTCGTAGACCTTCCACACGCCGTACATCTCAATCACGACACATCATCCTACTCTGTCAAAATCCCTCTCGATGCTACAAATTTAACTCTATTATAGCTTGTCTATTGACAAAAATAAAAGAAAAATTGTGGAAATGTGTAGAAAAGAAAACTCTCATACCTTATGTATCGGCAATGAGAGTCTCTCGATGAAATGACATTCTATTGAACGTGTTTTATCCAAGAGAAAGTTTCGTTCAAGCGGGATTTTCTTTCAGAAAGGACTCGTTCCACCTGTCGGCGGGACGGGCCCCCGTACACATCGCGAGCGTCGACGACACGCTCGACATTTAGGGCATCGTAGACAGTTTCATCGATTTCCGGACAAAACTGTCGATACTCGTCCAGTGAAAGATCAAGGAGATATTTTTTCTGTTCAATACAGTATAAGACAATTTTCCCGACAATTTCGTGGGCCTGTCGAAAGGGGATGTTTTTTCCGACTAAAAAGTCAGCCAAGTCGGTGGCGTTGGAAAAGTCGCGCTCAACGGCAGCGCGCATGTTGTCTTTCTTCACCTTCAGCGTGGCAATCATCGGCGCCATCAGTTTCAAGGCCCCCGACACTGTGTCCACCGTGTCGAACAACCCTTCTTTATCTTCTTGCATGTCTTTGTTGTAAGCGAGGGGGAGCCCTTTGAGCACTGTTAAAAGGGCGATGAGATGACCGTACACGCGGCCCGTTTTGCCCCGCACCAGTTCCGCCACGTCGGGGTTCTTTTTTTGCGGCATGATACTCGATCCGGTGCAAAACGCATCGTCCAGCTCGATAAAGTCGTACTCCTGACTCGACCACAAAACGAGCTCCTCCCCCATGCGAGACAAGTGGGCCATGATCAAAGAGGCGGCACTCAGAAACTCGACGATAAAATCGCGGTCGCTGACAGCATCCAAGCTGTTGTCGTACATGGTGGAAAACCCGAGTTCTTCGGCGACGACTTTCCGGTCAAGGGGAAATGTGGTCCCGGCGAGAGCACCCGCTCCGAGGGGACTGCAGTCAGCGCGCTTGTAACTGTCTTGCAGCCGTTCGATGTCCCGGCCGAACATGGCCACATAGGCGAGCATGTGGTGGGCGAGGCGAATTGGCTGCGCCCGCTGCAGGTGGGTGTACCCGGGGAGAATTGTATCCACATGCTCCTCTGCTTTTTGCAACAGGGCTTCTTGAAGCCGAGCCAACTGCTCGACAGTCTGCACTGTGACCCGCTTGACGTACAAATGCAGGTCTAGAGCCACCTGGTCATTGCGACTGCGTCCCGTGTGCAGTTTACCTCCGAGAGGTCCGATTTCGTCCGTCAGCATTTTTTCGATGTTCATGTGAATGTCTTCATACGCAACGGAATAGCTCACCTCACCGCTGTCGATCCGCTGCTTCACTTTTCGCAATCCTTGGACAATCGCATCCGCCTCGTCCGGAGTCAACACACCGACACGTCCGAGCATGCGGACGTGTGCCATACTTCCCTCGATGTCTACTTCTGCCAAACGCTGATCAAATCCGATGGAGGCCGTATAGGCCTCCACTAGTTTGTTCGTCGGTTGTGTGAAGCGGCCGCCCCACATTTTTTTCATCGTCCGTCCTCCTGTCCCGCTCCTGTTGTGACGATTTTCTGTTCAGACTGGGGAACGTCGACCTTACCGCTGTCTGCTTCACGGTTCACCTGGGCGTAAACTTTCGTCGGCAGCCCCCACAAGTGGATGAATCCGACAGCGGCATCGTGGTCGAACGTGTCCTCCACAGTGTAAGTGGCCAATTTTTCGTTGTACAGCGACTTAGGCGACTTACGGCCGTTCACTGTGCAATGGCCCTTGAACAGCGAGAGGCGGACGACGCCCGTGACGTTTTTCTGCGTTTCGTCAATGAAGGCATTGAGGGCCTCAGTCAACGGAGAAAAGTACAACCCTTCATAAATGAGCTGCGCCCACTTTTGTTCGATAATCGGTTTGAACTGGCTGATTTCACGCGTCTGGGTCAAAAATTCCAGTTCTTTGTGGGCTGTGAGCAGCGTAATTGCTGCAGGGCACTCGTACACTTCCCGGGATTTAATGCCGACGAGCCGGTTCTCGACGTGATCGATCCGTCCGATTCCGTGCGCCCCCGCCAAACGGTTCAACTCTGAAATCATGTGGGCAAACGACATGTTTTCACCGTTTAGCGCAACGGGAACCCCTTGCTCAAACGCGATTTCCACTTCTTCTGGTTCATCCGGCGTATCGGCTAATGCCCGCGTCCACTCGTATGCGTCTTCCGGCGGCGCTGTCCAAGGATTTTCGAGGACGCCGCACTCGCAGCTCCGCCCCCACAAATTTTGGTCAATGCTGTACGGTTTTTCCACTTTCACCGGCACGGGGATGCCGTGGTTTTGGGCGTACGCAATCTCTTCTTCCCGCGACATCGCCCACTCCCGCACCGGTGCCAGCACCTTCAAATCAGGGTTTAAGGCCGCGACTGCTACGTCGAAACGCACTTGGTCGTTGCCTTTACCCGTACAGCCGTGGGCGACGGCTTCAGCTCCTTCCTGTTCCGCAATCTGCACGAGCACTTTGGAAATTAAGGGTCGGGACAGCGCCGATACGAGCGGGTACTTCCCCTCGTACAGGGCGTTCGCCTTCAGGGCCGGCTTGATAAATTCTTCCGCGAGCATGTCTTTCGCATCGACGACGAACGACTGGATCGCACCGATTTTGAGCGCTTTTTCCCGAACGAAATCCAAATCTTTTCCTTCTCCCACATCGAGGGACACAGCAATCACGTCGTAGCCGTACTTCTCTTGCAGCCACTTTATCGCCACTGACGTGTCCAACCCCCCGGAATACGCCAACACCACTTTCGGATTCGCCATTTTAATCGATCCTCTCAAATAAAAATTCACTTATAGGTATAATTATACACAAATGGCGCGAAAAAGCTAGAGGGGTATTCAACTTTTTCCCTCGTTAGAGCAAACTGGCAAGAATCGCCTTCTGCACGTGCAAGCGGTTCTCAGCCTGGTTCACGACAACGGACTGGGGACCATCTATCACGTCGGCGGTCACTTCTTCTCCCCGGTGCGCCGGCAAACAGTGCAAGAAAATGGCGCCGTCCTTCGCTTCGGCCATCAACTCCCCATTCACTTGATACCCTTGAAACGCCTTCCGCCTTTCCGACGCTTCTGCTTCCTGCCCCATACTCGCCCACACGTCGGTGTAGACGGCATCCGCTCCTTTCACCGCTTCATGCGGGTCATGGGTCACGGTCACACGGGAGCCGTTTTCTCGGGCCGCCTGTTCACTGTCGCGGACGATGTCTCCGTCCGGCTCGTAACCCGAGGGCGTGGCCACGGCAACGTGAATGCCCATTTTGGCCGCACCGAGGAGAAGCGAATGGGCCATGTTGTTTCCGTCCCCGACATAGGCGAGCTTGAGCCCTTTTAGTTGACCGAAGTGCTCCTTGAGCGTCAACAAGTCGGCCAGCACTTGACACGGATGGAACGCGTCCGTTAAGCCGTTAATCACCGGCACACTCGCATAGCGCGCCAGTTCGACGACGTCAGTGTGGGCGTACGTGCGAATCATGATCCCGTCTACGTAGCGGGAAAGGACCCGTGCCGTGTCTGGAATCGTCTCTCCCCGTCCGAGCTGAATGTCGTTCTTCCCGAGAAAAAGGGCGTGCCCTCCTAGCTGAAACATGCCGACTTCAAACGAAACCCGCGTCCGCGTGGACGATTTGGCAAAGATCATGCCTAACGTCTTGCCGACGAGGGGGCGGTACGGTTTCCCTTGCTTCTGCCACTGTTTTAAATCTTTCGCGAAGGCGAGCAGTGACGTCAGTTCGTCCTGACTAAAATCGGCTAACGTGAGAAAGTGGCGCCCTTGCAACTCTTCCGCATTGTACGCTGCCTCTGTAGAACTCATCTAGCCGTCTCTCCTTTCTTTCCGGTAACAATTTTACGCTTGCGGCATTGGAAACATGTAAATGTATTGGCGGCGGAAGAAGGGATGCCTTACGTGTTTATACCGGTGATGCCGTCGATTGTGACAGCCCGTAAAACTCTTTCAAAGAATAGACAGTGTCCGGCGGCCGATTTGCGGCTACTTTGAGTGACCACTCCACTGCCTCCAACGTGAGAAAGAGGGGAACGTTGTACTGTAAAGCTGTTTCCCTCAACTTAAACCCGTCGCGGGTCTGCTCCCCGCTTCGAGTTGGAATGTTCACGACGGCTTTGACGCGTTCAGCTTTGACCGCTTCTCGCGCTTCCGCCCACGTGCAGGTGTGAACGTGTAGACCGTTTTGTCGCAACGTTTCGGCTGTTCCGGGAGTGGCGAGAAGGTCCAGTCCTTTTTTCGCAAGGCGCTTCAACAGAGGGAGCGCTGCTTCTTTTTTGCTGTCGCCAATGCTGATGAGCACGCGTTTCCCACAGGCATCGTCCCACACTCCGTCCGTGTAGCCCGGTACAGACCACGGAAGGACTTTCGCCATCGCCTCCACTGCCGTCGAACCGAGGCCGATCACTTCACCGGTCGACTGCATGTTCGGGCCGACTGCGGCGTCTACCCCCGGCAACTTCGCCGTTGAAAACACTGGGGCTTTCACTGCGCATCCGGCAGGCCTCGGCAACAAGCCCAGTGGCGCCACGTCAGACAGCCGTTTACCGAGCTGCACCTCGGTCGCCCACAGCAGGACAGGATGTCCGGTCACTTTGCTCACAACGGGAGCGGTGCGCGAGGCGCGGGGGTTTACTTCCAAGACGTACACCCGCCCGCGCCAAACGACGAACTGTATGTTGAGCATTCCTTTGTGGGGCAGCGCGCGTGCGATGCGCTCCGTGTAATCGACGATTTGCTGCTGCACAACTTTTGAAACGTCAACCGCCGGGAAAAATGCCATGCTGTCACCAGAGTGGACACCTGCCCTCTCCACGTGCTCAATCAACAGCGGGATTGTCACGTCGCGTCCGTCCGTCACCGCGTCTACTTCGATTTCCGTTCCTTCCAGGTAGCGGTCGAGAAGGAGCGGATACGCCTGCGGAGCAAACGCCTCCCGCTTCAGCAGTGCCGTCAACTGTTCGGAAGCGTGCACGATGTGCATGCCTTGACCGCCAATGACGTACGACGGACGCAACAAGAGGGGGTAGCCGAGCTGTTCAGCCGCTTCAAGCAACACGTGATCGTTCTGCACTGCCACACCGGGGATGTGCGGGATGCCCAGCTGCTGAAGCAATGTATAAAACCGGTCGCGGTCTTCCACAAGGTCGATGGCTTCGCGGCACGTCCCCAGAACGGGGAGCCCGGCTGCTTCCAGCTCCGCCACTAGCTTCACTGCCGTTTGACCCCCGTACTGCAACAGGACGCCCCTCACCTGCTCTTTCCGGGCAACAGCGACGACGTCGTCTGCCGTCAACGGCTCAAAGTACAGTCGGTCTGCCGTCGCGTAATCAGTACTCACCGTTTCCGGGTTGTTGTTGACGACGACCGACGGTATGCCCATCTGCTTTAACGCTTTGACGCCGTGCACGGAGCAGTAGTCGAATTCGATGCCCTGCCCGATGCGAATCGGTCCCGATCCGGCAACGAGCACTTTCTCCCCTTGGGCGTCGACCGGCACTTCGTCAGTTCCCGACCACGTGGAGTAAAAGTACGGCGTTTCCGCTACGAACTCGGCCGCACACGTGTCGACGCACTTGTAACCCGGTTTGAAGCCGGCCTGTTCGCACCGCTTGCGCACCGCCTGTGCGGGCACACCGAACAGCCCGGCCAAGTGCGTAGCCGTGAAGCCGAGCCGTTTGGCCTTGCGCAACTCCTCCCCGGTCACGTCCTGCCACGCCGTCTGTTTCAACTGCTGTTCCGTTTGAACGAGCGTACGGAGCTTAAACAGAAAAAACGGGTCGATATCCGTCAAACGGTGCACGTCTTCCAGCGACCAGCCCCGCCGGAACGCTTCCCCCAGCAAAAACAGCCGCTCGTCATCGGCACACTCAAGCCTGTGTTGCAACACATCGTCCGGCAATGCCTCGTGTTCCGGCTGCAGCAGGCCGTACTGGCCAACGTCGAGGGAGCGCACGGCTTTCATCAGAGCGGCTTCAAACGTCCGCTCCAGTGCCATTACTTCACCCGTCGCCTTCATTTGCGTCCCCAACACGCGGTCCCCTTGCGGAAATTTGTCAAAGGGCCAGCGGGGCAGCTTGACGGCGATGTAGTCGACGGCCGGCTCAAAACTGGCATACGTGTGGCCGGTCACTGGGTTCACACATTCGTCCAAGTGCAAACCGACAGAAAGTTTGGCAGCGATGCGGGCGATCGGATAACCCGTCACTTTCGACGCCAGCGCACTGGAACGGCTGACCCGCGGATTCACTTCGATAATGGCATACTCTCCCGTCTCAGGGTGGAGGGCGAACTGAATGTTACAGCCGCCGACGACGCCGAGGGAGCGGATGACCTTGAGGGCCGAGCTGCGCAGCATCTGATGTTGCTGGTCGGTCAGCGTCTGCGACGGCGCCACAACGACGCTGTCGCCGGTATGGATGCCCACGGGATCGACGTTTTCCATGTTGCACACGGTGATGCACGTGTCGTTCACATCCCGCATCACCTCGTATTCGATCTCTTTCCACCCTTTTATGCTCTGCTCGACGAGCACTTGGTGAATCGGGCTCGCCTTCAGTCCCCGGCGCACAATTTGCCTCAGCTGCTCTTCGTCACGGGCAATGCCGCCTCCCGAACCCCCCAGCGTATACGCCGGACGCACAATCAGCGGGTAGCCCGTCTCGCCGGCAAACGAAAGGGCTGTCTCCATATCGCGGGCGATGATGCTGGCAGGGACCGGCTCCCCGATCTGTTCCATCATGTTTTTAAACATTTCCCGATCTTCGCTGTTTTCAATTGTACGAATCGGGGTCCCCAACAATTGGACGCCGTATCGTTGCAACACCCCCGCTTTGTTTAAGGCGATGGCCAAGTTTAAACCAGTCTGACCGCCGGTGGTGGCGAGCAACCCGTCAGGACGCTCCCTGGCAATGATCTTCGTCACCGATTCAACCGTCAACGGTTCCAAGTAGAGGGTGTCGGCTACTTCTTCGTCGGTCATAATCGTCGCCGGGTTGTTGTTCACCAGTACGACGTGAATCTGTTCCTCTTTTAAGGCGAGACACGCCTGCGTCCCGGCGTAGTCGAATTCCGCCGCCTGCCCAATCGTGATCGGACCGGAGCCGATGACGAGCACTTTCTGTATGTGGGGCTGTTTAGGCATAAGTGGTCTCCTTTCGCTGACGGTTCACTTTGCGGACAAACTGCTGGAAGATCACTTCTGCTTCGGCAGGTCCCGGTCGGGCTTCAGGGTGAAACTGTACGCACTGAATCGGGTAGCGCTTGTGCCTGAACCCTTCTACCGAGTCGTCGTTCACGTTCACATACGTCAGCTCCCACTCGTCAGGGTCGAGAGACTCCTTCACGACGACGTAGCCGTGATTTTGCGAGGTGATCCACACTTTGTCTGTAGACACACTTTTGACGGGATGATTGCTGCCCCGGTGTCCGTATGGCATTCTTTCTGTCGAAGCGCCAAAGGCGAGGGCGACGACTTGCTGTCCGAGGCAAATGCCGAGGGTAGGAAGTTGCTCTAACAACGGCCGTAGCCTCTGGGCGTAGGGCGAGAGTGCCTGCGGATCTCCAGGGCCGTTGGAGAGGAGCAAACCGTCGGGGCGAAGGGCTAAAATTTGTTCGTTCGACCAATTGAACGGAACGGCCGTGACCCGGCACCCGTGGGCCAAAAGCGCCTCGACGATGGACTGTTTACGCCCGTAGTCGATCAGCACAATGTGTGGTCTGCCGTCGTTTTTCCCGTACGTTTCCGGCTGTGTGACAGAGGCCTTTTGCACCCATTCAAGGGAGAGCGAATCCGGCCACTCCACGTGACGCGGCCACCGGCTTTCACAGCTCAACCTTCCCCGCACCAACCCTTTTTCCCGCACGATGGTCGTCACGGCCCGGGTGTCGATCCCGCTGATCCCTGGAATGCCGTGACGGTCCAGCTTCTCCGCCAGAGTCTCCGCCTTTCCGTAAGGGGACGGATGCGGACAGTATTCGCCAACGACAATCCCAGCAGCCTGTGGCCTCGGACTCTCGTCTTCCCCCGCGTGAACGCCGTAGTTGCCAATCATCGGATACGTAAACGTCACGATCTGCCCCCCGTACGACGGGTCAGTCAACACCTCCTGGTAACCGGTCATCCCGGTGTAAAACACGATTTCCCCCACAGCCTCTCGCGGCTGACCGATCCACTCACCGGGGAAGACGTCCCCAGTGTCGAGCAGCAAAAAAGCTTTCATCGTCATTCCCCCACTCCTACTGCCGTGAACGCGCGTGTCAATAAGTCAACAGCTTGGTCGAGCTCCGCCTCACTCACAGTTAACGGCGGCAGCAGTCGCAACACGTCTGGACCTGCTGCCAGCACGAGCAACCCTTCTTTTTGGGCGGACGCGATCAGCTCTTGCGTTCGCGGTTCGTTGAGCGCGATCCCGACCATCAACCCGCGCCCCCGAATTTCAGACACGAGGGGATGGGACTGCAAACGATGCTGAAGCCGGGATTTGAGCGTCTGCCCTTTCGCTTTTACATCGTCCAAGAACCCAGGCTGCTGCAAGACGTCCAAAACGGCAAGCCCCGCTTCCATCGCCAACGGATTGCCGCCGAACGTGGACCCGTGACTACCCGGCCCAAAGTGAGCCGCCACCTCGGACGCGGCCAGGAGACACCCGACTGGAAATCCGTTGCCCAACCCTTTGGCCAACGTGACCACGTCCGGCTGAATGTCGTACGATTCGTAGGCAAAAAGCGTCCCCGTCCGCCCCATGCCGGTTTGCACTTCGTCCACGACGAGAAGCGAGCCGCGCTCGCGGCACAACTGCTCCACCCTTTTCAACCAGACAGCGTCAGCCGGACGCACGCCGCCTTCACCTTGAACCACTTCCAGCATCACCGCCGCCGTGTGAGGTGACATCGCGCTGTCTAACGCCTTGACATCTCCCCACGGCACGGTGACAAAGCCGGGCACTAACGGCTGAAAGCCGTCTTTCACCTTATCCTGTCCCGTGGCGGTTAACGTGGCGAGAGTCCGGCCGTGAAACGACTGGGTAAAGGTGACGATCTCCGGCCGGGGCTGTTGGCTGCCTTCCGCGCCAGTTTAATCGCGGCTTCATTCGCTTCGGCTCCGCTGTTACAGAAGAAAGCGGCACCTAAACCGCTCGCCTCGGTCAGGCGTCGCGCCAGCGCCTCCTGCGCTGAAATGGGAAACAAGTTGGAGACGTGCCACAGCGCGTGCAGTTGCCGCTCCACACGCTGTACGACATGCGGGTGGCAATGGCCGATGTTGACCACCCCGATGCCCGACGTAAAATCTAAGTACTCGCGCCCGGACTGATCCCAAATGCGCGTCCCTTTCCCCTCAGTCGGCACGATGGGCCAACGCGTGTACGTCTCCATTAAGGCCATCCATCTCACACCCTTCCGCGACCACTTTCGTCCCCGGAAACGAATCGTCGTGTTGGGACAGCGTCCCTGCAAGGAAACCTGCTGCACGACCGTCTGCTATGCAAACCGTCTGCACGCCGTTCGCCACACATTCAGCCGCCGCCTTCACTTTGGGAATCATACCGTCCCGAATGACGCCTTCGTCTATGAGGCGGGCAACGTCTCCCGGCGTAATGCGATCAATCGGATTCAAGCCGTCCCCGGCCAAAATTCCCGGGACATCCGTCGCCAGGACGAGACAGTCGGCCTTTAGCGCCTTCGCAACGGCCCCGGCCGCCGTATCGGCGTTAATGTTGTAGTGCTGTCCATCGCCATCGACACCTAGGGAAGCGACGACGGGAATCCAACCGAGGGAGCGCAGCTCATGCAGTACGCTGACGTTCACCTGCTCAACCTCACCGACGAAACCGAGGCGGGGGTCTTGCTGCCGCACCCGTATCAAATTTCTGTCCACACCGGAAATACCGACGGCGGAACAACCCGCTTGTTCCAGACGGGAGACGAGTTGTTTGTTGATTGAGCCGCCTAACACCATTTCTACTAATTCTAGTACGGCCTCGTCCGTCACCCGAAGCCCGTTCACGAATTTCGCTTCCAGCGACAGCTGTTTCGCAAAGTCGTTTATACGCAGTCCGCCGCCGTGGACGATGACGACATGCACGCCTGCCTTCTGGAGTGACGCGCACTCTTGAAAAAAGGAAGCGGGCAACGTATTCAAAAGACTTCCGCCCAGCTTGACGACGATCGTCTGTTTTTCGGCCATTTTAGAAACTCTCCCTTTTCTAGCCTTTCCTCTACAGGTCACTACACAGCGGTTACCGCCCTTGTCGTCACGTCCGGTAACTGGAATTGATGCGCACGTAGTCATACGTGAGATCACAGCCCCAGGCCGTCGCCTCTTCTTTCCCCTGGTGCAAGTCAACGTCAATGACGACCGGGTCGTGTTTCATCGCTTCCGCCACTTTCGCCTCATCGTAATCGACGGGGAAGCTGCGGCGGACGACGGGAATTCCACCGATGGCAATGTCCACGTTGTCCGGTTGGACGGGAACGTCACTGTATCCGACAGCGCAGATGATGCGTCCCCAGTTGGGATCAGCGCCGAACACGGCCGTTTTGACCAAGTTGGAACCGATCACCGCTTTCGCCGTCTGCCGCGCCATTTCACAACTTGCCGCGCCCGTTACACGCACTTCGATCAGCTTCGTCGCCCCTTCTCCGTCGCGGGCAATCGCCTTCGCCAGCTGTTCGTTGACATAGTGAAAGGCAGTGGCAAACGCCGCCCAATCTGGGTGCCCTTCATGGAGCGCCTGGTGCCCTGCCAGGCCACTCGCCATGGCGATGACCATGTCGTTCGTGCTCGTGTCCCCGTCGACGGCGATCATGTTGTACGTCGCATCCGTTGTCGACCGGAGCAGGTGTTCTAAAGCAGAAGGTTCAATGACAGCGTCTGTCGTGATAAACCCGAGCATCGTCGCCATGTTCGGTTGAATCATCCCCGAACCTTTTGCCGCCCCGGCCACTTGTACGTCTACCCCGTCAACTTTGACCGTCACGTGAACTTTTTTTACACACGTGTCCGTCGTTAATATGGACTGGCAAAAGTCATCGGAGGCGGAGATGTCTTTTTGCGGCTTAAGTTCTTGAATCCCCTTGGAAATTTTGTCCATCGGCAACCGTTCACCGATCACCCCTGTCGACGCCACTCCGACGTAGTGGGGCGGTATGCCGATGACCCGGGCGGCCTCCGCCTGCATGCGGTAAGCGTCCTGCTCACCTTCAACGCCCGTGCACGCGTTAGCGTTGCCGCTGTTGACGACGATGGCTTGCATTTTGCCGTCAACTTGCAAGCTGGATTGCGTCACCTTCAGCGGCGCTGCTTGAAACGTGTTCGTCGTGTACACGGCCGCCGTCACTGCAGGGACATCACACACGATCAGACCTAAGTCCAAGCGCTTGCGCCTGACGCCGCAGTGAACTCCGGCCGCTCTAAAACCGCGGGGAGCGGTCACATCAGGCTCTTCTACTACGCTGAACTCAGCCGATGTTTCGTTTGCGTTCCCGTCTTCCGTTGTGAGCACGCTGTTTTTCATCTGTTTCCACTCCTTCAAGGATATACAGGAGACCCTGTCAATCCGGCTGTCTCCGGCCAACCCATGCGAATGTTCAAATTTTGCAACGCCTGCCCAGAAGCCCCCTTCATTAAATTGTCGATGACAGACAGCACGACAACCCGCCCGGTGCGTTCATCGACATGAAACCCGATGTCGCAAAAATTGCTTCCGGTCACGTCCTTTGTCTGCGGCCACTGCCCCGGCCCGCGCAAGCGAACAAACGGTGCCTCGTCGTAATGTTCGCGGTAGAGAGCCTGAATGTCGTCGGTTGTCACCCCGCCAGTCAGGGCTGCGTACACCGTACAACAAATCCCACGGCTCATCGGGATCAAGTGGGGGGTAAACGATACACGGAGATCGACTCCCGCAAAGCGGCGGCAGCCGAGTTCAATTTCCGGAATGTGTTGATGGCCGTCCACTTTGTACGGCCGTACATTCTCATTCACTTCGGCGAACAGCAGCGGCACTTTCGCACTCCGGCCGGCACCGGAAACACCGGACTTGGCATCGATGACGACAGTGCCCGGATCGATGACGTTCTCCGCCAACAGCGGCAACAACCCCGTTAGAGCTGCCGTCGGATAGCACCCGGGATTGGCGACGACTGACGCTTCCCGAATCGCCTCCCGGTTCCACTCGCTCAAACCGTAAACCGCTTGCTCTAAGTAACGCGGCTCAGCCGGTTCACGCCCATACCACGATCGGTACTCCCCGGGATCAGTCAAGCGAAAGTCCCCGGACAAGTCGATGCAGATTAAACCGCGCTCTGCGAGCCGGGGGACCCACTGACTGCTCACGCCAGCCGGTGTAGCAAAAAAGACAACCTCTCCCGAAGACGCTATAAGATCCAGTGACCATTCAGATAACGAGTCGTGCACATGGCTCAAATGGGGGTACACCTCTCCCAACGTTTCGCCTCCAGCCGATGTGGAAATGAGGGCTCCTATCTCAATGTGGGGGTGCTGCTCACACAACCGCACCAGTTCAATGCCGCTGTAACCTGTCGATCCTACAATAACGACTTTCACTTTCCAAACACGCCTTTACCAACGTTTTGTATTATTATACATTTACACTTATATTAATACAATCCCTTTTTGGCCCTAAATCAAAAAAAGCACAAAAAAAACTTGCTTCACCTGAGCAAAGCAAGTTTTTGCGTGACGTGTTATTTTTGATCGGCCAGCCAGGCGGCCAGGTCTTCCTTAGCCTCTTCGTCCACGGCGTCGCCCTGCGGGGGCATTGATCCGATACCGTTATTGATGATGTCTAAAATTTCTTCCTCACTATACTTCGTACCGACTTGTTCCAACGACGGACCGGCACTCCCTTCCAAGTTCCCGCCGTGGCATGCAGCACACGACCCGGCGTACGCCTCCTGCGCAGCGGCTTCGTCATATGCGGCTGCACCGCCTTCTTCTGGCGCCTCCTCTTCTACGGCAGTGTCGCCGTCTTCCGTCCCTTGCTGCCCTTCTTCGTCCGTACTGGCGCCGCAACCGCTCATGAGCGCGAGCGACAGGACGACACCGAGTAGCACGTTAAGCCATTTCACTTGCATTGTCACAACCTCCCAAGTTGTTCTCACTATCGGTAGGGTGTCCGTCACACGTCCGGCTTATGCATGTTTCGTAGTAGTCCGTACAGACGTTTGTCAAGGCTACGTGTCCGGAACGTCGGCCGATCCCATGTAAAAAACTCCGATCGACCATTTCCTGCCGATCGGAGCTTGGCCTGATTGATCCGTTACAATAATTCTCGCAAACGGGCGACGACATTCTCCACGGTAAAACCGAAAGCTTCCATCACCTTGTTGCCCGGTGCTGATTCGCCAAAGCGGTCGATGCCGAGGACGTCACCCTCTGCTCCGACGTATCGCTCCCATCCCATAGAGGAGCCTGCTTCTACCGCCAGGCGCTTTGTCACTGCCGGCGGCAACACGTCATTTCGATACGCCTCGTCCTGCTGTTCAAACAGTTCCCAGCTGGGCATGCTCACGACGCGCACGTGGATGCCGTCTTCTGCCAACCGCTGCTGGGCTTGCACAGCGAGGTGCAGTTCCGAGCCGGTGGCGATGACGATGGCGGCCGGGTCGCCATTGGCCGCTTCCTCCACGATGTAGGCACCTCGCCGCACACCATCCCGGGCATGTTTCACCGTCCCTTCCAACACCGGCAGTCCTTGTCGGCTAAGGGCGAGGACGGCGGGGCCGTGCGTCTGACTCAGCACGTAGCGCCACGCTTCCGCTGTCTCGACGGCATCGCCGGGACGAAGGACGGTGAGGTTCGGAATGGCCCGGAGGGCAGCTAGATGTTCCACGGGCTGATGGGTCGGGCCGTCTTCGCCGACCCCGATGCTGTCGTGGGTGAAGACGTACACGACCGGCTGGTCCATGAGGGCGGCGAGGCGGATGGACGGTCGCAAGTAGTCGGAAAAGACGAGGAACGTGCCGCCGTAAGGGCGTACGCCTCCGTGCAGGGCGAGACCGTTCATGATGCCGCCCATGGCGTGTTCTCTTACGCCGTACCATACGTTGCGGCCGCTGTAGTCTTCAGCTGAATAAATGTCGAATTGTTTCAGCGTCGTCTTGTTGGAGCCACTCAAATCAGCTGATCCGCCGAGCAAGGTCGGATAGTGAGGAGCAACAGCGTTAAGCACATCACCAGAGGCGTTGCGCGTCGCCAGCTTGTCACCTGCTCGGTAGCGGGGAAGCTCGTCTTCCCACCCTTTCGGCAAGTTGCCATGTAAAGCTGCACGCAGTTTTTGCCCTTCTTCGGGATAGGCGGCTTCGTAAGCTTTCAGCCGGGCCTCCCACTCTCGTTCAGCTTCTTCTCCAGCGGTGCGCACCGCGCGAAACGCTTCCTTCGCTTCGTCCGGCACGTGAAACGGGGGATGCTCCCACTGGTAGGTCTGTTTCGTCAGTTTCACCTCTTCCTCCCCGAGGGGAGCGCCGTGGGCCGCAGCTGTGTCCTGTTTGTTCGGACTGCCGTAGCCGATGTGGGTTTTCACTTCGATCAAGGTCGGCTGCCCTCGATGGTTTTTCGCCTCTTCCAGGGCTCGGTGGATGGCGCCGAGGTCGTTTCCGTCTTCGACGCGGAGGACGTGCCAGCCGTACGCCCGAAAGCGCGCTGCCACATCTTCGGTGAACGCTTTGTTCGTCTCCCCGTCCAGGGAAATGTCGTTAGAATCGTACAGCACGATGAGGCGGTCCAGTTTCAAGTGCCCGGCGAGGGAGGCAGCTTCGGCCGTCACACCTTCCATCAAATCGCCGTCGCCGACGATCGTGTACGTGTAGTGATCGATCACGGTGTGTTCCGGCTTGTTGAAGGTGTGGGCGAGGAAACGCTCGGCCATGGCAAAGCCGACGGCGTTGGTAAACCCTTGTCCGAGGGGACCGGTCGTCGTTTCCACACCGGGCGTCATGCCGTATTCCGGATGCCCCGGGGCTTTGCTCCCCCACTGGCGGAAGTTTTTCAACTCGTCCAAGGACAAGTCGTAGCCGCTTAAGTGCAGCAAACTGTACAGCAGCATCGACCCGTGGCCGGCCGACAATACAAAGCGATCCCGGTTCGGCCAGGCAGGGTTAGCCGGGTTGTGGCGCATGAACCGCGTCCACAACACGTACGCCATCGGCGCAGCTCCCATCGGCATTCCCGGGTGGCCGGAGTTCGCCTTTTCTACAGCGTCGATGGACAACGTGCGAATGGCGTGAACCGCTAACTGGTCTTTTTCCGTGTACTTCATAACAATCCAAACTCCCCAATATTGTGTGATATGTATTCGGTTGCCCCTATTATACACAATCTGGCAACCGTTTTTCACAAAGTTTTCCAAAAACATACATCCTACAGCAGAGTCATTGGTCCATATTGCTCCGCAAATAAGCGTCGATGAAAAGGTCGATCTCCCCGTCCATCACGGCATTGACGTTTCCAATCTCCACGTTGGTGCGGTGGTCTTTCACCATGCTGTACGGGTGGAAGACGTAGGAACGTATCTGATTCCCCCAAGCGATCTCACGCTGCTCGCCTTGGATTTCGGCCAGTTTCTTCTCCCTCTCGGCACGCTTCAACTCGTACAGGCGGGCTTTTAATATTTTCATCGCCCGTTCGCGGTTTTTAATTTGAGACCGCTCCGACTGGCACGTGACGACAGTGCCGGTGGGAATGTGGGTAATGCGAACGGCTGAGTCCGTCGTGTTCACATGCTGTCCGCCGGCCCCGCTGGAACGGTACGTATCGATTTTCAGCTCGTCTGTGTTCAACTCAATCTCGGTGTCGTCGTCTGCAATCTCCGGCATGACGTTGCAGGAGACGAACGACGTGTGACGGCGGCCGCTCGAGTCAAACGGAGAAATGCGCACGAGGCGGTGGACACCCTTTTCCGCCTTTAGATACCCGTACGCGTTGTGCCCTTTAATCAGGAGCGTGACACTCTTGACACCCGCTTCGTCCCCCGGGAGGTAATCGAGCGTCTCCACGTGAAACTGGTGATGTTGAGCCCAACGCGTATACATGCGCAAGAGCATTTCCGCCCAATCCTGGGACTCCGTTCCACCAGCACCGGGGTGCAGTTCGAGGATCGCGTTGTTGCGGTCGTAAGGATCACTCAAGAGCAGTTCCAGTTCGAACTGAGACAAGGCTTTTTTCAACTCACGCATGTTCTGAGATGCCTCGTCGTAGAGGGATGCGTCACCCTCTTCTTCCGCCAGTTCCATGAGCACTTGAATGTCCTCGTACAGACTGTACAATGTTTCCATCTGTTCCACTTGGTGTTTCAAGTGGTTACTCTCGTCAATGACTTGTCGAGCTTGATCCCGGTCGTCCCAAAAATCGGGGCGGGACATTTTCTGTTCCAGTCGTTCAATTTGTTTCTTTTTCTCCCCGAGGTCAAAGAGACCCCCTGATTTCCGCCAGTCGGCTGGCTGTCTTTTCGAGCTCTTGCTTCAGTTCCGTTTCGTTCATCTCACATCATACCTTTCCGTGTAAAAATTGAGGGATTGAATGCTAAAAACGTCATCGGCATGAGAAAGAAAACCGTCTGCCTATCGGATTGGCGTCACGCGGTAGGCGTACGCCATGGTGTTGGTTCCCCGAGGCCGGGGCGCTATTCCGTCCCCGTCTTCCCAACAGCGCCGTGACACTGTTTGTACTTTTTGCCGCTTCCGCACGGGCACGGGTCGTTGCGGCCCACTTTCGCTCCTACGCGGACAGGCTGTCTTTTTTTCGGTTCCTGTTTCGGAGCGGGTTGATTGTAATTTCTCGTCGTCGCCGTTTGTCCGACGGCCACTTCTTCCCGTTCCAGATTGTCGCTCACTTCCGCCTTCATGACGAGCTTCGCCACTTCCTCGGATATTTCGAATACCATCTCGTTGAACATGTTAAACCCTTCAAACTGGTATTCGCGGAGCGGATTGCTCTGCCCGTACGCCCTGAGGTGGATGCCCTGACGCAGTTGTTCCATAGCGTCGATGTGGTCCATCCACTTGCGGTCAACAGTCCTCAGCACGACCACTTTTTCAAACTCGTTCATCCGTTCACGGGTGATTTGCTGTTCCCGTTCATCGTACTGCGTGAGCACTTTGTCTTCAACAATTTGAATGACCTCATCCCGCTCTTTCAACTTGATCTCATCGGCTGTCAGACGTTCCGGTTCTTTGAGCAAGTTAGCGTTGACGTAATCGACGATCGCGTCAATGTCCCACTCTTCCGGGATGTCCTTCTCCGGTGTGCTCAGCTCGACAATGTGCTCGATGACGGTTTTGATCATACCACGGACAATGTCGCGCATGTTGTCCGTTTCCAGCACTTCGCGCCGCTGTTTGTAGATGATGGAGCGCTGCTCGTTCAACACGTTGTCGTACTGCAACACAATCCGCCGGGTATCAAAGTTCGCGCCTTCAATACGCTTCTGCGACGTTTCGATCGCCTTCGTAAACATCCGCCCTTCGATCTCTTGCTCGTCGTCCATCCCCATTTTCTCCAAGACCCCTTTTATCCGGTCGGACCCGAAGCGGCGGATCAAATCGTCTTCAAAGGAAAGGAAAAACTGGGACGAACCCGGGTCTCCCTGTCGGCCGGAACGTCCTCGCAACTGGTTGTCGATGCGCCGGCTCTCATGCCGCTCCGTCCCGATGATGTGCAGGCCCCCCAGCTCGGCAACCCCTTCGCCGAGGACGATGTCTGTTCCGCGCCCGGCCATGTTCGTCGCAATGGTGACGGCCCCCTTCTGTCCTGCCTGACTGATAATTTCCGCTTCTTCCCGGTGGTGTTTGGCATTCAACACTTTGTGGGGAATGCCCTTTTTCTTCAGCATTTTCGACAGGCGTTCCGAGTTGGCGATGGACACAGTGCCGACGAGGACCGGCTGCCCTTTCTCGTGGCGCCTCACGATTTCCTCCACCACTTTGCGGTACTTCACTTCTTCCGTCTTGTACAGGACGTCGGACAGGTCCTTTCGGATCATCGGTTTGTTCGTCGGGATGACGACGACGTCCATGCCGTAAATTTTGCGGAACTCTTCTTCCTCTGTTTTCGCTGTACCGGTCATCCCCGCCAGTTTCTCATACATGCGGAAGTAGTTTTGGAACGTTATCGTGGCCAGCGTCATGCTCTCCTTCTGCACCTGCAGCCCTTCTTTTGCTTCGATAGCCTGGTGCAGCCCGTCACTGTAACGGCGCCCGTGCATGAGGCGGCCAGTAAACTCGTCGACGATGACGACACCGTCTTCGTTGACGACGTAATCTTCGTCGCGGTGCATCATGACGTTCGCCTTGAGCGCCTGGTTGATGTGGTGATTGAGCGTCATGTTTTTCGCGTCGTACAAATTGTCGATGCCAAACGCCTGCTCCGCCTTGTCGACGCCCTGTTCGGTCAGCATCACGGAGCGGGTTTTCTCATCGACGGTAAAATCTTCGTCCGGCTTCAACCGCTTGGCAAACCGGTCCGCGGCGTAGTATATGTCTGTCGTCTTGTTCGCCTGCCCGGTAATGATGAGCGGTGTCCGCGCTTCGTCAATTAAAATGCTGTCCACTTCGTCCACGATGGCGTAGTGAAGCGGACGTTGCACGATTTGCTCTTTGTACAGCACCATGTTGTCGCGCAAGTAGTCAAAGCCGAATTCGTTGTTCGTGCCGAACGTAATGTCCGCCTGATACGCCTCTCGCTTCTCTTCGGCTTTCATCCCGTGCAAATTCAACCCGACGGTCAGGCCGAGAAATTCGTAAATTTGTCCCATGCTCTCCCGGTCGCGCTGGGCCAAATACTCGTTCACAGTGACGACGTGCACGCCTTTTTCCGTAAGGGCATTTAAGTAGGCGGGAAGCGTCGCCACGAGTGTCTTCCCTTCCCCCGTCTTCATCTCCGCAATGCGCCCTTGGTGCAGGACGACGCCCCCCATTAACTGCACGTAAAAATGGCGCATCCCGAGCACCCGCCGCGCCGCCTCCCGCACGACGGCAAACGCTTCCGGCAGCAAGTCGTCCAACGTCTCCCCGCCCGCCAGCCGCTCTTTAAACTCAGACGTCTTGTTCCTCAGCTGTTCGTCCGTACAACGGCTGATCTCCGGTTCCAACGCCTCGATGCGGTCGGCTATTTTCTTTATCTTTTTCAGTTCCTTGTCGTTTTGACTCGGAAACACTTTTCGCATCGCCGATTTAAGAGACACGCGTTTTCACTCCTTTCGCTCGTTGTCCCAATCCGTGCTTTACCGTATAGTTTATCATGAAAAAGCGCCGATGACCTAATTTGGTCAACTGCATGCAGCAAAAAGGCTTGCCGGTGCGGCAAGCCGTGGTCGCGATTCAAACTACATTTCCGGCTCAATTAAACCGTAACGCCCGTCTTTTCGCTTGTAGACGACGTTCACTTCATTCGTGCTGGAATTAGAAAAGACGAAAAAGTTGTGTCCCAGCATGTCCATCTGCAAGATCGCTTCTTCTACATCCATCGGCTTTAAAGTAAAGCGCTTCGTGCGCACAATTTCAAATTCGCTTTCATCCGTCTCCTCTGCGTCTACGGCGGAAGGCGGTGAACCGTTTAACCCGTTTTCTTTAAAAAGCGTGCGGAGGCTTCCATTCTGTCTCGCTTTTCGGTTGACTCTCGTCTTATACTTGCGAATCTGTCGTTCCAGCTTTTCCACCACGAGGTCGATGGACGCGTACATGTCGCCGCTCGTCTCCTCGGCTCTGAGCAACACCCCTGGAAACGGGATCGTCACTTCCACTGTGTGCTCATCCTTGAGAACCGATAGCGAGACGTTCGCCGGAGCCGTCGGAGCCGTGTTGAAGTACTTTTCCACGCGGCTCAGCTTCTTTTCCACGTAATCGCGCAATGCAGCTGTGACCTCGATGTTGTGACCCCGGATGTTATATTGCATCAGGTCATTCCTCCTTATCGCTTTTATACTTATGTATTCCCGAAGAAATGTAAAAATCCTTCTCAAACCCTTAATCTTTTCTTTACATATTCTTGACACTATCCATCGTGAGCATTGAAAAACCCCTTGCATCCACTTGGATCCAAGGGGTATCCATTCGACGTTAGGTTAATCAGTTTTACAACTTGTTGACGTTAGAAGCTTGCGGGCCGCGTGCGCCTTCGACGATTTCGAATTCGACGGCTTGGCCCTCTTCTAATGTCTTAAAGCCCTCTTCATTGATGGCAGAGTAGTGAACGAACACATCACCGCCATCTTCGCGCTCGATAAAACCGTAACCTTTCTCTGCATTGAACCACTTAACTTTCCCTTGCATGAACGTACACAATCCTTTCTAAAGTTAAAACTATGAGAGGGCATCTCACATACACTACTATACCATTCCTGAAAGTGCCAGTCAATTGAAAGCGCTGTTAAAACTTTGCCATTTATCCACAGCAAAGCCCACGGTCCATTCAGTTATGCACAATCTTATCCACATTATCCACAGCTTCATGTCCACACTTTCCACAAGAACGTGGGTTTTTTTGTCTAAAGTGACAGAATGTTGTCGAAAAAACCCGCCTGCACGGGCGGGTCACTCTTTCCGGTCGAACAGCACAGGGGGACCGACGAATACGGTATTCTGCTCGCGTAACCCCGGTGCTGTCTCTCGGCAGTTTTCAGTTTTTTTAAGTTTAAGGCAGCTGTTTCCTTGACGTCTGCAACTCGCTCTGTCAAAGCCGTTTGTTTTTGCAGGATGCGGCGCAATCGATCTTGGACGTCGGGTTGGCGCTTTTCTGTCTCAGGCAGTGCATCAAATTGCTGCTGAAGGGCCTCTATGCGGTTTTGCGCCTCCTCCAGACGCTCCCAATCTTCCTCGGACAGTGCGCGGTCCACCACATTCACGAGGCGTTCGTAGGCCGTTAAAACCGTGAGAGCTGACATTATAAACCGGCCTCAACGGACGCCTGTTGTCTCGCGTACTTCACGACTTCTTTCCACGCATCGCGCAACTCAGTCAACAACCCTGTCACTTCCTCTACGACGGCCGCATCTTTTTTCACGTTGGCTTGCGTTAGGCGGAACAACATGTAGTCGTACAGCGCCTCCAGCTGTCGCCCGACGTTCACGGACGTGTCGAGAGTCAGCATGAGTTCTTGAATAATGTCTTGTGTTCGGTGCAACCGGTCGTTAGCTGTTTCAATTTCTTGGCGCTCGATGGCCTCCCGCGCCTGGCCGAGAAAGCGAATCGCACCGTTGTACAACTGCAGGGTCAACTCTGCAGGAGACGCGGTTTCATACTGATTGCGCAAATACACTTGCTGTGCGTTATGGTATGCCACGTTCGAAAACCCCTTTATCAGCTGTTTGCCTCAACCTTGCATGCTGCCCAGTTGACTCATCAACCAGGCGTTCTGCTGATTTAACCGCTCCATTGCCTTCTCCAGTGCGGTGAACTGGCGCCAGTAACGGTCTTCGATTTGCTGCAGGCGGCGCTCCATGTCTGAAATGCGTTCATCGAGATCGCGCAACTGTTTTCCGATGAGGCTGTTGTCCGCTTCAGAGAGGGAAACGGGGTAACCCGCTTTTTCATTGAGCTGACTGATGACTCGGTTTACGGAATCGTACACCCTTTTGGCGATACCCGTCTCCTTGTATTTCGCTGCCTCGTCTTGAGACGTGCCGCTCACAGTGAACAAGTTCATGACGAAGTCAGGGTCGTTGGAAATGGCTTCACGCAGCTTCGCTTCGTCTATATACAATTTCCCGCCGTCGCGGTAGCGGGAAAGCCCGACGACGGGGTCGCCGACCGTAATGCCGATCTCAGACAAGTGACCGACACCTTCTACCGTTGAATAAAAGTCTAGGCGCAAGTCGCTCAACGCTCTGCTCAAAAGCGGATCGTTTTTAATCAGGCCGCTTCTCGCTCGTTCCTCCCACTTCTCGATCTCTGTCTCGGACAGCTGTTCCCGCTGTTCATCGGTGAGGGGTGGATAATCGCGGTATCGATTCTCTCCCAGCTTTTCGTTGACTTTCGCAATTAAATCGTTGTACGCTTCCACAAACGCCTTCACTTTCTCAAATATAGCATCTACATCGCGGGAGATGGACAGATTGACCGTCTGCCCTCCCGTCATCTGTTTGACGTCCATCTGGATGCCGTCGTACGTAAAGCGGTTCGTATCACTCGTCAGTGTGACACCGTTAATCACGATTTTGGCCTGCTGTGGAGGTTCATTCTTTGGATGAAGACCGGCCAAACTGAGCACATTGTTGTCTTCGACCGCGACGCTAATTTCTGCCTGCGAGTGAACGTCATCCGATTTCAACACAATTTGATTCACGTTATTGCGGTCAATTTCGGCTCTAAATCCACTTTCATAGAGCTTTTCATTCAACTTGACGACGACGCTCTCGACGGTGTCTTCTCCGGTCACATTGAACTCTACACCGTTCACTGAAAACGTGAAGTCACCGGCCCACCCTTCCGCTTCGGAAAACTTCTGTCCAGGGTGTGCCACCGCAAAGTCAAACGTGGCCGACGCGTGTTTCCCCGCCTGAGCCAACTGGACGACTTCCACCGAGTACATCGATTGGGACGGACGCCCCACGACCGAACTGGTGAGTGCGGCTTCGTTTGACGACACGACGTTGTACACGGAAAAACCGCTTTGGAGCCGGAGGGCGTCTACTTTTTCCCGAAAAGAGGTGAACAGGCGGTTCATCTCCCGGTAGTCCTCGCGCTGCCACTCGAGCATTTGCCTGTTTTGGTTCAACCGGTCGAGGGGAAGGCGCTCAACGCGCATCAAGTCTCGGATGATCTGGTTCGTATCCAGCCCTGTCGCCAAGCCGGTAAACATGGTCCGATTCACACTGTACACCATCTCGGTCACCCTTTGCTAACGTTTTTCATCGACCATCATTCCCATGAACCTGTACATGTCCGCCATCATGTCCAAAAACCGCTTTGGCGGAACTTCGCGAATGACTTCATCCTCCAGCGTGTCCACAATCTCTACGTAGTAGCGGTGCGTATCTTCATGCAACCGAAACCGCAAGTGGGTCTGCAACACTTTCAGCGCTTCGTTTAACCCGCCGATCGCCTGGTCCAGATCGGAAACGTCCGGTACTGTAACCGTCTGTTGCGATGCCCCCTCGTTTAAGTGACTGCGAAGAGCATCTCTCAGTTCTTGTCCATTCGGTTGCTGAACAAGAGGTGTGAACGTTGTAACGGATTGAATGGAAAGCGTCAAAAGGATCACCCCAGTTCCATAACCCCAATTCAATTGTTAGTTATAGTATCGGAAGAATCAGATGGATGTTTAACCGCAACTTTTCGCCATCACCTCCCGTTTCTCTGTTAGAGCGCCACCCCAGAAGCTCGGGACCAATTCACCACATCTCGTCTTGAATGAAACGGCTCACATATTATAATGGAACTATGGTTTACAAGGGGGTACATCACATGAAAAAAGTCATCACTTACGGAACGTTCGACCTATTGCACTGGGGCCACGTCAACTTGTTGAAACGGGCCAGGGAACTAGGCGATTACCTGATCGTCGCCCTCTCGACAGACGAATTTAACGCCGTCAAAAAGAAAAAGGCGTACTACAGCTACGAAAATCGGAAACTGATTCTCGAGGCGATCCGTTACGTCGACAAAGTGATTCCAGAGAAAACGTGGGAGCAAAAAGTCGACGATGTCCTCAACCACGACATCGACATTTTCGTCATGGGGGACGACTGGAAAGGAACATTTGACTTTTTGAAGGAGTACTGCGAGGTCGTCTACCTGCCGCGCACGGTCGGCATCTCCACTACACAGATCAAACGGGATTTACTCTCCGTGAGAAACGGATAAGCGCGGGCTTTCGCCATGTGACGAAGCATTTCACACGTTTGAGAAGGGAAAGGAACGACACCGTGAGAGAGACGATTAAACAATACAAGCGATTGTACAGATGCTTAAAAAAAACGTACAAGCGACTGTTTCGCCTGATGTCACGCCTTCCGGTAAAAAAAGATTCCATCGTCTTCGAAAGCTTTCGCGGCGTGCAATACAGCTGTAATCCCCGGGCCATCTACGAATACATGCGACAGTACCATCCCCACTTTCGCATGGTGTGGAGCGTGGACAAGCGCTCTGTCGATTACTTTGAGAAACACCGCATTCCGTACGTCAAGCGCTCCTCCATCCGCTGGATGTTTTGGATGGCGCGAGCCCAGTACTGGGTGACGAACAGCCGCTTACCGCTCTGGCTCCCCAAACCGAAACACACGACCTACGTCCAGACGTGGCACGGCACGACCCTTAAGAAGTTAGCCGGCGACATGGACGAGGTGCACATGCCTGGAACGGACACCGTGAAGTACAAGCGCAACTTTTTTAAAGAATCGGGCAAGTGGGACGTGCTCATCTCGCCGAACGCTTATTCAACGGACATCTTTCGCCGGGCGTTTCTTTTTGGCAAAACGCTGATCGAAACGGGGTATCCGCGGAACGACTACCTGTACACACACAACAACCGGCAGGCGATCGAACAGTTAAAGACGACGTACGACATCCCGAAGGACAAAAAAGTACTCCTTTACGCTCCGACGTGGCGTGACGACCAGTCTTACGAAAAAGGCCGCTATAAATTTGACCTCCCCCTCGATTTGAACCTGCTCAAGCAAAAGTTGGGGGAGGAGTACGTCGTCATTTTACGCATGCACTACCTCGTGGCAGAAAATTTTGACCTTTCGCCTTACGAAGGGTTTGTGTACGACTATTCGACGAACGTGGACATTCGCGATTTGTATCTCATATCCGATTTGTTGATTACCGACTACTCGTCCGTCTTCTTCGACTACGCCAACTTGCGGCGCCCCATCGTCTTCTACATGTTTGACATCGATCAGTACCGGGACACGCTGCGCGGCTTTTACTTCGACATCGAGAAAAACGCTCCCGGCCCCATCGTGAAGACGACAGAGGAAGTTGTCGAGGCCATCGAGTCTTTTGCCGCTCAAAACTTCGCCGTACCGCCTTCGTTCCATCCATTTTACGACAAATTTTGTTACCTGGAAGACGGTGAAGCGACGAAACGGGTGGTGGAACGCGTGTTTCTGGGAAAAGACTTGACGCAAGAGACGGCGAACACCGCTGTCACGACCTCCACCCGCTGAGCGGATCCACAACCGGCTACGCCATACGGTGTGCCATTTGTATGTGGAGAGGTGGCGCACCTCCCCGCACCACGTCACACAATGTCCATTCCATTGCTCTCGCAAGTCACTCGCCTCTACCCTGTTCTTCCCCTTTGCGGTCTTCGCTCACTCGCTTCAGCTGCCGCAACAAATCGGCAGAAGGTGGCCCTGTGCGGGCCCGCCTGTTCTCCTCTTCTACGGCGTCCAGCAGTTCCTTGCGCACAATTTCCACATCCTTTGGCGCCTGTATACCGAGCTTCACCCGGTCGCCCTCCACTTGCAGGACGACGACTTCGATGTTCTCATCGATAACCAGCGTCTCCCCGACTTTCCTCCGCAGGACGAGCATCAGCGTTCCCCGCTTCCTGCCGCCTGTTTGGAGAACAGCGGGTGTTTGACGGCGTAGCGCGAATCGTTCAAAATGACCTGCCGCCCTAACCGGCGGCGGTGATTGATGACGACCGGAGCTTGCAGATTGACGGTGGACTGTCTGAAGTCTTCTGCGACGACGACGATATTCCGCACCCAGATGTCTTCCGGCGCGTGAATCTCCAATTGCTCGACGATCGCTTCTGGCAGTTGGAAGTCGTAATCACGGAAAAACGCGAAAGGATCGACGGTCAAAAAGCACAACTGTGCCTCCTCAAGGGACTGCAAGTGGTAGAACGGCCACATCTCCTCATGAAAAAGGACCGCAAAACGGGTGCGGTCAGGCCACCCCGGCAAACCTGCCGGGAAAACGATCTGGTCGTCGTCTGGTATGTCCACTTCCCCCATGTAAGCAGTCTGATAGTGGGTCATGCCCTTCATCCTTCCAAGTCAAAGTCACGGTTCACATCGTAATCAGACAGCCAAAGCTTCGTCACCTTTCCTTCCTGCTCCATCCGGTAGGCGACTTCGCCCAGTTTCCAGTGCCGTGTCACGCGGTCAGGCGTATAGCGCAAGCGAGGCGGCTCCGAAGGAGGCGGATCAAGGGCAACCCCTTTGGGGCGAAACATCGATTCGAACGCTAATTCGACGATGACGTCCTCCCCGGTGTGAATGGCAGCATACCGATCCCCTTCCCGGGCGACGCGGGCCGTCCCTTCCAACACCGCCTGACGGGCCAGCTCTGCCAGGCGTCCGCTTAATTCGACCGGAGGATACATGCCGAGGGCCCGTCGGCCGGCCGTCTGGTCAATTTCCAGGCCGCCGCGTTCCCGAACCGTCTCGTACCGGGGCATGACGGCAGGCTGTACACCTAACCGGGGCAACTGCTGTCTTATATTGAGGAGCTTCATTCCGCTCACTGATCTACAACCCCTGTCTCTACTTCAAAAAGTCCACAAGGCTCGGTTGAATGATGCGGGCACCGGTGGAGAGGGAGGCGATGTACACATTCTCTGCCATTTTCAAGTTCGTAATGGCTTCAGCAATGTCGACGTCCTCCGTGCGGGACAGCAATCTCTGCAAGTTGACACTGTCGTCGTTCAGCCGCTCCGTCGTCAGCTCCAGCCGCCGGGTCCGCCCGCCGACGCTGGCCAGTGACCGGAGCAAGGCGTCTTGCCGCTCATCCAAACGGCCGATGATCTCATGTATCCCCTCAGTATCTTCGTTTCGCAACGCTTGCGACAGTCCGTGCATGACGTCAAAAAGGTTGTTGTACACGTCTTGATGATCACCGTCACCACCGCCTTCATCCACAAGCGGTCCGAACACTTCCTCGAACGTGACGTTCACCTCGATTTGTACGCCCGGCCCCACTTGTAATACGATTTTGCCGTTGTCGATATCGCTTAGGTCGGGATTTTCAGGATTATAAGGCGGTGCATCCGTCTTTTCCCCGTTAAAGACGTACTTGCCCTGGAACTTTTCGTTGGCGATGCTCTCCAGCTGCTCAATCATTTCGTCGATTTCCGCCGCGATGTTCTCCCGGGCGGTATCCGGGTTTGTATCGTTCGCCCCTTGAATGGCCAGCTCTTTCGCCCGCTGGATGATCTCGTTCACCGCGTGCATCAGACTTTCCGTCGTCTCCAGCCGGGAGAGGGCGTAGTCCCGGTTCTTCTGGTACTGTTCGTTGGCCCGCAGTTCACTGCGGTAGCGCATCGAAAAGTTAAACCCGACCGGGTCGTCGGAAGGGCGGTTCATTTTCCGTCCGGTCGTCAAGTATTCCTGGTAACGCTGCATGTGCAGCAAGTTGTGGTTCAAGTTCGTCATCATGTTCCGCGAAAGCATGCTTTGTGTCACACGGAAACTCATCCCGTTACCTCCTCACGAATATACGTGTCCGCTTACCTTCCCACGTGGCCCATGCCGTTAATGATCCGGTCCAGCATTTCGTCGATGGCCGTGATGTTGCGAGCCGCGGCGTTGTACGCGTGCTGAAACATGATCAGATTCGCCATCTCTTCGTCTAAGGACACAGCGCTGACGGACGCCCGCCTCATCTCCACGTGGTTCAAGACCGACATGTTGTTGCTCAACTGCTTTCCGGCGCTGTCCGTTTCGACTCCCAGATTGGCTGCATACGCACTGTAGTAGCCGCCGATCGTCCCTTTGGCCACCGTCGCATTGCCGTTTCCGTCGTCGAACTCGAATTGCCCTTCGTCTTTGAACTTGGCTATGATCAAGGCGATGCCGTTACTTTCCGGCAGGGCTGTGTAGCTACCATCCTCATGGACAATGACTTTGTTCGACGGCGCGAGCAGCGATTCATCTTTTAAAAGTTCTGATGAAACACGAATATTTTCAGCGGTGAAGGCCTCGCTGTCATCTGCTGTCTCAAACAACAGGCCACCCGGCTGAGGCGGCTCCTGACCGTCCCACCCTAGCTGGTGGAGACCGTTTAAGCCGTTTACGGTAATCGTAAGGGGTTCGTCAAGAACCGTGTCTTTTTGATACAAAATAGTCCCGTCTTCTGCTATGATGTCACTTGCCAACACTGTCCCTGCTGGAAGGGTGACTTCTACCTTTCCTTGAACGAGCGTGTTCACCAGGGCGTTCAGCTCATTTTGATAACGCGTAACGGTATCGAGGGACACGAATATCCCGTTGATCTCGCCGCCGTCGATAAAGTCTTTTAAAGAATCATCCAGTGAATAAGGGTTATTCGTGCCGTCCAAAAGTACGCCGTCAAATTCTTGGTCTGACGGGTCACTCTCACCGTTGGCCAAGACAATCTTGTACGTCTCGTTCCCTTTCTCGCCTGACACTTCGACGCGGATGTCGAGGAGCCGAGACAACTGGTCGACGGCCAGATCGCGCCGGTCGCGCAAGTCGTTGGCGTTGTCTCCCGACGCCTCCACTTTGTTAATCTGCTCGTTTAAATCCCGAATGTGTTTGAGGAGTTCGTTCGCTTCGTTAAACTTAATGTCGAGGTTTTCCTCCAGATCGCGTTTCAAATCGCTCAACTGTCGACCCTTGGCGTTAAAAGCTTCCACCAGCGCCTGCATCTTTTGGATCACGAGGGTCCGCGTCGTGTGCTCCCCTGGGTTGGCGGCGAGCTCGTCCCACGCCGTCCAAAACTCATCCAAGGCAGCGCCGAGCCCGTTTTCAGACGGCTCGTTAACGATCGCTTCCAATTTTTCCAGCGTGTCCAGGCGGACTTCCCAGTCGCCCACCCGCTGGTGCTCATGGCGAAACTGGCTGTCGAGAAAAGCCTCACGTAAACGGACGACGTCGCGGACGATGACCCCAGTCCCAAGCTGTCCGGCCATCGCCGAGCGGTTTACGCCAATCGGGTCAAGGGGCGTCATCGTTCCCATATTGACCCGCTGCCTGGTATACCCTTCCGTATTGGCGTTGGCGATGTTGTGCCCTGTCGTGTAGATTCCGTACTGTTGGGCGTAAATTGCCCGTTTCATCGTTTCCAGACCGTGAAAAGTAGATCGCACTTACGTCTCCTCCCGTTCTCACGCTTTGCGGTCAAATATGCCACTGCTTTCCCTGTTTTCTGCCGGCTCCTGCTGTCTCGGGCCGTACAGGTAATCTTCTGCCGGGTGTTTCGTCAGGACGTTCAACGTGTGCTGCACGTGCTGCAGCGACTCGTGCACGAGCGTCTGATTGAGCTCGTTCTCGCGCTTCAACTGTTCAATGAGCTGCAACAGTTGTTTCATTTGCCCTTGAATCGCAGTGCGGTCGCGTTCATCCATCTGTTCCAACAGTTGATGGAGCGTCACGTGTCGCACATCTTTCGCAGCCGGCGCAATTTGCCCCACGCACTTCAACCGCTCTTCTTCCACGGTTTCAAGCTTTGCGATCAGAGCGTCCTCTTCTTTCAGCAAATTTTGGAGGGCGTCTGGCTGCCCAGACATGACAACCTTTCGCTTTTTCTCCGCAACAGTCAACAGTTCTCGGTGAAGTTCTATGAGTTGATCCAAAATGGCGGACAGTTGTTTAAACATGAGTCCGCCTCCTACAGCGATTTCCAGTACTGGATCATTTTCTCCACGACTTGACGGGCGTCGACGTAGTACGTGCCGTTCTGTACGGCATCCATGAGCTGGTTGATCCGTTCACTCCGCTCCGGTGATGTCACATCGCGCACGGTCTGTTGGTGCAACGCTTTCGCTTCCTGTGAAATATTCACTTCATCCCGTGCGTTCTCCGTTCCCGAAGGCTTGTTGCCAGAGGGAGCCGACTGCTTCGTCTGCTGGTAGGCACTGATCGACTGTACCGATTGGTTCCCTTCGATTCTCACATTCTCACGTCCTTTTAAGTCAACCTATCATTGTTATCGGAAAAATGGACAGACGTTACAGTCCTAATTTTTGGGCTTGTAAATCCGGTATTTATGTCGCACATTTGAATGAAGAGAGTCTCTGTCATGCTTCTTTTGAACCACTTTCTCCACTTCGTCCGTCAAACGTTTTTCACATTGGGAGCACAGCCTCCCCGAGCGGATTCGTTTTCCGCAACTCTCACAATGGTAAAACATGTTGGGATTGTCCTTTGTTAAAACGAGACGGCCTTCGATAATGAATTGAATGATTTCCCGCACGCTCACCCCGGTCGCCTCACTCAGTTCTTTCATTCTCGTTTCTGGGTTGTCGCGCAAGTAGTCCCGACACCGCATAAAATCTTGTTCCCTCTTTTCCGTGCAAGCGGGGCAGAGGGATTGCTGGCGGTAACGCACGAACACCTTGCCGCAGCGGGAACAGTTCCCAATCCGGTTCATCGCGTTTTTGTTCACGGGGCACCCTCCTGCTCTTCGGGGACATCTATCGAAAAACAAGCGTCATCGTCCGATATATTGATATATAAGGGCAACGTGTGACTCACTCCAGACTACTTCACTTTTGATATCGGCAAGGGGGCGGTTTATTTTGAATGCTGGCAACAGTTTACAGGTCACCGGTGACAAAATCCGGATGGCAGACCCCGACTTAAAATCGGCCCTCATCGTTCCCGGCAAACACTGCATATTGATTGTAAGCGGAAAAAAAGTGTCCAGCCCGATCCAAATCGCTCCGGAAGACGACGTGACGTGGCGCGGGGCACACGAAACTGACCCCCCTTTTGAATTTAAAGTCACGGCCGACCGTCTGCAAGTGCAGCTGACCGTGTACGCTGACTGTTACGACAAGTGGGCGGCTTCCCTGGAGCGAAAAAAAGAGGGGTGGGTCGTCAACTGTTCCCCGGAACCGGATCCCAACCGGCCAGTGAGGGTTGACGACATAATACGACAGTACCGTGCGCGCCGTTTCCAAGCCGTCCTCGACCGTTCAGCAGTCGAACAGGCCCTTGATGAAAAAGCGGGAACGCCTGTCGTCATCGCCAGAGGAATTCCTGCGACAAAAGGGAAAAACGGGTGGGTAGAGCCCCACTTCGCCCTTGATGAAGAAGTGGAGTTTGAAACGACGGGAAACAGAATCAACTTTCGAGAAAAACGGCGCATCCCGATCCTCCGGGCTGGTGATCTGATGGCAACGGTGCACCCTCCCATTCCAGGCAAGCCGGGAACAGACGTATGGGGACACCCCATTCCACCCGCTCCCGCTCGGCCTGCCAAATACCGTCTAAAACAAAATGTGCGGGAAGACAACGGGAAAATTTACGCGAAGATCACCGGACGCCCGAGTATGACGCGAGAGATCAACCCCGTACTGGACGTCGTCTCTGTCTACACGGTCCCCGGAGATGTCGACCTCACGTTCGGTCACGTCCGCTTTGAGGGGGACGTCATCGTGTTGGGGAACATTCTGGAATCGATGAAAGTCACGGCGACGCAGCGCATTATCGTGCACGGCGGCGTATACGGTGCGGAGCTAGCCGCGGGCGGCTCTGTTCACGTCGATCAAACGATAAGCAACAGTAAAGTGTACGCCGGTCAACGCGGCACACTCGCCCGCAAACTGCAACAGCCCCTCAAAAAACTTTACAGACACGTCATGTCTGTCGAGAAATCGCGTCAACAGCTGGAAAGCGAAGCGAAAAAACAGCAGAAAACCGTCTTGCAAACTGACATTTTGCATCACTTGCTCACCCGCTTTTACCCGGACACGACCAAACAGATTAAGACTGTCCTCAACCTGTTGGACACGACAAACAAAGGGTTACTGCCCAACGAATTCATTCCGGTCAAAGAAAGTTTGGAACGGCTAGTCGAAGAAAGCAAGTCCCGGTTCCGTCTCGCAACGTGGCACAGTGTACGGGATGAACTCCAACACTTCCTTCACGAAACGCTGGCTACCTGTCTACAGAAAGAAACCCTCACGTTGCAAACGGCGGATGTGAGTGAACTGGAAGTGCACGGCGACATCGTGTTTACCGGAAAGGGGAGCACTCATTCCCACATGTCCGCCAGTGAATGCATTTTGTTCACGAAACCGAATGCCTCTTGCCGCGGCGGATCTTTAACCGCCGGAAAACGCATCGTAGCAGAAAACTTGGGGAGTTTAAGCGGGAGCAAGACCGTCTGCCGGGCCGGCAAGCGGATCGCCGCTAAATCGATTCAGCACTGCGACATTCAAATCGAAGGACCCGTCCAATACGTGGAAGACATGACAGACATCGAATTTTACAAAGATAAAGGCCAAACGCGATCCCGTCCCTGGACTTGACCGCAAACTCAAAATAGAGCCTTCGCACAAAGCGCGGCTCTATTTTGACCTTTTTGACCTTTCGCGGTTATTGAACTGATTCTTTTAACTGTTTTCCAGGTTTGAAAGCGGGCACTTTGCTCGCTTTAATCTGAATTTCTTCACCCGTCTGCGGATTGCGCCCTTTGCGAGCGGAGCGTTCCCGCACTTCGAAGTTGCCGAATCCGATAAGGGAAACTTTTTCTCCGTTCTTCAGCGCTTCTGAGATCGTTTCCAATACCGCATCCACCACTTGTGTGGCATCTTTCTTCGTTAATCCTCGCTTCTCTGCCACCTTCTCGACGAGTTCCGTCTTGTTCATTCATCTCACTCCTTATCCAAAAATGAAGTCTCGTTCCTTTTGTTACCCGTATGCACGCAATTTATACTTGATGGCACAACATTCTACTCAGTTTATCGGCCCAATTTTCACAAATTGTTAGTTTTTAACCTTCTCAACGCGCAAACGTCACCGCCAGCACCTGGGGACAACCTCCTTGCAACAACTCACGGGAACAGGCGCGCAACGTCGCCCCCGTCGTGTAGACATCGTCGACGATTAACAGCGGACCGCAGTGTCCTAAGTCGCTTTTCAACGTAAAGGCTCCCGTCATCCCCATCAAGCGGCTTTGCCTCGGTTGTCGGCTCTGTTTCGGCGTATCCCTCGTGCGGACTAACGTACTGACGACTGGACGGCGCAACTTTTTGCCGATGACGCGGGCTAACAATTCGGCCTGGTTAAAGCCCCGCTCCTCTTCTCGCCTTTTGTGCAGCGGAACGTACGTGACGGCGTCGATCTCTTTACTTTCGTATTCCCGCCACACCACGTCCGCCATCATCGTCCCCAGAACATCTGCTAACGTCTCCCGCCCGCGGTATTTGAATAGACTGATCACTTCGCGCGCTAGGGGCGTGTACTGCACAACGGCGCGGTTCACCACGGGCACCCCTCCTTCGAAGCGGACGCAATCGGAACAGTGCGCTACTCTCGCCTTCTCCGGAAACGGCTCCATGTGTCGACCGCACTGTTCACAACGCGTCTCACCGATCCATCCGATCTCCTCCCGGCATTCAGTGCAGAGCGGCCATCTCCCGCCCCTCTCAGCTGGGCGGGAACAAAAAGCACACGGCTTCGGTTGCGGAAACAGCCAGTCTACATACACGGTTTGAGATCCCCCTCAACGTAACGGGCCGTCAGGTGCTCAAGGCTACCTCCCGTCTTTCGCTTTAAGCCAACCGTTCTCCCACGCCTCTCGATTCATGCGGCGGATATGTTTCAACGCGCGACTCTGTTCCCGGGAGGCTTCCTGCGCGATCCAAAATACGTGCCCACTCGGAAACGAAGAAGATCGGCCACACCGGCCCGACATTTGGACGAGTGCCGCTTCGTCCCATATCGGGTGGTCCGCCTGCAGGATGGCGACGTGGGCATTGGAGACGGTCACCCCCCGTTCCAATACGGTCGTCGTCACCAAACAGTCGTACTCGCCGTCGCGAAAGTCTTGGACTTTCTTTTCCCGTTCGCGGTCACGGCTGGAAACTCCTGCCGCACGCAGTTCCGGCGCGTGCGCGCTCAACCAGTGTAACACCGGGGTGACATGAGACAAACTGGGGACAAACAGATAGGCTTGACCACCTACACGCTGCACGTGAGCCAAAAATTGATCGAGAGCGGTTATCTGCCGCTTCTTTAGAACCTTCTCCCACAAGCGCCGCTCCAAGGTGATGTACGGCTCCGGAAGTGGGTGGCCGTGATGGCGTACCGGAATCGTGACTCCCGGCAATTTACCCTGTCGAAACGCCGTCTGCCAGCTCCGCGGCGGCGTCGCCGTCAGCCACAGCTGTTGGCCGGTTTCTTTTAGCGCGCGACGAACGCCCGCTTGCAGTGACTCATTGTGCCTGTAAGGAAACGCGTCTACCTCATCGACGACGATCAAGTCAAACGTCCGGTACCACCTGAGCAGCTGATGTGTCGTCGCGATCACCAACTCGCCGTCCAGCCACGTCTCGCCGCTCTCTCCGTGCAGCTTCACGATGCGGACAGCGGGAAAAGCGTGTCGAAAGCGAGGCGTTAATTCGTTGACGACATCTTTGCGCGGAGTGGCGACGGCGACACGCCCCTGCCTGTTCAGCACGTGCGAAACCGCGGCAAACGTCATCTCCGTCTTCCCCGCCCCGGTCACCGCCCACAAGAGCAGTACCGGTTCCTTCCCGTCTCGGACAAACGCCAAGGCCCGCTCCGCCGCCCGCCTTTGGGCGGGAGTCAACGACATGGTCCCGGCCTGAGTCCCGTTTCGACTGGACGCCCTTTCCCTTCCAGCTGCTTCCTGTACAGTGTTCTCCTCCTCCCGTGCAGGCATGGGAATTTGCAACAGCGGCTCACAGGCACGGCTCCTTCCGAGCAACAAACATTCGTCACAGTAGTAACACGTGCCGCCGCACCGGGCGCAAGCCGTTTGAACTAAGCGACTCCGACCTGCGTGACAGCGTTCACATCTCCAGTTCGCTTGTCCGCCTATCGTGCGAACCGCCGAACGGAGGAACACCTCCCCCTTCAGCACACCCACTTGCAGCACACGCAGTATCCTCTGCTGCGAAAGGTCATCCCCTTTCCAGCGGATTGCGAGGACTCGCCGTACCTCACTCAAGAGGAGTGATCGGCCGCCCAAGAGGGGACGCCATTCACGCCACAGCTCGGCACTCTTCTTTAAGCTCCCTCTCTCCATCGCTGCGCCTAATCCGACTGGCACGTTTTCTCCCCCGACTCCGCCTCTCGCAAAGCCCACGTGCATCCACCCTCTTTCCCGCCTTTTTCCTTTCTCCAAAGCCTCCCGCTCACACATCGCCTGCGCCACGGATCTGTAACGCCATCCCTCCGTCACGTCGACCCCTTTCTCTCGCCAGTACGCCACGTCGGTTTCGAGCGCGAGACTGACACACCACCGCCCTTCGACACGGTACAACCAGGCAGTCATCGCCCCGCCTCCACCTTTCGTCTTAATGCGTGCAGCAGGCCATTCTTCCTACATTTTATATTGAGATCCTGTGAGAGGCGACCAACCGCTTTCTTCTTTTTGCTGCACTTTTTACAGCAAAATGTGCGATACCGCTTCCATTCGCGGGTTTTCAGGATTTTCCAACACACGTGAAAAAAGACCTATCCTTGCCGATAGATCTCGTGAAAAACGGGATGCTTCGATTTATAGCAAATCTTGAACGACACTGCGAGCTCTGGCGTTATCCAGTTGCCGCAAGTCGAGGACGGCTGGGCGCACCTCCTGCAAGCGCTCCGGAATGAGCTGGTCGGACGGGCACTCCCTGTCTGCAGCGTTAAAACGTCTCACTTCTATCCAGGAGAACCGGCGTTTAAGCCGTTGCAAAATAGCCAGTGTATCGTCTGTCGAGCCTAAATCAATGCACGTACACCTGCAGACCTCTCCGCGCACCCAGTTCCAAAACACGTACGAGCGCACCCACCACTCTATCGTCGCCTGACTGTCGGCGGAAATCACGACAAGGTGCTTTGTCCCCTTGCCTGATCCGCTGCGGCGCAGAGACGCCCAGAGTCGCCAAACACTTCCCAACAACACAGTCAAAACGAGCACGCTGATCCACGGGAACATGGTTCGACCCTCCTTTATGCCATCCTATGCACAAAGGGGGGTACGAGTGCCTGGGACGGTCCGGAGCCTTTCGGGGTTATTTGACTTTAACCCAGCCGCTCTTAATGGCCGTGATGACGGCTTGCGTCCGGTCTTGCACGTTCATTTTTTGCAGAACACTGCTCACGTGGTTTTTCACCGTCTTTTCACTGATGAACAAGTACTCGCCAATGGCCCGGTTGCTGCGCCCTTCAGCCATCAGCTTTAGTACCTCCATCTCCCGGCGAGTCAACAACCCTCGCCACCCTTCGTTCATGTTGGCAGAATGCAGGTCGTCTAGCACTCCTTCTTGCTCACTTAACCGCCGGAACTCTTCGATCAATTTGCCGGTCACTTTCGGATGGATGTATGCGTTTCCCGAAGCGACCATCCGCACGGCTTCAATCAAGTCCTCTGCTTCCATGTCTTTTAACAAATACCCGAACGCACCCAGTCGAAGGGTTTCAAACACGTACGCTTCATCGTCGTGAATCGAGAGGACGATGACGCGCGTGTTCGGACACGAATCCCGCAAACACTGGGTCGCTTCCACTCCGTTCACATTGGGCATATTGATGTCCATGAGGACGACGTCAGGTTGTAATTCGCGGCAGACTGCGGTTACTTCCTCCCCGTCCGAACACTCTGCCACCACTTCCATATCTTCCTCCAAATCGAGGATTCGTTTCACTCCCTCTCGAAACAACTGGTGGTCGTCCGCCAAAACGACTCTTGTTTTCTCTGCCTTTTCATTACCCAGCATGATGTTTCCCCCCGTCCATCGGAATGTTAAATTTCACATGTGTGCCCGCTCCAAGGGATGTGCGGATCTCCATCTTTCCTTCTAACATCTCGACGCGTTCCCTCATGCCGATTAAACCGAACTGATTTTCGCTCTGTTCTTCCGGTGGATATTCAAAACCGACACCGTCGTCCCGAATGCTGACCGTGACGCCCCGCGGCTGAAATTCGAGGCGAACCACCACTTCAGACGCCTTGGCGTGCTTCCCCACATTGCTCAACGCTTCCTGGATCAGCCGGAACAAAGCCACCTCCATCGGAGGGGCGAGACGCTTTTCTTTTCCTAGAACAATTAACTCATACATGACCCTGTACCTTTGTTTAAAATTTTCTAAGTATTTGCGCAGCGTCGGTAACAATCCGAGATCATCCAGCACCATCGGGCGTAAGTCAAAAATAATTTTACGCACTTCCGACAAACTGGAACGCACGGTTTCCTTTAAATCATGCAGTTCACGGCGCGCCTGTTCCACATCTTTCTGCAGCAGCCGCTCTGCAATTTCAGAAAGCATGACGACGTGCGCCATCATTTGCGCGGGGCCGTCGTGAATTTCCCGGGCCACCCGCTTGCGCTCCTCCTCTTGCGCCTGTATAATTTTTAAACCGATCATCTGCCGGTGCTGCGCCTTCTCCAATTCTGCACCTAACTGATTTAAGTCTCCCGTCAGAAAATCTAGCACGACCCCGACTTGCGCGGCCAGACTGTCGGCTCGTTCAATCGTTTTCGCAATGTTCTTCAGCCTTTGTTGCAGCTCGTTGCGCTGGTTGCGCAAATTCGCTTCCCGCTCACGCGCCACAAACAAATTCAGCTGTTTCTCATTTGCGCTTTCATACGCTTTACGTATATCTTCTTCCGTGTATGTATTGAAATAGCGGCTCACTTCCGCCAAACGTTGGCGGGATATGCGATACTGCACCTCCAACCTGTCCACTTCGCGAATGACGTGCCTCACTTCTGCTTCCACTTGCTGAAGTTTCTGATAAAGGGCTTCTTCTTCTTTACGAGCCATTTCGGCTATTTCAAAAATTTGAGACTTGCTCCGCTCCACAGCCTCAACTGTATTTTCAATCACTTTGTCTAAAAGAGCAATATCGATTTTCCGGCTATTTCGCACATTTTTCACCCCTTTAGACAACAACTGCAACGAATTTACTAAATTTTTCGCAATACTGTTCTTTTCCAGCGATTTGTTTTACAGGATTAGTACTTTTGGACAGTGCGAATATATCTATTTTAGCCGATGTCCAAATCGTTGGCTATCGACCTCTTGGATTAGGCCTAAAGACCTATTTTGGAGCCAAAAGAAAATCCCCGCCTGGCCTCGGGGACTAATGAACGGCACGCGGAGAGTGGGATAGCTTCCGCTTTTCTATTTTCGGTTGCTTCAAAGGCGCGAGCTGCATCCAGCGGATGTGAATAAAGCCGAGGGAGAGAAGGAACAGCCACCCCGTCTGAGGGACGAGAATCGTGTAGTCGGCCAGACCCTGGCCGAGAAAGGCCATGACGAGAGACATGAGCACAATGGCCAACTCTTTCTCGCGACGGCTGTTTGCCCAGTGAATCCACTGTACTCCCCGGATGAGGCCGGTCACGAGCAACAGCGTGAACAGTGTAAACCCGATCAGCCCAAAGTCGACGGCGATGCCAATCCACAAGTTGTGGGCGTGATACTCGTACTGTCCGAAATACTCCATGAACACTTCGCCGAAGTGAAGCGGCAGCACTCCGAACAACCAGTTGTCGTAAAAGATGTCCAGCGACCGCTCCCATATTTGCAACCGCAAAAACAGGTCTGTGTCAAAACTCGCTTCCCTCGGAAGCCACTCTTTACCCAAGAGCAACAGTAAGCCCGGTAAGGCGATGAGCAGCAACACGTGTGAAAAGTGAAAACTCTTGAGCCAGTGTTTGAAGAAAGAGCCGTACAAAAACCAGAGCTGGACGGCCATCCCTGCGCCGAGAGCAATCCAGGCCATGCGCGTTCCCGTGAGATCGAATCCGAGCGCGTACACGGCGAAAATCCCCGCCCAAAACAGCCGCTGCTTCAACGAACGGCCCGCTGCTACGATCTTGTAGAAACAGACGAGGGCCAAGCAGACCAACAGTCCCGCTGCCAGGTTGGCGTTGCCAGACGTTCCCGTACTGCGGATAGATTCTGTCGGCTTCCACGACTCCAAGCCAAAGAAGTAAGCGAGGGACGAAGGCAAAAAGTCGAAGCCGCCCAGGCGGTCTATGAGCATCACGGCTACGATGCCGGTTCCGGTCACAGCCGTCAACGTCAGCCCAGTCCGAAAGTGGGCCACCGTCAAACTTTTCTTCATCCAGCTGTAAACTACCACGTAAACGGTGAGAAAGAGGATGGCGACAAACCCCCACGGCGTTTGGTGAACGAGTGTCGCCACTAATGCCACTGAAGCGAGCCCGAGCAGTGTGACAGTGACGAGATCCCCTTCCAGCAACTGCCACCTGTACTTTCCCCAAGCCCACAAGGCGATGAACCCGAGCCACACGCCGGGCAAAACCGGTGAAAGGACGGTACACACTAATAAAGCAGCAAACAAAGGGTTCTGCCATACACCCTCAGCACGAATGTGAGTCACGATGAATCCCCCATATAAGTATCTTTCTGTTTTTTTTTTGTTATCTGTCTTTGTCACGAGATGTCAAACGATTGCCTCAGCCTGCTTGCGCAACAATTCCGCTTTGTCCGTACGTTCCCACGGCAGGTCGAGATCCATTCGTCCGAAGTGGCCGTAGGTCGCTGTTTGCCGGTAAATCGGCCGTTTCAAATCGAGCATCTGGATAATGCCTGACGGTCGTAAGTCAAAATTTTGTCGTATGAGGCGTACGAGCACCCGTTCGCTCACCTTTCCCGTTTCAAACGTGTCCACACTGATGGATACGGGTTGGGAGACCCCGATGGCATAGGCCAGCTGAACTTCACACCTGTCGGCCAGGCCGGCAGCCACGACGTTTTTCGCGACGTAGCGCGCAGCGTAAGCAGCCGAACGGTCCACCTTCGTCGGATCTTTCCCGGAGAAAGCACCCCCTCCGTGTCGGGCGTATCCGCCGTACGTGTCGACGATAATTTTACGTCCCGTCAAACCGGCGTCTCCTTGTGGCCCGCCGATGACGAACCGCCCCGTCGGATTGATAAAGTACTTCGTTTCACTGTCGAGCCACACACTGGGCACGACAGGTTCGATGACGTCGCGACGTATGTCTTGTCGAATTTGTTCCAGCGATACCTCTTCGGCGTGTTGAGCGGAAACGACGACGGTATCTACCCGCACCGGACGATCCCCGTCGTATTCGACGGTCACTTGCGTTTTGCCGTCGGGTCGCAAGTAAGGGAGCGTTCCGTCTCGGCGCACTTCAGACAACCGACGGGCCAGTTTGTGGGCTAACGAGATAGGCAGCGGCATCAGTTCCTCCGTTTCATTACAGGCGTATCCGAACATCAAGCCCTGGTCCCCTGCCCCAAGTTGTCGTCTGTCTGCCGATTTTCTCCCTTTTCCCGATCTTCGTAAGCGACGTTGACGCCGGCTGCAATTTCTGGGGACTGTTCGTCAATGGAGGTCAGCACTGCACACGTATCGGCGTCAAACCCGTACTTTGCCCTCGTATAACCGATCTCCTTAATCGTCTGCCGCACAATTTTCGGTATGTCCACATAACACGTCGTCGTAATCTCTCCAGCAACGAGGACGAGCCCAGTCGTCACGGACGTCTCACACGCGACACGGGCATTCGGATCTTGAGTTAAAATCGCATCCAAAACAGCGTCTGATATTTGGTCGCAAATTTTGTCAGGGTGCCCTTCCGTTACCGATTCAGATGAAAACAAGCGCCGTCCTTCAGTTAATACCATCATGAATTCCTCCGTGTTAGAGCCTATCTGTTTCGTTCGACGGCATTTCAATGATATGCTTATGTTAGCGAACTTACACGCACCTGTCAATTGACAGCTTCTGCACCTATTCCAAAAAATAGGTGATCGTATACGGAGTGGCTTGTTCTCCGGACAGGCGTCGAACGCGGATGTAGTACCGCCCTTCCGGCAGTGTCTCCGTCCAGCTGAGGGATTTGTCGCCAGGGGCGATCTCGCGACGCTCTAGTGCCATCCTCTCCTCGTCGTACACGGTGACTTCCGCCCGAACCGCCTCTTCCAGACCGTCGATGCGCACTGTCACGTCCGATTCCCGTGGCACGGTCAACTGGTACCAGTCGTAGTCTGCAGCACTGTGAAGGGAAGATTCAACCGGAGTCGACGGATGGGACAAATGCCGCGCCTGATCGGATCGGTCGTTCGGCTCGCTGACGTCGTTGACGAGGGGCTCGTAATGGACGGCCAAATCGTACTTGCCCACGGTGGGGTGCATGTTCAGATCGCTGACGCGAACGTAGTAAATCCCGCCGGCTTCGGCCCGGATTTGCAACTGTTCCCTTCCGGTAGGCCCGTTTTCGTCGACGAGTACGCCACTGCCCCCCAGTTGCTGTACGAACAGAACGAGATCGGTGCGCGGCGAAGCAGCTGACACGTCCACGTACAAATTGCCGCCCTCTGGTGTCCTGAGGCGGTACCAATCATCGTCCCCTTCTGTATGAAACGTCCCTTCGACGAGCGTTGCCTCATCCAGGTCTAACTCGTGTGCATGCCACTGCTGGTCGTTGTCCTCGTACAGATCCGGAGACATGAGCACCTCCGTCTCCAGCGCGTAGGCGAGGAATCGGGAAGGCTCACTCTCGTGAAAACGGACGTTCACATACGTCTCACCCGGTCTCAACGTCAGCAGTACCTCGTCTGAACGCTCCAGCGTATACGTGACGAACGTTTCCTTCCCCGGCTGTTTGATGCGCACCTCGACACCGCTTTCTAACGAACGGGGCATCTCCAGCCGCACTTTTACGTGAAAATCGAGAGCGTCACTCAAATTCGGAACGTCAAACACAAACCAGTCTTCATCGTCGGGACGATTCAGTACCGCTTCGGCTCTGGCATTAATCGAAACGCGTGCCGCCGTGTCCTGCGTTTCATTTTCTTCATAAATGTCGGGCTGAGGCGCTTCCGTCAACGCGCGAAAGGCGTTCACCCGTCCATAACCCGTCTGTTCGTTCCACCCGTGGACATCCGTGTCTGCCGTTTGGCGCAGTAAATTGCGCACTTGAGCCGGTGACATGGTGGGGTGCTGTTGCATCACCATCGCTGCCACAGCTGTCACTTGTGGCGTTGAAAAGGAGTTCCCGTCTACAAGGCGGAACCGTTCTCCGTCCCGATTGCCCGTCGTCCAAATGTGTTCGTCCGGTGCCACCAGATCGAGGCCTGTCCCGTGATTGGAGTAGACGTCAAACACCCCGTCGGCCGTCACGCCTCCAACGGCGAGCACAGTGGGGAAAGCGGCAGGATAAAAGATCGGTTCATTGGTCGCCCCCTGTCGGTTTCCGGCAGCCGCCACGACTAGCACTCCGGACTCCTCTGCATACTCTACGGCATCCCGCGCGTTTTTTGAATACGCCCAGTCGCCGAGGGAGAGGGATATAATGTCTGCCCCTCGATTTACTGCCATACGGATCGCCTCTGACATGTCAAAGTCGGACCCGCCTTTCTTCTCACCGTCGTGGTACCCCATCACTTTGATCGGCATAATTTTGGCTGTCGTCTCTGTCGATTCGACCGGATTTTCTCCATCGACCAACCCCAACATTTGCAACAAGACCCCGACGACCCCCGTGCCATGGCCGACTGCTCCGAGCCGTTCTTCGTAGTCGTTGTAGACGCCGCTCTCTGCATACATCGCGTCAATTTCTTCGGCTGTCTTTCCTCGCTCCTCTGGCCTTTGGATGTCCTCTACCGTAATATCTTCCGCCCCCTCGCCAGGGTAAGCGATATTCATCGGGTTGACGATGTGCGGGGCAATGAGCGGATGGTCCAAATCCACTCCCGTGTCGATGACGGCGATGACCACTTCTTTCTTCGGTTTCCACACGTCCCACGCTTCGACAGCGGACGTCTGTCGCAAAAAATAATCGGGAGAAGGCTCCTTCGCCGCTGCTGAAGGAGCCTCCCCTCGTTCATCTACCGTTTCGTTGTTTAATTTATACTGGAAATTCGGTTGAATATACTCCACTTGATCGTGGAGCAGCCATTCGGCCCGCCACTTTTCTTGATCGACATCCTCGTGAACCTTTACCAGCATCGTTTGATCTTCATCATTCTTGCGCAACACATCTACCGTTTCCAGAAAAGCCGGATCAGGCTCGCCGTTCCATTTGACGACCCACTCGCGCGTTTCTGTCGGCTTCTCTGCCGGCTCCTGTCCCACCTGATCCGGTTCGCCTAAACTGCAAGCGTTCAGTATAAAAATGAAGAGCATCATGCCAGCGGTCCGGATGCACTGTTTCACCATAGCCCCGAGCCTCCTGTAAGACTTACACACAGTGTACCACGTGCGTCCATTTTTTGGCGAGTCGAAAAGCCTCTTCGACAGGTGCGGGCCCGGAAGGAAAGCACCCATCTACATGACTCCGCCGCAACGATTCACTGCGCGAAGGCGGTAAAAATATGTTAAGACAATTCTCAAGGGGAGCGCGCCTCCTTGCTGAAATAATGACAGCAAAAGCCCACCCCCCATCTTGATGTGAAACCTTTGCCCCACAAAGGGCGTCTAATTCCACGAACCATCTTTAAAACGTACCGCTCCAACACATACTACCCGTTAAACGCAGTTTCACGATTGGAGAGAGTGTGCCATGCGAAACCGTGGGAAAAAAGCCCTGCGCGCGACGGGAGTCCTCGTATTCGCCTCAATTGTGGCCGCTGTCGCTTTTGCGCAGTGGATGGATACCGGAAACCCGGGCCATTCGACGAACGACATCGCACAAACGGAGAACGCTCGCCCCCAACCGTCGGGCATCTCCCAGGGGGACAAGGCCGGTCACGACACAGTCGACAGACTACCGAAAGCCGAACGGGATAAGGACTCACTCTCTCCTCCGCCGTTGAACAAAAACCTGAAACGGCCCCTCGCGTTCCTCGTTGTCGGGATCGACGAACGCCGACACGACAGCGGGCGAACCGACACGATTATCGTGTTCACCGCCAACCCCGACAATCGCACGATCAAAATGATGAGCATCCCGCGGGATACAAAGACCGCCCTGGCGGACGTCTCCCACCATGTGTACGACAAAATCAACCACGCCTATTCCCGCGGGAAAGGTCTGGAATCGACGAAAAAAACAGTGGAACAGTTTCTCGGCATCCCTATCGACTACACGGTGAGCATTAACATGAGGGGGTTCGAACAGTTAGTCGACACATTCGGCGGGGTCGACGTGAACGTTCCCCGCGACTTCACTGTTGAGGGGCACCACTACACGAAAGGACCGATGACTTTGGACGGTCGAGCCGCCCTCTACTACGTGCGCGAGCGCAAAAACAGCAACGACTTCGACCGCAACTTGCGACAACAGCAAGTGCTCAGGTCGCTCATCGACAAATCGTCCCGTTTCTCCACGGTAACAAAGATCGACGACATCTTGAAAATTGTCGGCCGTAACGTGAAGACGAATTTGACACCGTGGCAACTTTACCAGCTGCAGCGCCTGTACGGCAACGTCACAGACGACGACATCGAACGACTGGAACTGACAGGAACCGACGAATGGTCAGACGCTTACTACTTCATCGTCAATGAATCCAGCAAAAACAGAGCCGTTGAAACATTACGCGCCCATTTAGAGTTAAATCGTACAAAAGCAACTTTCTACTAAAATTCGACAGTATGAGTTGCTGAACTAGCCATTAAGCTTTAATATAGAAAAGGACACGTAACTAGAAAAAAGCGAGGTTTCCAGACTTGGAGAGGATAGACAGAAGCCGGGCAAGCCGTTTGCCTCAACGGGGCAGACGCCGCCGACAGAGAAGAAAAAAACCGAACTGGTTTTTACGGATCATGGTGTTCATGTTGGTGGGCATTTTCGTATTCGGAGCTTACATTCTGTACAACGTCCTCGGTGCTTTTTCCGACACGCAGTACGAACTGGCCAGAGGCGATAAGTCAGACAAGCGGGAACAGGCCGTCAATACAGACGACCCCGTCTCACTGCTGATCATGGGGATCGACGAACGCCCTGATAAACAAGACGTCGGACGCCCCGATGTGTTAATGGTCGTCACAGTCAACCCGGAAGACAAGTCAGCCAAAATACTCAGCATTCCGCGGGATACGTTAACGTACATCCCCGCCATCGGCAAAGAGGACAAAATAAACCACGCCTATTCCCTCGCCGAAGTGCAACAACCCGGGACCGGTATCGAAAGCACCATCACGACTGTGGAAGAACTGCTCGACATTCCCATCGACTACTTTGCTAAAATTAACTTTGACGGATTTGTCGAAATTATTGACACGTTAGGCGGCGTCGACGTCAACGTTGAGCGGGCGTTTAAGCAGAAAGCTTTTGACGGGGGAGAAGAAATTTACTTTGAAGAAGGGCCGGCCCACCTGAACGGCAAAGAAGCCCTCGCTTACGTGCGCATGCGCAAGGAGTGGGGCGGAGACGCCGGACGCAACGAACGGCAGCGCGAAGTGCTCGCCCAACTGATGCAAAAAGGCGCCAGTTTCTCCAGTTTGACAAAAATTGACGACATCATCGAGAGCCTCGGCCGCAACGTCGACATGAACGTGAGCGGCGGCGAACTGTTAGCCTTCTCGCGCAAATACGGCAGTATTCCGAAAGAGAACATCGAATCCTTAACGCTGGAAGGTACAGACGTTATGCGGGACAGGTCGTACTTCATTTTGGAAGAAGGCGAGGCAGAGCGAGTCGGCAACATTTTAAAAGCGCACTTAAACCTTCCAACGACATCCACCGTCAACACCGGGGCTGAATCTTAGGCCCCTCTTCTTTTGGAAAGGAGACATGATGTTTGCCTTACAAAACCGTTGCAGCTTACGCTACCGACGAGATCACAATCGAGAAATCCCGTTTTATCGCCCACGTCTACCCAGCTCCTGACGAGGAGACAGCCAAAGGCCACATTCACACTGTATCCAAAAAGCACTGGGACGCCACGCACAACTGCTACGCCTATGTCATCGGGGAAAACGGATACATCCAGAAGGCGAACGACGACGGAGAACCGAGCGGGACTGCCGGGGTCCCTATTTTGGAGACAATCAAGAAAAACGGCCTTACAGACACATTGGTGATCGTCACTCGCTACTTTGGAGGAATTAAGCTGGGAGCGGGAGGGTTGGTCCGGGCTTATACGCGATCTGCAAGCCAAGGCCTTCGGCAAGCTCAACTGGTACAGCGCGAAAAACACCTTTTTTATGAACTAAACATGGATTACGCGATGTGGAACAAAGTAGAGCAACAACTTAACAAAGTTTGTTTCTTCCACGACAAGACGTTTACGGATAAAGTCACCGTCTTAATTTCTGTCCGCGAACAAAACAAGGCTAGCCTCACGTCATTCTTTCAAAAATGGGGAAGCCATGTTATTCAATACAAGAAGGTAAAAGAAGACTGGGTTGCCGTTCCATTATAGTACGTGAATGTGATGCAATTTTTACAATGCTGTAAAGAAAACGTAATAATCCCCCTTTATAATGGGTCGCAACACACTAAACGGGGGTGGCACGATAAGTGGACAGCTGCCAACGCGTCAACGCGTCATTTTGGATTGGAATCACCTCTGCCACGCTACTCAGCTTGCCTTTTTGGTGTATAATGATCTTACTTGCGAAAATATTCCTTCTGTAGTTGCAAAACATTTAAAGGAGGTACTCCCTCTGTCGGGATACCTCCTGACTTTCAGTTCACCTTGCACCTTCACCTGTCAATACGACCTTCACCGTCTTCAGCAATATTTTTAAATCGAGGACGGGCGACTGATGCCGTATGTAATACATATCCATTTCAAATTTTTGCTCTGGTGACACGTCATATCCGCCATTCACTTGAGCCCATCCTGTTAAACCAGGTTTCACCGAGAGGCGCTGCGTAAATTGGGGAATCTTCTTCACAAACTTGCGCGTAAAACATTCACGCTCCGGTCGCGGTCCAATCAAGCTCATGTCTCCCTTAATCACATTGAACAATTGCGGAATTTCGTCAATACGAGTTTGGCGAATAAACCTCCCGATTTTCGTCACGCGCGGATCATTCTTTTTCGCCCATTGAGGTCCATCCTTTTCTGCATCAACACGCATGGAACGAAATTTATAAATGTAAAATTTCTTCCAATTCTGGCCTAACCGTTCTTGTCGATACAAGATAGGGCCTGGTGATTCAAGTTTAATCAGTACAGCCACAACAAGCGTTGTCGGCAGGGTCAGTACCAACAAGAGTACTGCAATCAGTACTTCGACAATCCGTCTGATAAACGGGTAAATACTGACTAAGTAAGGTATACCATGAGCTGATTGAAGTGAGTATGAATGTCTCTCCGCCATTGGCTTCAAGATGAAGACACCCCTGTCAAATCACAAAAACTTTTTCTGTCTGTTCACTTATATAGACGGTACTTTGTGTCAAAATGTTTCACTTCATGTCGGATCATTTAACTGTTAACCAATTCCTGGAGGATCTGTTGACTATTTTGGCGTCCAAAACTGCTATACTGAATGCCCATCGCCCTCATTTCCTCTGGATCAAACACATTCCTTCCGTCTATCACCACGGGCCTGTGCATCTTATCCTTCATGAGCCCCCAATTAATTGTCTTAAAGTCTTCCCACTCTGTCAACAGGACAGCTGCATCGACACCTTGAAGCAATTCTTCAATGCCATCACAGTATACGACGTCAGCTGGAAGAACCCTTCGCGCCATTGCCATTGCCACCGGATCGTACACCTTAATTTTACTATTATATTCTTTCAAATTGTGAATAACATCAACTGACGGCGCTTCACGCATGTCATCCGTGTTCGGCTTGAAAGCCAGTCCCAGAATACCAATAACTTTGTCCTCCAGGCGTCCCAGTTGTTGCTGCAGCTTTTCAATAACTTTCAGCCGCTGTTGGCTGTTGATCTTCACCACTGATTTCAACAGCTCAAAATCGTGGTCCACATCTTCCGCAATCTGTATAAGGGCATTCGTATCTTTTGGAAAGCAAGAGCCACCATAACCGACTCCCGCCTTCAAAAAATGGGAACCGATTCGTTTGTCCAACCCGATGCCTTGTGCAACCATAGTCACGTCTGCATCGACTTTTTCGCAAATATTTGATATTTCGTTTATGAACGATATTTTAGTCGCCAAAAAAGCATTAGAGGCGTATTTAATCATTTCAGCACTTCTCGGATCCGTCTCAATGATCGGAGCGTCAAACGGTTCATGCAATTTGTTCAATACTTTGACAGCTTCCGGATTGGCTCCCCCGATGACGATGCGATCCGGATTCAAAGAATCTCTCACTGCCGACCCTTCACGCAAAAACTCCGGGCATGACACCACGTCGAACGGAACATCTTTTTCCAGGTGTTCCTCTATCCAAAGCTTGACTTTGTCCGCTGTTCCTACGGGCACAGTACTTTTATTGACGATAATCTTGTGTCTGTCCATATTCTGGGCGATATCCCGGCAAACAGCTTGGACGTACCTTAAATCAGCACTCCCATCTTCAGCAGACGGTGTACCAACCGCAATAAAAATGATATCTGAGGATTGAACAGCTCGCTTCGCATCCGTCGTAAAGTCCAATCGTCCACTGGACATGTTACGTATAACCAATTCTTGCAGTCCAGGCTCGTAAATCGGGACATCTCCTCGTAAAAGTCTGTTAATTTTCTCTTCATCAATGTCCAGACAAATCACCGAGTTTCCTTTATCAGCAAAAACAGTTCCCGATACTAGGCCCACATATCCAGTGCCAATAACCGTAACGTTAAACATAAGTGTTTTTTCTCCCCTCATTTCTGTTTGTCAGACCAACATACTCTCTGTTTACCCTTTCAAGGCTTTATTTTTATCGAGTGTTTCTTCAAGGTAACGGAGAACGTCATCACGTAGATCGTCGCGATCTAACGCAAAGTCCACCGTTGCTTGAATAAAACCGAACTTATTCCCTACGTCGTACCGCCGTCCCGCAAATTCATAGCCAAGGATTGCTTGAGATTGGTTCAATACTCTTAGAGCATCCGTCAGTTGGATTTCACCTCCGGCACCGGGGGGAGATCTCGCAAAATGTTAAAAATTTCCGGGCGTAAAACATAACGTCCCATAATCGCCATATTCGACGGCGAATCCTCTTGCCGCGGCTTCTCAACCAGATCGATGACGTTATGCACACCAGGTTCCAGCGGATTTCCGTTCGGTTTAATCACACCGTATTGGCTGACATCTTCAGGTTCCACCTGTTGCACACCGATGACGGAAGAGTGATACCGCTCAAAAACATAGATCAGCTGTTTAAGACAGGGTTCTTCAGATACGACAATGTCATCCCCTAAAAGGACAGCAAACGGCTCATCTCCAACAAACTTACGCGCACACCAAATAGCGTGGCCCAAACCTTTGGCTTCCTTTTGCCTGATGTAATGTATATCGACCATATTCGATATGTTCTCAACTTCATGCAATAAGCCTGTTTTCTTCTTCGAGGCCAAGACTGCTTCCAGTTCATACGACTTATCGAAGTGGTCTTCAATCGCTCGCTTGCCACGGCCTGTTACAATCATAATGTCTTCGATACCCGACTGCACCGCTTCCTCGACAATATACTGGATGGTAGGCTTGTCTACGATGGGAAGCATCTCTTTCGGTTGGGCTTTTGTCGCCGGCAGAAATCGTGTACCCAGCCCGGCAGCCGGAATAATCGCTTTTTTGATCTTCAATTCAATCCCCCCAGATACTACATCCCGATGTTTTTACTTTCTTTCATGTTCTTCACCTTCTTTGGCAGAGCAACCCCCGACGCCTTTTGCTTATCCAACAAAACCTTCAAGGTCTTAAGAATAATCACAATATCGAAAAATACAGAGTAATTGCGAATGTAATACAGATCGTAACGCAACTTGTCTTCAACGTCCGTTTCGTATTTTCCATTAATTTGAGCCAATCCGGTCAATCCAGCTTTTACGGCCGACCGATAGCGGTAGGCGCCGTATTTTTTCTTATAAATTTTTGTAAAGTGCGGCCTTTCAGGCCGTGGACCGACAACGGACATGTCCCCTTTTAACACATTGAACAATTGGGGGAGTTCGTCGAGTCTTGTCGCCCGTAAAAAACGGCCGACAGGTGTAATCCGTTCATCAGATTTAGACGCTAAAACGGGGCCGCTGTTACACTCTGCATTCGGAATCATAGTGCGGAATTTATAAATGTCGAATTCCTTGTCGTCTATTGTCATTCTTTTTTGCTTATAAATCACAGGATGTCTCGGTTCTGAAATCTTAAGCGCCAAAGCCACAACAATCATGATGGGGAGGGTTAAAATGAGTAGACAGATCGAAAACACTAAATCACCTATTCGCTTGATGATTTGCTTATCGGGCGGGAGCTTCCAATCTTTTACAGACATGACGAGTAGGTCGTCGAACGTCGTCGCATCTGCCTTGCTAAGTAACAGCTCATACGCTTCAGGGACGACATATACTTTCACTTGCTTCACCATGCATTCCTGAATGAGGGTCTGGCTGATCCTTTTGTCGACACTGTCACAAATAAACACGTTATCTGCTTTTGCAATACGTGAATACATAACATCGAGTTTCTCATCGGGTGGCAAAGAAATGAAGTTAGCGCGTTTCGACATGTTTTGTGCTACTCGTTCCTGTACATGGTGTACTTCTTCATCGGTACCAATGATCAAAATATTTTTCGTGTCGTCTTTAATAAAAATACTTAACATATATTTCCAGAATAGAATAGCCGTTAACGAAATACATGCTCCTATTAAAATGATGGAACGTGGAAAAGCAAACGCTCTGAAGGTAAAAGAAGCCAGACCAATTAAACCGGCGATCACGACAACGGATACGATAGTCGACGAAATGTTTTCCCAAGTCACGCGACTGGCAATCACATAGGCGTCGTACAATAAAAAAACCAAGATGGATATAAGTGCCATCCAGGGTAAAACATCTAAAAAGGCTTGCATATTCCGTATCGGGATATTGCCGATGGAAAACCGCACATGAAAGGCAGCATAATAAGAACCGATGACGATTAACGTATCCACAAGTATGACAAATGTGTAAAATAACTTATGCTCTCGAAAGCGTGACATAAGTCCAATATCCCCTTTTGAACCCTTGTCAAACCTTACATCATTATAACGTATTGGTGGGCAAAATTAAACTGGAATTCCATAACCTCAGGGCCTACGCTTTAAACATCAACTACACTATTCACCCGGGTTTAAGAGTTCATCAACCCTTCAATTAAAAATCTTTGTTCGTTAAACAAAATATTCAGGAAAAAGACGCTCCACTTCCAACAGATTTTAAGAAAACAGTACAGATTAAGTACTCCATCTCGTCCTGTTTAGGGCCAGTACTTGTGGTGGAAAAGGATCGCTAAAACAATTCAGCTCCATCCATCACGACTATACACCAAATTTTTATGTCCCTATTTTGGACCAACGACTTTGTTTAAATCTCCATATAAAATTGGACAGAGCTTTCGGTCAAACGTTAAATCCGATTGACATAAACCGTTCCAAAACGTCTCATGAGAATATAACGAGTATGTGAAAACTATTTTGAGTCTTTTTTAATGATATCTAATGTGTAGACGTATGACAGATCTATATCAAAGAAACGAGTTAAAGACCAAAAATATCAATTATGCTCTTATTATGTTAGGATGTCCTTTTTTTGTAAACACACCTTGTATCTACTATTAAATTGCTGTGTTTTAAAATTAAGTTGTAATCAAATAGATCGTGATCAGTAGCCAAAAGTACACAATCCATTTTCTCTAAGTTTTCTTCATTTATTTCTATAGATTGCAAATCAAAAATATGTTCCCTCATTTTAGGAAACCTTGGCACAAATGGATCAGAATAGAAAACATTCCCTCCTCTCTCCCTTAATTTTTCCATGATCTTTATAGCCGGAGATTCCCTTACATCCGCAATATTTTTCTTGTAAGATATCCCTAAAACAAGGATATTTGAGTTTTTTAATGCCTTTTCTCTTTCATTTAACGCATCTACTACCTTTTGAACCACCCAATCAGGCATCAACCTATTAATTTCACCAGAGAGTTCAATGAACCTTGTATTTAAACCATACTCCCTTGCCTTCCATGTAAGATAAAATGGATCGATAGGAATACAATGCCCTCCCCATCCAGGTCCAGGATAAAAGGGTGTAAAACCAAAAGGTTTCGTAGCAGCAGCATCAATAACTTCCCAGATATCTATATTCATTTTGTCCGCTACTATCTTCATTTCGTTCACCAATCCAATATTCACTGCTCTATAAATATTCTCTAATAATTTAGTTAACTCTGCTGCCTTTGTAGAACTTACAGGAACTACTTTTTCTATTACTTCTTTATATAGAGCTACACCCACATCAAGACAATTCGATGTTATACCCCCTATAACTTTAGGAATATTGCTAGTAGAAAAGCCGGGATTTCCCGGATCCTCTCTTTCAGGAGAATAGACTAAATAGAAGTCTTCACCAACGCAAAACCCTTTCGATTCTATTGTTGGTTTAAGTACCTCTTCTGTAGTTCCAGGATATGTCGTACTTTCTAAACTTAATAACTGACCACTTTTTAAAAACGGACAAATTTTTTCCATTGTATTTGTGATATAAGATAAGTCTGGTTCTCTATATTTGTTAAGAGGTGTTGGAAGGCAGAGTATAACAACATCTTGTTGTTCTATTATTGAAAAATCAGTTGTTGCACAGAGATTTCCTTTCTCTACAAAATAGTTTATTTGATCATCTTTAATATGTTTAATATAGCTCTTCCCATTATTTATACTCAGTACTTTTTCATGATCAATATCAAAACCTATCACTTTAAAATTTGAATTAGAAAATGTTATGGCAAGTGGTAAACCCACATACCCCAATCCAACTATACCTATATTAGCTTCTTTATTTTTTATTTTTTTTATTTGCCTATGTTTTATTTTATCCACCAAATTTTCCAAGGAGATCACCTCTGTATTTTTTTATTCTGTCGGCATGCTTTGAATACCCAAAATGTTGTTCAACATATTCATACGCTCTATTCACTTGAGCTTCATAGTAATCATCATCACTCATTAATTGGTTAATTTTTTCCTTCACTTCAAAAGGGTTGGCATAAATCGCAGCTTCTCTAAATAACTCTTGGTAACTATACGGAACAATAACCGGTACACCTACCGCCATAGCTTCTATGATCACTCGACCAAAGGCTTCAACTAAATCAGCATGTGTGAAATACACAAAGACATCCAACGTGGATAGAAAGTCCTTAGGATGCATCTCTCCAAACTCTAATACATGCCAATTGGAAGGTAATCGTCCAAGTGCCTTCTTCGGCGTTTCCGCTCCACCAAGTATGTGTACTTCATATCCATCTGAATCTGGATAAATTGCAAGCAATTCTTCTCGATTTGAAGGCCATTTTACGTATTGGTCTCTAGAATGCCTTCCTATTCTCACGCTTGTCCCCCTTTTAGGGCGTGAAGGGCGTTTCCACTCCTCTACATTAATAATGTTTGACCAGTCCTCTTTTGCTAAAGTGATAGACTTTAACTCCTCAGCATGATGCTCATGGAGTGCCTTTCGAATGAGTGGTCCGATTGGATGCCATACTCCTTCCTTACCAAAATATTCCCGAAGGTGTTCACTGGCTCTTCTAATATCGTAACGCAACACGGCATTCGGTCCATAATCGCTCATAGGGGTCTGGTTCACGATAACACGAATGTCTTTAGCTTTCACATCTGGAACAAAACGTTGCCATTCCTGCAATATAGGAGGATACCTCAGAAGTAGTATGTCACATGACACCTTCTCCCCATAGACGATCATTTGGACGCTATCACCGTCAATTAGATCCCGTATTTTGGGATTGATTTTTTTTCGGGGAGGATAATCATACCGGGACATCTGAATCAATCCTGTACGAAGTCCCATCTGTTTCTGGGCTTTGATCTCCTCTAAGTTCGATATGTTGGATCCCCCGTCTAAACGAAAATCAGATGCCAAGATCACATCAAAGTGACGTCTACCAGAACCTTGACGTTTCGGCAACATTGGCTCCGGAACAGCAAAAGGACGTGACTGTTGAGGAAATTCATAACGTAAATTCTTATTTTGACTATGGAAATAAGTCTGTGCCTCAGCATATTCTTTACGTGCTCCCATGAAGTATCCAGGAAAGCCGAAGGCGGAGTTTCCAGTCAGAGACGATTCAGATTGACGTTGGAAAGAGAGAGGACCTGTTGGCACCTCGACTACTGCTTCCTCACCAAAAACTTTTTTAATCCTTTTGATAAATTCGGAATCTGCGCCAAACCGGACACAATCCCAGTACCCGACCGCTTCCATCACGGGCTTACGACGGAACATAAAGGATGACATATTGCTAAATATATAGGCCCCCGGCTTACCTCTCCTGAAAAATTTGAGTTCATTAGTTGCACGTGCCTGCTGAGAAGTGTTTCCGATCACTGACGGATTTTCTAGTAAATGACGCACTTGTTTCTCAATCTTTTCAGGATGCGACCAGTCATCGGCGTCATTCACCGTCACAAAATCACCCGACGCCTCGCGAAGCGCAAGGTTGCGAGCTACATAAGCACCTCCGTTAGATTTTGCTTTGATCAAATGCACTCTCTTATCACGCGCTACATATTCTTCTACAATGGAGACTGTCCGGTCCGTACTGCAATCATCGACAACAAATATTTCCAAATTGGTCCATGTTTGTGTGAGTACAGACCCTAGTGACGTGTCAATAACATCTTCGGCATTATAGACAGGAATAATGACTGTGACTTTTACAGTCTCGTGTTCCGAAAGCCGCACCCCTTCGCTTATTTCACGCTCGCATACGAGGCAGTCATACAAGGGACGATCGGTAGACGTCATTAATGAAACAGTACTGATTCCATACAACTGCAATGCTTTGTTGATCCACTTTATGCGCGCAGAAGCTGATGATTCTAAATTCGCAGCCGCAAGATAAAGATCGGCATTAGGTCCCTCTTCTAATGCGGACATTATAGTACGTTTAGCCGCCTCAATATTTCCCAATAATTCATGACATTCTGCTTCTATTATGGCCACACGACGTAACCGCGGACCAGCCCCACCATCAACTGCTTGGGGTAATACTTCCAGACAACGACGGGCATCCTCTCTATTATGTTGATTCGCATACCATAAAGCAACCTCCCACGCAGCTGCTCTTTTTGCAAAAGGATCCTTACTCTCTTGATATATGTTTCTAAGATCATTTAACCCACGTTGTGTAAAACCAAGATTATAAAGACGTTTTTTTTGTTCTAATATTAATTTTTTTATTTTTTTCTGTTGTTTGGACTTACCCCTTTTATGTTTATTTGATTTGCTCTCCTCTATATTTTCAGACCTGTCTTTTTTCTGAACCTCTCTCGGTTCAAATCCACTAAACAGTTTCCTTTTTAACGTTTTTAGAAAATCCATTGTTTTTCTTATAGGTTTCGAATATCGCCATACACGACTATGTTGAATTTTAGTATATTCCCTCTTAAAATAGTTTCTTTCTCGTTTAACTTTTTCGTATCCTTCCTTTATTTCTTGAAAGTTTAATCTCAGTTTATTCATCTCACTTTTAAGTTCCTTTAATCTCTCTTCTTCCTCTCTTATTTTTGAACTAAGTATTTTGTTTTGTTCCTCTCGAATTTTAATTTCTTCTTGGAGTAATTTATTCATTTTGACAGTGCTGTCTATTTTATTGTTCAGTTTCCTATACTCAGGATGAGCCTCTGCTAAAATCGCTGCTCTATTTAGCACATCATGTTTTTCACTAATCAAAAATTTAACATCAATTTGTTTCTTACTAATTGTGTCTTCCGATTTAACATGCTGTTCATCATAAAGTTTCTCTTTTATATAAATAGATGTATCGAATGCATGAGAATTAAATTTATATCCGATATTTTTCAGATACTGGTGAATATCACTGTTCTCTAATCCAACTTCTTGAACAGAGTAGTCCTCAATTAAAATAACGTTTGGACAATATTTTTCCCAATTATTAGACTTTAATACCTGAAGATCTAAACCTTCAACATCTATATTTAATAAATCAATTTCCTGCCCAGCTGGTAGATATTCATCTAAAATATCTGCTAGTGGTTGCACACGAATTTTTTCTTTTCCAACGATTTCTACATCACCTTTAAGCAATTGGCGCTGAACATTTTCTTCTAAAACAGTGTTTCTTGCTGGAAAATTAAACTTCCAATAATCAGTTTCCCTTCTAAAATTCCCAACAGCAGTATGCAGATTTATATCTTTGGGACGATCTTGTTTAAAATGTTCTATAGTTTTATCGGAAGCATCGATGTTAATCCCTTTCCAACCGAAGAAAGTATGCAATATAAACGTGTTAGAATACTTGCGAGGATGAAAAGCGCCAACATCTACATAAAAGCCGTTTCTAATATCACCCTTAAACTTCTTAAACAGTCTTAATAAAATCACATCTTCTGCTGATTGACCGAAGTGAAACCCAACCCCATCAGTAGCAGCCGTTGCCAAAAACATGGCTGGAGAGACCTTTTGACCAAATAATCTAAAAGGCATGTTTTTTGTCCCATTCTTTTTCTCTACCATTGGTTAACTCCTTTCTCAATCGAGATAAATGGGTTGAATACCCAAAATGTTGTTCAACATATTCATACGCTCTATTCACTTGAGCTTCATAGTAATCATCATCACTCATTAGTTGGTTAATTTTTTCCTTCACTTCAAAAGGGTTGGCATAAATCGCAGCTTCTCTAAATAACTCTTGGTAACTATACGGGACAATAACCGGTACACCTGCCGCCATAGCTTCTATGATCACCCGACCAAAGGCTTCTATCCAATTAGGATGTGTGAAATACACAAAGACATCCAACGTGGATAGAAAGTCCTTAGGATGCATCTCTCCAAACTCTAATACGTGCCAATTGGAAGGTAGCCGTCCAAGTACCCTCCTCGGTATTTCCGCTCCACCAAGTATATGTACTTCATATCCATCTGAATCTGGATAAATTGCAAGCAATTCTTCTCGATTTGAAGGCCATTTTACGTATTGGTCTCTAGAATGCCTTCCTATTCTCACGCTTGTCCCCCTTTTAGGGCGTGAAGGGCGTTTCCACTCCTCTACATTAATAATGTTTGACCAGTCCTCTTTTGCTAAAGTGATAGACTTTAACTCCTCAGCATGATGCTCATGGAGTGCTTTTCGAATGAGTGGACCGATTGGATGCCATACACCTTCCTTTCCAAAATATTCCTGAAGGTGTTCACTGGCTCTTCTAATATCGTAACGCAACACGGCATTCGGCCCATAATCGCTCATAGGGGTCTGGTTCACGATAACACGAATGTCTTTAGCTTTCACATCTGGAACAAAACGTTGCCATTCCTGCAATATAGGAGGATACCTCAGAAGTAGTATGTCACATGACACCTTCTCCCCATAGACGATCATTTGGACGCTATCACCGTCAATTAGATCCCGTATTTTGGGATTGATTTTTTTTCGGGGAGGATAATCATACCGGGACATCTGAATCAATCCTGTACGAAGTCCCATCTGTTTCTGGGCTTTGATCTCCTCTAAGTTCGATATGTTGGATCCCCCGTCTAAACGAAAATCAGATGCCAAGATCACATCAAAGTGACGTCTACCAGAACCTTGACGTTTCGGCAACATTGGCTCCGGAACAGCAAAAGGACGTGACTGTTGAGGAAATTCATAACGTAAATTCTTATTTTGACTATGGAAATAAGTCTGTGCCTCAGCATATTCTTTACGTGCTCCCATGAAGTATCCAGGAAAGCCGAAGGCGGAGTTTCCAGTCAGAGACGATTCAGATTGACGTTGGAAAGAGAGAGGACCTGTTGGCACCTCGACTACTGCTTCCTCACCAAAAACTTTTTTAATCCTTTTGATAAATTCGGAATCTGCGCCAAACCGGACACAATCCCAGTACCCGACCGCTTCCATCACGGGCTTACGACGGAACATAAAGGATGACATATTGCTAAATATATAGGCCCCCGGCTTACCTCTCCTGAAAAATTTGAGTTCATTAGTTGCACGTGCCTGCTGAGAAGTGTTTCCGATCACTGACGGATTTTCTAGTAAATGACGCACTTGTTTCTCAATCTTTTCAGGATGCGACCAGTCATCGGCGTCATTCACCGTCACAAAATCACCCGACGCCTCGCGAAGCGCAAGGTTGCGAGCTACATAAGCACCTCCGTTAGATTTTGCTTTGATCAAATGCACTCTCTTATCACGCGCTACATATTCTTCTACAATGGAGACTGTCCGGTCCGTACTGCAATCATCGACAACAAATATTTCCAAATTGGTCCATGTTTGTGTGAGTACAGACCCTAGTGACGTGTCAATAACATCTTCGGCATTATAGACAGGAATAATGACTGTGACTTTTACAGTCTCGTGTTCCGAAAGCCGCACCCCTTCGCTTATTTCACGCTCGCATACGAGGCAGTCATACAAGGGACGATCGGTAGACGTCATTAATGAAACAGTACTGATTCCATACAACTGCAATGCTTTGTTGATCCACTTTATGCGCGCAGAAGCTGATGATTCTAAATTCGCAGCCGCAAGATAAAGATCGGCATTAGGTCCCTCTTCTAATGCGGACATTATAGTACGTTTAGCCGCCTCAATATTTCCCAATAATTCATGACATTCTGCTTCTATTATGGCCACACGACGTAATTGTTCAGAATCCGTCTCTCCTTCAATTGCTTGGGGCAACATTTCCAGACAACGGCATGCATTCTCTCTATTATTTTGATTCGCATGCCATAAGGATAACTCCCATGCAGCTTTTCTTTTTATAAAGGGATCCTTACTCTCTTGATATATGTTTCTAAGATCATTTAACCCACGTTGTGTAAAACCGAGATTCTGAAGCCGAAATTTGGTTAGTTCAATTTCACGTAAATGAGTTTGAATATTCCCTCGACTAAATAGCCTTTTAATCTTCTTTTTCTGTTTTTGAGTAAACAAGTTTGTTATAAATCGCCTTTGTTTTGTATCGAATAACTTATAAGCAATCCATTCAAGAAAATCTATCACTTTGCTCTTGAGTACTTCCATACAAATATCATCTCAGTCTTCAATTAAATTAATTTCGTTTTTTCTTCTCAATATTTGTTAACTTTTTGTATTGTGTCACTGCTTCCTTAGGTTCTCCGTCGAAACGTATCTTACCTTGATCGATCCAAATAACTCGCGTACAAACCTTTTCAACAAATCTCATACTGTGCGAAACGATGATAACCGCCTTAGCCTGTCCTATCATTTCCTGCATTTTTTCACTGGCCTTTTGTTGGAATGCCATGTCCCCGGTTGATAAAGCTTCGTCAATGATAAAAATATCGGGCTGTAATGTAGCTGCTATACTGAATCCAAGTCTCGATCTCATACCACTGGAGTATTCCTTTACCGGCTTATTGATAAACCTCTCTAATTCAGAAAAACTGACGATTTTTTGATATTCGCATTCCACTCTCTTCTTAGGTATTCCAAGGAGCATACCGTTTAAATAAATGTTATCTCTCCCTGTTAGCTGAGCATTAAATCCCGTTCCATAACCGAGTAACGCCGTAGTTTCTCCTTTAAGTTTTAACGAACCTTTGTCTGGAGTAATAATTTTAGTCAAAACTTTGCACAGTGTACTTTTACCCGCACCATTTTTTCCGATAATCCCGACAATTTCCCCTTCATTGATTTCAAAGCTCACATTATCAAGTGCCCAGTGCGTTTCTTTACCGATCTGATAAGAAACACTGATATTCTTCGCTACCATTACACGTCTATTTTTAATGTCTGATTCAGTTTTCTGTATGGAAAAACTTTTTCCTGATTTTGGTTTTTCCGGCACAGTAGAACGGTACATCTCGACAATTTCTTCTGGATTCCCTTCGGCCCTAATGACCCCCTTGTCCAACCATATTAAACGATCACAGTTGGACTGGGCGTAGCGTAGACTGTGAGTCACCAAAATAACCATTTTTGCCCTACTTACAAGTTCCCGCATCTTGGCCGCAGCCTTCTGGCTAAATTCAGCATCTCCTGTATTTAAAGCTTCATCAAGTATGAGAATCTCCGGTTCTAAAAACGAGGCAACACTAAACCCGAGCCGTGACTTCATGCCGCTTGAATATGTTTTGACAGGGCGGTCAAAAAAAGCTCCTATACCGGAAAAATCATGAATTTGTTGAATGAACTTATTTATTTTACTCTTTTCTATCCCTAACATCATTCCGTTTACATATACGTTTTCTCGGCCTGTTAACTCCTTGTTAAAACCCATTCCTAAGGAAAAGAGTGCAGATACACTGCCATCAACATAGAGATTACCTTCATCGGGGTGGAGTATCCCCGCAATTAACTTGCAGAGAGTGGTTTTTCCTGAGCCGTTTGACCCTATGATCCCCAAAATCTCTCCTTGATAACCTGTAAGGTTAATATTTCTCAACGGCCAAAACAGCTGATGTCGATTAAGTTTTTTCTTCCTGCTTAGAAAATCAAATACACGTGACTTATAATCGTCTTTCTGAAACCCAGTTTTAAAGGAAACGCCAATATTTTCGGCTTTTATGACAATTTGATTCGTCAGTTTATGTGGCTTTTTTTCCAATAACATAAGATACCCTCATTTAGAGTGCTTTTATTATTTTGTGTTCATTTTGGCTATAATAAAACAATAAGCCAGCCATTACAACAAGTGAGCTAATACCAATAATAAGCAACCCAGTAAAGTCTGGAGCTGATTGGTACATAAGTATGTCGCGATATGCCCCGACAATAATCGCAACCGGGTTAATATCAGTAACCCAACTGTACTCAGCAGGCAGCCGACGCCCCTCCCAAATGATGGGGAGGCATAGAAAATAATGCGGACAATATGGCCCAAAACATTGTCAATATCCCTTACAAAAACGCAGATATAGGCAACAAATAGACTAATAGCCAATAAAAAAATTAATTGTATTATAATGATAAATGGCAAATATACAATCTGCCATCCGGGTATAACTCCAAAGACAACTAAAAAAATGCCGACAATTATGAGGCCAAATGCAAAGTTAATCAATTGGGTAAATGATATTGTCATTGGAAATATCGCCTTAGGCAAATACACTTGGTTAATAATCGAAGAATATTTTAGGATCGCCTTTGCTGAACTATTTACTGTCGTACTGGTCCAACGCCATGATACCAAGCCAATAACGAGATATACCGGATAATTTTCTCCACCCCGCCCCAACACTATGACAATGAGAAAGTAATAAACGACAACATTGAGTAAAGGATCTAGCAACCACCAAAAATAGCCTAAATAGCTGTTGCGATGATCTGCTTTTAATCCATATTTTACCAGATAGAGTAAAAGATCTTTTCTTTTCCGAATTTCATATAAATATTTTCGCATAATAATCCACTACACCGCCTTAAAGATTCATACACACAATACCGATTATACCATGCTATACTTCTTTATGGAGAAATACAAATAATTCACAAAGTACCATATACCTGAATTATTCATATAGCTGAACTTAAAATATCAAAAAGCGCGTCATACCAGGCCATTAAAAGCATTCCACCTTTTCACCCAATGGGTGAAAAATAGAAATGGAGCCCAACCTTTGGTATTGTAAAAGTGACCAAAACCAATACAAACCAAGGAGGCTCCCTTATGCATAGTGTAAACGAGCAGACCATGCATTTCAACAAAAGTGTGAAAGTCAATTTTGAAGGTGGAAACCTGACCTCAGATGCCGGTTGGTTACTGTATAAAGAATTTGATGAAAAAATCGGGCTCAGTCAAGCGATCACGGATCACCTCAATGTGAATGATCCAAACCGTCATCACATCCATTTTAACGATGACGTCATCATCCAAAAGATCTATCAGCACATTGCCGGGTATCATGCGGATGATCATGCCGATGAATTACGTCATGAACCTGTGTTGACCACCATTTTGGGTAAAGAAGTCCTGGCTTCTCAACCGACCATTTCCCGGCTAAATCAGAAATTGGATAAGGAAACGATGAAGCAGTTGCAATCGGTCAATTCACTGATGCAAAAACGAGTCGATATCATCCAACCCAAGGAAAACATCATGATGGATCTGGACTCGACCAACTTGGCCACCTATGGTGAACAGCATGGATCCGCCTTTAACACGCATTATCAAGCCCAGGGTTACCATCCCCTGATGATGTTTGATGGACTGACTGGAGATTGTCTCAAAGCAGAACTGCGCGCTGGTCATGTGTACACATCCCGGCAAGTCGTCCGCTTTGTCGGCCCTGAAATCAAGCGATATCGGAAGCAAAGTCCATGGGCAACGCTATGCATACGCGGGGACAGCGGTTTTGCCATCCCGGCTCTCTATCAATTGGCGGAAACACATGATGTCCACTATGTGATCCGCTTAAAAGCAAACAACGTGTTGAAACAAAAAGCACAGCCATTTGAAGATGAACTCTGGAAACAGTTTGATCTGAACACGACAGAAGCCAAGGTGTTTTACACATCATTTGACTACCAGGCACGTGCTTGGGATAAGCCGCGTCGTGTGGTGGTCAAGATGGAGAAACCGGAAGGTGAGCTTTTCTTCACCTACACCTTCATCGTGACCAACATGGGGCTCTCACCCAAAAACATCGTCAAGCTTTATGCGAACCGTGGCACGATGGAAAACTTTATCAAAGAAGCCAAGAACGGCTTTGCTTTCGATCAGATGAGCAGTCCATCGTTTTACAGCAACGCCACAAAGCTGCAACTCATGGTGCTCGCCTATAACTTCAACAACTGGTTTCGTCGACTGTGTCTACCCAGAACGATGAACAAAAATCGTATCGACAACATCCGTTTGAAGTTGCTTAAGATCGCGGGAAAGCTGGTTCGTTCAGGCAGATATCTGACATTTAAACTGTGCAGCAGTTGTCTGTATCAAAAGGCTTATTGGCAGACTTTACGAACCATCCATCACCTCCCACGGTTTGGTTGAATGAGATGATATTAGAAAAGTCAATCTCATAGCATTCACATTAACCACAGGATCAGTGTGCCCTTTTACAGCCGATTTTGAAAGCTAGCGTATGACTTCCTGCTGTTTTTCCAGTAGATTAGGTAATATATTATGAGAAAACATCTAGGGAAACCAAAAACTTACAAAAATCAGGCTTGAAACTGGTTTTTAAAACATTTGAGACGCGGTTATGAATAATTCAGGATATACTTTTCAAGAGGCCTAATCGCTCAATTTCGCGGTAAACTTTCCACGTTTGTTTAGCCATCTTTATTTTGTTGCTTGATACCGAGCCTTTGACCACCCTGTATTTAGACAACACCTCTTGTAACCCATAAGCGGTGAAGCCCTTTTTACATAAGGTCAGCCACAATGCGAAATCTTGTCGGGAGCGTATATCAATCATTTTGACCTCACCAATCATTTCAACATCCAGCATAACGGTCAAGCATCCGATCACATTGTGTTTTAAAAGTTGTTTATAATTAACTTTTTCGGGAATGTTTATAATTGAGTTTGTTTCTTTTCCATCTTCTGTTATTTTCATATATTTCGTAAATGAAAACGCGATCTGACGATCTTGCATAAAACGCAATTGTTTCTCCAGTTTTTCCGGCATCCACTGATCATCACCATCCAAAAATGCCAAATAGCGACCTTTAGCGTGCTCAATAGCGACGTTGCGAGCTACGGCGGGTCCGCGATTCTCTTTAAACCTAATTAGGCGAATTCTGGAATCTCGACTTACATACTGTTTAACAATTTCAATGGTGTGATCTTGTGAACAATCATCTACTATAATCATTTCCCAATTCACATAGGTTTGTCTCTGAACAGATTCAATAGTATTATGTATAAATCTTGCCGAATTATATGTGGGAGTAATGACAGATACTAGAGGATGTTTTTGTTGAGTTGTATGTCTCATTAAATCTACACCACCAACAATTCCATACGTTGTTTACTACGTTTAAGTCCTCCTCCATATATCACTGTACCATTTAATTAACTTTTTTTCTTCTAACTGCCAATTCAACTTTTCTTGAACAGCCTTTCTTCCGTTTTCTCCCATTTTCCTTGCAATCTTTGGATTTTCCTTAAGATATTTCAAGGCACACTTTATTTCCAATTCATTCAAAGGATTAACTGCGATGCCACAGGCATATTTTTCTACAAAACGTTTCCAAACTGGGAAATCTGAACACAAAATGGGTATACCTGCCATCATATACTCAAAAAACTTAGTAAGTTCTTTTTGTCTATAATGATCTGTTGGTGGAAAAAGAGCTAATCCGGCTAACCAATCATGACTAATATATTGATTATCAATTTCTTCTCTCGGAACAAAGCGATCAATCCCTTTAATGAAGAGTTGATTCTTTCTGCTTCCTGCTATGTCATACATTTGATTAGCTAAACGAGAATCACATTTCCCTACAAAGTGAACGGAAACGTTAGTATCAATTAAAGGAAGGCTCGCATGTAACAAAGCTCCACGATCAATTGTAACATTTCCGGTATAAATTAAATTTTTGCTTTGTTTTTGTTCTATCTGAAGAGAAGTAATTTTGTCATTTAGAATAGGGTAGTTTAATATACATATTCCTTTTGGGTATTTCCTTTTATAATATTTCTCAGCTAAACATAGTTCTAATTTTCGGGTCAAAATCCTCTCAACGACACGGTAAGACAATGCCACAATTTTTCGGATAGGCTTAATAATGTATTTTTTTTGCAAGATACTCGTCTCGTAATCTTCGTGTATATCATATATAACAACATTGTCATCTTTTTTTAAAATCCTAGCTACTGGCAAAAGCTCTGGATCATGTATGTGGTAATAGTCAGCTTTTATATCACGAGCTTTTTTATATGCTTGTACTGTTGTAAGAAACATTCTGAGCAATCGATTTCGATACTTTTTTATGGGGATGATATTTACTTTGTCCTTTTTGAATCCTCGTATCTCAGGAGCAATTAGTGTTACATTGTAACCTGCTTTGTAGAGAGATATGCACTCTTTGTAATAAATTCTTGTATCATATGGATGATGTACCGTTGTTATATGAACCACATTTTTTTTTAATTTATCCAAATCTCTATTACTCCTTATCAATCACCTTTAAATGGATCCCTATAAATCTATTTTACCCATCATTAAATGGACTCCCGCTGGTCAAGGGAGTTCATTAAAACAGGATTCTTAAAAGTGGTAGTCTGAGTTTAAACTCAGACTACCACTAACTTACTTATATCTTGGTATATCAAAGTGCATAACAGGGTCAGTCAATTGTTCGTACAAATTTTTAATGTTCGGTACTTGTTTCACAGCCCAACCAATATCTGTTGCATATTGTGGGTATCCTGGATTGGCAGGATTCCATCTCATTTTGTATAAAGTGTTTTGTTTGTAGCTATTATGAATGTACCTTTGAGCTATGAACTTTGAACCGCCTATAATCGCATCTTCTGGAGTGAACCAGCCTTGTTCATAAGCGTATGTCGCACCTGCTTTAACGGCGTTACCATCATGTGCACCAACTCCAAACATATTGTATGTCGTTCTAATATTTGTTAGACTGCTTCTATTACTTGAGGTGACTAATACTAAATGACCATCACGGTTCTTTCCAACTTCAACACCTTTTGCTAGTTGCGATGTCCCGTTTCCTGTTTCCAATATAGCATGTGATATTAAGTACACTTCATTAACAGAATATTTTCTTCCTCCGTCAATAAATGCTTGTCCCATGCCACTTAATATTCCTCTCCCAGCTAATACTTTATTTAGCTGTTTAGCCGAAACTCCCACACTTTCAGTTAAAACTAAGTGCTGGAAAATATCGTTATTATTTGGGTCTAAATATTCTGCAACGGCCGCTTCGCTAGCATCATGAAAAAGCCCTGGTGCTGAATAAGAAACATCTAGCCAGTCGCCTTTTTGGCCTAAAATTGTGACTTTTTGCCCCTTTTCTAACTTTCCTATAATATTTCCCGTCATACTCGCTGAACTTCGAACATTTAAATGTCCTGAACTTATATTGACTCTACCGTTCTTTATATAATCTTTATGAACATATCCCCTAGGCGTGGTCGTTTTCGGCGATCTTGTCATTTGTATTCGCAGTGCCTCTTCAAAGGATATATTATAATCTGTATAGGTGATGATAGTTCTACTAAATGGAATTTCACCTTTCTTGGCTAATTCTAGATTTTTTAGAGCTTGGTTCCTTATGCTTTCCGGTACGCCAGGTGCATTTAAAATACGGTTATACCTCTCTATTGCGGTTTCAAATTTTCTTTGTCTGTGTTGTTCCATAGCCCAATTTAACAAACTTTGGGCACTTTCTTCAATTCCCTTTAAAAATCTTTTGTCCTCTGGATACAAAATATATCCTTCTACAAATAATCTTAACCTTTCCGAAGAATGAGGATGATTATTGGCTTCTTCATATATTTTTTCTGCTGATGGAATTTTTTCTCTACGTTCAGCATATTTAAGTTTAATTTCCGTCTCTTGTTTTATTTTTGAATCTAGTGCAGGTGCTGAAAGTATTAGGTTATACCGATCGATCGCCGTTTCATAGTCCCCTTCCTGATGTTTCTCACTTGCCCAATTCAACAATGATCGCGCACTTTTATTTATTCCCTCTATAAATCGACTATCATTCGGATATAAAACATAACCCTCTATAAAAATAGATAGACGGTCAGAAGAATATGGCTTATTTTGGGCTCTATTATAAAGACTGTTTGCTGTAGGTATGTCTTTTCCTTCTTCCGCATATTTTAGTTTGATTTCAGTCTCTCGTTTTATTTTTGAATCTAGTGCAGGTGCTGAAAGTATTAGGTTGTACCGATCGATCGCCGTTTCATAGTCCCCTTCCTGATGTTTCTCACTTGCCCAATTCAACAATGATCGCGCACTTTTATTTATTCCCTCTATAAATCGACTATCATTTGGGTATAATTTATATCCCTCGATAAATTTAGAAAGGCGATCTGAGGAATACGGTTGGTTGTGCGCTAAACTATGTAAAGCACTTTTATGCTTGCTCTCCGTCTCTTGTTTTATTTTTGAATCTAGTGCAGGTGCTGAAAGTATTAGGTTGTACCGATCGATCGCCGTTTCATAGTCCCCTTCCTGATGTTTCTCACTTGCCCAATTCAACAATGATCGCGCACTTTTATTTATTCCCTCTATAAATCGACTATCATTTGGGTATAATTTATATCCCTCGATAAATTTAGAAAGGCGATCTGAGGAATACGGTTGGTTGTGCGCTAAACTATGTAAAGCACTTTTATGCTTGCTCTCCGTCTCTTGTTTTATTTTTGAATCTAGTGCAGGTGCTGAAAGTATTAGGTTGTACCGATCGATCGCCGTTTCATAGTCCCCTTCCTTATGTTTCTCACTTGCCCAATCCAACAATGATCGTGCACTTTTATTTATTCCTTCTTTTATTAACTTTGCTCCCCCATATATGCTATGTCCTTCAATAAATAACGTTAGACGATCTGAGGAATGTTGCTGACTTATAGCATACTTATAGTATAATTCAACAGTCCTTTTCCCTTGCTTAGCATAGTTAAGATTGTACTCAGCCTCTTGTTTTATTTTTGAATCTAGTGCAGGTGCTGAAAGTATTAGGTTATACCGATCGATCGCCGTTTCATAGTCCCCTTCCTGATGTTTCTCACTTGCCCAATTCAACAATGATCGCGCACTTTTATTTATTCCCTCTATAAATCGACTATCATTCGGATATAAAACATAACCCTCTATAAAAATAGATAGACGGTCAGAAGAATATGGCTTATTTTGGGCTCTATTATAAAGACTGTTTGCTGTAGGTATGTCTTTTCCTTCTTCCGCATATTTTAGTTTGATTTCAGTCTCTCGTTTTATTTTTGAATCTAGTGCAGGTGCTGAAAGTATTAGGTTGTACCGATCGATCGCCGTTTCATAGTCCCCTTCCTGATGTTTCTCACTTGCCCAATTCAACAATGATCGCGCACTTTTATTTATTCCCTCTATAAATCGACTATCATTCGGATATAATTTATGTCCTTCAATATAAGCTTTGAGCCTACTTGATGAGTCAGGTTGAGACGCAGCATACTCAAGCCATTCATTTGCTGTTTTAGGCTCATTACTTGTTGAGCGAAAAGGTTTAATTTCTTGTTCTTCAATTTTAACTTCTAAGGATTTACTAATATCTTGATCTAAATCATCGGAGTTTTTTTGCTCAACGAGTTCATTTTCATTATTCTTTTCATCTTCAAATTCTTCTTTCCTGTAGTATTTATGATTGAATTTATCTTCTAGCTCTTCACTTGATGGGGATTTTGAATTTTCTTTACTATCCGTATCACCTTCCATTAAAAGTTCCTTATTATTATCAAGATTTTCAATATCCTTTTTATGTATACCTTTTTCATCTGCGTTCACAAGATGAGGGTGTGTAATCATACTGATAACCAATAAAGTGGTGACTAATAACTTCAAGGACACTCTCACTATTCTCCACACCTCTTTCATTCATTGTTTTAATGTGTCGATAAATATATCCTCATATTGTTGAACGATCTTTTTTGCCTCAAAATCTAAAGCCCGTTTATATCCTTTATCTACAATTTCGGAAGCTCGTTTTTCTTTTTTTAGTGTCAACACTTCCAGCATCTGCTCAGCCATTTCCTCGGCGTTGCCGACTTCGCACAAACGTCCATACTCACCGTTGTTTAAAACCTCACTAGGGCCGGATGGACAATCTGTTGATACAACAGGCGTTCCCGTTGCAAGCGCTTCTGTAATGACATGACTAAAACCTTCGTGCTTCGATGACAACACAAATAAATCTGCTTGTTTAAAGTATACATACGGATTTTTCTGAAACCCGACAAAATGCACGCGGTCTCCGATGTTTAAATCGTCCGCTTGCTGCAACAATTCTTCCTTTAAAGGGCCTTCGCCTAAAACGATCAATCGGCTGTTGATGTGCCTGCTTACCTTAGCAAAGGCATTCAGTAATGTACGGTGATCTTTCTGTTCGACCAGTCGCCCCGCTGTTATAATCACTTTGTCCTCTGTATTAAAAAGTTTACGGTGTTCGGGCGCTATTTCCCCATGTTTTACTTTATCTTCTATATCTTGAAGGTCAACAGGATTATAGATCACTTTAACATTTTCGGAAGGGATGCCGTATCTCGTGATCAAATTTTCTTTAACACCTTCTGACAACGAGATAATTTGATGGGATAATCTATAAATGATGCCAAAACATCTCAGTTTCAAATTCGTCCGAAACGTCCCTCCCAAATTGTCGGCTTCTCTGATTATGTTTTTCGCACCTGTTAACGACAACAACCGGGAAATGATGGCGATCGTATTGACGTTGGGGATAGTACTAAAGACGATATCGGCCTTTTCATCCCGTATGATTTTGGCTAGGGGGAATACAGCTCCTCTCAGCCGTTTAGAGTTCAGTTTAATAAACGTTACATCTGGTTTTAATTCGGATTCGTAAGCGCCGTTAAAGTTAAGAGTTACAAGCACAGGTTTGAATTTTGACCTGTCTAAATTGTTCATAATATTTAATAACGTCCGCGCAGCACCTCCTCCACCCATCTGGTAAATGAAGAATAAAACTTTCACCTTTTTCATTTGTTTCCAAACATCCCCTGTGTCAACATTTTACAATAAACAATACGAATCCCCATACCATAAGTACCTAATGATATAGGGAGAAATTTTACCTGTTTTGAATTTTGGCCAACTCTTTCTCAAAGTCCTTCGTGCTCAACCAGAGCTTGTATATAATCGCCAGTTCGAACATAAACAGCAGAGCGGAGCTGAACAGAATAATCTCAGGGATAAACCCGACGATGGGCGCAATGATGAAGATAAACATCTGAAACTCAATACCGCTGAACAAGTGCATGCGGATGCGATTCCTTAACAGCATCTCTCGGATTTTCAAGTACCGCGGAAATTTCGATTTGAATGCCTGCTGCAGGTCGATCTTCCTCTTCTCTTCTGCATCTTCCTTCACACGCCCCTCTGTATACCTTCGAACCTTTTCCTCAGCTTCCGACAGAACGCGTTCTGCCCGCTCCACATCTTCCTTTAGAGCAGACGCCGGGTGGCTGTCATCTATCCAATGCTCTGTATGGAGCCAATGAGCGCGAACGAGGGCTTTCTCCTCTTTATTGCGGTTCGCTCTCGCCTTCTTGATCTTTCCCCGCATTTGACGGCGAAGTTTGTACAAGGTCAACGCGTTGTAGTGGCGAAAAAAGTAGACAAACATAAAGAGCAAAGCTAAGAACAAAAATGTATGATCCCCTGTCAGCTGAAACTGTCCGACTGTCAGCGCCACGCCGCACACGATGACGCGAATGTGATCGAGCATAATGTCGAGCAAAACGCCGAACATGGAGCCGTTCCCCTTCAACCGGGCGATTTTCCCGTCCATACAGTCGAGAATGAAGCTGATGTGGTACAGGATGGCCCCGGTTAAGAGAGCGTCAGTACTACCCACGTAAAAACTGTAAGCGGCGATCATACCGACTATAAAAGACACGATGGAGATTTGGTTTGGCGTAATGTTCGTGTAGTTGGCGACTGGTACGACTAACCGCGACGCAATAGGGTCGACGAATAAGACGGTCCACCAGGCGTCTTTCGCTTTGTACGTACTATGAACGTCTGACAGGGTATATTTCCCATCTGTCAAAAAGGGTCACGCTCCTCGCTGTTTTCCAGTTTCATACAAATTAATCATCTCGTGAATGTCTCCGATCGCTGTGACCTTTCCTTTTTTCAGTATCAAACCGCGATCACATATTTTTTGTAACGGTTTGAGACTGTGGGAAATGATAACGATCGTCTTTCCCTCTTTCTTTAATTCCTCCAATTTGGCATAACATTTCTTTTTAAAGTCTTTATCACCAACAGCCAACACTTCGTCAATAAGAATTATTTCTGCATCGATGTGAACGGCAATCGAAAAACCGAGACGAGCTTTCATCCCCGAAGAGTAAAACTTCACCGGTGTATCTATAAACTCTTCCAGCTCTGCGAATTCGACGATCTTCGGATAAACCTTTTCGATCTGTTCTCGATTTAAACCAAAGATGGCACAATTAAGGCGGATGTTCTCTCTCCCGCTCAAATCGCGGCTAAGGCCGGCACTCAGTTCGATCAACGGAGCAATCTTGCCGTTAATTTGTACAACTCCCTTGTCTTTTTCTATAATGCCGCTGAGTATTTTAAATAAGGTGCTCTTGCCCGCACCGTTGTCGCCGATAATCGCAAAAGCTTCAGCCTTTTTGACTGCAAAGGATACGTCGTTCAAAGCGTAAAACGTCTCATACAGTCTTTCCCTTTTTGCCAGAGAAATAAAGTAACCTTTTAACGTTTTATCGTAGTACTTTCTAAACTGTTTGCTCAAATGTTTTACTTCGATCGCGTTCACGTTTAACCCTCCATGGGCTTAAATAATTTCCCCGACGCGACGGCTCATCCGGTCGAACAATTTCCAAGAGATTGTTAGCGCCACAACACAAAGTGTCACGACGTAAATAATAAAGTCTCCAGGAACGGTTATGTCAGAGAAAAAAACCCAGCGGTAGAGTGACAAAATCACAGCCATCGGGTTTAACAAATACCAATCAATGAATTGTTCTGGCACAAACGACAGTGGATAAATAATTGGCGACAAGTACATCCAGCCCCTGAGCACAACGGTCAAAATTATTTCCACATCTTTGTAGTACACGTTCATTACGGACAACACGATGGTAATACTCAAAACGAGTAATGCCTGCAACAGAATGATTAAAGGCAGTGCAAGCAATCGCAGAAACGGAATTTCTCCGCCTTCTGTTATGAGGGCTAAAATCAAGACAAGCGCGAGCGCTGGAAGAAAGTGTATAAAATTCGTCAGCACCGTTGATAAAGGGAATATCTGCCTTGGGAAATAAATCTTTTTTATTAATGAAGCATTAACCGTAAGAGATTTTGCCCCCTTTTGTATAGAATTGGACAAAAACATCCACGGTATCAACCCAGACAAGATAAATAACGGGTAATTATCAACCTTAAAGCGGATAATAATGGAAAACACCACTGTGTAAATAGCCATCATCCCGAGCGGTTCCAACAGCGTCCAGAAAAAACCGAAAAACGAGTTGCGGTACTTCACCCGCAGTTCTTTGTGCACGAGAAAGTATATCAGCTCTCTGTAGTTCCGGATCGTCGATAACATGCATGACTTTCTCCTTCCCGCGGGAACCCTAGGCGAATGAGATCACCCGCTTTCCGGTCCTTGACGGAAACACGTCGTCCAACAACTGATCGATTTGGCGATCGTTAAACGAAAACTCGTTTAAAACTGTGTACCGATCGCGCATAGCGGGTGCCATGCGAATGGCGAGGGCCATCTCTTCCCGGGTATACCCAAGGTCACCGAAATGTGTGGGAAGCCCCAGCTGTTCGTAGTACTGGCGGACATTGCCACTGGACCGGTGTTCGTCCTGCAAATATTCCGCGACGAGAATGCCAAGGGCCACTTGTTCGCCGTGGAGTGCTTTCCCCCCGCAGTAGTAGTCCAGCGCGTGACTGATCAAATGCTCTGATCCGCTGCACGGCCGGCTCGATCCTGCGACGGACATGGCGATGCCGCTCATCACGAGCGATTCGGCCAGTACTTTTACTAACGTCGTTTTGTCAAACGAACGGTTGCCTACTGTATTCATAAACGCTTCAACCGCGTGATTCGCCATGAGGCGGGCGAACGTATTCATTGTATCCTGTTGAGCCCGGCATGCCAAGTCCCAGTCGAAAATGGCCGTCTTGTTTGACAGTAAATCGCCGATGCCGGCGATCGTCAACCGCTCTGGACTGGAAGCGATCACCTCCAAATCAATGATGACCGCTTGCGGCATTTTCACCCCGAGGCTCGCCTTCTTGTTCATGCGGATGACGGCTACGGGGGAACAAATGGCGTCATTGGAGACAGAAGTGGGCACGAGGACGACCGGGACGTTGGAGCGGGTGCCGACGACTTTCGCCACATCCAGCGCTTTCCCTCCGCCGACGCCGATGACGATGTTCGCGGACGACTCCAACACTTGGCGCTCTAGAGCGTTGATCGTGTCGAGTGTGTTGTCTCGGCACTTCAGGACGTGTACGCGTCCGGTATCCGGTTGGATGTCGTGGGCGAGGCGATCGGCGACGCGGCACGTCTTCCCTGCACCACTAATGATGACAACCGTTTGTTCTGTTACCCAATTGTAGACATCTGTCCGTTTCCACTTTTTCAACGCATTGCGTTCAATGATAAGCTGTTCCGGGATGTCTGCCGTCTGACTCAACGTCAGTCCCCCCTTTTTCAGCTGTTTTTCTTACGAAACGACGATGGATGAGGCCAACTGCCTAGCTGCCTCCAGATCGTCCGGGTCGTCAATCTCGACCCAAGGATAACCTGCCGTATCGACGGCCATCATCTCGATGTCGTTGGCGCAAGCTTCGTACGCGTTTTCGTACCAGGCGTTCGTCTCGCCGGAGCGGATCAGTTCGTCTGCCTTTTGGTACAGGATGTCCAAATCGCGGACAGACAGTTTAGAAATGCCGATATACTCCCCGTCGGCAGCTGCAGGGTCGATTTTCTTGTTTACGAATTTCACACGGTTGCCTTCGAGTTTCACGCGCATCGCCTCTTCGGTCAGCTCCTTCTCCCGGTCGACGAGAATAGCAGTCTCTGCCTCACTGTCCATGAGGCGCGGGATCAAACGCTCGTCGTAAAAATCGTCGGAATTGATCAGCAAGATGTCGTCTCCGAGTTGCCTCGTAAGCCAAAAAGAGTAAATGTTGTTCATCGTATCGTAATGCGGGTTGTCGATAAACTGAACGTCTGTGCCGCGGAAGTGCGCTTTAATCCGTTCAGACTTGTATCCGGTGAGCACGACGATGTCTTTCAACTCAAAACCGGCATTCAGCACGCTCTCCACTTGGTATTGGATGAGCGGCTTCTGTTTGATTTCAATCATCGCTTTCGGCTTGTCGGCCGTCTCTTCCCTTAATCGGCTGCCGACGCCGGCCGCTAAGATGACAACTTTCACGATAAAACCCCCTTACTTTTTATCATTTTTTAATCTGCTTTTAATCTGCGTGTAACATTTACTTAATACAACGATAGGTAATATATAAGCGAAGCAACGTTTTGAGACTGAATAAACTTAAAAACACGGCAAAAAATACAGCCATAACCGGAGCGTGTAACAACACTTCGCCTGCCACGGCGATCGGCAGCACGGCAAAAAAGCCGGGCAAGCCGAGAAAGAAAGCAAGCCATTCCGCCCGTCGCGATTGTACCCGCATGTCGCCAACGGGGTCCCGTCCCTCCCCCTCACTGTACGTCAAGTGATAAGCGAGGGGACGAGCAGCGCCATGGTCGACATGACCACGATCCCGTAAACGAGCGAGGGCTCACCGAATGACACTTCATGCCAACGGACGAGAGCAAGGCCGATAGAAGCGACAATCGGAATACTGCACGCTCGGATGAGGGTGTCCAGGAAGACGCCGCGGCGGCTAGTTTTGTTTCTCAGGCGCGCCAATTCGCCGTCAATGCAATCACACGCATACCCGGTGTTATAAGTCACAACGGCCAAAAGGTGCGACCACGTTTCACCGACGGCTACGAGCCATCCGGTGAGGAGGAAGAAACCGATGCCGAGCCAGCTGACGCCGTTCGGGGTGAAAGGCGTGCGGTTCAATAACAGCGTCACATAAACCGTCACCCGCCGCAACACAAACCACGACCAGATTTCTTCCTGTTCACGCGGTTTTTGGCAACGTTGGCGGGCCTTAAGGATGCGTTCGGAATCAAGAGGTAATGTCGGGTACGCGTTTGTACTCTGTTTCATAAACCCTTTTTTTCCTCCAGTAATCCTTGCTCACCAAACTGACAGCCGAACCGATGCCACGGCTGAAGTGGAGCAGGAAGAACGCGAGCATACACGGAACAAAATAACGCGCCCCTTTTTTCATGGCCAGCCCTGCCGACGAGACGGTGAGGAGGCAAGCGTAGGCTAAAACTAGGGCCAGCAAGATGGCGACACTCACCCGACTGAAAAACGATCCAGCCAGAAGCAAGCAGCCGGTGAGGAAAGCCAAAAGCGGCATTTTGTGCCGCCAGCGCAAAACCCCTGTTCCCCGCCTCGATGCGACCATCGTCCACTTGCCGTCGCCGAATGATTTTTTTAAGAGGGCGCCAAGTGTGTTGCGGACGAAGTAAGTGGAGCGAATCTCTGTCGAGAGAAAGAACCGCCCGCCGTTGTTGCGGATGCGCGCGTGCATCTCGAGATCTTCATTCCGCTTCAGACTTTCGTCAAAAAGGCCGATTTCTTGAAAGAGTTCCCGTCGGTATGCGCCGTAAGGGACAGTGTCCACATACCCCTCCCACCGGTTCTTCGTAATGCGGAATTTGGAGTTGCCCACACCGAACGGGTGAGAGTACACGTACGCATTCACTTCACCCCAGAATCCCTCACCCTCGGTTTGAATGACTCCGCCGACACAGTCGGCTTCTGGCACGCGCTGAATGACCTCATACGTCTTTGAGAGGAAATCGAAGGGAATGTCACTGTGCCCGTCCACGCGGATGACATAATCTCCCTTGGCGTGCCTTATCCCAATGTTCCATCCCGACGGCAACGTCTGTTGCGGATTTTTGATGTATTGAATCCGTCCTGGATAGCGCGTTTGATACGTTTGGACAATGGCGGGCGTCCTGTCCGTCGAGTACCCATCGACGACGATTATTTCATACTGCTGTTGGGGAAAGTCTTGATGCAAGATGCTTTCCAACACCCGCCGTATATAACCCATCTCGTTACGCACCACTAACAGTAACGAGAACACTAAATCGGCACTCATCGCGCATCACTCACTCACAGTTTAATGGCCTTTTGGATCCTTCATGACATTTAACGATGTGGGACAACCACACGTTGCCGTACTTATTGATTATATCACGTTCTGTCCCCATTCGTTTATACAAAAAACGGAAACGCCGGAAAAAGGGGACCTTTTAAAGGATACAGCTTCTGTACGAAACGTAAACACTTCTTTCGTTCTAATGGGCAGCACAAAAACCTTCCCTAAAGAGACTCACCTTCCTTTCTTCTCATTTAGTTCAAAAGACCTGTCTCGAAACTCGTGCAAGCGTAGCACATGTGGCCATGTGGCGCATTGACTGACGGGAGCGGGTGCCTTAAGACAACCCTTCCCCACGCCACGTCACACTTTTGCGCCGCTGCTCCCGGCAAAGAAGGAATCTATTCATTTACTCCCTGTCTTAGCCGATCGATATCGTTTACCGTCATCTCTTCGTTCAACCTGACGCACGGGACGTGCAATCCGCTGCACAGCGCCTGTACAGCATCGTATGTCGTCACCACGGCGTGCATGTCCGCCAAAATATCGATCCACTGCTGAGGTGGATACATTTTTCGCACGACGGGAACAGCGCGTCGCATGTGGTCCAGCACGTGATTCGCTGCCTCCATGTCGGCAAAGTGATCGACCGGCAAAAACACCAAATGGGTCCCTTCCTCCACCAGTTCGTCGGCCAATGACGCCACATCTCTCGTCCGCTGTGACACGGTTTTATGATCGATACACCAGGCAACGGGTCGTTGTGACGTATAAATCCCTTCCTCCTGAAGGAGGCGCAATCCGTCTCTGCGCGAGGGACGCACGGCGACAAGTGGATGGGGATGAACGTCATCGGTCAAGCCGTACACATAGGTCTCATCACTCTTTGAGCACACACGTCTCGCGGGACCGGCCAGCCAGCCGGCGGGCTGTGGGCTTGCTGCAGGACGGTAGACGACTAAGTGCTTATTCCGCCATTTCGCCAAACGAATGAGTAAGAGCTCTAGGCCGAAAGTCCGCCAGTCCGTCACGTGTTCGGACCACAGCCAGACGACCGTGTCACTGTCCTCTACAGCTTCCCACATCGCTTTCACGTCGTGACGGGGAACAGCCTCCACTCCCAGTTTGGCGGTTTGACCCGGTTGATCACTTAAAACCCCGACATGTGCGCCAGGATGGTCTTGACGCACGTTGACCATCACTTGGTGCATCATACACTCATCGCTCATTTTCCCAAAGCCGATCGCGCCGACTATGAACACACGCTTCATCCTTGTCCGTCACCTCTAAATGACTATCATGGTCGTACAAAGGTTAACGAGATTCGAAAGGCTTGCGTTCCAGAAAAAAGGCGTTTACAATCATTTACAGAAGCTGACAAATACAGATTGGGGAATCTATGAAATGGGTGATTCATTATCCAGGTCTTCTAAAAAGAAGACAAAACGTCGCTGGGTGTGGCTCACGCTCACGGCGGTCTTTATATGTATCTTCATTTACGGCGGTCTGTACGCTTACGATATCTACCATTCGGTAAAATCGACGTACAAACCGATCCCGGAGAGGCCTAAGTCAGAAAAGCGCGAAGAAACCGTTTCGATTCAAGAACAAGACCCCGTCTCCTTTCTCCTCCTCGGAGTGGACAAACGGGCGAATGACCCCGGCCGATCGGACACGATGATGGTTGCGACGCTGAACCCTGCAAAGCAAAGCATGATCTTGTTCAACATCCCCCGCGACACGTATGTGGACATCGTCGGCAAGGGGATCAAGGACAAAATTAACCACGCCTACGCTTACGGTGGCGTGGAGATGGCGATTCACACAGTCGAGAACTTCCTCGACATCCCCATCGACTATTACGCCGAAATCAATATGCAAGGGTTTCGGGAAGCGATCGACGCCCTCGGCGGTGTGGCAGTGAATGTTCCGTTTACCTTTGAATTCGGCGGCATTCTGTTTGAAGAAGGTCCTATGTTTATGGACGGCGAAACGGCGATGAAGTACGTGCAAATGCGAAAGCTTGATCCTCGCGGCGACTTTGGTCGCAACGAACGGCAGCAACAAGTGATCAAAGCGATTTTAAAGCAGAGCCTTTCCGTGAAAAACTTCAACAAAGTCGACAATGTGATCGAAACGGTAGGGAACCATTTGAAGACGAGCGTCGCTCCGTCCGACTACATGTCGTTGCAGGAAATTTACCGCAATCTGGACACCAATCAAATTGAAAGTTTTCAAATCGAGGGACAAGGTCAAATGATAGACGGCATTTATTATTACATCGTCGACGATGCGGAAAGGGAACGCGTCAGCCAACGGTTGAAAGAGCACCTCGATCTCCAAAGCGAATACACGCAAACGTAGTCTTTGGCAACAAGGAGCCACCCCTTGACGGGTGATTTTTTAGGGCGGGAAAGAAAGGGGAAGTTAACTTTTGCAGAGGGATGAAAAACGGGTCGTCACCTGGAGCGTCATCGCCGCCTTGATCTTGATCAGTTATTTTGCTGTCCAAAAGTTTTGGGGACAGGAGTCTTCGATTCAGGCCTCGCTTAACGCTTCATTTGCCGAACGTGAGGTATCGCAAACGGCGCCGGAAAAGGCTGTCGGGGATAAGGCCGTCCTCTCGTATTGGGAGGCGTTGGCTGGACAGGAAGAAGTGGACGTCTTTTTGCACGGAACTGAACAGACGGCTGACCGCGTGATGTCCATCTTGGGAGACAGCTGGCCGGAAGAAGCCAGAGTGAACATCCATCACGAAAGGGATCGGGAACCTGACTTCATCGAGATGTGGCTGCAAACTGCCGAAACCGGCCCTTTATCGGAAAACAGTTGGGTCCTGCTGCAACAGGACGACTGGCAGGCTGAAACATTGACCACGCTGGAACGTGTAGTGCGGCAGCTGTTAATCGAACAACCGCAACTGGCGATCACGATACTCTCCGAACGAAACGACGGCATAAAGCAAGACATCGATGCGTTCACCCGGACATACGGCGTGTCCTGGACGACGGTTGACGAATTAGGACACGTTCTGCCGGACATCTCCCTCGCCCGTTTGCCGGACGAACCGGTGTTTGGCGGTGCAGCGGCACAAGAGGTGAAACGCGTCGACTCAACCGATTGGTTTCACGGAAACGTCGAATTGCGTACCATCTCATCCGAAGACCATCCCTTCGTGTTCGACGAGTACTACGCCCTGTTCGAACCGGATCATCAAGTTGACTTCGAAGTGGAAGGCGATGAAGTCGGTGTCGTTTACTTAACCGATGCGAACGGCGGCATCGGCGCCATTGACGTAAACGGCGAAACAGTCGGAGAAATCAACTGTTACAGCGAGGCACTGTCGCAACGAGTCGAGTGGGTCCCCCTCCCCGGTAACGGGGTCCAAACTCTTTCCATCAACTATACGAGTGAACACAGCGAAAACGCCTCAGACAGCCAAGTGTTCGTCGCAGGTTTGATTGTACTGGAGGAAGAAGAGTAATCGAGTAGGAGGGGGCGGCTAGCCCCCGTCCTCTCACACCACCTAGCATGCGGGTCCGCACTAGGCGGTTCCAAAAGGTTGACGAAGTTCCATATAACGAAAAAGCATACTCTTCAGCCCTTTCGCTTCCCAGTAGGAAGTCGGAAGGGCATTGTTTGTGTTCCGGGACATTTCCCATGGTCCTCGGCGGGAATTGGCCATCATGAAGCAGGCCCATTCTGGTACGCCAAGGGCCCTAAGTTCACGAAGACGGGTTCTGACCCGTTTCCATTGTTTCCATAGGCACATCCTCAGTCTGCGCCGAATCCATTGGTCGAATCTTTCACAGTGCGTCTTCTGTCAACACCAATTGAAAATTCCCCAAAAATAACGTTTTAAAATTCCCCAGTTTCATCATTGAATGCATGTCCATATCCCTTTGTTGTTTTCAGCATCACCCCTTTCAGGAGTTAAGTCCTTATAATTGTGTAAAATGGATTCCTTAAAAATAAAGGAGCCAATTTCAAAATCCTCGGTTAGAATGGAGTTGTCGGAAATACCATTCTGGAGAGGAGAATTTTGAAATGGCTCAATACCAGATTACCGTAGATCAAGAACTTTTGCAGCAACTTTTTTTAGGACATTCAAAAGACGCTGGTGTAGCGAAATTACTGGAATCGGTATTAAACCAAATTCTCCAAGCGCAGGTGACCGAACAGCTGGCAGCTGAACGCTATGAACGCACGGATTCCCGTCAAGGCTATCGCAATGGATCCTATCCTCATCAATTAACCACTCGGGTGGGGACCATTACGTTACGTGTTCCACGGATTCGAAACGGTCAGTTCTCCACTGAACTGTTTGCCCGTTACCAACGGAGCGAGCAAGCTTTGGTGTTGGCTTTGATGGAAATGGTCGTGAATGGGGTTTCCACACGTAAAGTGACTCAGATTACCGAAGAGCTTTGCGGCACTCATTTTTCCAAGTCCACCGTTTCAGACCTGTGCAAAAGGCTTGATCCTATTGTGGAGGCTTGGAATTATCGTCCGCTTTCAGACCGCCGGTTCCCGTTTGTGCTGGTGGATGCCTTGTACCTCAAAGTCCGTGAGGATGGCCGGGTACGGTCCAGAGGAGTGATGATAGGAATCGGTGTCAACACAGACGGTTACCGGGAAGTCTTGGGGATCATGACCGGTGACACGGAATCGGAAGCCAGCTGGAGCGAATTTTTCAGTTGGTTAAAACAACGTGGTCTTGGTGGTGTCGATTTGATCACCTCTGATGACCATGGCGGTTTAGTCCGTGCCATTCGTCACCATTTCCAAGGGGTCACCTGGCAACGCTGTCAAACCCATTTGATGCGTAATATTCTGGATGCCACACCAAAAGCGCTGAGAGACGAAGTTCATCGCCATGTCCGTGGCATCCTGGATGCAGCGGATATCGAAACAGCCAGAATGCTTTTGAACGAAACGCTGAAAGTCTTTGAAGAGAAAGCGCCTAAAGCCATGCGTATTTTGGAAAACGGGTTTGATGATGCCACCGCCGTTTTGGCTTTCCCTGAGAAGTACCGTAAGCGACTGCGTACCACCAACAGCGTCGAGCGGTTGAACGAAGAAATCCGCAGACGGGAACGTGTGATTCGCATTTTTCCCAACCGCCAATCGGTGATTCGTCTGTTGGGGGCCTTACTCATGGAACAGGATGAGAAGTGGGCCAGTGGTCGGAAATACCTCGATATGGAAGATTACTTCACCTGGCGCAAAAGCCATTCAGCAAAAACACATAGTAAGGTGACACGCATCATGTAGGCAGCTTATCTAACCGAGGAGCTTTTTACACACAATTTTGGACTTGATCCTTTCAGGTAGATAAGTGTTGGAGTGCTGTTGTGCTTTCCTTTCCCCCGAGGGGAAAAGGGATGGTTAGAAAATTTATTTCGAATCTCGCGGCGTTTTAAAAAATCCTGCTTTCTTCTTTTCCCGAATCCGGTAACTCTCCCCCTTGATGTTGATGGTGTGCGAATGGTGCAGCAAACGGTCTAATATCGCGGTTGCCAGTACACTGTCCCCGAAAATCTCCCCCCAACTGCCGTACGATTTGTTCGACGTTAAAATAATCGCTCCTTTCTCGTAGCGTTCGGATATGATTTGAAAAAAGAAGTGGGCCGCTGTTTCATCCATCCGACGGTAACCCATTTCGTCGATGATCAATAGATCCGGCTTGGTATATACCTGTAACTTCTTGTGGATTTGGTTGCGATGGTGCGCCTCTTCCAACACCTGGATCATGTCATGAGCTGTGGTGAAGTAGACGGTATGACGCGCTTTAATTGCTTCAAGACCGATCGCTACCGCTAGGTGGGTCTTTCCAACACCCGGCGGGCCGAGAAACACGAGGTTCTCTTGATGGCCCATAAACCGTAAGATAGCGAGTTCCCGCACCCTTTTTTCGTCAATCGAGGGCTGAAAGGAAAACTCAAAGTCCTCAAGGGTTTTATGAAACGGGAGGCGGGCAAGGCGTTTCCTTGTTTGGATGAGTCGATCCTGTTTCGCCATTCATTCTTCCTGTATGAGATTGTCAAGGAACTCGGTATACGCTATATTGTGTTTGGCGGCTTCTTCAGCGTGTTGGTGGAGGATTTCCGGAATTCTCACCCAACCCAGTTGTTTGAACGCCGCTTGCAAGCGATCCTCATTCATGACAGGATCGCCGCCTCTTCCGCGAACTGATCGTAATCTTCAAGGGATCGTTCGCTCACTTCCGGCACCGGTGACGACACAAGGCGCGGTTGGTATTCGGCAGGCCGCCTTGTGGGATGTTGCCGGAGCCCTTTTATATGTTCAAGATGGAAGACGACTTGATGGCGGCCGCTCGCTTTCATGTGCTCCGCGATGAGTGTCCCACCTGCGTAAATCCGGATCCAGCCGTTTTTGTCATCTTGAAGAGACACGGTTTGCCCGACCCATTCAAACGGAACGGAATAACGATTCGCCTGGTACGAGACTAAACTGTCGGCGCTCACTTTGCGGCGATGGCGTTCGACGGTTTCAAACGGCACGAAGTTAAAACGTTTCAGTCCCTCTTTGCGCCAACGTTCCAGCGGGACTTCATGGGTCGTGCCGTGCACCCGCACGTTTGCCACGGTATCCATCCATCGCCGAATCTGTAGATTCAGGTCGTGAAGGTTTTCGAATTCCCGTACGCGCGGCCAGAAGTTATGTTTGACGTATTTTACGCCGTTCTCCACTTTCCCTTTCGTTCGAGCCCGGTAAGGTTGACAGCGTTTGAGGATGAAGCCGTGATGTGCGGCAAAGGCCGCAAACCGCTCGTTCCAAATGACTCCCCCGTTCTCATCCTGACCGGTCACCACCGTTTTCATGTTGTCGTACAGAACCGTTCGTGTGATCCCGTTAAAATACTGCATCGCGCGTAGATGACAGCCCATGAGGGTTTCCAGTTTCTCGTCTTCCGTAAATTCGACGTATAGCATCCGCGAGTAGCACAGGACCATGGTAAAGATGTACAACCGTTTTTTTCGGCCGTTCCAGTCGACGCTGACACGCCCCCAATCCACTTGGGCTTGTTCGCCGGGCGGTGTTTCAAAGCGAACGGTGGCCTTTTCCCGGATGACCGCCGAATTGTTTTGCGATCGCGCCCCAGTTCATTAGCGATTTGGGTAATGTTCATCCCCTTTTGCTTCATGTCTTTGATCATAAAAAACTCCCCATTCTTGATCATGGACGTTTCTCTCCTCCCGGAGAGATTGTCCGTTTTTGGTGGGGAATTTTCAACTGTTACTATTGGGGATTTTACCACCGTTATTTACATACTCCGTTGACCATGACTCCGGCGTTGAGGTACACCCGGATGAGTTTCAGGTCTCGCTTGTCCTTCTCCCTTCTTGCTACCCTCCCCATGAGCATGTCGTGGTTTACTCGGTCAAAGCACTTCTCTAAGTCCAAGTCCACAACCCATCTGTATCCACTCTGGATATAGCGCTGGGCTTGAAGGACCGCATCATGGGCTCGCTTCCCTGGTCGGAAGCCGTAGCTGTCCCATGAGAAGTGAGCATCGAAGATCGGATGCATCACTTGCAGCAGGGCTTGCTGGAGGAGCCGGTCCATCGCGGTCGGGATCCCTAGAAGCCTCACGCCGCCTCCAGGTTTGGGGATTTCCACCCGTTTGACTGGCGCGGGTTTGTAGGTTCCCGCTAGGAGCTCTGCTTTCACCTGTGCCCAGTGTGTGTTCAGGTAAGCCTGCAGTTCAGCTACCGTTACTCCGTCCACTCCGGGCGCTCCTCCGTTTCGGACCACTCGCTTGTTATGCGAGCAAGAGATTTTCTCTCTCAAGCATCCTGTCCAGCAAGTCGTTATGGTCTTCGCGAGAGGAAGGGGCGACTTGTGCCGGAGAAGAGCTCGGCGCTCCAACATACCCTCGCGGCTTCACCGCTGCTCTCTGTTGGCAGCTCCCTTGCGGGATATTCTGCTGTCTGCGCTCTTCTCTCGAACGCATCGGTTTCCTCTCTCCTTTCGGTTCGGCCCTTCCGCTTTCCGGCGCCCCGTACTTGCGTACTATGGCCTCTGCTGACTCCTGCGGATTCAGCGCAGCCTCTCGACTGCGGTTACGATGTTACTTCGCGTGTTCCGCAGGCCTCCCCAGATAAGAGCGTCATCTTTCCGCCCGCGATCACTGGAGTTTACAGGATGAGCCCTTGGCGGCTTTGGATTTCGTTGTGTTCTGGCAACTCATCCGACTAATCCTGCCTCAAATCCAGTTCGTGTACCTTGACCCGTGCGTTTGTCTCCGGCTTCCTTCAGATTCCGCCTCGCGACGGACACCCTTGCCTTTGACTACGGTAGGCGCTCGCCAGCCCCCGTTCGGGACTTTCACCCTATAGATGACGCCCATGCTGGGCGTACAGAAAAAGCCCCGTCTCACTTTGACTGTGAGACGGGGCGCACAAATTTTAATTGATCATCCGTTTATCTTGGCAGTATTCCAGATCGTCAAACTTCTTTTAAGCACGTATCGTTTATTCGGCCATTCCGGTCAACTCCAGAACGCTTGCCTTAAGCGCTTTGAGCTTTTGCGCTGCATCATCTGCCGATATCCCCTTCACCGAGAAGTACAATTTCACCTTCGGTTCAGTTCCGGACGGTCGAATGCAGAACCACGATCCATCTGCCAGCGTGTACCGCAAAACGTTTGACTTCGGAAGGCCCGTATCCGTCTCTTTCCCCGACGAGATATGTTTGCGGGAACGGTGTAAATAATCTTCCGCCACCGTCACGCGTTGTCCGGCTAAGTCCGTCGGCGCCTCTTTGCGGAAGGAATCGAGCATGGCATCCATTTTTTCAGCGCCGCTCTTACCCTTGAACGTGAGGGACACGAGGTCTTCCCGATAGTATCCGTATGTTTTAAACAAGTGCTGCAGCTGCTCGTACAGCGTCTTGCCCTGTGCTTTGTAGTAAGCCGCCATCTCCGCCGCCATGAGACACGCTTGCACGCCGTCTTTGTCTCGGGCAAAGTCGCCGATCAAATAGCCGTAACTTTCCTCGTAACCGAAAAGAAAAGTGTGTTCACCCGTTTCGTGGAATTCTTTTATTTTTTCCCCGATGAACTTGAATCCCGTCAACGTGTCAATCGTGGTCAAACCGTAGTGGGAAGCAATGTCCCGACCGAGTTCTGACGTGACAATCGTCTTCAGCACGACGCCGTTTTCAGGCAGCGACTGTTGTGCCTGTCGCTGGGAGAGGATGTACTCCAAGAGTAAGGCTCCCAACTGATTGCCCGTCAAAACCGTGTATTCTCCGGTTTCGTCCTTCACTGCGACTCCGACCCGGTCAGTGTCGGGGTCCGTCGCCATCAACAAGTCAGCTCCCGTCTCTTTTCCCAGCTCCATCGCCAGCGCAAATGCCGCGTGTTCCTCCGGATTGGGGGAATCCACTGTGGAAAAAGCCGCATCCGGTTTCGCCTGTTCCTCCACGATGGCCACGTTGCGAAAGCCGAAGTTCTTCAACCCTTCCCGCACCGGCACATACCCCGTCCCGTGGAGCGGCGTGTACACGATGCAGAGGTCTCGTTGTTCGCGAATCGCATCGGGATTGAGGGACAACGCCTTTAAATGCCGCTGGTAAGCGTCATCGATGTCCTGCCCGATTGTTTCATACAACCCGCGTTCGACCGCCTCCCGTTTATCCATCACGTCTATGCTCAATTCATCCGGTACTTGTTCCAATTCTGCTGTAATCGCATCAGCCACAGCCGGCACCACTTGCCCACCGTCCGGGCCGTACACCTTGTACCCGTTGTACTCGGGCGGGTTGTGACTTGCCGTGATGACAATCCCGGCCGCTGCCTGAAGTTCTCGAACGGCAAAAGAAAGCTCCGGCGTCGGACGCAAACCGTCGAACACGTACGCCTTAATCCCGTTCCTGGCCAGCACAAGGGCCGCCTCATCGGCAAATTCAGCCGATTTGTACCGGCAGTCGTAGGCGATGGCCACCCCTTGGGCTTTCGTATGGGGACCTTGTTTTAACAGGTAGCGGGCCAACCCTTCCGTCGCCTTGCGCACCGTGTACACATTGATGCGGTTGGTCCCTGCGCCGATGATACCGCGCATGCCTCCGGTGCCGAATTCCAGTGACTTGTAGAACCGATCTTGAATCGCTTCCTCATCACCGCGAATCTGTTCCAACTCGGCCTTCAATTCCCCGTCCAAAGAGGCAAAGCCTGTCCATTTCCGGTATAGCTCAAGACTCGTTGCCACACAATCTCCCTCTTTCGACCAGTATTTCCCTTTGATATGATACCACAACTGGGAGGAGGGGCTCACTTAAAGCCCACCAGATTTCAACGATATCCACCCCTCCGATTCTACGAAAAAAAGCACTTCGTCCATTTAATCTGCTTTAAATACTGGGCTTCAAGAACTTGTGTCTAAGGCAGATGTTGAAGATTCACCCGAGACGTTTGAAGAACATTCCGTTGCGTTTGTCCTCAAATTAGCCAACTGACGATTCGTCCCGAATCTTGACCGCCCTTTCCGGAAAATCGGTAAAAATGCCCGCGCAACCAGCGTCCTTGAAACGGCGAATATGTGCCGCCTTGTTGACGGTGAAAGGGCGAACCGGCATGCCATTCTGCTGCGCCCCCTGCAAAAATTCCGGGACCGCCACCGGCAAGTAGCAGTGCAGCCCGTTCGCGCCGATCGACCGAGCGTAGTGCCACGGCTCATACAAGCCTTCCATAAATAAAATGGCCGTCTCCACATCCGAGTAGTTGCGGTGGACATCGACCAAGCTGTAATGGTTGAAAGAGGAGAGGATCACCCGCTCTTCCATCCGGTATTGCCGTACTAGTCGCACCACGCCATCCTCTAGTCCGGCGTGGCGCACGGCCCCGTTCTTTAACTCAATGTTCAGCTCCAGTGAAGTCCCGGAAATCCAGTCCAGCACTTCTTCTAAAGTCGGGATGCGGAGCCCGGAGAACTCCTCTGAAAACCATCCGCCAAAGTCTAACTCCTTAATTTCATCCAAAGTGAAGTCTTTCACCCATCCTGTTCCGTTGCTCGTCCGGTCAACCTTCGCATCGTGCACAATGACGAGGGCACCATCTTTCGTCATCTGAACGTCCAGCTCGATACCGTCTGCTCCTGCGCGGTACGCCTCTTCAAAAGCCGGCATCGTATTCTCCGGATGCGTTCCGGAAGAACCTCGGTGAGCTAATATTTTCATCACGGCCTCATCATCCCTCTCCTCAACCAGCCGGTCGTATTGCTATTACCATTATATACGCCAATATGGAGTCAAGCCACGTACGACAGCGGCCTAAATACACGGAATAGTTTAGTTAAAACCGCATCACGACACGGGATCTCATGTTATCATGACATAGAATAACACCCCATCCGAACCTTCACAATCCACACGACAAAAAGTGTAAGTCCTTGCTACCCAGTAAAAAAGGTTTTATCTTATGGTGGTGTTCTTTTATCCATCGGGACTGGGATCAGTCCATCGACGCAAGCCGTTTAGTTCAGATACAACCCATCTTAGGCGTTTACCACCGGATGGCCAACTGGCAGCAAATGAGCTTGCGACAAGGATCAAAGAAAAGAAAGGATGGGACATGGAAATGCTCACGAACTTTGAACGGAAACTGGACGAGTGGATCGAACAGAAAAAGGTCGAAGGTTTGGAGATAGGGGATAAAAAAGAATGCAGAAGAAAGGGAACAAAGCCAACACTCATGAAGACGCTAGTGACAGGGCTTCTCACAATTGGTCGTTGGATTCTCCGTTTGTCGCCTTTCGCCTACATGGGAGTGATCTGGCATCTTTCCAGTCAACCGAGTGATGCCGTCGTCCAACTGGGACCGTACGACAGCGTGATCAAAGAAAGCCTGCATTTGGTGGAGTTTGCCATCCTATACGCATTATCGATACTGGCTTTCTTGACATTCGGTCCTTTAAGCCACCGGCGGAACTGCATCGCCGTTGTGTTGGCCATCGCGTACGGGGGAGTGGACGAATTACACCAGTTCTTCGTTCCGTCGCGCTCTGCGGACATCGTGGATGTGTTAAAGGACGTCATCGGCGTCTGCGTTGTCTCGTTCATCGTCTATCGCTCCTATTTTGGCAACAACCGCCGCTCTAACGTCAACCGCATTTTGCGCGCTGTCACCCGCACCTTCGCGCCTTCAAAACAGCACCATTCACCGAGTGGTCACACGTTTCATAAGAGATAGTCGCGTTCACCAGAAGCGTACTTCCCGCTGCGTGATATTTTTTTCTCTGTGGCTCCACAAATACCTTGCCATTCTAAAAATAATGCCTCCTAATACTGCCGCGCAGGTGAGCCATACCAATGTGTAAATTACGTGATGGGTTAGCAATTTGTGAACATTTAAAATTTCCTCCACTTTCCCATGGCGACTGCCGAACCGTGCGTTCTTCATCTTCTTCACTAAACGCCCTCCCCATTGCATCATTTTAAATTCCCAAACACGCGTTTGCTGACCGAATTGGTCACCATGGAAGGGTTATGATGACCCAAAGCATCTAAAGCCGAAACCTTCAGAACCTAAAGACAAGAAAGGTATGAAGCTGTCATGCCATCCGAGGAAGAAACGTACGACATCACAAAGTGTTTAAAAGAATACCGCACCCAACGCGACCCTGCTGTTTTCGCCGAACTCATCCGCCGCAACATGGGGCTCGTGCGCAAGGTTGCAGCTGGATACAGACATTATATCGACCATCAGTTAGACTTTGAAGACTTGGTCTCTGAAGGAGTTTTCGGATTGATAGAGGCAATAGAGAAGTTTGATGAGGCGAGGGGAGTTCATTTTTCGACGTACGCCTATTGGTGGATTCAGCAGCGGATTGCAAGAGCCATCATCAATACCGGCACAACGGTCCGCATACCGGTCCACATGGTGGAAACCGTGTTGAAGGTCAAACAAGCCGAGCACCGCTATATCTCTAAACACGGAAAGGTCAACGCGACAGCGATTTGCCGACAGCTGGACATCCCGTTAGCGGTTTACAAACAGGCCAAAAGGGTAGAACAGCAGTTTTTCAACATGACATCCCTCGATCACCGCCCTTCTGATCGAGAAGATCGGGACGCTGAAGCCTTCGTGTCAGGCGAAACCCATTTTGTCGCTGGTGGTTTTTCGAGCCATTTTGTCGATCCTGCATTACTGGCAGAACGGCGAGACAGGCAAAGACAATTGTATCGAGCAATAGCCCGTTGTTTAAACCCCCGTGAGCGGAATGTGGTAATCGGTCGGTTTGGCCTGTGCGGCGATCGGCCTAAGACACTTGAGGAAATTGGCGATACCTACGGTGTTACGCCGTCACGCATTCGCCAAATTGAGAAAAACGCCCTCAAGAAATTACGAAAGGCGTTAAGCTGTACTGAAAACGGCTATGACAAGATGTGCATATAACAGCCGGAGTGGCGGCCGCCCCGGCAAAAAATACGTTACCATAAAACCTTCTCCCCAATTCCATAAAAGAAGTACAACAGCATGCTAAGTTAAAATTCCAACCTGTCAGCTCAATTAGGATGCCATAGCCTAAATATCCCTTTTATTAAGACCGACTACACTTAAAATCGGTATTTGCGCACCACCGAAGAAGTTAGAATGTTGATCAGACCAGCTGACCTGGCGGCCTCCATCCCTGAACGCGAAAGAATTGCCATAATTCCTCAATTGGCGAAATCGCGGAACCGTTTTTTTAAGACCCACTAATCGTTATCGGTTAGCCCGCACCACTGAATTAACGTCATGGCCACAATTTCAGCTGTCTGAAACACGTTGTCCAACACGATGTACTCGTTCGGATAGTGGGCCACCTCTGTCGCGCCGGGGCCAAACACGACCGTCGGAATATCGCCCACTTGTGTTAACAATCCGCCATCGGTCCCCCACGGAGAAGCTTCCAGCACCGGCTCTTGGCCCAACACGTGCCGATACTGTTCCACCAATACACGCATAAAGGCGTGGTCTGTATCAATCGCCCCTGGCAACCACCGGGCGCCGAACCACTCGATTTGAATGGGATACTCCCGAAACCACCCGTCCTCTTGATGCAGTTTCTTTAGCCAGTGTTCCATCTCCTCTTGGGCTTGCTCCATCGTTTCATCGGGAGAAACGCCCATCCGCCCTTCAAGTCTCACCAGGTCGGGGACGGAAGACGGCCATTTCCCGCCTTCGATGACACCGACATTAATAGGGAGAGGAATCGGCGTCCTCTCGTACAGCGGATCACGGATTCTGGCATTTCTCACTTTCTCCAGTTCCCGGATGTGTTGCAGCACCTTGACACTTTTCTCAATGGCGCTGACCCCTTCGTACCGTGTCCCGCCGTGGGCTGAACGGCCTGCCACGTAGAGGCGGAACCACATGGACCCCTGCTGTTTCGGAAAAATGCGCATGTTCGTCGGTTCTGGGATGAGGGCTGCATCAGCTTTGTACCCGCGGAGCACAGCAGCCAGCGTCCCCGCTCCGCCGCTTTCTTCTTCCACCACGCTCTGTAAGATCACATCGCCTTTCAAGGTCACCCCTAAATCCTTGAGGCACTGGAGCGCCAGGAAGAGGGACACGTTTCCCCCTTTCATGTCGGTGACACCGCGTCCGTACATTTTTTCTCCTACAACTTCCCCGCTGTACGGGGGATGCTCCCATTGGGAAGTGTCCCCTTCGGGAACGACATCGACATGTCCGTTCAATATGATCGACCGGCCGCCTCCAGTGCCTTTCAACACCCCTACCACGTTGGGGCTATTTGAAAACGTACGTCGCGGTGACGCAAAGTACGGGTGCTCCAGCAATGCGTCGCCACCCGGTTCCCACATGTCGACTTCAAAACCGAGCCGCTCCAACTGTTCCGCGACTATCTGCTGCACGCCAGATTCGTTTCCTTGTGTACTCGCTTCCTGTACCATTCGCTGTAAAAGGGCGATGCCCTCGTTGCGATGGTCTGTCATCCAACGGTGAATGTCGTCACAATCAATTGACATATTCCTGACTCCCCTCTCACAAAACGTTTTCTACGCAACACGCATGTTTTCGTAAACGACGGCCATGCCCATGCCACCGGCCATACACAACGTGACTAACCCGTACCGGATGTTCGAACGGAGCATTTCATTCATGAGAGTTACGGTCAATTTGGCGCCGGTGGCACCGACCGGGTGTCCCAATGCGATGGCACCGCCGTTCACATTCACGATCCTCTCATTCAATTCCAGTTCCTTTATGACAGCTAGTGCCTGTGCGGCAAACGCTTCGTTTAATTCGACCAACCCGATGTCTTTCAACGTTAAACCGGCCAAATTCAACGCTTTTTTTACCGCGGGAACGGGACCGATCCCCATCACATCCGGTTCCACGCCGGCACTCGCAAATGCTTTGATCTTTACCAGCGGCTGAAACCCGTTCGACACTGCCGTTTCTTCGCTCATCATCAGCACTGCGGCAGCGCCGTCATTCATCGGGCACGCATTGCCCGCCGTTACCGTGCCTCCTTCTTTAAATACCGGCCGAAGCTTTTGTAAACCGTCCATCGTGGTGTCTTTTCGGACCGATTCGTCCTGATCAAAGATCGCGACATCCCCTTTCCGGTCTTTCACTTCAACTGGAACGATTTCATCGCGAAAACGGCCTTCTTCCATCGCCTGGACCGCTTTCCGGTGACTGTCGTAGGCGAATCGGTCTTGTTCTTCCCGGCTAATGCCGTAACGCTCCGCTAACCGTTCGGCGGTCAGTCCCATGTGTTCATGGACCAGCGAACAGACGAGACCGTCCGACAGCAGGGCGTCTTCCATTTGGATATGCCCGTATTTGCTCCCCCAGCGGTTTTTTACGATGTACGGAACGTTGCTCATACTTTCGACGCCTCCGGCGACGACGACGTCTTCCTGCCCGGCAGCGATGGCTAACGCGCTATTGGCAATCGCTTTCAAGCTCGAGCCGCACGCTTTGATGACGACGTGGGCTGGGACGCGAGACGGAAATCCTGCTCGCTGAGAGGCAATGCGCGCCGAGTTCAGCCCGCCGCCGTGGACGTAGCCGTGTCCAAATACGACTTCACCGACGCATTCTTTCGGCACATTCGTTCGTTCCATTAAGGCTTCGAGTACCGTTTTTCCTAAAGTGTGAGCCGGAACGGACCGCAACGCTTTTCCGAAAGCGCCGACCGCCGTCCGAACGCCCCCGACAATGACGACATCTTTCAATGTCATTCCCCTCTTTCGTTCGCCTGGTTTACGACATATTCAATAAATGGTCCGGTATTTCCAGTGACGCTTCCGTACGGTCTATCACATCGTGCACCGTATACGGGGCCATCACTTCTCTTAACACGAGTATCCCATCCTCCACTTCCATCACGGCCATCTCCGTTATGATCATGTCCACACACTCCGGTGCCGTCAGGGGAAGCGTACACGTTCGAACGATTTTGGGCTGGCCGTCTTTGTTCGTATGGTTCATCAAGACGATCACTTTTTTTGCTTTTTGGGCCAGTTCCATGGCGCCCCCCATCCCGGGAACGCGTTTTCCGGGAACAATCCAGTTGGCGAGGTCGCCCTTTTCGCTCACCTGGAGCGCCCCGATAATCGTGATGTCGATGTATCCCCGGCGGATCATGCCGAACGCCGTCGCACTGTCAAAGTAAGACGCCCCTTCCACGACTGTGATCGGTTCGCCCCCGGCGTTACACAAGTGCGGGTCTTCCTCCCCTTCAGCCGGTGAAGGCCCTGTCCCGAGGATGCCATTTTCTGCATGGAACGTCACGTGAAGGTGTGAAGGGATGTAGTTCGCGACGAGCGTCGGAATGCCAATCCCTAAATTCACGATCATGCCGTCTTCAATTTCACGGGCAGCTCGCCTCGCAATGCGTTCACGGACCGATTGTCGACTTGCCATGTTCCCCCGCCTTTCTACCCCATTTTCTCCCAAGCCCACTTCCAGGAGATGCCGCTACTCTGTACCACCATGTCCACAAAGATGCCCGGCGTGACAATGTCCTCCGGATTCAGCGTCCCGGCAGGGACGATTTCTTCCGCTTCGGCAATCGTATATGCCCCCGCCATCGCCACAAGGGGGTTAAAGTTTCTGGCGCTCTTGTCGTAAACGAGGTTGCCGAACGTGTCGGCCTTTTTGGCGTAGACGATAGCAATCTCCGCCGTCAGCGCCGGTTCAACCAAAAACGTCTTTCCCGAGACGACGACCTTTTCTTTCCCCTTGTCAGCCATCGTTCCGATTCCCACATCCGTTAAAATCCCGCCCAAACCCATGCCTCCTGCGCGGATCCTCTCCGCTAACGTGCCTTGGGGGGAAAATTCCACTTTCATCTTTCCCTCGTTCATCAGTTTCCCGGCAACCGGATTGGAGCCGATGTGGGAAGTGATGAGGTGTTGAACCCGGCCGGCACTGACTAACCGGCCAATCCCGATATCGGGAAATCCGGCGTCATTCCCAATCAGGACTAAATCCTGGACACCTTTGGCGAGGATGCCGTCCACAAGTGTCGGCGGCGTCCCCACACCGCCAAATCCGCCGTACATGAGCGTACACCCGTCCCGAATGCGGTCGAGGGCTTCCCCGATCTCTCCCACTTTACCGCGTTTCACTGTTCTCCACCCCTTTCATGACAGAAATGGCTCCGTTTTACGCACGACGCTGATCAGAGACGTTATAACGGTTCACCCACGATTCGACGTCCGCCAGCGTTTGATCCAGCAAGGCGATCAGCTCATCTATCTCGTCTTTCTCAATCGTCAAGGGGGGGCCACGAGAATCGCATCACCCTCTGTTCCGGTCAGCCCCGCTGCAGCGGGATAAAGCAACAATCCGTTTTGCGCGGCCTGCTTCACGACCCGGTCAGTCAACGTGGTTTCGCTGCGGGGAAAGGGCTGTTTTCTTTCCCGATCAGCCACAAACTCTATCCCGATGAGAAGTCCTTTTCCCCGAATGTCGCCTACCATGTCATACTTCCGTCGAAGGACTTGCAGTTTCTCCATTACATACTGCCCGCTTTCTTCAGCCTTCTGCGCCAGTTGATGTTTCTGGACGTATTGTAATACGGCGAGGGAGACAGCCGTTGACAGTGGATTGGCGCTGTACGTATGTCCTCCCATGATCGATTTCGACCCAGCCAGAATCGTCTCCATCACCCGGTCACTCACGAGAGTTGCCGCAATAGGGGTGTACCCGCCGCTCATGCCCTTTCCGAGGGTCATCATATCCGGTACGACCCCCAATGGTCGATCGCAAACATTTTCCCTGTCCGGGCAATACCGGTCATCACTTCATCGGCAATAAACAAGATGTCGTACTTGTCACAGATCGCTTTAATGTGCTGGTAGTACTCCGGCGGCGGGACGATGGCACCCCCTGCAGCACCGATAATCGGCTCGGCGATAAAAGCGGCGACATGATCTGGCCCCAGCCGTTTAATGGCTAACTCCAGTTCCTTTGCACACAACAAACGGCAACCCGGATACGTTTGGTTAAATGGACACCGGTAACAGTAGGGGGCCGACAGAGACGGCAGGTCGTGCAACAGCGGCAAGAAGCGTTCCCGCCTGGCGACGTACCCTGACATTGACAAAGCGCCAAGCGTCATCCCGTGGTAACTCATCCAGCGAGATAACACTTTGTTTTTTTGGGGCATCCCTCTTTCTTGCCAATACTGAATGGCGATTTTCATGGCGGTTTCCGTCGCTTCAGAACCGCTGTTCACAAAAAACGCCCAATTTAAATGACCGGGCGCAAGGTTGCTCAACTGTTCCGCCAAGCGCTCAGCCGGTTCATTCGTAAATTGAGAACGAAACACGAACGACACTTTCTCCGCCTGGGTCTTCATGACATGAACAATCTCCGGCACCGCGTGGCCGATACTGGCAGTCACGGCACCAGACGAACCGTCTATATATCGTTTGCCTGTCCTGTCGTATAGATAGACCCCCTTGCCGTAATCCACAACGGGATAGTCGTCGTCCAAAACCGGTTTGATCAAATGGGTGTTTGTCATCTGAATGTGTTCCCCTTCAAAGCATCGATGTTAACCTCATCATAGTACGGGCGCATTCCCTTTTCTATTCGTCCCGCGTTTAGAAAAACGCAGGCGATTTTTGTACACTTTGTATAAAACATTGTCAGAGAATGGGATTTGCACTAAGATAGGGACTACCAAGGATGTGAGGACGATGCAGTATGGCGATCAGCATTCGGGAAGCGCTTCAACTTCCGGTCATGTCGCAAACAAAACTGGTCGCAGGGTTCGACGGACTAGACAACATGATTGAATGGGTGACGATCGTCGAAGTACTGGAGGACATTAACCGGCTGCAGGACGGGGAATTTCTCATTACGACCGGGTTCGGTCTCATGGAAAGTGAGGAAAAACAACGCCAGTTTCAGCGTCTCATCTCGATGAAGAAGTTGTCCGGCGTTGCCATTTATACCGGCTTTTACTTACAAGAGATTCCGCCGGCGTTTATCGAAGCCGCCAACGACCACCATCTGCCGCTGATACAAATTCCGACCAGTCTGAACTTCTCCATGATTACAAAGGCGATCTTAGAACAAATTGTCAACAACCAGATGCGTTTACTCCGCTATTCACTCAACATTCACCGGCAGTTAACCGCCCTCGCCTTAAGCAACAAAGGACTAAACGGCATTACCGAGACTCTGTCCAATTTAATCGACGGAAGCATTATCGTCTACACGAGCTTCGGGCATATCACGCACCACGCCATTCGCCACGACACAATCCGGTGGTCAGACGAGCACACATTGATCATTGACGATGAGCAAGTCCCGTTGTCCTTCCAACCTGAACGCCATTCAGAAGCCTTCAGAGAATACGTGCTGCAATCTCACAAAGTCCACACGCGGCGCATCGGCACCGAAGAGACGACGTTCGGTTACGTCGTCGCTGTCAAAGAAGAATCCCAGTGGGAAGACATGGATACCGTCGCCATTGAGCACGCAGCGACGGTGTATGCCATTGAATACTTAAAAGCGCAGGCTGTCGAAGAAACCCACATGCGCTTGCAAGGCGATTTCCTTGACGACATAATGCGTCCGGACCGCGAAAATCGGCATTCTGTCGTGCAGCGCGCCAAAAACTTCGGCCTTGATCTAACAAAAGGGAAGGCCGTATTAAACGTTCAAATTCAAAGCCCCCACACTGGAGAGACCCACATCGTCAAGCGGCTGTACGACGTGATCCACCACGTGTTGAGTTACAACGGCACGCACTTCATCGTTCGGAACAAGCACAACGGGTACCTTGTCCTCCTCGAAGTGAACCGTCAACCTGACCGCACAGCTAAACAAAAAACCGTCCACTTGAGTCGGGAAATACTCGATTACTGGAACCGTTTCTTTCCTCGCAACCCGATCGTCATCGGAATCGGCCGCACGTACGACCACATAGACCGCATAGCTGAAAGCGCGAAAGAGGCCGACTACGCCGTGACCCTCCGGGAGCTGTTACCGAACCTGGCACCCGTCACTCATTACGATGAACTCGGGATGTACCACCTCTTACTCACATTGAGAGAAAAGGGAGTCGAGCTTCGCGATCTTTACGAAGACCCCTTAAGCAGCTTCTTAAATGGCGACAAGCGGAATCGCGAACTGCTGATCACGTTGGAGACTTACCTCCACCACAACCAGAACATGCAACAGACCGCGAACCACTTGTACATTCATCGACACACACTCAAATACCGCCTCATCCAGATCGAAAAAAAGACCGGCCTCTGCCTCGATTCTCCCGACGACCGCATGAAGCTGCACTTGGCGGTATTAGCTCACAAACTCGTTCAACTGATGGAGAAAAAGCTCCTTTGACAAAAGAGGAGGATCGACCCTCAGATTTTGATCCCTATAAAATGAATCAAGTGGAGGAAAATGAGCCGTTTCCCTCCACTTGATTTGCATTTCACCGGCTACCTCTTCTGACCTTTTATAGGTCTTTAGAGATGTCTTCTCCAAAGTATTTCTCGCTAATCTCAGCGTACGTGCCGTCGTTCATGATCTCTTCCAGCGCTTTATTGATTTTCTCCAACAGTTCCTCGTTGCCCTTTTGTACGGGAATTCCCATTTGATCGACGTACAAAGGGTCCCCGACAGGCTTTATATCAAGCCCGTTTGCGTGTATGGCGTGTTTTCCGACCAGCTCGTCGGTAATGACGGCATCGAGACGGCCTTTGACTAACAAGTCTTGAAGTGCTGTCACGTCACTGTCGTAAGTGTCAACGTGATCTGTGTATTCTTTCGCAACTTCTTCAAACGTGCTGGAAACGACGACCCCGATCTTTTTACCGGTTATATCTTCTTCTGACTGAATCGCGTCATTGTCTTCCGCGACAAATATTTGGGCACCGGATTCATAGTACGGGTTGGAAAAATCCGCCTCTTTTTCTCGTTCTTCCGTTATCGCCATGCTGCCGATGATGGCGTCAAACTTGCCTGAATTCAGTGCGGCTAAAATCGTCTGCCACGGATTCGTGACCGGTTCGGCTTCCATCCCCATCTTTTCAGCGAGAGCTTGTCCAATTTCTACGTCAAATCCGACTAACTCGCCGCCTTCTTGGTAATTAAAAGGGGGGTACAGACCGCTCATGGCAAACGTAAACACTTTGTCATTTTCCACTGCGCCTTCTGTCTCCTGGTCAGCACTTTCCTCACCTGTCACCTCCGCCCCGCTGCCGCCTGCTGCTCCGCTCTCACTGTCTGCGCTGCCGCAAGCGATGACGACGACAGACAACAGTAACACACAAGCAAGACCCCAATACTTTCGCTGAAACATGTCGTCTCCTCCTCATTCATCAGTGTGAAACTGTATTTCTTTACAACACCCTGCTCAAAAACTGCTGAGCCTTCGGGTGTTGCGGTTGAGCAAAAAACTGTTCAGGCTCCGCTTCTTCTACAATTTGGCCATCATCCATAAAGACAACCCTGTCTGCCACTTCCCGGGCAAAGCCTATTTCATGCGTCACCACCACCATCGTCATGCTGTCTTCTACCAGCTCTTTCATCACCTGTAGCACTTCACCGACTAATTCGGGATCGAGTGCAGACGTCGGTTCATCGAAGAGCATCACCCGTGGGTTCATGGCCAGGGAGCGGGCGATGGCGACCCGTTGTTTTTGACCTCCAGATAAGGCGTCAGGGTAGACATCTTTCTTATCTTCCAGGCCCACTTTCCGCAACAACGATAAAGCGTTTTCTCTCGCCTCCTCTCGGGGCACCTTTTTGACGTGTACCGGTGCTTCAATAACATTTTCCAGGACACTCATGTGCGGAAACAAATTGAAGTGTTGAAATACCATGCCGATATCCGTACGCACCCGGTTTAAATCTGTTTTCACCGGATCGATAAACTGACCGTCCAGCCAAATCTTCCCTTCGTCTGCTATTTCCAGAAAATTAAGGCAACGGAGTAAAGTGCTTTTTCCAGATCCGCTGGCTCCCAGTAACACGACGACTTCTTGCGGTTCTACTTCCAAATGCACCCCTTTTAACACGTGAAGGGGCCCAAAGTATTTGTGCACATTTTCCACTTTGACCATGTTCCATCACCTATTTCTACGGTCCAGTCTCTTCTCAAGTCGGTTCACGATCAACGTAAACACGATGACCAAAACTAAATAGTACAGGCCGGCAATGGTGTAAAACTCTAGCTGCCGAAACGTGGCAGCGGCCTCGCTCATCGATACGTTAAAAATTTCTTGAACGCCGATAAACGCCACGAGGGACGAGTCTTTCAAGCCGATGATAAACTGGTTGCCAAGGGGCGGAATCGCACGTCTGAACGCCTGCGGCAGTATAATGCGCCGCATGGCCAGAGTGTGAGACATGCCCAGCGAGCGGGCTGCTTCCATTTGCCCTTTGTCGATGGACTGTATCGCCCCCCGGAATATTTCTGCAATGTACGCTCCGCTGTGGATGGCGAGGGCGAGAACACCTGCCCAAAATTTAGACAGCACGAGGAGGTTCGTAATGCCGAAGTACAGCCACATAATTTGCACAATGAGCGGGGTTCCCCTGATTAAGCCGATGTAAGCGTCCGCAACTAAGCGCAAAAGTCGGTAGCGGGATAATTTCATAAAGGCAAAGAGGAGACCGATGACACACGCTAATAAGAGGGAGGTCACAGTTAATTGCAACGTCACCCCGGTCGCCTGTACAAAACCTACAAAAGTGCGGGCAAAGCTTTCGAAAAAGGTTTCCATCATGACTGGACTTTTTCACACCCTTTGTTTTTTGCGGTATCATGTGCAAAGATACGTAACATTCTATATAGAAATAATAGCACACCGGAGACAGGCCCCACTATTGTGCAACCGTGCATAAAGTCACTCCCATTTTTTATACGATGTGTATAAACGGTTAAAGAAAAAAGGGTGAGGAGCAAGGAGGCGCGTTGCCGACAAAAATAAAGCCACCCGCATCATTCGTGACAGAATGATGCGGGTGGCTTTCGTTCGTCCAGTCACTCACTCCGCGCCAGTTTAATCTGTTCCATAAACTGTTTGGCGGTTTCTGTGATTTTCTCGTAGCCGTCCACTTCCGGCTTGCCGATCAGACTGCTGCCCGCTCCAACGGCGACAGCGCCCGCGCGAATCCAGTCGCCGACGTTGTCAACTGAGACCCCGCCCGTCGGCATGAGGTTGGCCTGCGGGATCGGGCCTTTCATCGCCTTGATCACGTTTGGGCCCATCAGTTCGCCCGGGAACACTTTCAGCACTTCCGCGCCGCACTCAAGCCCGCGTACGACGTCCTTGACCGTCATCACCCCTGGCATGTACGGGATCTGGTACCGATTGCACAGCCGTGCTGTGTCCTCGTCGAGGTACGGGCTCACGACGTACTTCGCACCGGCCAGGATGGCAATGCGGGCCGTTTCCCCATCGAGCACTGTACCGGCTCCGACGACGAGGTCTTCGCCAAACGCGGCGCTCAGCTCCTTGATGACGTCTGTTGCACCCGGTACCGTGTACGTGATCTCGACGGACGCCACGCCTCCGTTCAACGCTGCTTCCGCAATCCGCTTGGCCTGATCGGCATCATCTGCCCGGACGACTGCGACCAAACCGCTCTCTTCTATTTTCGCCAGAATGTCCCGCTTTCGCATCACGATCTCCAACCTTTACTTCTGCCACTTCGGATTGTCGATGATTTCCGGCTTGCCGTCCCGCTCGACGACGAGCTTTCGGAACCCTTTCGCCTCGATCGTGCCATAATCGTGGCCAGCGTCGGCACGGAACGCAAAAAACGTGACGAGCGGCTCCTTGCCGGTGTTGATGCTGCGGTGGGCGTAGCGCGGCGGCACATGAACGGCGCGACCTGGAACGAACTTCTCGATTTCCCACTCGCCTTCCGGGTTTTCCATCAACAGATACCCTTCACCGCTGATGCAGAAGTACACTTCCCCCGTTTCCAGAACTTCGTGGTAATGCCCTTTCGTCATGTAGTACTCGTCGCCGACAGTACCTGGATAGACGATGCTCGTGCCGTACTGGATGTCCCCGTCCGTCTTCGGCAGGTCGAGGTCGTAGTATTCGTAGACGAGGGCATCGTGGCCGGCTTCCATTTCTTCCTGGAGCGCCTTCGTATCGTAAAACATCTTCGTCATGTCGGACAGGTGGCGCTGTTTCGTCTTCTCCTCCTTCGACAGTCCCGTCTTCAAGTCGAACAACGTAGCATTTGCAAGGTTAGTCTGGGTCATGGTTCCTCTCCTCCTGACACATTATCTGATCTTGTTAGACAGCTGCTCGATCCGGTCAAACTGCTCTGCGTCAATCTCAATGTCGAAAACTTCGGCCATCACCTGTGTCCAGCCGTGCAAGAAGTAGATCCAACCGTCCTCGACGTGCAAGTTCCGCTCGTCTTTTTGCGCGAGGGCTTGGTGCATGAAGTCTCGCTCCCCGCGGTAGTTCAGCTCCCAGACAAGGCTGTCCTGCGGGAACCTCGCCCTGTCCGGAAGCGGCGAACCCGGACGGTCCTTCCCCATCCCGGTGGCGTTGACGACGAGGGAACGCGGCTTCAGCCCTTCCAACAGGCGCCCGTTCTCCTCCGATCCCGTCGCCAGACGGCATTCTACTTTCGCATCCGGGTTCACCTTGCGGATGATCTTTTCGGCCTCGGCCAGCCGACGCTCGTCGATGTCGGTCATTTTGACGCTTGACGGGATGTCGTCCCCGTGTTGCCTGTCAAGGAGTGCAGAAGAGATGGCGATCGCGCTTCCGCCCGCCCCCAACAGGAGCAATTCCCCGCCGTATTCTTTCCAGTAGCCGTCCGGCACGAACCGCTCCAGCGCCAGCCTGCTTGTGATCGGGTCTTTTGCATGACCCCGCAGTGCGCCGTCTCGCTTCGAGATCGACGACAACTCGCCGAACATCTGGGCATACGGATCCAGGTAATCAAAAAGGTCTTTTGCAGCTTTGTACAGGTCAATCTTGTGAGTCGTGACGAGCGCCCCGAGAGACAGTTCATCGTTCTTAATAAATTCTACGACTTCCCGGTATTCCTTCGGATCAGCGTGAATTTCGAGGTCGATCCCTTTCAAGACAGCTTCGTTCAAGTCGAGCGCCTTCGCCCACTCTGGAAACAGTTTCATGATGGAAGAATTCGTCGTCGTCACTCCGATGAAATACATGGTCGGTACCGTTGCCTTTTCCAGCAGATTCATTTCCAAATGCTCCTTTCAGGATCGCTTGCTGAACGCCTTCGCTGGATTGGTGTGCATCATTTTGTGCATCTGCTGCTCCGTCACCCCTGACTGCCGAAGCATCGGAAGGAACGATCTCTGCAGGTGATCGAGTCCGATCTCCCCCCCGTAGCTCTTCATCCGCTTCCGGGTCGTATCGAGTCCTAACAATATCTGGTCTTCGTAGCCGTGGTCGATCAGCATCCGAATCAGCTGTACTTCTTCTTCATCTGTGTGGTACTTGAACCGACCGATTGTATCGAGCTCGACGTAGACACCAGTCCCCGCGACGTGAAGCAAGTAATCGGCATTCTCCATTTTCCGGTCGAGGTGACAGATGATGAGCTGGTCCGCCGGAACACCTAAGTCAGTGTAGAGTTTGATCTGATCAAGGGCGTTGTGTCCCAGCTCCGTATGGCTCATAATCGGGGTCCCAGTCTCGAGGGATGCGGCAGCGGCTGCACGGAACAGTCTGAAATACTTACCTATTGTCCCGCCGACATCGGCCGCCGTCTTGATCAGACCGGCCCTCGCGTTGAGCCGCTCCCTCGGCCACGCGTCTTCGCCGTCAGCATACAGTCCGTTTTCGATTTCACTCTTGAACAGCTCCCTCAGCTCCTCCTCGGACGTGTCGTGTATCCAATGCCCGCTCGGATAGAATTCGAGCTTGTGGAAGCCGGTGCACGACAAAACGTGGACGTCTGTCTCTTCGGACAGCCGGAGGAGGAGCGCAGCATCGCGGCCGCTCCCGACCGGCTGGGCGTCGACTATCGTCTTCCCACCAAGTTCCTTAAACCTCTCCACTTCCTCTTTTGTCTTGTCGTAGTCATCGAGGACGAGGGCAGGATCGAGCTGTTCCGGCTGTCCCTTCTTGATGAACAAGTGCTCGTGGCTGTGACAAGGGCCGATGTCCGATGCCGGGACGTCTCCTCGAACCGTCGTGACCACCCGGCCTGCTGCTACCACCGTCATTCACCGCCTTTCAGCATCTCGAGCAAGTTTTCAGTCGATCGCACAGCCATCCGCTCCACCGCTTCCTTCGTAAAAGCACCTAAGTGCGGCGTAAGCAGAAAGTTCGGCAGGGAGAGGAGAGGGTCCCCTTCCTCCGGCGGTTCTTTCGAGTACACGTCCTGGGCGGCGACGGCGATCTGCCCCCTCGACAGAGCTTCATACAGCGCCTGTTCGTCCACCAGTTCGCCGCGCGCCGTGTTGATTAGGATGGCCGTCGGTTTCATCTTGCTGAAGACGTCGTCGTCCATCATGTGCTTCGTCTCCTCCGTCGCCGGAAGGTGAAGGGTGACGACGTCCGCCGAGCGTATCAGGGCGTCGAAATCTTCGGAGCGCTCGACCCCGTACTCCACAAGAAACCCCGGGTCATTAAAGTACGGATCGTAGATGGTGACGTCCATCTGGAGTCCCCGACACCGCTTGGCGACTTCTTTTCCAATCTGGCCCCCGCCGATGACGGCCAGGTGCTTTCCCGAAAGCTCGATGCCCATCGTCCGGTCCCAGCCGGAGCTCTTCACGGTGTTGATGTGTTCAGACAGTCGACGGGCACTTTCAAACATGAGGCCAATGGCCAGCTCCGCGACGGAAACGCTGTTCGTCCCCACGGCATTCTTCACTTTGATGCCGAGTTCGACTGCCCGATCGAGGTCAATGTTGTCCATCCCGACGCCGTACTTCGACACTGCCCGGAGATCCCGGCACGAATCAAGCACCCGGGCCGGCAGCGGGTCAACGCCAACGATAATGCCCACGACGCCAACCTTCGCCGTGTCGACAATGTCATCCTCCGTCAGAGTCCGGCCGGTTGTGTTCAAAATGACTTCGTACCCGGCAGCTTCCAGCATCTCAATGGGCTTCTGCTTGTACTTTTGAAAGGATTTCGGGGTGATCAGAACCTTCTTTGCCAATCGCCTCACCTGCATTTCGGTTGATGTGCGTCCATGTCACTATGTCATGACATTCAAACTAGTTCAAAATGCGCAAGGTCAGCTACGGAGAAGGCTCCGCTGGCGCCATTGCGCGATGCGACGGGATTCTATTCCATCTCGATCAGCACCTTCATGACTCGGTCCTTCTCGTTGTCGATGATCGAGTAGGCTTCAGCGTAATCCTCGAAACGAACCCGGTTCGTGATGAGCGACTTGAGGTCGACCTTCCCGGCATTGATCAAGTCCACGGCCCTGTCAAAATCAACCGCCTGGTACATCGCACTGCCCAAAACAGTCAATTCGTGGTCTTGCACGAAGCCCATGTTCACTTTCGTCAAGTCTGGGACGACACCGACGATGACGACGGTGCTCCCTTTCCGCGCCACTTCGATGGACTGAGCGACAGTGAAACTTGAACCGACGCATTCAAATATAACGTCCGCCTTGCGCTCACCGAAATGGCGCCCAATACCTTCCACAAGGTCTTCGCGTTTGCTGTTGATCGTATCGAGGCCACACTGCTCCGCCATCTTGAGGCGGGTTTCGCTCAGTTCGGATACGACGATGTTCGCCGCTCCGAAAGCTTTAGCCGTCTGGGCCACCAGGTTTCCGATCGGCCCGCCTCCGATGACGAGGACGTTCAGCCCTTCAACCGATGGAACGCGGCGTACTGCGTGGACGGCGACCGCGAGCGGCTCGACCATCGCTCCTTCTTCATAGCTGAGGGATTCTGGGAGAATCGTCGCCTTGTCGGCGTCTACGACAAAGTAGTCGCTCGCCATGCCCGTCGTCTGAAAGCCCATCACCTTCAGCTCTTCACAGACGTGATACATACCGTTTTGACAAGGGAAACATTTACCGCAGACGACTTGCGGCTGGATGGTCACTCTGTCGCCGGGCTCGATGCCTTCCACACCCTTCCCCACTTCAATGACTTCCGCTGAAATTTCGTGCCCCTGCACGACGGGATAGGACGTGTACGGGTGCTGTCCGTGATAGACGTGAATATCCGAGCCACAGACGCCGATGTTTTTAATTTTAATCTTGATCTGTCCTTCTCCGACTTCCGGAACGTCAACTTCTCGAAACAAGATTTTTCCCGGCTCCGTCATGACCGCCTGTCTCATTTTCATCGCTTTCACCCCGTCATTCAAATGTGATGATCACTTTCTTCATCGTTTTGCCGTCCAGATACTCCTGGAACGCGTCCAGCACGCTCTCGAAGCCCACCATTTTCGAGATAAAATCCGACAACACCAGCTTTCCGTCCGCCACCCACTCAAGTACCTGCTCGTGGCAGGCAGCCTCTTCCTCCTTGTACGGCATCTGCTGGAAGTTCAGTTTCCAGTTATACGGTGCATCCGTCCAATCGAGCTCCATGTGGTTTACCTTAGGGACGCCGTAGCAGAGAATCTCGCCGCGATCCCGGAGCAGTGAAATCCCTTCATTGATGATGGATTCCGACCCGACCGCATCGAGGACGTAAGCAACACCGTTCGGATAGTGTGAACGGATCTGTTTTTTGACATCCTCTTCCGTACTGACGATGCAGGCGGCAGCTCCGAATTCCTTCATCAGCTCCGCTTTCTTCGCGCTCCGGACGACCGCCGTTACTTCGTCGACGCCCAAGAGTCGGAGCAGCTTGACGAACGTCATGGCAACTGGGCCGCTCCCGTAGACAACGACCGACTCGCCCGGCCGAATGCCGAAGTACCGGATCGTGCTCAGCACTTCCCGCAGTGTCACGAGGACAGGCGCCTCATGCTTGTCGATAAAACGTGGGAGTTTCTGCTGGGCGGCCGCCGCTTCCGGCGCCTCACCGGGGCTGTATGCCGCCGCATCGTCAACAATCCCGTACTCGCTGAAGGCCCCCATCCGGCGTGCAGGGGTCGGCCGTCCTTCGACGGATTGGGGACGAACGGAAGGATGACGCGGTCTCTGCTTGAAGCTCTTCACGGCGGCGCCGACTTCTACAACCTCCCCGACCCCTTCGTGACCTAAGACGAGCGGGTAATGGGACGGCTTGAACCCTTTAAACGCCTGACGGATAATCGTCGCATCCGTCCCGCAGATCCCGCAGCTCACGGTCTTGACTAGCGCCTGCCGTTCTGAAATCTCCGGCCGATCGATCTCTTCAACCGTGAGGCGACCTTCTTCCGTTACAACCAGCGCCTTCATCTCAAAGCCTCCCGCTTCTTGTCTATACTGTTCGGTCTTTCTTGCTTGTCGCAATCTGGAGCAGTACGGCGACAATGATGATAATCCCTTTGATAATATCCTGCGGATAGGACGGCACGGCCATCAAGTTCATGATGTTGCCGATGAGCCCGAGGATGAGGGCTCCTGCGACCGTGTTCATGACGAATCCGCGGCCCCCCATCAGGCTCGCCCCGCCAATCACGACAGCCGCAATCGCGTCGAGCTCTTGCCCCATCCCGACCGTCGCGCTTCCCGTCGACGAACGAGCGGCCACGAAAACCCCGGCAAGTGCCGCCAGTGCACCGGAAAGGGCATAAGTCGACATGACGTAACGCTTCGTGCGGACACCGGCGAGTTCTAGAGCCGTCTCGTTGCTGCCGATGGCGATGACCTTGCGGCCGTAGCCCGTGTAGCGGTGAATAATCAAAAAGACAACGATGAGGATGAACGTCATCCAAATGATGGGATACATGAAGGTCTTGCTCACGAGTGTGTCGATCGTTCCCGTCTCAATCTTAATAGGACGGCCTTCCGTCAAGACGAACGCAAGCCCCCGGGCAATCGTCATCGTGGCCAGTGTGGCGACAAACCCCTGGATGCCGGCATAGGCGACGAGCACCCCAGACATCATCCCAAAGGCGAGGCCCACGAGGACGGCTATTCCGATGGAGGCTGAGAAGTGGAGCCCGACGTCCGTAATCAAGATCGCGGAAAGAGTGGCACCGAGTGCCATGATCGAACCGACTGACAAGTCGATGCCGCCGGCCAGGATGACGAATAAGAGACCGATGGCTACCAGGATCGGGCCGGCCTGTTGCAGCAAAATGTTGCGCACGTTCATCGTCGTCAGGAACGTATCGGACAGCAAGGCGCTCACGATGATCAACAACAACAAGATGATAAACGTGTTGTTGTTGATTAAGAATTCTTTCCAATCGAATCCCTTTTTCGTTTCTTCCATCTATACTAAACCCCCATCGCGAGTTTGATTAAATTGTTTTCCGTGAGGTTTTCTTTCGTGACTTCACCGGTAATCCGGCCCTCTCGCATGACGATGACGCGGTCACACGTGCCGATGATTTCCGGCATTTCCGATGAGATCATAATGACTCCGACGCCTCTCTCAGCCAATTCGTTGATGATCCGATAAATTTCCGTCTTCGCCCCGACGTCAACACCTCGCGTCGGCTCGTCCAGTATGATCAGCTTCGTATCAATGGCGAGCCATTTCGCGAGCGAAACTTTTTGCTGGTTTCCACCGCTCAAACTGTTGGCATTGTCTTCGGTCGAGCCATACTTCGTGGCGATCTGCGCCAGGAGCGACCTGACCTCTTGCTGCTCTTTCCTGTGGTTGATAAACCCGTTTCCCTGTCGGGAGACGAGGGTGGTGTTGATGCGGATCGACTGTTTTAAAAGCAACCCTTGCGTCTTTCTGTCCTCTGGCAGAAACCCGATGCCCAGCTCAATGGCCTGCTTCGGATTTTTAATGTTGACTTCCTCACCGAAGAGCCATACTTTGCCAGACGTCTTCCGGTCGGCGCCGAAAATCGCGCGCATCGTCTCCGTCCGTCCGGAGCCGACGAGGCCGCTGAATCCTAGGACCTCTCCTTTACGTAACGAGAAGGATACGTTCTCAACGAGATCCGCCGTACTCAGATTCTCCACTCGAAGAATCTCCTCGCCGATTTCAGCATGCCGTTCCGGAAACAGTTGCTCGATTTTGCGGCCGACCATCATCGTGACGAGCTCTTCTTTCGTGATCGACGAGGTGTCGACCGTGTCCACATACTTGCCGTCCTTCAGTACCGTGATCCGATCGCTGATGGCAAACAGCTCCTCCAGCCTGTGTGAAATGTAGAGGATGGTGACACCGTCCTCTTTCAACTTGCGGATGAGTTCCAGGAGCTTCTCTGTCTCCGAATGGGTGAGCACGGCTGTCGGCTCGTCGAAGACGAGCACTTTCGAATTCTTCGCCAGGCACTTGCAGATTTCGACGATCTGCTGGTAAGCCACACTGAGTTCTCCGACTTTCTTGCCCGGGTCAATGTGGCCGAAGCCGATCTTCTCAAGCTGCTCCTTCGCCCGTTTTTTCAGCTCTTTCCAGTTGATGAACGGGCCGGATTCATTCATGTTGTCGATAAAGATGTTTTCTGCGACCGTGAGATCCGGTGCCAACATGAACTCCTGATAGATGACCGATACTCCCATGTCGATCATAGTGCGCGGCGTAGCGGCCGTAACCTCTTGACCGTCGATGATAATCGTCCCTTCATCCTTCGGATACGCGCCGGCCAAAATTTTGATCAGCGTGGACTTCCCCGCGCCGTTCTCTCCGATGAGGGCATGGATCTCGCCACGCACGACATTGAGCTTTACATCATCCAGAGCCGTGACGCCTCCGAAGTGTTTCGAGATGTGGTTCATTTGCACAATGTAGTCAGGAGTCATTGTAAGCCTTCTCCTTCCTTCGGCTCTTTCTCCGCGGGTCTGTTGACGAACCTATCTGAGGGTTGTGATTTTCACGGGCAACGAGGGAGCCCCATCAGAATGCCCCACGCTTCCAGGGTCCCCCCACTTGTTATACCCGCACGCGCAAAATCTTACGCCACCGTCATCATCAACACTCCTGAAATATCGCCTTTTCCGAAAAGAAACCCTCCCTGCGACAAGGAGGGATTCTTCAATTGCGAAGAAGTCAGGATGCCGTTAGAATCCGTGGTCGTAGTATTCGTCAACGTTTTCTTGCGTGATCGCCGCGGGCTCCGTCAGCGTCACTTCAGGATAGCTTTCCGGATCTTTTCCATCTACTAAGATTTCTTTAGCGATTTCAATCCCTTTCTCTGCGACCAGGTACGGGCTGTTCAGTCCCGTTGCAAAATACTTTCCTTCTTTGATCAGGTCGAACGCCTTCTGCGCACCGTCAGCTGCCGCTACCATGTCCACGCCTTCGATTCCAGCGTTTTCAAGAGCTGTCATCGCGCCGAAGAGCATCTGGTCGTTCTCGCCCAACACGGTCGTCAGGTCCGGGTTCGCCGTAATCAGGTCCTCAGCCGCCGCTAGACCTTCTTCCTCGGTCCAGGCACCCCAGCCTTGCCCGACAACGGAGAACTTCGCTTCTTCATTCGTCGCCTTTCCTTTGGAGCTCAGCTCTTCCTCGAACTCTTCGGCAAGCTTCCAAGCTTCCTCTTCAGACACGCCAAGCTTCCCTTCAAGGATACCGGCAAAGAGCCCCGTGCGGCGTTCGTAACCGGCTACGTTCCCCTTCTGACCGCTCAAGATGATCGCCTTAATCTCTTCATCTCCCATCTTTTCGGCGTAGGCAAGACCGACGAGACGGCCATTTTGACGGTTGTCGGAGTAAACAGTCGTAATGTCGTTCGCTTCTTCAGACACACCGCTGTCAAGGTTGATGACGCCGATTCCGGCTTCTGCTGCCATATTAATGCTCGGAACGACAGCATCCGGCTCGATAGCATCAATAAAGATCAAGTCTTTGCCTTGTGAGACAAACGTCTCGATGTTAGCCGCCTCTTGTGAAACGTCACCGTTCGCATCGAGGACGGTCACGTCCCAACCTTGCTCTTCAGCGTACTGTTCAACCGCTTCCACGAGAGTTACGAAATATGGCGAATCTTGCGTCTTAATCGCAAAACCGATTTCAAACTTTTCACCTTCTTCGCCGCCGTTACTGCCTTCGGTCGCTCCTCCGTCATCGGCGCCGTTACCGCAGGCAGCCAAGAACATGGATAATGCCAAAACGAGAGATACTAAAACTAGCCCCTTCTTTTTCATGGTCGTCCTCCTATTGAATTTTGTTAATAACATTATTGGATTGTAATGTTACTACATTACAATTTTCTACTAATACTATACAAGCTTTTGTTAGTGGTTTCAATACCTTTTTGCGGGTGTTAAGAATTTCCTTCATTCGCGACTTTTCTTAACAGTGGGCTACACAATCGTAAACCCACCGTCGACGACGAGTTCGCAACCGGTCGTGAACGTCGCTGAGTCAGAGAGGAGGTAGATGACGGCTCCGGCGAGCTCTTCCGGCTTGCCGAGGCGTTTCATCGGCGTCCACTCCGCCCACTTGGCCCGCCAGTCTTCGCGGACGAACGACGTCAGCTCGGTGAAAATGTAACCCGGACTGATACAGTTCACTCGGATACCGTACTCAGCCCACTCGTAGGCGAGGGACTTTGTCAGATGCGTCACACCGGCCTTCGACGTGTTGTAGGACGCCTGGAGTTGGGGATAGTTGACGATGATGCCCGACATCGAAGCCGTGTTGACGATCGAACCCTTGATCCCGTTTTCGATCAAGTACTTCCCGAACAGCTGCGCCACGTAGTACACGCCGTTCAGGTTGACGTCGATCACTTTGTTCCATTCTTCCGGCGTCGACTCGATCACAGGCTTCTGAATGACGATGCCGGCGTTGTTGAAGAGGAGCTCGATCTGACCCATCTTTTCCACGGCCGCCTCGAGAGCCGCCTTGACCCCGTCGTAGTCCGTGACGTCGACCTCGCAGGAATGCGTCCGCCGACCGTAAGTCGCCGCGATCTCCTTCGCTGCCCGCTCAGCCTTGTCGCCCTGTAAATCGAAGATGACGACATCCGCACCCACTGCGGCCACATGGTTGGCCACTTCACGGCCAATGCCCTGGGCACCGCCAGTGATGAGGATTGTCTTTCCTTCTAGTGAAAACAATTTCTTCAACATGTCCATCTCAGTGTTCCCCCTTCTCTGTCAAACATTCTGTGCACTCTCCGGGGATCTCCCCATCGCCGTTGTTTACCGCAACGGGGTGATTTGGACTCGTCCCCGGATCTTTTCAACGTCTTCCAGACGGACGTGCCCAGTCGATTCCGTCAAAGTGTTCGCCGCAGACACAGCGATCCCTTGCCGAAGGAACTCTTCTGGTCCGTCACCGCTTCGCAGCCCGACGGCTAACGCTGCGACCATCGCGTCACCGGAGCCGACCGTGTTGACAACCTCAAGCCCCGGCGGACGACCTTGCCACGCTCCGTCCCGCGTCATCAACAGCGCCCCTTCGTCACCGAGGGAGACGACCACATACCGCACCCCGGCTTCGACGTAAGCCGTGCAGTGGTCGATTAAGTCATCTGCTGCAGCATCCTCGACACCCATGATTTGTTCGATCTCCTGCCGGTTCGGCTTAATGACCGTCGGGGCCGCCTCAATGCCCCGGAGGAGCTTTTCCCCGCTCGTATCAAGGACAGTCGGTTTTCCCGCTTCCCGGGCGATTGCCGTGAGCTCCGCATAAATGTCATCCGGCATCCCTTGAAGGGCGCTCCCTGACAGAGTCACGACGTCTGCTTCGTGCACGAGCCGGGTAAAGTGGTCAAAAAAGAGAGAGACCGTCTCCTCCCCGATCTCGTCACCGGCTTCCAGCACTTCAGTTGACTCACCTGCGGCATCGATGATGTTGATACACGTGCGGGATTCAATCGGCGCCTTCAAGAATTCCGCCTCGATCCCTTCGTCTGAAAGGAGATCGCAGACCAAATCCCCCGTACGGCCGCCGATTATCCCGGTCGCCTTGACAGGAGCCCCCAGTGTACGCGCGACGCGGGCAACATTTAGCCCTTTGCCGCCGGCAGTGGGAATCATCTTCGCGACCCGGTTCACATTACCTGGCAAAAAGTTCGGAACGTAGTAGTATTTGTCGAGTGCTACATTCAGTGTGACCGTCAAAATCATCGCGTACGTCTTCCTCACTTTCCGCTGTCGATCAGAATCTTCCCTTTGACAGCTCCTGGTGTTCGGAACAGTTCGAACGCCTCTCTGATTCGGCTCAGCGGGAAAATTTTGAACAGCAGCGATTCGTCAATCTGGATGTCGCCCGAACGGATGTGCTTCGCCGTCTCTTTCCATTCTTCTCCGGGAAAGTCTTGGCTGTAGGACATCCAGGAACCCGTCAGTGTAAATTCTTTCCGGTTCAGCTTTTCCCACTCGTCCACGGAGAACGTGATCTCCCGCGTCGGCGTCCCGATTAGGCAGACGGCCCCCTTCTTCTTCACGAGTTCAAATGTCAGCTTAATCGTCGCCGTGTTGCCCGCTGTCTCGTAGACGAAGTCGAACCTGCGCTCTTTCCCGCCTTCATTCAGCCGATCGAGGACTTTCGTGTTGATGCATTCGTCTGCTCCGAATCGCTTCGCCAGCTCGAGCCGCTCGTCACTGATGTCAAACACCGTGATATGGCCGGCGCCCAGCACTTTCAGCCACTGCATGGTAAAGAAACCAATATTGCCGACTCCCAGTACGGCAACCGACGCTCCGGGCTTGAAGTCGAGCCGGCGGATGCCGTGGAGGGCGACAGTGATCGGTTCAAAGAATGCGCCTTTCCAGTACGGGATCGACGCATCGAATTTGACGGCGTTTTTTTCCGGAATGACGACGTACTCAGCAAAGCTGCCGGAACGCCTGGACCCGACAAAGCTGTAGTAGGGACAGAGCGCGTAGTCTCCATTCTGGCACTGTTCGCACTCCATACACGGGAGGAGCGGGGCACCTGCCACGCGATCACCTGGTTGGAGCGTCGTGACGTTCTCTCCAGTTTCCACGACTTCTCCAGAAAATTCATGGCCCAAAATGATCGGGTAGTAGTGGGCTGCATCCCCGTTCACCCGGGGAATGTCCGATCCGCAGATGCCGGTGTACTTGACCCTGACGAGGACGTCGTCCGGGCCCGGGACTGGTTGTTCCACCTCTTCGTAGACGAGATTCTGCTTTCCGTACAATACGCCCGCTTTCATCTAGATGCCTTCCTTCGTTGAATATGGTACTGCTCACACAAACATGTTCTCGTTCAACAACTTCGAGAGCCTGAGATACGTCTCCAGCGACGGTTCGTACCGCTTCCGCCGCTTTCGGTCCGGTTCGTGCCGACGGCGGATGGTCACCGTCCGGTCGACGGCTTCTTCAAAGTCGCCATACACGCCGACCCCGACGCCGGCGAGCAGAGCCGCCCCCAGCGTCGTGGCAGTGTCAGAACTCGGGACTTGAATCGGACAGCCCGTGACGTCAGCGTACATCTGGATCCACAGTTCGCTGTTCGCAGCGCCGCCCATGGCGTGGATATCCAGTTTTTCGATGTCGACACCCGCTTCCTTTGCGACGAGCAAGTTGTGGTACACCGAGAAGACGACGCCTTCGAGCACCGCGCGGACCGCATGTCCCTTTGTCTCCTTGAAGCTGAAACCGTAGAACACCGCTTTCGCCTTCGGGTTCCAGAGCGGGCTGCGCTCCCCGGCCAAATACGGAAGGAAGACGACACCGTCGGAACCTTCCGGGATCGGCTCGGCTAACTTCGTCAGCTCGTCGAAGCTGACACCTTCCCCAAACTCCTCCCGGAACCAGCGGAGCGCCCCGCCTCCGCCGGCCGTCCCGCCTTGCAGCAGGTAGCGGTCCGGAATGACGTGGGGGGAGAAGATCAGCTTTGGATGAGTTTTCGGTTCATTCAGGCATATGCTAACGCCGCCCGCTTGACCTCCCTGCAACTGGGTCTCGTAATGGCGGATGACACCGGCACCCAATGTGCCGCACGCCGCATCGAGCCCTCCCGCCACGACCGGCGTGCCGGGTTTAAGCCCCGTTTCCTCCGCCGCGAGCGCCGTCACCGTCCCGATGACGTCGTGGCAGCGGACGATGTCTGGAAGCTTTTCGATGGGGATGCCGAAGCGCGCCGCCAGGTCCCGGTCATATTCGAACGTGACCGGATTGTAAAAATGCCACCCGTAGCTCTGACTCCGGTCGGATGTCATGTTCCCTGTGAGCTTGAACCCGATATAGCCGTTGCTTTGCAGGAACTTGTGCGTCCGATCGAAGAGATCCGGCACGTTCTCCCTGAACCAGAGCACCTTCGGCGTCGAATAGGTGGGGGAGAACGAGTTGCCGGACACTCGAAAAATGGTGTCTTCCGGAATTTCGTCCAATACGCGGCGGGAAAGGTCTGCTGCCCGCGTATCGAGCCAGATCGGCGTCCGTTGGAGAACGTTCCCTTCTACGTCGACGGGAATAGCCGACCACCCTTGTCCCGCGAGTCCGATACCAGCAATTAAACCGGGATCGACGTCCCCGTCCTTCAGGCACTGCCGGATGGCCTGACAGACGGAAGCCCACCACTCTTCGGGATCTTGCTCCACCCATCCGGGTTTCGGGTAATAGAGGGGGTAGTCGGCGGAAGCCTGGGCGACGACACGCCCGTCTTCCTTGAAAACCGCCACTTTGCACGACGACGTGCCAATATCGATGCCTAACAGTAAACGTTCCATCGGTCACCCTCTACTTCTCAAAAAAGTCTGGCCTTCCCATGACTGCCACACACGCGCATCTTTTCGACAGCGACACCCTTCACTTTATCTCGCGCGTAGCCGGTAAACTTTTTCGGATCGACAAAATCGCTCTCAATGGTGAAGTACTCTTTCACCGCCTCGGTGAACGCGATGCGGAGTTCTGTCGCGTAATTGACTTTTGTGATGCCGTGCGCGATGCAGCGTTGGACGTCTTGCTCCGACAGTCCCGACGCGCCGTGGAGGACGAGGGGGACGCCCGCTGTCTCCCGCAGCGTGCGGAGGAGCTTTAGGTCGAGATTCGGCTCTCCCCTGTAGACGCCGTGCGCTGTTCCGATAGCGACGGCCAGGGAATCGACCCCGGTGCGCCTGACGAATTCTTCCGCCTCCTCGGGTTTCGTGTAGCCGTCTGTCCCGTAATCCGGGTCGCCCGGCTTGCCACCGACATTGCCCAGCTCCGCCTCGACAGAGACACCGACCGGACGACATGCGTCGACGACTGCCTTCGTCTGGCGGACGTTCTCCTCGAACGGCAACCTGGACGCATCGATCATAACCGACGTGTAGCCGGCCCGGATCGCTTGAAGGGCCAGCTCTGTCCCGTCCCCGTGGTCGAGGTGCAGCGCCACCGGAACCGTCGCACGTTTCATCGCCGCCCAGACCATGGCGTAGTAATAGTCCATGTGGGCGTACTTCACAGTGTTGGCTGACGTCTGGATGATGACGGGAGAGGCGGTCTCCTCTGCCGCCTCGACGACAGCCTGTATCATTTCCATGTTTTCCACGTTGAACGCGCACACCGCATATCCGTTCTCCCGCGCGTGCTGCAGGATTCGCCTGCTTGTCACTAGAGCCATCCGTCCGCCCCTTCCGCCTGGTGTTTTTCGAAAACGGGTCTGAGGGCGAAGTAGAAATCGTTGAACCGCCGCTTGGCCTCTTCGTAAACCCTTTTGTTTTCCGGGTTGTGCTGCTCGGATCGTTCGATCTCGATGAACCGGTCGACGACGTGGAAGTCGTCGAAGAGACCAGCCCCAACCCCGCCGATGATCGCTGCTCCCATCGAGCCGGCTTCGTCGAGAATCGTCGGAACTTTCACCGGCATCCCGAACACGTCCGCCATGATCTGCCGCCATGCAGGGCTCTTCGCTCCACCGCCGATAATGATCATCTCGTCGATGGCGATGTGTTGCTGGAGGATGTCGAGGATGATGCCGAGGTTGTACGTGACTCCTTCCACGACACTCCGAAGCAAGTCGGCGCGAGTCGTCTCAGATGTGATGCCGATGTACGAGCCCTTTGACGCCGTATCCCAGCGTGGCGCACGTTCGCCTAACAGATAAGGCAAAAACAACAGCCCGTTCGAGCCTGGCGGCGCCTGTTCGATCTGCTCGTTAATCAGGTCGTAGACCGACGTTCCACTCTGCCTGGCCGCTTCCCTCTCACCCGTGCAAACCGCCTCTTTCATCCAGTTGAAAGCCCCGCCGGCATACTGCATCGTGCCGTTGGGCGCGTAGTAGCCCGGAATGGCGTGCGCCCACGTGACCGTCCGCATCTCTGGATCGAAGATCGGCTTCTTCGCGGTCGTCGTCACCCACGCAGACGTCCCGATGGAGCAGTACGTCTTCCCTTCATCCACCGATCCCGCGCCGATGTTCGCCGTCACGCCGTCGCCGGCACCGATGACGACTTTCGTGCCCGGCGCCATACCGGTCGCCCTGGCCGCTTCTTCGGTGACACCGCCGGCCACATAGGTTGACGGCTTCAGATCCGGCAGCTTGACCGGGTCGATGCCGCTCGCCTCCAAAATTCGATCTGACCACGTCAGGTTCTCAAGGTCGAAACAGCCCATGCTGTTGCCGTCGGAGTAGTCCGTGACGAACTTCCCCGTCAGTTTGAACACGATGTAGTCTTTTGCGTTCAACACTTTGTACGTCCTGTCATACGTGTCCGGCTCGTTGTCCCGGATCCACATGAGCTTCTGGATGCCGTACGACGGCGTGTTCCGGTGGCCGACGATCCGGTAGAACTCTTCCTGGGTCAGGTGCTCTTCGAGATCCTTCACCTGCTTCGTCGCCCGTTGGTCCGCCCAAATGATGGAATCGCGGAGCGGATTTCCGTTCTCGTCGACACACAGGCAACCCATCATCTGTCCGCTGAAGCTGACGACCTGGATGTCTTCTGGGTGAACCCCGAGCTCCCCGATCAGCTGCTTCGTCGAGAGGCAGACAGCCTTCCACCAGTCTTCCGGGTTCTGCTCCACCCATTTCTCCTTGAAGTAATGCGTATCATAGGACACAATGCGGCTTCCGACCATCTTGCCGTCTGTCGAGAACAGCGTTGCCTTGTTTCCAGACGTTCCGAGGTCGTGCGCCAAAATGTACTGTGCCATGCTGGTTCCCCTTTCCTTCTGAATCTCAGTTATTTCGCAGTGATGACTATTTCAAAGCGGTTCTTGTCCCCGCGGTAACGGGCGAGCGAGTATTCAAGGGGCTCATCGTCGGCATTGTAGCCGATGGACAAAAACTTCTGGATCGCGCTCCCCGGCGCCACATCCAAGTTTTTCACGTCATAGTCGTTCGCTTCGACTGCTTCGATGTAGCGGCGGATTTTGCTAATGGTCGTCTTATGTTTCGTGCCCAATATCGAGTAGAGCGAGCCATTGACGAGGTTATGGTTTAAAACAAAGCGGCATTTCTCGTACGGCAGGTACGTCTTCACCATGACAATCGGCTCGTTATCCGCAAAGCGGCGGCGATGGATGTAGATCACCTTGTCCTGTTGCTTAAGCTTCAGCTGCTCCGCCACCGATTCGGGAGCATTGATCACTTTGAAGTCGAGGACCTCCGTCGACGGATTCATCCCTAAAGCCCGGATCTGGTCGTTGAATGAGCCGATGGCTTGGGTGAAACTCTGCGAGATTTTCGGGGTTCGGACGAACGTTCCCTTGCTTTTTACCCGGTACAGCCACCCCTCCTGAACCAGCTCAGTGATCGCCTGGCGCACAGTCGTCCGGCTGATGTTGTACATCTCGCTTAATTCCTTCTCTGTTGGGATCGGGTCCTCTACTTTATACGTCCCGTCCTTTATCTGCTTTAGGATGAGCTCCTTCAACTGGAAATAAAGCGGAATGGGAACGGACTTGTCTAATTTATTCATCTCGCTTCACCTTGTACAGTATGATAAATTATAATTTTGAAAAGGCTTTTAATCTTGACCTGAACACATCGCCTCGTTCAGCTCTTGCGTAATATTCTCACTTGACGAAAAGATACCACTTTCATATTATAACATTTAGTCATAATATCGCAATATCATGACAAAGATACTTACAGGACGGGAGGGCCAATCAAATGAAATACGGCGTCTATTTTGCATACTGGGAAAGCTCGTGGAACGTCAACTTCGAAAAGTACGTTCAGAAAGTAAAGGAGTTAGGGTTCGACATTCTCGAAGTGGCGGCCTTGGGCCTCGTCAACCTGCCGGATGAAAAGCTGGAACGCCTGAAGCAGCTCGCCGAACAGCACAACGTGATCCTGACGGCTGGGATCGGTCTGCCGAAGGAATACGACGTCTCGTCATCGGACGCAACGGTGCGCCGAAACGGCATCGCTTTCATGAAAAAGGTGATGGACGCGATGTATCAGGCCGGCATCGACCGCGTCGGCGGCACGGTCTACTCGTACTGGCCGGCCGATTACAGCCACCCGTTCGACAAACCGACGGCACGGAAGCACAGCATCGAAAGCGTCAAGGAGCTGGCGGAGTACGCACGGCAGTACGACATCACACTTCTCATCGAAACGCTCAACCGGTTCGAACAATTTCTCCTGAACGACGCGGAGGAAGCAGTCTCCTACGTGAAAGAAGTGGACGAGCCAAACGTGAAGGTCATGCTCGACACATTCCACATGAACATCGAGGAAGATAACATCGCGGACGCCATCCGCTACACCGGGGATCACCTCGGCCACCTGCACATCGGCGAAGCAAACCGGAAAGTTCCAGGCAAAGGGTCGATGCCCTGGAAAGAGATCGGGCAGGCACTGAAGGACATTCATTACGACGGCTACGTCGTCATGGAACCGTTCGTCAAAACCGGTGGACAAGTCGGCCAGGACATCAAAGTCTGGCGCGACCTGTCGGGGAATGCGACAGAGGAGCAACTGGATCGGGAGCTGGCGGAGTCACTGGTGTTTGTGAAACAGGCGTTTGGGGAGTTATGAAAACGAAATTGTGTAAGAGCGCCGTCAGCGGCGCTCACAATATTTCCTAATCGCTCATGTATCCTCAAACATCACTATACAATGCGGGCTGGCGGTGAGCTAGACACGGGATCTTCCTCCGGATGCCATCCAGCCAATCAAAATCGACCTCGGCTATGGCATACCCTTCCCTCTCCGGCACACGGGCAAGGACGGTTCCCCACGGGTCCACTATCATGCTGCTTCCGAAACTGGTACGACCGAGTGCATACGAACCGAACTGTCCCGCGGCCAAGACGTAACACTGATTTTCAATCGCTCGGGCGCGAAGCAAGACTTCCCAATGATGGATACCGGTATACAAGGTAAAGGCAGCGGGGACAAACAACAGTTTGGCACCACGCAAAGCCATAGAACGGTACAGCTCGGGAAACCGCAAGTCGTAGCAAATACTCAGTCCGACGGTGCCAAACGACGTATCTGCCGTCACCACTTGTTGGCCGGGTTTAATCGTATCCGATTCCTTCGTCACCACCCGCCCTGCGATGTCGACGTCGAACAGGTGCATTTTCCGGTAAGTTGCGATGATCTCCCCTGCATCACTGATGAGAAGACTCGTATTGTAAGATGTCGTGTCATCAGCTACTTCCAATATACTGCCACAATGCAGATAAATTCCCAGTTTTTTTGCCTTCTCCATAAAAAACTCACTCGTCGGTCCGGGGATCGACTCAGCCTGACTGCGCTTCTCACTGTCCTCTCCGAGGAAATTGACATATTCCGGTAGAGAAATAAGCTCCGCTCCGTCTGCCGCTGCTTGCTCGATCAATCTCCCAACCTTTTGCAAGTTGTCTTCTTTGTCATCCCGTGAGTTCACTTGTACAACACACGCTTTCATATTCAAAACACCCCTTCGTCACCATTAATCAAACAGTAATTGCGGAAGCCACAATGACAGTGCCGGGATATACGTTAGAATCAACAACGCCGCGATGAGCGGGATATAAATCGGCAAAATCGCCTTCACCATCTTTTCGAAAGAGATTTTCCCGACTGAGCTCATCACATAAAGCCCCAGCCCTACCGGCGGTGTCGCCATCCCAATTAACAGGTTGTACGACATGACTACGCCGAAGTGGATGCGGTCAATCCCGAGACTGTCGATGATCGGGAGCAAAATCGGCAACAGGATTAATTTAATCGGAATGCCTTCCATCAAACTCCCGAGAAACAGCAGCAAGAGATTGATCAACAACAACATCGTCAGTTTGTTATCTGTTAAGCCTAACAGAAAGTTTGACATCACGATGGGAAGTTGTTCGGCGGAAACAACCCATCCCATGGAGGTTCCGACCCCGACGAGAAACATAATGACCGCCGTCGTCAGTACCGTCTGGCGAAACGCCCCGCCGATGGTCCGCCAATTGAACTCACGGTAAATGAGTGAACAAAAGAGCGCGTACAACACCGCCAGTAGACCCGCTTCCGTCGGCGTAACGACACCTCCCAGCATCCCGCCCAAAATCACGAGAGGCGCCAACAGGGCAAAAAACCCGTCCAAGAACGTTCGAAATACTTTCCTCGGCTCAAAAGGCTCTTCAGGCGGTACCGTCACCCAGCCGTATTTGGAAACAATAAACGTATAAAGCATTAAGCATGCGGCAATGACGAGCCCCGGTACAATCCCTGCTGTAAACAGCTTAGCGACAGACACCTCCGCCAGATAAGCGTATACGACAAAAGGGACACTAGGCGGAATGATGGCGCCGATTACGGACGACGCAAGGGTAATCGCCGCACTGAATGACCTGCTGTACCCTTTCTCCATCATAGCCTTCATTTCAATCGCCCCAAGCCCCGCCTGATCGCCGACGGCCGTCCCGGAAATGCCAGAAAAAATCATGCTGGCGACGATGTTGACTTGCGCCAGTCCGCCGCGGATGTGACTGACAAGGGCGGCAGAAAAGTCAAAAATGCGCTGTGTAATCCCGGTGGCATTCATCAGATTTCCAGCCAAGATGAAAAACGGCACCGCCAACAAAATATAACTCTGTACCCCTTCCACAACCGTCAGCGACAGAATCTCTGTCGAGTAATCGCCCATTAGAAGCGCTACCAATGTCGACAACGCCATGGAATAGGAAACAGGGAGACCGGCAAAGAGCAAAATAATAAACACGGCAAACAGCGTTAAACCAATGACCATTTAACCACTCCTCTGTCCCTCCCGTGCGTTCCACTGCTGCATGATCTCTATCGCCCCCACAATCGACTGGAGTACGACCATCAACATCGCGGCCGCCAGCGGAAGCAAGTAAAGAGTGTAAGGGAGACCGGCAATTTCCGTCGTTTTATCCAACTGTATGCTGATCAAGGATATTGTCCGTATACACAAGTACAATGAGACGCCAAACATCAACACATGGTTCAACAATTGAACCGGCTTTACATACTTTTGAGGAAGTTTGTCCACAAAAAAGGTAATGGCAATATCCTGTTTCTCCACTACGACTCGGGCAAACCCGAGAAAGATCATCCAGCTGACGAGCAGCAAACTCACTTCCTGTATCCAGGTGAAAGAGTAATGAAAGAAATACCGAGAGACGATCTCCACCGTATTGAGCACAATCAGCAGGACGAGACAGAGCAACGCGACGTAAAAAGCCCCTGCCGAACAGACCATCACCCATCTTCTCAGAACAACAACCCCCTTTCATCAACATAAACACCATCATCGAATATTTCTGACCTGCTCTATTGTCCCTTCCGGGAATTGTCCCGATTCGTCCAATTCCTCGAAAAACGGTTCCATTTTCTTCTCCCATTCTTCCCGATTGATGTCATACACTTGGATGCCGTGCTCTTCTTTCATCCGTTCCAAATCACGTTCAGCCGCTTCCTCGACTAATTCCGTCGCCTTCTCCCCTGCCTCGTTTGCCGCGTCGATCAAGATTTGTTGGTGTTCTTCAGAAAGGTTTTGAAAGCTCTTTTCACTCATCACGATCACGACGTCCTGCGGATGTTCGTCGATTATCGTCACGTGCGGAGCCACTTCCGAGAACTTCATCCCCCAGACGAGGGAGATCGGCGACGTCACGGCTTCCACGACCTTTTGTTTCAACGCGAGATACGTCTCCGTCCAGGCGACAACCGTCGGGTTCGCTCCCAAATGTTTGTAAGCGTCGACATATATAGCCGACTCCGGCGCCCGCACCTTCAATCCTTGCAAATCGTCCACACTCTTCACCGGTCTGGTTGACAGCAAGACGCGGTACGGACCGCGTACGAAGTTTCGCTCTGTATTGAGAATGCGCATGCCATTTTCGATCAACGTTTCTTGAATATCGAGACCGATTTCTCCCGTATTAAACTTTTGGTAGTGCTCGAAATCCCGGAACAAAAACGGGACAGACGAAAGTTCAGTGCGGCTGTCGTAATCTTGGAAGTATGTAATCCCTTCCGCATACATATCTTGTGTTCCCAAAATCATGTTGTCGATCTGCGTCGTGCCTTTCCCCAACTGTTCCGCCGGATACACTTGCACGAGCAGTTCGCCGCCACTCTTTTCTTTCACCAGGTCGGCAAAGTACTGGAACGCTTCACCTTCAGGAGTCGACTCCGGCATTTTCGTCCCCAACTTCAATTCAATCGGCTGCGCCGTTTCCTTTTCCGTCTCGCCGCCGTCATCCTGCGAGGCAGACGTCCCTCCGCCGCAAGCGGCTATTATCAACAAAACCATCACCCATACGGCACTAAACACATATGTACGTTTCCCCATGTTTTCCTCCCCTTTGTTTATCACATGTTCATCTATTAGTTGTTTTCAAAAAACCGATCCACTTCTGTAATGGCTGATAGCGGCGTCCCTTCATCCAATTTCTGTTTCATACCGGGTTCATTCCTCTGGCTCGTCTCACATCGATCGAGGAGCGGATTGAGGTTGATCCCACCCGGGAGTACGACGATACCGTTGTCATCAGCGAATATGAGATCTCCCGGATGGACACATACCCCGCCGCACTGGACAGGTGTATTGATCTCGCCGTCCAAACCGAGCAACTTCGTAGTGACGGCAGAGAGCCCGGTGGAAAAGACAGGGAAATTCATTTCCCGGATCGCCTGTACATCTGTACTCGGCCCGTCAATAATAATCCCGGCTAGTTTTCTCACCTTGGCCGCATAAGCCACCATTTCACCGACACACGCATGCCGGCGGTCCCCTGCCCGGTCAATGACGAGCACGTCCCCTTCTTCTGCAAGACTGACCGCTTTGTGGACGATAGCCGAATCGTTAGCCACTGCCTTCACCGTAAAAGCCGAGCCTACTATCTTCACATTGCTGAAAACCGGCTGGATTTTCGGGTCCATAAAGCCGAAGTGCAAATAGTGCCCGATCGTAGCCGGCTCTATTTCCAACAACCTTTGCCGCAACCGCTCGGGTATATCGCTTTCGACTCTTGGGAATAGTTTCATGTGATAGAACCTCCTTCATATATGTTTCTTTATATGGTATTGACTTTAATTCAATTTGTCAATAATAAAGTTGAATTAAATTCATAAATTACTCTAAATACTCTTCTCCGTTATCATTAAGATGAATATAATTCAAGTTGGTGACGCTGATGATTGACGTCGGAAAAAGGATTAGAGAATTACGTCATATATCAGGAATTTCAGGAAGAACGTTATCCAAGATGACAGGCCTTGACCCATCTCAAATTTCCAAAATTGAGAACGGTTCAAGTAAACCTTCATTGGATGCTCTCGATAGAATATGTAAAGCTTTAAATGTAACTGTTCATGAATTTTTCTCCCCAGAAACCGAAGAATTGCCACCTGATTTACTCCAACTTTTAGAGACGACTAAAAATCTAACACCTGAACAAAGGAAGCTTTTAAACGACTTTTTAAAATCACTCGATATTTAACGTATGTGGAATAGGTTTGTAATCCATTTATTTACATCTTTTATAAACAATAGTAAGTTACACGGGAGAATTGCATATGCTTCCTAACCGACTAGACCAGTTAAGGCGGCAGCATAACTTAACTCACCAACAAATGGCCGACAAATTGGGAATTACCCGCCAAGCCTACGGCCATTATGAGAATGGTAAGCGAGAACCAGACTGCGAAACGTTAAAAAAAATAGCAGACTTTTTTCATACCTCCATTGACTACCTTTTAGGTAGAACGGATAACACTTCACAACAGTGTAACAATCAAGAAAAACTGGTTGAGCAATACCCTGACCATTCTGACATTGATCAGGACTTACTTCGAAGAATTGTTGAAACAACAAAAGAGGACCCGTATCAATCTTTATTTTTTGACGATACATTAGGTACACCGAAGGATGAAAGAGAAGAGATTGTACGGGGGCTTTGAAACTGCGAAAAAAGTACAAAAAATAAAAAGAACTATGCAGGGATTGGCCATATCACAATGTGATATTGCTAAAACCTTCAATGTAAACGCCTATTAAGATTAAAGGTTGTGATCACCTTTCCAATGCCATGATCGCATGCATTGGCAAGAGTTCATTTTACTGTTATACTTATGAAAAGTAATTAAGTATAAATAGGTAATTAAGATGAGGAAATATAGATCGAGACGCGGAGCCAATTGAAATAAAAAGGAGAATCGTTGTGGAAAGGAAATTTTTCCAGAAGCCATCAATTTACGTCGGTGAAGTGAGTGTGAATGTAACGAACTTAGAAAGATCCCTTCATTTTTATAAAGATTTCATGGGGTTTCGCGTATTAAAGCAAACCAATCGGAAAGCCATTCTGACAGCAGATGGAAAGACAGCTTTACTCACATTAGAGCAACCGGAGGATGTCGTACCGAAAGCGGGGAGAACGACGGGATTGTATCACTTTGCAGTGTTACTGCCTGAAAGAAAAGAGCTTGCGACATTTCTCAAACATCTTATTCAAACGACGGGACATCAGATCCGATTAGGCGCATCCGATCATTATGTGAGTGAAGCGCTGTATTTTGACGATCCCGATGGCAATGGCATTGAGGTGGCCCGGGACCGCCCGTCCTCCGAATGGAATTGGCATGGTGAAAAGGTTGAAATGGCCACCGTTGCCCTTGATGCAGACGATTTGCTTTCAGAGGCCGATGAAGAATGGACAGGCATGCCGGAGGAGACGTTAATCGGACATATTCACTTACATGTTTCTGACCTGGAGACAACCGAACATTTTTACGTCAATGGCTTGGGATTTAACATTGTGACAAGATACCCCGGGGCTTTATTTGCTTCCACCAACGGCTATCATCACCATCTCGGTCTCAACGTCTGGAATGGCGTCGGGGCACCGAAACCGGCTGAAAACAGCGTCGGGTTAAATTGGTTCACGTTGGTGTTCCCTGATGAGGAAAGGAGAAGCCAAACGGTCGATCAGTTACACCGTATCGGCATGAGTGTGAAGAAGGAGGATGACGACTACGTCACAGAAGATCCTTCAGGGAACAGAATACGGCTTAAAGTGGAGAGGTGATTGTTCCTTTGACACGATCCATTGTTATCGGAATGTCTTTTCCAGTATCGATAATCTCTTGAACCAATCCTGTTGGCTCCATGTATTCTTTCGCGGTAAAGGCAATTGGTTCCAGATCCACATCGTAGTCCATTGCAGTCAACAATAAAAAAGCCGTCCCTTCCACACGACCCATTTTTTCAAAATAATCGGAGAATATGGCCAGATCCATATCACTATCTTTATCAAACGTGCCTTTCGCATAAGAACCAAATAAAATCGCCTTTTTAATAGGAAAGCACCACACTATGGCGCTCGAGCAAGTGTCATACCTTTATGCAGGTTGTCTCGTCGATGGATCCTGACGTTCTTCATACTGTTTGACGAATTCGGTGAGGACGCGGGCCATGCCTTCCCGGGTCGTTTGCCTGTTCACTTCGTCCTTGATGCGGGAAGCTCCCCGCATGCCTTTGACATACCACGACGCGTGCTTGCGCATTTCGCGGATGGCCACATCTTCGCCCTTCAGTGCGATGAGACGGTCCATGTGTAGTAAGGCAATCTCAATCTTCTCCTGCGGTGTCGGCTCCGGCAACAATTCACCATGGGTCAAATAATGGACGGTCCGGTACAGCATCCACGGGTTCCCCAGGGCAGCGCGTCCAATCATCACGGCGTCGCAACCGGTCGTCTCCAGCATCCGCTTCGCGTCTTGAGGCGTTTTGACATCCCCGTTCCCGATAACGGGAATGGTGACCGCTTCCTTCACTTGCCGGATAATGTCCCAGTTCGCTTTTCCGGTGTACATTTGCTGGCGGGTGCGCCCGTGCAACGCGATCGCTTGAGCACCTGCCCGCTCGGCCGCTTGCGCATTTTCAACGGCGTAAATGTGTTTCTCATCCCAGCCCATGCGCATTTTCACCGTCACCGGTTTATCTACCGCCTGCACGACAGCTGAGACCATCTGTTCTATTTTGCCCGGGTCGAGGAGCCAGCGGGCCCCGGCGTCACACTTGACGAGTTTGGGCGCCGGACAGCCCATATTGATATCTATAATGTCGGCGTTCGTCTGTTGATCCACGATCCGCGCCGCTTCGACTAACGTCTCTTGGTCTCCCCCAATTATCTGCAAGGAGAGCGGCTTTTCCCGTTCATCGACGTAAAGCATTTTCATCGAGCGTTTGTTTCCGTTTAAGATCGCTTTGTCGCTCACCATTTCAGCGCAGACGAGGCCGCAACCGAACTCTTTGGCAATCAGGCGAAATGCCGGGTTACACACACCGGCCATCGGAGCTAATACCACATTGTTTTTCGTTTCAATCGGCCCGATTTTCAGTTTCATCGGTTGCATGGTGAACCCCCTTCCTAGCTTTCACAACAGATCAGACTCGTTTATAATTTAACTGCGAATGGCAATATGGTCAGAGTTTTGGTGCGCGACATCAATGTGTCGCCCAATAATTGTTCAAATTGGAGACGTATTAAATCAAACCGTGACCGGTGTCCCTAAATTCCACCAAAAGTCACCACCACTATCAGAAGTTTCTCTACAAACGACTGAACGCTTTTAACAGTCGTCCATCAGCTGTTTAAGATTTCTTCACGTGTTGCTACACCTTTATCTTGAACACTTTTACGCTAGTATATCACGAATACCAGAATTAATGAAAAATGGTCACGGCTGAAATGAATCCGGCCGCTTGTCCCTCCGCTTAAAGTGGTACAGGATCGCTTCCACGATGCGACGCGACGCCTCGCCGTCCCCGTACGGGTTCGACGCTTTCGCCATCTGCTGGTAGGTCCCTTCGTCCGTCAAAAGCTCCTTGCTCATGGCGTAAATCGTATCTTCGTCCGTTCCGGCGAGTTTCAGCGTTCCGGCTTCAATTCCTTCCGGGCGCTCCGTCGTGTCACGCAAGACGAGGACCGGCACACCTAGGGAAGGTGCTTCTTCCTGCACACCGCCTGAATCTGTCAAAATCATGTAAGAGCGTGCCGCAAAGTTATGGAAGTGGAATACATCCAGCGGCTCGATCAGATGGATACGCGGATCATGGCCCAACACGTCATCGGCTACTTCGCGTACGGCCGGATTGAGGTGAACGGGATATACGACCTGGGTATCCGGAAACTCGTCCACCAGCCGTTTGACCGCGCGAAACATCTGCCGCATACGATCCCCCAGATTTTCCCTGCGGTGGGCTGTCAGCAGAATCAGGCGATTATCTCCGACACGGCGCAACACGTCGTGCTCATACGTCTCGGTGACCGTCGTTTTCAACGCGTCAATGGCCGTATTCCCTGTAATAAAAATTGCGTCTTCCGGTTTGTTCTCATTCAGCAAATTAGCCGCCGCCTTCTTAGTCGGAGCAAAATGCAAGTCCGTCATGACACCGGTTAGCTGACGGTTCATCTCCTCAGGGTAGGGGGAAAATTTGTTCCACGTCCTGAGGCCCGCTTCCACATGCCCGACAGCTATCTGGTTGTAGAAAGCGGCCAGACTGGCAACGAAGGTCGTTGTCGTATCTCCGTGGACGAGGACGATGTCGGGCTGTACGTCCTTCATCACGCCGTCCAACCCTTCGAGCGCTCGCGTCGTCACTTCCGTCAGTGTCTGGCGGTCTTTCATGATGTTCAGGTCGTAATCCGGCGTAATGTCGAAAATATCCAGCACTTGATCCAACATTTGGCGGTGCTGTGCTGTCACGGTGACGATCGGTTCAATGTGTTCGGGATATTTCTTCAGTTCCAACACTAACGGAGCCATCTTGATCGCTTCCGGGCGCGTCCCGAAGATGGTCATGACTTTGATCGGTTCTGGCATAATTTGTCTCCTATCGAGTATAAGTGCAGTTCCTACTGTTTATGCATTGCAAACACCCTCCGGTGAGGGTGACAGGGTGACGAACTTCACATGAAAATTAGACAAACTCCGTTATAAGTGTACGAGACTTGCGATTTATCGTCAACATGGGAGACCCAGCGCTCAAATGAATCTAAAAAAAGATAACTCTTTCTGACTGTAATGGAAAATCACTTTTAGAATGCTACGGCGGCCACATTTTGCATTCCCTCTGAGTTTAGAGATCTATTGCAGAAGGAAAATCTTTATACGCATCAATTCCTTGAGAAAAACCAAGAGATTCATCGCATTTTCTAATAAATTGTAAAACAGTATCTTCTACTAGTTTGTACGAATGTTCCTCTATCGGATCAAAACCATGAGCAAGAAAACTTCTATTTCTGATCTCAACAATATTTTTAATCCTTTCTTTCCACTCTTTCCAAGCAGCAGATATAGGGTGTCCCAATATATCTAGAAGCTCGTAAGTATCGACCAGTCCTAATTTGATTCTCCCCTTATTGTCCTTAAACTTACTGTAATCATCGTGGTAGTTTTCCGGAATTTTGTCTAGTTTTATATCAGAAGATAACATTCTCTCTTTACTAGTCATGAGAGAAAATTGAGCATACATCTCTACTGCGCGATAAATCCGGGCCGTAGCATCGTCGTATAGACCTCGCCTACCTTTTCTCATGGCATTGTATATCACATCATAGACAAGCAAAAATCCAGGGCCTGGTGGCCATTTTTTGTTATCAGGAGACCACTTTTTAATAAATTCTTTATAATTAGCCAGCTTTTTTACCGTTTCGTTGTAGCCTGATATGTGTGGATCGTGCTTGTAGAGATCAAAATATTGTACAGCACCATGGTAATCAAATCGATCCCAGGCTTGAAACCCTTTCGTTAAATAATAATACTTGTTCAACTCGTCCTCATGTTCATCTACAAAACCATACTGTTGCAATTGATCCAATGTTTGTAGAGCAGCAGTATAATTATTCTTATTAAAATTTTCCTTCCAGACATTCAGTCCGCGCCTAATAAACGCCTTATTGACTGGAATCCGCTTGCTTTTTTCCATCCCGTCTTTAACCCGAATCAAGTCTTGCCGCACGCCGGTAACAACATTTAGCTTACACTCGGGGTGTTCAATTCCTGCGGCTCCTAAACCAGCTACCATTGAAACCGTGCCACCTGTATAGTCGACAATAACTTCATGACCTTCTTCAACATATTTTTCAATATATTGAAGAGCCTTTTCATACGTGTCATAAGGATCGTCGGTATCGACGGGAACAATCAAATATTGATTCTCAGTTAAGTTCGTCTGCTTGACTATGCTCTCCCGATGCTTACCTGTCTCCCCAACTTCCCCTTCTCCATCAATCATCGTGCAACTGCCACGATGATTGATGGTTGGAGCTGAACAGAAAAAAATAACATAATCCGGTTCATTATTTTGGATAGACGTGACAATCGGCCTGTCACTACCACCTACCGTTGACAACAAAACCCTCATTTTTTCCACCTCCACGGAATGTAGTCATTTTTCTAGGGAGTACCACCGTCTCGATGGTGATTTCCGGTGAATCCGGTTCTTCGTAAGGGGCCGAAACCCTGTAAATCCCTTAACCTCTTCTGTTCTTGTAGGACACGCCTTTATCGATATTATCGTAACGCATCGCCGCCGGATAAATGATGAGGCGCACCCGATCCTACGGATAGTAGTGCTTCAGCAGGACATGGTAATTTTCCCGATATCGTCCAGCACGTCATCTTCTCTCCAACTGAGACTGTCAATGGCGATCCAGTGATCAGGTCTAAATCCGATAAACTCTAGTCCGTCAGCTCCAGGGCAGACATGTTCTTCGTCCGGTTCAGTAGTACCTTGCATCCTCCCCCCACCTCCTCCCGTTGAATAAGGACGCCCCCCGTGCGGTCCGGTCGATGATGGGCTCCTTTATGTGCTGTTGTGCTTATTCAAATATTCCTCCCGTATAGCCAAAACACCCCAACTGGTGGCTGTCATTGTGAAAATCTGATCCGCCGGTCATGAATAAACCGAATTCTTCCGCCATTTGCCGATACCTTCGATTGGCGTCCTCATCCTGTTCCCGGTGCCACACTTCAAGGCCGTCAAACTCACACGTCTTCAACAGCTCCCTGACCAGATTATCGTCGTGAAGATGGACTGGATGTGCCAGTACGGCTTGCCCGCCCGCTGCATGAATCAGTTCAATGCCCTCCTGGGGCGATAATACGACTTTATCCAGGGCGCACGGCTTGCCGTCAGCCAAGTATTCGTCAAACACCGTTTGGTAATCCGACACATACCCTTTCTTTACAATTGCTTTCGCAATGTGGGGTCGGCCGATGACACCGCCTTGACTGAATTCTTTCACGTCCTCTATCGTCATCGGCATACCGAGATCCGTAAACTTCTGTATAATGCGATATGCCCGATCTTCTCTGCCTTCCCGCATGCGGGACAACGTCTGATGCAATTCGGACGGGTCTCTCAGGTCGTACCCGAGAACGTCGACGCTTTTACCGCGATACTTCGTACTGAGCTCCACCCCTGCAATGACGTGAACGCCTAACGCTCGACCGGCACGCTGGGCTTCCTCTACACCAGCCAACGTGTCGTGATCTGTGATCGCAATATGCTTCAGTCCAACTTCTTTTGCCTTTTTCACCAGTTCTTCCGGTGTGTAATCTCCATCAGATGCTGTCGTGTGCACGTGGAGATCGAATGAACCTCCTTGGACGGCCGTTTCGATAGACATTCGGCGAGCCTCCCGGGAAAAGATTAATCATCAGTCTTGGCAACCATACGTTAAAGAGCGCCATCGCGCTCGGCGCTCAACCGTTCACGAACTATCCCTGATGATAGCATTGTATGACAGTAACCGGCTCCTCGCCACGCCGGATGTTCGGTCGGCTGATGGAATAAAATTCATCCCATTCGGTCAAAAGACAGAGGGCTCCACAATCTTTTGCCGCCTCCAACGCATCGGAACACCACTTAATGTGCGGAGAGTTGATCACAGCTTTAAAATTGTGCATAGCATCAGGATCGTACACCTTCACCCGCGCGTCTAACTTCAACAATTCCCCCACAATCTCGACGGACGGTGCTTCTCTCACATCGTCCGTATTCGGTTTAAAGGCCAGTCCCCAGATGCCAATCGTTTTCCCGGCAAAGGACTCGCGTGACTGCCTTCATTTCCTCAATGACGTTGTACCGCTGGTCTTCGTTCACATGAACGACAGATTTCAACAATTTAAAATCGTAATCCACATTTCCGGGTATTTAAATCAAGGCTTTTGTATCCTTCGGGAAGCAGATCCCACCGTAGCCGATCCCGGCGTTAAGAAGGCCGGGCCGATCCGCTTGTCGTACCCCATCCATTTGGCTACCTTCGTCACGTCCGCCCCGACTTTAATACTTGGTAAAATATGGGGGGGACATGATCTATTATCGGATAAACAGCGACAAATGTAAAATGTCTTTCACTATTTTGACAGAATTTGACATCATCTAGGCGGTTGTGAGACTTTCATTCTACGACTATGGGCATGCGGGCGGAAGAAAAAAATGGAAAATCTACAACTTACGACACTTTACGACATTTTCATCTTTTTCTTACACTGGTGTAGGAGAGATTTAGGTGTAAAGGGTGAAGGAAGATTAAGGAAGATACACATCGAAATAAAGACGTTGTCGACAATCCGGTGCTGAAGTCCTTGTGCGGCAAACCGTTGAGACGCGCATTGAACGAGTTCGGTTTTCCGACATTGCGGGAGACGGTGTTTACGGAGCAGGACATTCACGCGTTCCATCGACACATGCCGGAGTTGCCTGCGTCTTACACGCTTACGGCGAAATTGCTGGCGCATTCGCTCGACGGGGGTAAGATCGTCGACGTCAACACACTCCGGGACGGCACCACGGTGTGGACGGTATCGTTTAAATGCTGGCATTACGTCTGCCAGTGCGACTTTGCCCACCGACACGGGACGTGGAAGACGACCGGGACACCGCGGATGCAAAGGTTGCAAGGTGCGTTAAAATGGATGCCTTCGGCCTGGTACGCGCGCTTCAAGCATCCCTTCATCTTTGATGCCGCAGCCATTGCCTTGTTGGTCGTCGTCAGCTTCGCCCTCGGAAGTGTATGGGCCCGCGATGCCGGGGGAACCCCAGCAGTGAAAGCAGCCGATCCCGATGTCGTGCTCCCTGAGGAAGCGGTGAAAGTCGTCGAAGATGAAGGGTACCTCGTCATGACGCCGAAAGAGCGGGATCACCTCATCCAGCAGGCGCAAGCGACAGCGTATGCGCAAGCGGAACAGGAAATGACCGCCAAGGTGGAGGAAACCCGTAAGCAGGCAGATCAAAATATTGCCGCCAAAGTAGAAGAAAAGCAAACGGAAGAAGGAGAAGAGGAGGATCGAGATAACCACCAGACAGAAAAGGTGCTCGTCTACAGCATGCGGGAAGGGATGCCGATTCAAGACCTGGTGAAGGCGCTACACAAGCACGATTTTATCGACGATACGCAGGCGTTTCTGAAAAGGCTGGAGCAAGAAGATTTAGAGACGAAAGTGAAAATTGGCGACTACGAATTTACGAGCGACATGAGCGAAGATGCCATCATCCAAACGTTAAAATCGAAATAGTGTGAGGGGGAGTAAAATTCTGCCGTTCGGGCATACTATGACTAACTCTTTCACAAATGGGGGATGTTTTGTGAAACAGACGTCTATGTCCGAACGACCCGCGGTGTCCAATGCGTTTTTCACCGGGCTGTGGAACGGCTTGTGGATGAGTTTGCCTCTGTGGGGACTTATTTTCGCTTGTTACGCTTATTGGAGGTAAGGTTTTCTGTGACAGCCTGGGCAGGAGCGGCAACCTCCGACGCGCAGGCTGTTCTGTCTGTCTTTACTGCAGTGCGAAGGTGAGCTCGCCTTCGGCAACTACTTTGTCTCCGACGCGGGCTGTGCCGCGCCCTTTGCCAATCGGCCCTTTCAGTCGGGTGAAGGTGACTTCCAGCGTGAGTGTGTCCCCGGGCTTCACTTGTTCGCGGAAACGAAATTTGTCGATACCGGCGAAGAGGGCGAGTTTTCCTCGATTTTCCGCCCGATGCAGCACTGCGACGGCCCCGACTTGCGCCAGCGCTTCCACGATGAGCACACCGGGCATGACGGGGTAATCGGGGAAGTGGCCGTTGAAGTACGGCTCGTTGGCGGTGACGTTCTTGATCCCGACGACCCGCCGGCCCTCTTCCAGCTCCGTGATGCGGTCGACGAGGAGGAACGGGTAGCGGTGGGGAATGATCGCTTTAATTTCCTGAATGTCTAACTCCATCTTATTCTCCTCCAAGCGGTAAGATTTGGTTTCATTATATCGCAAAGGGAAAAGCCCGGCATACAGGCTTGTCACTCTGAATGAAACGGCGAAAAACCGTCTACACTAGAATTGATCCTGCTGTTCTTTAGAACGGCGGGTTCACATAAAGGAGCACGCCACTGGTTTATATTCCGCGGCGTGTTCTTTTTAGGTCGGTTTCCGATTCAACAGGCGGATTTGGCCAATGTAGACGAGGAGTGTCACGTAAGAAAAGAGGATCGTGCCCCACAGTATCGCCTGGTCGTACGGCCATTCGAACAAAAGAAAGACAAAGGTGACGTAGTACAAGACGGTCGTCGCCTTGCCCATCACGTTGGCTGGAACCGTTTGCTTGCCCCGAAAGTGGAAGACGGCCGTACCGACGATCATCCCGGCATCCCGGATAAAAATGGCCAGTGCGGCTGCAAGGGATATGTGTCCGGACACGAGCATGGACAGGAAGACAGTCAGCATCATCAGCTTGTCCGCGAGGGGGTCGAGCATTTCTCCCGTGTGGGTCGTCCACCCGTAGCGGCGGGCGACGTATCCGTCGGCGATGTCCGTCAATCCGGCCAAAATCACGACAAAAAGCGCCCATACGTTACGGTAGGGCACGTCGCTCATAAAGACTACGATATAAATTGGAATGAGCGCCAGACGAAAGAGCGTCAACACGTTCGGTATATTCATACAGTCAACCCTTCTAAGCTTTCACAATGTGCGGATGTACGACCTCAACCCTCAGCGTATATCATGTCGTACAGATGCTGCCACAGCTCCAAGCTGAACACCTCTCCCGGAGGCTCTCCCCCGATGACGGAGTAGCCGATGAGGAGCCCTCCGACTAAAGCTCCCGCCAACAAAAGGGGTAACCATAGTATGTGAAAAACGATACGCGACATCCGCCATTTCCACGAATTTTGTCGCCGGGCTTTACGTCCTGCCCGGGCGGCTTTCCTTCCTTCCGCCGTGCGGTCCGGTTCAGCATGCTGCACGTTGGAATCGGCACCTTCGTCCATCAAACTCCCCCTTTAACTGCGGATGTTGTTCACAATCCCGCTCATAGCGTCAACGGAGTCCAACGCCCTGGCGTTCAGCTGGTAACTGCGCAAGGCGGTCATCAGTTCACTCATCGTCCACCCGAGGTCTACATTGGCCATTTCCAGCGCGCCCTGCCTAATTTCTCCGAAGGGATTGTCGTTCAAGTCTGTATTGAGCACGACGTCATCAGGCCGTTCGCCGCCCACCTCGGCGATACGGTACACGTTCGCCCCAACGCGTTCTAACTGCTGCGGGTTCAGCACGTGGACGTAACGCAATGTAGCGACGAACACTTCAGCACCGTCTTCGCCACGGGCGTATACGTTCCCCTCTTCGTCAACCCGCATTTCTGTGTTCTCAGGCAGGTCGATAGGATTGCCGTTTACATCGAGGAGGGGGAGCCCCTCGCTCGTGACGAGACGTCTCATGCCGCCTTCTAACGGTGCCAACTGGAAGGATCCGCCGCGGGTAAAGCGCCGTGCGCCCGTGTCATCGGCAGCCAGTTCGAAGACACCGCCGCCTGCAATCATGAGATCAGTCGGGACGTCAGTCTGTTTGACGCTGCCTTGTGTCCACACGGTCTGGTTGTTGACCAAGTGGGCTCCGTGGCCGAGGGACATTCCAGGAGGGGTTTCGCGCCCGGGAAACTGAACGGCTTGCAACCCGTGAAGACGGCTGTTCAACACGTCGGAAAAGGACGGGTCCTTGCGCTTATACCCGACAGTGTCGACGTTGGCCATCTGATCCGCCAACTGATCGATTTTAGACTGGATGCTGTGCAAGCCCGTCACAGCATGAATCATGGCGAGTCTCACTGTTTATCCTCTCCTTAACCGAGGCGTCCTATCTCGTTCACTGCCTTTTCCAAGCTCCGGTCGTACGCCTGGATCGTCCGCTGGTTCGCTTCGTACAGCCGCTGGACTTGCATCAAGTCCACCATGGCCTGTTGGGGATTGACGTTGGAGCGCTCTGTAAAGCCCTGGTACACTTCAACGTTAGGGGCTGCTGCATCGGGAACGTCTGCACCGGTCCACTCGTACAGTCCGTCCCCCGTTGAATGAACAAATTCGGATCGGGGGCGGAAACGATGCCGAGTTGTACTGTGTCAACCACTCCGTCGGCATTGGCGAAGGTGACGTTGCCGTTCACATCCACTTCGAACGATTGGGCATCTGGCACGGTGATGGGATTTCCGTCACTGTCCAGCACCAGAAACCCTTGCGCTGTGACGAGGGTGTTGTTCACGTCCAGCGTCCACTCGCCGTTGCGCGTGTAGCGCACCCCGTCCGGCGTCAACACGGTGAAGAACGCATGCGGCCGCTCTCCGGTCTCGGGATCGACGGGCATCCCTTCATCCCACAAGGCCACGTGGTACGGGTTCCCCGTTTCCACAATGTCCCCTTGGGCAAAGTTCAGAACCGTCTCTTCACTGAGGACTCCGTGGGGAAGACTGCCGACGGCCCTTCGGTTTTTCAACGTCCGGCCCGCACTTTCGAGCGCTTCGATGCGGGAGACGAGCATTTCGGGAAAGGAGCGCTGTACGGTCTCCCCTTGTTTAAATCCGGGGGTGTTCGCGTTGGCGATATTGTTCGTAATCGTGTCGTGGCGGCGCTGAAGGGCAATCATCCCTGCCGCAGCCGTATACAACCCTCGTAACAAAAGACTACCTCCTTACACGTAACGTCACTCTTTCAACGCGCTGACTCGCATTGGTTATGTATGAATGTGGTGGCCAAGCTTGTCCATAGGATAATGTCGGTGTATGATAGCGTTCTTTCTCTTTAGACTATACCGCAAAGCAGGTCGGAAGTCCACATACAGTCCCAGAATTTAACTTGTCCGCTAGCTGGTGAAGAGAAGAGGCGGTTGCGACTCACAGTCGTCCCTCCGCCGGCAGTCGGGTCACTTTTCACATGTGGACCATGTAGATTTCCCTTGTTCGTGCCTGTCTATGTACGTTATCGGAGTACAGGCTCGGATTCTTTATCTTCGTCTTTTTTAGCGGGGCGGCGGTACTTTATTTTGGTCGCTTCACCTCCGCGCAAATGCCGAATGGACTTGTGATATTCCAGTATTTCTTTAACTTTACTCGCCAACTCTGGATTGATTTCTGGCAGTCGCTCGGTCAGATCTTTATGGACAGTGCTTTTGGAAACGCCGAATTCTTTCGCGATCATCCGGACGGTATTGTGGGTTTCGACGATGTATTGACCGATTTTGATAGTGCGTTCCTTGATGTAATCGTGCACTCCCTTCGCCTCCCTGATTCGGAATGTCTGGTACATTATATGAGGCGAAATGGCGGTTATTCTCGTCTTACAAGCCTTGACAGGCTGTTTTGTACAGATTTTCTCAAAAAGAATCCGCCCGCATCGAGATGTGCGGGCGGATCTCGCTTGTCGCAGGTTGTCCCTTATTCCACCTGCGGCAAGTGGTTCACCGGGTTCACCGGTTCACCGTCTTGATGCACTTCGAAGTGCAGGTGAACGCCGCTCTCTTTTTCCACTTTACTGCGCCCGGCGGTGCCGATGACGTCACCTTGGGTGACGGTATCGCCTTCCTTCACCTGGACTTCTTCCAAACTTTGATAAACGGTCTCAAGGCCATCAGTGTGCTGAACCCGTACTTCCTGGCCGTTCAGCGGGTGGGTGTCGACAGACGAGACGGTTCCCGAGAGAGCGGCCAGTACATCGAACGATTCCCCGTCTTCCCGGGCAAAGTCGATCCCGGTGTGGGGATTGAAACTTTGACCGTATTCGACGAGGGCCGCTTCTTTCTCCTCTTGGGAGGCGTTCTCGTCGTAAAAGTTCATCGTGATGTCCACTTCACCGCCCACGGGCAGTGCCATCTCTTCCGCTTCGGCACCGGTCTGAACGGCTTCATCGTTTTGACCCAGGCTGATATCTTGCTGCTGCTCTTCACTCATGCCCGTTTCGTTCGGGTCCACACTCATTCTAGAGTCCTGGTACCACCACATGAGGGCTAAGATGAGAGCTGCGGCTAACATGTAGATGCCCGGGAAAACCCACTTTTTGCCAAAGAACCGTTTCCAACCGCCGGACCGTTTGCTAGCTTTCTGAACAGGACTGCTAGATTTCTGTTCAGGTTTGTTGTCCATTGAGCATCACCTCAACCCTCATTGTTGACAGGATGAGGCGTTTTCATACGTCCGATTAGCAAAAAGGGGCGCTAGCTGTGTGCGAAATGCAAGATTCATATACTGTGTACACAAAAATACCGGCTCGTCGCCGGTGAGATCCCTTCATCTATCCCTTTTTACTCTTCGGTTGATCGGTTTTATGCACCCACTGGCGGTAGTCTTCCACGCGGACACCCTGGTAGTAATGGGCCACGATGTCTTCCGCCGTTTTGCCTTCTTCGGCCATCAAGTTGGCCCCCACTGGCTCATGCCCACGCCGTGTCCGTAGCCGCGGGTTTGGAAAGTGACGCGGTCGCCTTCAATCTTCCACGAAAAGTCGCTCGACCTCAGGTCCAGCGCCTCCCGGACTTCGCGCCCAGTGTACGTCTGATCCCCGATTTTCACTTCGGCTACATTCCCGCCTTCCGTTTTGCTGACGACGTCTATCCAGTCTGGGCTCCCTGTCGACGCGGAGACGGCCACCGGCTTTCCGGTGTACTGTTCCAACTTTTGCGCCAACTGGGCGATTGTGAGGACGACGGGTTCACCTTTGTAAGACGGCGCATCTTTGTCCCAGGAGGAGTCGACGCTGCGCAAGTAGGGATACGCCGCCTCCCAGTAATCTTCCGAGTTTTCCGTTTTGCCGTTGCTCGTGGAGAAGAAGGCCGCAACGATGGGACGGCCGTCGTACGTCAGCACTTTCCCTTTCGTTTCGTTGACTGCTTGGTTGACGCGGCTGATTTTCTCGTCGTAACGAGCTCCCCAGTTTTCGCGCAGCCTGTCCTCGGTGTAAAACACCTGATGTTGCACCGTGTCGCTGACCCACGCTTCTTTCGCTTTCTCTCCGAACAACTCCACCATGTCGGAAAAATCTTGGCGGGCGACACGGTCAATGATGTACGTCCGCGCGGCCAGCGCCTGGGCTTTCAGCGCTTCGATGTGGAAGTCTGCCGGCATTTCCGCTGCGACGACGCCGCGGACGTACGCCTCGAGGGGCAGTTGCACGATGCGCTCCTCTTCGGAGAGGTAAACGGGGATGTGGGCGGCGTTTTCTTCAATGATCAGGTCTACTTTTTCTCGTTCGGCTGTGTGGACTGCTTTTTTTTTCGCTGTCGGGTCGGGTTCGACTTTGGCTTGGACGGTGACAAGTATGGCGGGTATGGCGAACATGGCAGTGAAGAGTATGACGATGGTCGTTAAGATCGGTCGGTTCAATTCGGATCACGCCTCCTCAGTACAGCTTATGGGACGCATCCCCGTTTCAGAACCTTTTTTTGGGAAAAAGGAGACATAAAACGAAAAAAGAAAGAGCCTTATGCCCTTTCTTCGTTTGAGTACGTGTGTGGAATCGATCATTATGCGTATGAAGGCTGGACGACGAGTTCGGACGCCGACTCCTTTTGTTCGACTTCTACCGGTACACGTTCGATGTCGGCTCCCAGCCGGTGAAGCTTTCCAGCCAAGTCGACGTATCCCCGGTCGAGATGGTGCAGTTCGGTCACTTCTGTCTCCCCTTCCGCCGCAAGGCCGGCGATGATGAGAGCGGCCCCGGCTCTCAAATCACTCGCTTTCACCCGGGCGCCGGACAGGGGTTCCCCACCTTCCACGACGGCCGTTCGTCCGTCGATCTTAATGTTAGCCCGCATCCGTTTAAATTCTTCGACGTGCATAAAGCGGTTTTCAAAAACAGTCTCGGTGATGAGGCTGGTGCCTTTAATTGTGAGCATGAGTGCCATCATTTGCGCTTGCATGTCGGTAGGAAATCCGGGATACGGCAATGTCTTCACATCGGCAGGTTTGAGCTCTCCCTCACAACAGGCGTGGATGCCGTCGTCTTCCTCAGTGACCGTCACCCCGATTTCCTCCAGTTTGGCGATGAGCGGACGGATGTGATCCCCGATGGCGCCTTCTACGAAGACACTGCCCCTTGTCACCGCCGCTGCGACGAGAAAAGTTCCCGCTTCTATGCGGTCCGGTATGACGGTATGTTGCGCTCCTTTTAAGAAATCGACGCCTTCGATGCGGATTTCGCCCGTACCGGCCCCCCGCACGTTTGCCCCCATACTGTTGAGAAAGTTGGCCAGGTCGACGATTTCCGGCTCCCGGGCCGCGTTCTCGATGACGGTCTGCCCTTTGGCGAGTGTTGCCGCCATCATGATGTTCTCCGTCGCACCGACGCTGGCGATGTCGAGGTAGATGTTCGCCCCTTGCAATCGGCCGTCTACTCTCGCCTCGATGTAACCCTGCCCCATATCAATCTGGGCGCCCATGGCCTTAAACCCTTTTAAGTGCTGGTCGATGGGGCGGGTCCCGATGGCGCAGCCGCCCGGTTGCGGGATACGCGCCCTTCCCGTCCTGGCGAGTAACGGGCCCATGACGAGAAATGAGGCACGCATTTGGCGAACGAGTTCGTACGGCGCTTCCGTCTCCGAAATCGATTCAGCATTTGTATAAATCCGGCCGTTAGCATAACGGATCTTGATACCGAGTGCTTTTAAAACTTTGACCATGTTTTCGACGTCTTTTAGGGGTGGGGCGTCGCCGATTTCGCTTTCGCCGCGTGCGCTTAACAGGGTGGCAGCTATTATGGGCAGAACGGCGTTCTTCGCACCTTGTACTTTCACTCTCCCCTTTAACCGCCGACCTCCACGGATCACGATTTTCTCCAACATTCTTCCCTCCGCGTATGTGGGTTAATATTCGATTGTTATGATTGGCGTTCCCATCGTCATGATCGTTCGCTGGTGAACCTTGTCGTTTCTCAACGCAATCTGCACATTCATTTCTCGTCCGTTCGACATGATCGGTTGACCTAGTTGTGGGGAAAACGCGGAGACACTCGTTGAAGTCGCATCACGCAGGGCTTCAACCTCGTACGCATCCAAATGATGTAGTGTGCGATGTATAAACTGCTCCTGTTCGTCCCGACTTAACATGCGAGGCGTTGAACCTTGGATGGACACCTGTATGTTAGGGTGAATACCGGCTTCCGCTAAACCTTCCGACACGTACTGAACCACTTCCGACAGTGAGTCACTGGTCCGTCCATCTGCCTGCACTTGAACGACGAGATAGTGGCTGGACACAGCCTTTTCATTCCCACGCCTAATAACGCGAATTTCTAAAGGGATGTTTCGCCGCCAGTCCGAAAAATAGACATCTTCCGACTGGGTGGAATTAGGTGTGGGCTGAAAAGGAGAATCCGTCTTCCTTTCCTGAAGGTGAAAGTAGCGGACCAGGTGATTCAATTGTCGTTCTGTGAGCGGCCGGTTCAGTGGAGCCCCATGGTGAACCATCCATGATTCGAGTTGCCAATTATTCGTCTGAAGGGTTTGAACGAGTGGATGAACATTGACCGTTTGTTGCGCAGCCGACAAGTGGCTCCAACCTGTGTACAGAAAAACGATCCCCAGGGCTAATATGGAGAACCCCCACTGCTTTACCATATGAACCTCTCCCATGTGCCGTGTCTATGTATTACACATTCTTCACGAATGGGCGGGGATCTATACTGTCGGACAGGCTGGAAAATGCATGAGATACACGCCATACATTATATAGCAAAATTCACCATCTGGCGACATTCTTTTTAAATTTAGACCAAGCCATTTTCTGGATGGGACAGACGAAGGCTTCAGACGCGGTGGGACCGCGACAGGTTTCCGGCACGAATAAACGGTTCCCTAAAAAAGCTGGGTCAGCATTTGTGACCACCCGGCATAATCGCTTAAAAAGCGGGTAATGCCGTGTCCGAGGACGATCGATAGGATGATGATGAGGACTTTTGCCTGAACTCCCTGGGGGTTGGACAGAAACAAGTCGAATTTCACGCTTTGCAAAGCCCACCAGCAGAGAGCAATGCCGGCAAGCGTTAAAACAATGTTGACGATGGCGGTTAATCCCAAACTAAACGACATCGCGTTTCCTCCCTTGCGTTGACAACTTGCGTGTTTCGAGTTGTCCTTTTTTCATCGTAACGCAAGTCAAGCGCCGACTCAAACTCCGTCGACACGTTTTTTGCAACATGTTCATGTTATCAAACTTAGCACGTGGCTGCATGCGTGTTTAAACCTATGGTTCGCTACGTTCGATGTGCACCAAAAACCCCCTCCGTGCCGGAGGGGGTGTCATGAGGGTAACGTCTGGCTTCACTGGTTCTCGGCCGGCATCAGCACTTCGGTCAGCTGTAGCTGACTGAGGTAGTCGAAGACGGCCTGGGGCATGACGCCGAGGGCGACAGTGCCTACGACGCCGATGACGACGGCGGCCGCCACGCCTGCCGGTAGGCGCCACTGATCCAGGTCTTTCGGCGGGCGAAAGAACATCTGGCGCACAATCTCAAAGTAGTAGAAATACGAGATGACGGTGGTGACGACCATGATCCCCGCCAGCCAAAAACTCTGCCCCGCGATGGCGTTGAAGAAAATGTAGAACTTCCCGACAAAGCCTCCGGTGAGGGGAATGCCCGCCAGAGACAAGACGAAGACGAGCATAGCGGCAGCCGTCCACGGAGAGCGCCGGTACAGACCAGCAAACGATCGGATGTCTTCCGTGTCCGCCATGCGGTTCACGTGCATGATAACGGCGAAGGCGCCGACGGTCATGAACACGTACGCCAGCAAGTAGAAAGCAACCGTTTCGAACAGGCCGACCCCGAGAATCGCAAAGGGCACGAGGATGTACCCCGCCTGGGCGATACTGGAGTAGGCCATCATCCGCTTTACGTTGCGCTGTCGCAATGCGGCTGTGTTCCCGACGATCATGGACAAAGCGGCGAGGATGACGAAAAACAAGCCGATCCGTTCCATCCACACCTGATCCATCGCATTCAGCAAGCCGCTGTACCCGACGAGGACGATGCGGATGAGCAGCGCGAAGGCGGCCGCCTTGGAAACGACGGCGAGAAAAGTCGTGGCCGGCGTCGGCGCGCCTTCGTACACGTCCGGTGCCCACATGTGGAACGGGGCCGAACTGATTTTAAACCCGATCCCGACGAGCATGAGCACGAGGGACAGCAGGACGAAAAACGCGTAACCGGTGTTGTACGCCTCGGTCAGTCCGTTCTGCATCTCGAACAAGTTCGTCGTTCCCGTCAAGCCGTAGGCAAACGACATTCCGTACAAGATAAAAGCTGACGACGTTGCTCCTAACACGACGTACTTAAACGCCGCTTCAGTCGATTTCAGTACGTGTTTGCGCGTCCCGACCAAGATGTAAGATGAAATGCTCAACAGCTCCAGCCCGACGTACAGGGTGATCAAGTCTGCCGAGGAAGCCATCATCATCCCGCCCAGGGCGGCTGTCAACAGCAAGTAGTAAAACTCGCCGCGGTACGCGATGTCCGAGCGCTTGAGAACGGACTGGGAGACGAGCAAGACGAGTAGCGTCCCGGCTAAAATGATCAGCTTGAACACGTTCGCGAAGTCGTCCAGCCGGTACGTGTCAGCTAAAATTTGATACGGCTCGCGGTCCATGTAATTGATGACAAACAGACCGGCGACGACGACACCTGCCATGCCGATCCAGGCGACGAAGCGGCGGTCGGCTTTGCCCCCCATCGCCAAGTCGACGACCGACATGAGGGTTGCGGCGATTAATATGGTCAGTTCAGGGGCCAATACCGTCCAGTCGTAATCGAGTAAAAATTTTTCTATTTCCATCCGGCTAACCCCCCATCCTCGCGACGATCGATTCCAGTGTGACGTACAGCGGGTCATTGAGTACGGCGGGATACACGCCGATCAAGATGATAAACCCGAGCAGCACGAGCATCGGCACGGCTTCAGCCGGGCGCGTATCTTTAAGGGACTGCCAGCGTCCTTTTGCTGGTCCGAATGTCGTCCCCAGTACGGCTCGCAGCATGTAAAGAGCGGCGAGGATCATGCCCAGCACCCCGAGTACGCCCAGTACGGGCTGTGTCTCGAAAATGCCGAGGAAAGCGAGGAACTCGCTGATGAACCCGGACATTCCCGGCAACCCGAGGGTCGCCATCCCGGCCGCGAGGAAAATCCCGCACAAGACCGGCGCCGACTTGGCCAGCCCGCCCAGCTCCGGTATGAGTGTCGTACCCGTCCGCTCCGTCAGAGCGGCGATGAAGAAGAACAGCAGGGCTGATATGAATCCGTGCGACACCATTTGGAAGACAGCCCCCTGCAAGCCGGTCACGTTCAGCGCTGCAATGCCGAGGAGGATAATCCCCATGTGGCTGATACTGGAATAGGCGATGACCCGTTTCAAATCGGTCTGTACGAAAGCGAGAACCGCTCCGTACAAAATGTTCACAACGCCGAGTACGCCGATGAAAAAGGCCAAATCCGTCACATACCCCGGGAACAGCTCTACACCGAAGCGAATGAGCCCGTAAGCACCCATTTTCAACATGACGCCAGAGTGCAGCATGACCACCGGCGGAGGTGCTTCCACGTGCACTTTCAGCATCCACGTGTGAAACGGGAAGAACGGCAGTTTAATGCCGAAAGCGACGAGGATCGCGATGAACGTGCCCAGAACTAACCAGTTCATCTCCGGCATCGTGCTCAGCTGCTCCGTCAGCTGTACGGCCCGTTCTATCAACTCGTCGTACTGCATCGTGCCGAAGATAAACCAGATGGAGATGAACGCGAGAAGCATGACCCCTGACCCGATGCCATTGTAAATGAGAAATTGGTTTGCCGCTTGCTCGCGATGCACATACCCCCACTTGCCGACGAGCAGGAAAGTGGCGACGAGTACAATTTCAAAAAAGATGAAAAACAGGAACAAGTCACGGGCGGCAAAGACGCCGAGCAGGCCGACTTCCAAAATGAGCAGCCAGATGAAATACGACTTCCAGTTGCGTTTGATGTACATAGACGCGACCGCAGCCAGCGTCGTGACAATTGCCGTCATGACGAGAAGCGGCATGGACAGTCCGTCAACCCCCATGCTGTACGTGATCGGAAATTCGATGGGCTGCCCCATGGAGCCAATGGCCGTAAACGTAATCCAGTTGACTTCTTCTTTAAACTGAACCCCTTCCTGACCTGTCTGAAAGTTCGCATAAAGGGAGAGCGCTCCAACCAGCGGAATGAGGGTCGCCATCATGCCCATGGCTTTTAGCCGCCTTTCATTGCCGCGGTCGACAAACAGTAAAAACAGAACACCGATGAGAGGCGAAAACGTGAGAAGTGTCAATACGATAACCCCATCCATTACTGCAAGTACCCCCCATCATCAGGCCGGCGAGCAACAGGACGACACCCGCAACCGTCACGAGCCCGTACGTCTGAACTTGCCCGTTCTGGACGTAAGTTCCGCCGCGCCCAACCGCTACCGATAGACGTCCGAGAAATGCCACCAGTCCGGCGATCACATAGCGGTCAACGGCCTGCAAGGCGTATCCCACCGCTCTGAGTGGGGTTGCGATGACGTACTGATACAGCTCATCGACGTAATATTTGTTCAGCAGCGTGCGGTACACTCCCGGCAGCGGTCGGCTGAATGTGTCCCTGGCAAGCTTCCGGCCGACGTACATCGCCCAGGCCAAAGCGACTCCCAAGAGTGAAACCGCCACTGTCAACACGGGCAGCCACACCGGCGCGCTGTGATCTCCTAACGCGGCGACGGCACTCCCCTCGGCTGTCAACCAGCGCCCCAATCCCTGGTTCCACGGGGTATGGACCCATCCGGCGACAACGGACAAAGCTGCCAACGCCCACATCGGCGCCGTCATGACGAGCGGCACCGGTTTGACATCCGGGTGGTTGCTGCGGTTTTTCCCGGTGAAGACGAGGAAAAACAGGCGAAACATGTAAAAGGCGGTGAAAAAGGCGGCGACAATCCCTACGGTAAAGACGGCAAACCGTCCGTCGGCGTATGCGGCCGCCAAGATCTCTTCCTTGGAAAAGTACCCGGAAAAAGGCGGAATGCCTGCAATGGACAGACAACCGATCAAAAACAGCCATCCTACGGCTTTATTGCGGTGCCAAAATCCGCCCATGTTGCGGATGTCTTGCTCGTGGTGCAGGGCGTAAATCACCGCTCCGGCCGCCAGGAACAGCAGCGCTTTAAAAAAAGCGTGCGTCATCAAGTGAAACGTACCGGCCACGTATCCGGCCGATCCGAGGGCGAACATCATAAACCCGAGCTGACTGACTGTGGAGTAGGCGAGCACGCGTTTAATGTCGTTTTGTACGAGGCCAATCGATGCGGCGAAAATCGCCGTAAACGCCCCGATGAACGCGATGACGTCCAGTGCGAGGGGTGACGCCTCGATGAGGGGATACACGCGGGCCACGAGGTACACCCCGGCCGCCACCATCGTCGCGGCGTGGATCAGGGCACTGACCGGCGTCGGGCCTTCCATGGCGTCGGGCAGCCACGTGTGCAGCGGAAACTGGCCCGATTTGCCCACCGCCCCGACAAATATGAGGATCGCGATCAGACTCAACGTGCCTACTGCGATCGTCCCCGATTCAGCTGCAGCAAACACGTCGCCGTATTCCAGGCTGCCCACCTGCCAGAAGACGAGGCAGATGGCGACAAACAGGCCCACGTCCCCGATGCGGGTGACGATAAACGCCTTTTTCGCCGCTGCTTTCGCCTCGGGCTTGTGGTACCAGAAACCGACGAGCAAGAACGAACAGAGGCCGACTAGCTCCCAAAATATGTACAGCTGTAAGAAGTTGGGCGAGATGACGAGTGCCAGCATGCTGAACGTGAACAGGGCCAAATAGGCGTAAAACACGTGGAAGCGTTCGTCTCCTTCCATGTAGCCCCGCGAGTACACGTGCACGAGGAAACTGACGAGGGAGACGACAAAAAGCATCATCGCGTTTAACGCGTCCACTTGAAACCCCATCGTCAGCACGCCGTCGCCGATGTTCAACCATTCGAATGCCACATGGACCTGGTTCCCACCCACGCTCTCCACAACGGCAAAAACTGCCATCACCAGTGGAGCTAAAGTAGCCAGTATCCCTACGATTGCCGATGATTCCCGTAATCTTCGTCCGAAGCCTAATAGCAGCACAAAGGCGATCAGCGGAAAGAGCGGCATTAGCCATGCATTGTTTAACATGGGATCACCCTCTAGCGTTTAAGTGTATTCATATCTTCGACGTTAACAGATTCTCGCCTGCGGTAAAGTGCAATGAGAATCGCGATGCCGACGGCAACTTCGGCTGCCGCCACCGTAATGGTAAACAAGCTGAAAATGTGCCCCGTCACGTTTGCGCCGATCCCGTACTTCGCAAAGGCGACCAGGTTGATATTGACGGCGTTGAGCATCAGTTCGATGCAAAACAGGACGATGACAGCATTTCGCTTGGTCAGGACGCCGTACAAACCGATGCAAAACAAAATTGCCGCTAACGCGAGGTAAGACGATACCGGCATTACTCCGCCTCCTTCTTCGCCAAAATAATGGCGCCGACAAGGGCGACCAGTAACAGCACAGAAAGCAGTTCGAAGGGGATGACAAACTGTTTAAATACCGTCAACCCGATATTTTCGACAGTGAACGTGCTGACGTCTGCCGCCTCTCCCGGAAACGGCGTCGTGTTAATCCCCCACATGAGAAAGGCGAACAGCACGGCGACGGCGACAAAGCTGAGACCCCGGTGCAGCGGGCGGCGGGTCGGCGTTTCTTCCCCAGTATGCCGCGTCAGCATGATCCCAAACAACATGAGAATCGTGACGGCCCCGGAGTAGATGAGCACTTGAACGACAGCGACGAACTCCGCGTTCAGCAAGAAAAAGATACCTGCCACGCTTAACATCGTGGCGGCCATGGAGATCACCATGTGCACCACTTTTGTAAAGTTAATCATGAACACGGCGCCGCCGATGGCGAAGACGGACAGTACAAAAAAGGCGACGAACTCTCCGGTTATATTCATACTTTGTTCTCACTCCGGATATTGGTGTTGTTCTCATGCAGCCACTCCATGTCTTTGTACAAATCGTCGCGGCTGTATGCAGACAGCTCAAAGTTATTCGTCATCACGATCGCTTCTGTCGGACACACTTCGGTGCACAAGTCGCACAAAATGCAGATTTCAAAATTGATGTTATACGTGTCCAGAATCTTCCCCTTTTTGCCGGGATCCGGATGGGGTCGTCCGCTGAGCGTAATGCAATCGGTCGGGCAGACGCGGGCACACTGGTTGCACACGATGCACTTCTCCGGATCGAGGTGCTGAATGCCTCGGAAGCGGTCGGGCATCTCCATCGGCTCATCGGGATAGTGGTGGGTCACCTTTTTTTTCGGTATGTGCTTCAGTGTGTACGCGAGGCCTTTAATGATGCCTTGCATGCGATCACCCCGTTTCGTTTGAGAAATTATTTCTTGTGCTCCCTCGCCTTCTGTCGTCCTCGAACCTATGGGCCTCTAGTAGAACTGGCTAATCCACGGGACCTCTTTCAACAGGGCGGAAAGGAAGATGTTGGCGATTGCGAGGGGCAACAGAACTTTCCACCCGAGGCTCATCAGCTGGTCGATACGGATGCGCGGCAACGTGGCCCGCACCCAGAACAAGAAAAAGACGATCAGCAAAAATTTAAGTAAAAACCAGACGATGCCGGGGATGAAGCCGAGAAAGTCGAACGGCGGATGCCAACCGCCGAGAAACAGCACGGTCGTCAGCGATGACATGGCGAAGATGTACACGTACTCGGCGAGCATGAAAAATGCCCAGCGAAATCCGCTGTACTCGACAAAATAACCGGCCACAAGTTCCGATTCAGCTTCTGGCAAGTCGAACGGCACCCGGTTCAACTCCGCAATAGACGCGATGAGAAAGATGACAAACCCGAGAATTTGCGGCACGATGAACCACATGTTCTGCTGAGCTTCAACGATGTCGATCATGTTCAGCGACCCAGCGGCCAATATCACGCCCACGACAGACAAAATGAGGGGTATTTCGTAGCTGATCATCTGGGCGGCGGAGCGCATCGCCCCCAAAAGGGCGTAGTTGTTGTTGGACGACCAGCCCCCGGTCAAAATTCCGATCACTGTAATGCTCGTCAAGGCCAAGTAGTACAGCAGTGCCACCCCGATGTCGGTAAAATACAAATTTTCCGTGAACGGAATGACTGCCACAATGGCGAACGACGGCACAAAGGCGATGATCGGCGCGATCTTGAACAGCGGTTTGTCCGCCTGGGCCGGGATCGTATCTTCTTTCACGAGCAGTTTCAGAATGTCAGCGACCGTCTGGAACATGCCCCACGGTCCAACGCGCACCGGCCCGTGGCGCAATTGCACCCAGCCCAACACTTTGCGCTCGAACAAAATGGCGTACGTCACGAACCCGAGAATGACGAGGAGTAAGGCTACAGCGCCCAAGGTGAACAATGTGGCGTTTAGCGGGGACAGCGGTTGCGACAGCAATTGGCCCATCAGGCGTCCACCTCCCCTAGCACGATGTCGATGGAACCGAGGATCGCCACCAAGTTCGAGACGTTTTCGCCGTGCAGCAGTTCAGGCAGGATTTGCAAATTGCAGAAAGAGGGGCGGCGAAATTTGACGCGCCACGGATTGGACTTACCTTTACTGACGAGATAGCAGCCTAGCTCCCCCCGCGGTGCCTCGATCCCGACGTACACCTCTCCTTCCGGCACCCGCACGACCCGCGGAATTTTGGCCATGATCGGGCCGGAAGGCGGAAACTGCTCGACAGCTTGTTCTAAAATGCGGACGGATTGGCGCATTTCCTCCATCCGGCATTTGAATTTGTCGTACACTTCCCCTGTCTGCCCTGTTGGCACGTCGAATTCGAACCGGTCGTAAATCGAGTACGGCTGATCTTTGCGCAAGTCCCACTTTACACCTGTTGCCCGCAAGTTGACGCCGCTCAAGCCGTAGTCGATGGCCTGTTCCTTCGTGTACTTTCCGATCCCCTTCGTCCGGTTGAGGAAGATTTCATTGTTCGATACGAAATCTTCGTACTCGTCAATCTTTTCTTTCATGACGGGGAGAAAGTTCTTCACCTTCTCAATCCAGCCGTCCGGCGCATCCCACTTCACACCGCCCACCCGCATGTAGTTAAAGGTGATGCGGGCGCCACACAGTTCGTTAAACAGATCGAGGATCGTCTCCCTCTCCCGCATGGAGTACAAAAACGGAGTCGTCGCCCCCAAGTCCAGCAGAAAGGTGCCGAACCACAGACAGTGACTGGCGATGCGATTGAGTTCCATGGCAATGACGCGCAAGTATTCGGCGCGCTCCGGGATTTCTAGCTCCATGAGTGTTTCGGCGGCGTGGCAGATGACGTAGTTGTTCGTCATACCCGACAAGTAGTCCATGCGGTCCGTGTACGGAATAATCTGCGTGTAGGACAAATCTTCTGCCAGTTTCTCCGTACCGCGGTGCAAATAGCCGATGACGGGACGCGCTTCTTGAATGATTTCACCGTCAATTTTGATGACGATGCGAAACACGCCGTGGGTGCTCGGGTGTTGGGGGCCGACGTTTAGCAACATTTCTTCTGTTCGCACTGCCAAGGGGCTACACCTCCTCGTCCAACGGAACGTAGTCTTTGCGCAACGGGTGCCCGACCCAGTCGTCTGGCAGCAAAATGCGCTTCAAATTCGGGTGTCCCCTAAATTCGATGCCAAACAGGTCGTACACTTCCCGCTCGTTCCAGTTGGCACCGCGCCAAACGGGTGTGACAGACGGCACCCAGGCCGGCTCGCGTTCCGTATGAACGTGGACGGCCAACATCTCGTTCCTGGAAAACGAGTACAAGTGCGTGACGACGGACATGTAGTCTTGATCGTCGTAAGCTGTCAAATCCTTTAAGTAATCAAAGGCAAACGCGTCGTCTGCTTTTAACATGTGCGCGACGTCCAGCCACGTTTCCCGTTTGACGCGAATCGTCGGCAAATGTCCGTTCGGACGGTTGATGTGCGCTTCTTCTACGACGTCGTCCCCGAACGCTTCTTTCAGTTTGGCCACATAGGCGTCGAGGAGCGGCTGTTTCGGCGACGGTTCAAGGGGCTCTTCCTTTTTCTTTTTCGGCGTGCGCCTCGGCCGCGCTTTAGCCTCTTTCGCCTTCTGGGCGGCTTTTTCTTTCGCCTCTTTTACTTTTCGGGCTTTCTCCCTTTCATCTGCGTCTGAGACCGCCCCCTTTTCGCCGTTGACGGCATCTTTTGCTGCTGTTTCACTTTTTGGCTGGACAGGTTTTTGTTCATCACTCACTGACTGGTCACCTTCTTCCCAGTCTTCGCTTCGTAGCGAATCTTTTCCTGCAATTTGTTCACGCCGTAAATGAGGGCAGCCGGGTTCGGCGGACAGCCCGGGATGTAGACGTCAACGGGGATGATCTGGTCGACCCCTTTGATGACTGAATACGATTTCACGTAGGGCCCTCCGGCCGTCGCACACGACCCCATGGCGATGACCCACTTCGGTTCCGGCATTTGATCGTACAAGCGCCGAATGACGGGCCCCATCTTCTTCGTGACGGTCCCGGAAACGATCATGACGTCGGCCTGCCGCGGTGAGCTGCGGTAGAACACGCCAAAGCGGTCGAAATCGTACCGTGCTGTACTGGCTGTCATCATTTCAATGGCACAGCAGGCAAGGCCGAACTGCAGCGGCCACATCGAATTGCTGCGCGCCCACGCCTTAATTTGTTCCAGAGTCGTAAACAGTACGTTCCGCTCGACGGCTTCTTGCTCGTCTACGGCCAGTTGTTCAAGGTTCATATCCATTCCAACACCTTCTTCTTCCAAGCGTAGATGAGGCCGATGATCAGAAGGAAGACGAAGATTCCCATTTCTAGCAGGATGAACAGTCCAATGTCGCTTCTCAACACGTCGTACGCCACAGCCCAAGGGTAGAGGAAGACGGTTTCAACGTCGAAAATGACGAACAGCAAGGCGAACATGTAGTAACGGACGTTAAACTGCAGCCAGCTTTGCTGGTACGGGTCGATACCGCTCTCATAAGGGAGCAACTTTGCCTCGTACGGTTTGGACGGTCGCAACAACCGGCCAATCGTCCAAGCTACAATCGGAAGGGCAATGGCCAACAAGAAAAAAATAGCGAGGACGACGTAGTGGTTCGTGTACTCCATGCACGTTCCCTCCGGACATCAAGAAACTGATCCCTTAAGAATCAGTCTTTTCTAATATTTATTATGAACAATATGCATGCCGCCTCAATTATAGCAAATGCCATTCTTTGTGTCTAACGGGAAACGGGAAAGGCCTCTTCCGTCCTTTCCCGCTCACCACCTATTTCTTTTTGGCTACTTTCAAACGGTTGAGCGCACGATTTAGCGCCAGCTCTGCCCGGTGAAAGTCGATGTTCTCCTGTTTTTCCCGCAGCCTTTTTTCGGCCCGCTCTTTGGCCGCCTTCGCGCGTTCGACGTCAATTTCCTCCGGAAATTCGGAAGACTCCGCCAGAATCGTGACCGACTCCGGTTTGACCTCCATAAATCCTCCACTGATGGCAGCTATCACTTCACGGCCGTCTTGTTTGATGCGGACGGCACTAATCTGGAGCATAGCCGCCAGTGGAGAATGGTTGGGAAGCACACCGATCTCACCTTCTGTCGTTCTGGCGATCACCATTTCCGCCTGTTCGCTGAACACTTTGCGATCAGGTGTGACGATATCGACTTGCATCGTACTCATCTCTGCCTGCCTCCCCGCGCCGCGTCACTTACGACGCATTTGCCTGTAGTCTTTCCGCCTTTTCCCGGGCTTCTTCAATCGTTCCCACCATGTAGAACGCGTCTTCTGGGAGATCGTCGTGTTTCCCTTCCAACACTTCTTTAAAGCTGCGCACCGTTTCTTTGACCGGAACGTATTTGCCCGGCTGTCCGGTAAACTGTTCGGCCACGTGCATCGGCTGTGACAAAAAGCGCTGCACCCGGCGAGCCCGGTTGACGGTCAGTTTGTCTTCGTCAGACAGTTCGTCCATTCCGAGAATGGCGATAATGTCCTGCAGCTCGTTGTAGCGCTGCAACAGTTTTTGTACTCCCCGCGCGACTTCGTAGTGCTCCTCCCCGACGACAGCCGGACTTAGGATGCGCGACGTCGATGCGAGGGGATCGACGGCTGGGAAAATTCCGATCTCCGTCAGCTTCCGCTCCAGGTTCGTCGTCGCATCCAAGTGGGCAAATGTCGTGGCCGGCGCCGGGTCCGTGTAGTCGTCTGCTGGCACGTAAATAGCCTGGATCGAGGTGACCGACCCTTTCTTCGTCGACGTGATGCGCTCTTGCAACTGCCCCATCTCCGTTGCCAACGTCGGCTGATATCCAACGGCAGACGGCATGCGTCCGAGGAGCGCCGACACTTCTGAACCGGCTTGCGTGAAGCGGAAAATGTTGTCGATGAAGAGCAACACGTCCTGCCCTTGCGCGTCCCGGAAGTACTCCGCCATCGTCAGGGCGGACAGGGCCACGCGCATCCGCGCTCCCGGCGGTTCGTTCATCTGACCGAACACCATTGTCGTCTTGTCCAGGACGCCGGCGTCGCGCATTTCGTGATACAAGTCATTTCCTTCCCGCGTCCGCTCGCCGACCCCGGCAAAGACGGACAACCCGCCGTGTTCCTGGGCGATGTTGTTAATGAGTTCTTGGATGAGGACGGTCTTGCCGACGCCTGCTCCGCCGAACAGACCGATTTTCCCCCCTTTGGCGTACGGAGCCAACAGGTCGATCACTTTAATCCCCGTTTCCAAAATCTCGTCTTCTGTCGACAAATCGTCAAAGGCGGGGGCCTCTCTGTGAATGGGGTGGCGCTCCTTCACTTCGACTGGACCGGCTTCGTCAATCGGCTCTCCCAACACGTTAAACACGCGTCCCAGCGTTCCTTCACCGACCGGAACTGCAATGGGCTGCCCGGTATCCGTCGCTTGCATGCCGCGAACGATACCGTCCGTCGACGCCATCGCAATACAGCGCACCCGGTTGTCCCCCAGGTGAATCGCAACTTCAACGGTCAGGTCGATGTCCCGTTCACTTTCAGATTGGGCTGTATGCGTGATGCGAATGGCGTTGTTCAGTTCAGGCAGGTGGCCGCCGTCGAATTCGACATCGACGACAGGACCCATCACCTGAACGACGCGTCCCTTGCTCATACATTTCCCTCCTGTTGGTTGTTCATCGCACTCAGTCGAACTCCTAGCACTCCTGTTCGTTTCAACCTCGGCATTCCGCTTAGGCTTGGGCGTTGGCACCCGCTACGATCTCCGCGATTTCCTGCGTAATGGCAGCCTGTCTGGCCCTGTTAAACTGCAGGTTCAACGTCTCGATCAATTCGCTGGCGTTGTCACTCGCATTGCCCATGGCCGTCATCCGGGCGCCGAATTCGCTCGCTTTCGCTTCCAACACTGCATTGTATATTAACGTCTCAGCGTACTTCGGCAACAACTCGGCCAACACCTTTTCTTCCGACGGCTCGTAGTCGTAGAGCACTTTTTCCTCCGATTCGCCTTCTTGCAGTCCTTCCAGCGGCAGCAGGATCTTCTCTGTCGGCTTTTGGGTCACGGCGTTGACGAAACGGTTGTAGTGGATGTACAATTCGTCGTATTCTTCGTCGGCAAACATCTGAACCGCGCGTGCCACGATGTCTTTCACATCCGCGAACTCAGGTGAATCGGAGAGGTTCGTCACTTCGCCGATGATCGGATACCCACGGCGATTGAGAAAGTCTCGCCCTCTGCGCCCGATGACAAAAATGACATACTCCTCCGCGTTGTCGTGCCGACTCTCAATCTGCCGCGTCAAGTTGCGCAGGACGTTGGCATTGTAACCTCCGGCCAGCCCTCGGTCCGACGTGATGACCAAGTAGCCGGTGCGCTTCACGTCGCGTTTTTCCAACATCGGGTGGGTGTTGCCCCTGGCTCCCGACGCGATGCTGGCGATAACTTCGCGCATTTTGTCCGCGTACGGCCGAGAGGCGACAACCCTTTCCTGGGCGCGGCGAAGTTTGGCCGATGCGACCATTTCCATCGCCTTCGTAATCTGCCGCGTATTGGTGACGCTGCGTATACGGCGCTTAATGTCGCGCATACTTTCCACGTGGTATCACCACCTTATCTCAAAACGTTGTGGCGAAAGACTAATTTCCAGTACACACGCAGTGAGCTTGAAACACTCCCTCTCACTGGGAATCAACCTGTTCGCCGACTGTATGCACCGTCCTGTACTCCCAAGGTCATTCGGATACGGCAAACCCTTTTTTGAACTGTTCGACGGCTTGTGCGAGTTTTTCACTCGTGTCGTCTTCCAGTTGTCCCGTGGTGCGGATCGTTTCGAGGAGATCAGCATGTTCGCTTTCCATGTAGGTTAAAAGCTCGCTCTCGAATCGGCGCACATCTTCGAGGGGAATGTCGTCGGTATATCCCCTGACGGCCGCAAAGATGGCGACGACCTGCTTTTCCATGGGCAGCGGTTGGTTCTCGTCTTGCTTTAAAATTTCTTCCAGCCTAGCGCCGCGGGCAAGCCGCGCTTGTGTCGCTTTGTCCAGATCGGACCCGAACTGGGCAAACGCCTTTAGCTCGCGATATTGGGCGAGGTCCAGCTTCAGCGTACCGGCTACTTTCTTCATCGCTTTCGTCTGCGCATCACCGCCCACCCGCGACACAGACAGCCCGACATTGACAGCCGGGCGTTGACCGGCGTAGAACAAGTCAGATTCGAGGAAGATCTGGCCGTCCGTAATGGAGATCACGTTCGTCGGGATGTAAGCGGAGATGTCCCCGGCCTGCGTCTCAATGAACGGCAATGCCGTGAGCGACCCACCGCCGTTCTCGTCGTTCAGCTTCGCCGCGCGTTCTAACAGACGTGAATGCAAGTAGAACACGTCACCGGGGAACGCCTCCCGCCCCGGCGGACGGCGTAACAAGAGCGACAGTTCACGGTAGGCTGCCGCCTGCTTACTCAAATCGTCGTAGACGCACAACACGTGCTGACCTTTGTACATAAAATACTCGCCCATGGCACACCCGGCGTACGGGGCCAAGTAAAGCAACGGTGCCGGCTCTGACGCCGAAGCGGTGACGACAATCGTATAGTCCATCGCCCCGTGGCGGCGCAGTTTCTCGACGACGCCGGCGACTGTCGACGCCTTCTGTCCGATGGCGACGTAAATACAGATCATGTCCTGGTCTTTCTGATTAATAATGGTGTCGACCGCGATGGTCGTTTTCCCGGTCTGGCGGTCTCCGATGATGAGCTCCCGCTGCCCGCGCCCAATGGGGACGAGAGCATCGATAGCTTTTATCCCTGTCTGCATCGGCTCGTATACGGACCGCCTGTCAATGACGCCCGGCGCCCTCGATTCCACCGGACGGTATGCGCTTGTCTCAATCGGTCCTTTTCCGTCAACTGGTTGTCCGAGGGGGTTGACGACGCGCCCGAGGAGCGCCTCCCCTACGGGAACCTCCATAATGCGACCGGTGCGTTTCACTTCGTCGCCTTCGTGTATGTCGTCGTACGGGCCAAGGATGACCACCCCGACGTTGTCTTCCTCCAAGTTTTGCGCCATTCCCATGACGCCGTTCGCAAATTCGAGCAGCTCCCCGCCATCACGTTAGCCAAGCCGTGAACGCGCGCGATCCCGTCACCGACGTAGATGACGGACCCGACTTCCGTCACTTCCAGCTTGGCCTCGTAATTGGCGATCTGCTGCTTGATTAACGAGCTGATCTCTTCTGGTTGAATGCTCATAGCCATTCCCGTCGTTCACCCCTGTCTCATTAAACTTGCGTCTCTTGCAATCGTCTCTGGAACCGTGCCAATTTCCCGGCCACACTCCCGTCGTACACCCGGTCGGCAATCCGCACGAGTACACCGCCTTGAATACCCGGTTCCACTTTGTTCTGAAGCTTCACTTTTTTGCCGACGAGGGCACTAAACCTCGATTCTAACCGGTTTAAATCCGCTTCCGAGAGCTTTATCGCCGTGACGGCCTCTCCCACTGAAACACCGCGGGATTCGTTGGCAAGCTCTGTCAGCTCCTCAGACACGAACGGAAGCAGCGCCTGTCTCCCTCTCTCGATGAGCAGGCTGATAAAATTGCGGCTGATGTCGCTTAACTGGGTGCCAAAGATGTTGGAAACGACCTGCTGTTTCTCATCCGCCGTAATGCGCGGGTGACGCAGAAAAGCGGCAAGCGCATCGTGATCCTGCACACTTTGGCTGACGAGTTCTATTTCCTCGACCACCCGATCTAATTGTCCCCGCTCTCGGGCCAACTCAAACAACGCTTCCGCGTACCTTTTGGCCACAACTCTCATATGCGCTCCCCTACATCTTTCAAGTAGTCGTCGACCAACGTCTTCTGCGCCGCTTCGTCGATTTCTTTCTCAATGATCTTCGACGCGAGCATGACAGACAGCGCCCCGACTTGGTCCCGCACCGCCGCCAGCGCCTGTTCCTTTTCGCGCTGAATTTCCTTCTGTGCGTCCTCCTTCAGCCGCTCAGCCTCCTCGCGCGCTTGCGCCAGTAAGTCTTGCGCCTGTTTATCGGCAGTCTGTTTTGCCCGCTCCAAAATTTCTTGAGCTTCGCGGCGGACCTTCGACATTTCCTCCCGCTGCTCTGCGAGCAGTTTCTCAGCTTCTTGCCGATTTTTCTCGGCCTCGGCCAAATCCTTTTCCACTTTCTCTTGCCGCGTCTGCATCACGTTCAAGAGGGGGCCGAATGCGTACCGTTTCAGCAGGAGAAACAAAATGATGAACACGACCAGTTGGTACAGTGTCGTGCCCCACGATATCTCTATGCCTCCCATGCGTGTTCCACTCCTTTCAACAAGGCACTCACCTTTCTTGCCACTTCCGTTAGCTTCGATCGGCACAGTGATGCCCAAACGAGTCTCAGATGTTCGCCGGTAAACGGTTCTGAGCGGTAAAAGATGGCGAAAGTCTCAAACGGACTTCGCCATACTTCCTCGTCGCTTGCTTACAAGAACATCAGCATAAAGGCAATCACGATAGAGATGATCGGCAGCGCCTCGACGAGCCCAAACCCGATGAACATCGTCGTCTGCAACCTGTTGGACATTTCGGGGTTACGGGCCATCCCTTCGATGGCACGGCTAATGACCAGGCCGTCACCGATCCCTGCTCCAATGGCCGCAAGACCTGCGGCGATCCCAGCTGCTAACAAACCTAATTCCACTTGTAACGTCCTCCTTTTATTATGAAAAATGTTCATGCGTAGTTGAATGTATTGAAACGGAAAACAGCAACGCGAAACGGTCACTCTCTTCCGTAAACCACATTAGTGCCCTTCAATTTTTTGCTTCATGTAGGCCAGCGTCAACACGGTAAAGATAAAGGCCTGAATGGTCCCGACAAAAATACTGAACCCTTGCCAGACCAGCATCGGAATGGCTGCGCCGAGCATGGCAAAAAAGCCAGCGTTGTACCCCAACACGAGCAAGCCGAGCAACACTTCCCCGGCGTAAATGTTCCCGAACAGACGCAAGCCGAGCGTTAAAATTTTGGCAAATTCCTCGATGACGTTGATTGGGAAGAACAAGGGGTTCGGCTTAAAGTACTCTCTGGCGTAAGCAGCGGGCCCTCGCAGTTTCAAGCCGTAATAGTGACTTAAAATGACGACCATCGCCGACAGTGTGAGCGTCACGTGGGCGTCGGCCGTTGGGGATTTCCACCACAGTTCGTGGTCAATGCTCAACGCAAACGGCAACCCCAACATGTTGGAGACAAAGATGAACATGATGAGGGTCAATGCAAGGGCTAGAAATCGCTCGCCCTTTTTGTAGTCCATCGTCGAAGCGATCAAGCCTTTGACGAAGTCCACCACCCACTCCAGAAACATCTGCATGCCTTTCACGTTTTGGATGCGGGCATTTCGGGACCCGGCGATGGCGAGGATAAAGACAATCGCGGCCGCAATCGTCGACATGAGCATCGTTGACAAGTTAAAGTCCAGTCCCATGAAGGTGACAATTGGCGACTCGTGTTCCAACTAATCTTCCCCCCTTTCAACGTCTGACTGGCGGAGACGGTAACTGTAGACCAGTCCGTCAATATACAGTATAACGGTGGCGAGGATGAGTCCGACGGCAAGTGACGGCAAGTGGAACGTCTCAGCGTAGCGGATGGCGATCAAAGCTGCCAGCGCCACCAAGCTAAACCGCGTCATCATGCCGAGACCGCGGGGCTTCAGTCCGGCCGCCACCCGTTTGCCGAATTGATGCACTTTGACGGCCGTGTACAAGGCGTTGACGAGACTGACAACGGCGCCCAGGATCAAACCCGCAAACACGTGCTTGTACTCGGTAAACGCAAGACCCAGGACAAACAGAGCGAGAAGGTAGCACATCGTTTTGACTAGGCGGTGAACCCGCACTCTCAATTCGCTCATAAACCGTCTCCCAAAAAACGCTTGATCAAAAGGATCGTTCCGACAATGCCTAAGACCACTCCGGACAGGATGCCAACCACGAGAAAGATAGGACCCGTGCCGAGCACGCTGTCCAACCAGCGGCCTGCGAAAAGGCCGGCGACGATCCAAACGGCCGTCTGCATCCCGAGTGCCCCAAACAGACCGAAGGCACGCCACGGGCTCGATGTGTCCTTCTTCAACGGTCCGGCCCCTTTCTCACGTTGAGCCGTCTCTTCGACAGAGTCGTGATGGAGGGATCTCGATGACTTGCCATCCCCGCCATGTTACAACAGCGGAACTACTTTGTCAACGCGTTCACAAGCACGGTTATTTTTACACTACACATTAAATTCTAAACAAATGTTGACGGTCTCGCCGATGTAAATTTGACGTTTTCTTGACGGTTATTTTGTCCCGAACAAGCGGTCTCCGGCATCGCCTAAACCGGGAACGATGTAACATTTTTCGTTCAGTTTTTCGTCCACGGCGGCGACAAAAATTTCGACGTCCGGATGTTGTTTTTGCACGCGCTCAATGCCTTCAGGGGCGGCGATAATGCACATCAGCTTGACGTTGTGGGCTCCTTTCTCTTTGAGCATGTGAATGGCTGCCGCCGCAGACCCGCCCGTGGCCAGCATCGGGTCCGTGACGATCAGTTCCCGCTCTTCAATGTCGGATGGCAGCTTGGCGTAGTATTCGACCGGTTCGTGCGTATCCGGATCGCGATACAGTCCGATGTGGCCGACTTTCGCCGCCGGAATGAGTTTCAAAATGCCGTCCACCATGCCGAGACCGGCACGCAAAATCGGAATGACCCCCACTTTTTTACCGGATATGACGTGACACGTTGCCGGGGCGACAGGCGTTTCCACCTTCACCTCTTTGAGCGGCATTCCGCGTGTAATCTCGTAAGCCATCAGCGTGGACACTTCGTCGACGAGTTCGCGGAACTCTTTCGTTCCGGTTCGCTTGTCCCGAATGTAGGTCAATTTGTGCTGAATAAGGGGATGGTCGAGTATGTGTACTTTGCTCAAACGTTGTCGCCTCCTTTGGATTCCTTCAACATTTTACAAGGGAAGGGGACGAATGTCCACACACCTGGCCCCCTCTTGCAACCAAGAGGGGGCACTCACCGTCAAGCGTGTAAATCCGGGTAGAGCGGGTACTTCTCACACAAGTCGGCGACTCGCTTGCGCGCTTCGTTGTGGGCGGACTCGCTTTCCGGGTTTTTCAGCGTCAGCGCCATGATGCCGGCGATTTCTTCCATGGCCGCTTCGTCAAAGCCACGCGTCGTGACCGCCGGTGTCCCGATTCGCAAACCGCTTGTGACAAACGGCTTTTCTGGATCGAACGGGATGCTGTTTTTGTTGGTGGTAATTCCGACAAGGTCCAAAAGCTCTTCGGCTCTTTTTCCGGTAAGGTTTAAGTTGCGCACATCGATGAGGATCAGGTGATTGTCGGTACCGCCCGAAATGAGATCGAATCCTTCGTCGAGAAGAGATTGCGCCAGTGCTTTCGCGTTGGCGACGATTTTTTCGGAGTACTGTTTAAAATGGTCTTGTTGAGCTTCGCCGAGGGCGACGGCTTTCGCGGCAATGACATGCATGAGCGGTCCGCCTTGAATACCGGGAAAGATCGCTTTGTCCACAGCTTTGGCGTGTTCAGCTTTGCACAAAATCATGCCACCCCGCGGCCCGCGCAACGTTTTATGGGTTGTCGTCGTGACAAAGTCGGCGTGTGGCACTGGATTCGGATGATGCCCCGTCGCCACGAGACCGGCAATGTGCGCCATGTCCACCATAAACAAGGCCCCGACTTCTTTGGCGATCTGTCCCAGCTTTTCAAAGTCGATGATGCGCGGGTAGGCGCTCGCTCCGGCGACGAGCAGTTTCGGCTTCTCCTTCAGCGCGATGCGCCGCACGTCGTCGTAGTCGATTTGGTGGGTGTCCTTGTCGACGCCGTAGTCGACAAACTCGTACTGTTGTCCGGAAAAGTTCACCGGGCTGCCGTGCGTCAAGTGACCCCCGTGGGCAAGGTTCATGCCGAGCACTTTGTCTCCCGGTTGAAGGGCGACAGTGTAAACCGCCATGTTCGCTTGCGAACCGGAATGGGGTTGAACGTTGGCGTGGTCGGCCCCGAACAGGGCTTTAGCTCGGTCCCGCGCAATGTCTTCGACGACGTCCACATATTCACAGCCGCCGTAATACCGTTTGCCGGGGTACCCTTCGGCGTATTTGTTCGTCAACACCGTTCCCATCGCTTCCAGTACGGCGCGGCTGACGAAGTTTTCTGAAGCGATGAGTTCAATTTTTTCTCGCTGCCGTTTCAATTCTTTTGCGATGGTGTCCGCCACTTGCGGATCGCTTTGCCGGACGTGTTCCAAGTCACATCTCCTCCTGTCGTCACAAAACTCAAATCCCCCATATTGTAGCACAGTCTCACAAGCTTTCAGACGTCATAGGCACGATGTATGGCTCGGCCGGCACTTTTCGCCATCTGGAGACTGTACGACACGAGGGTACGTCGCTAATACGACGATCTGGGAAAACTGCTCAACCAAAAACGTGGACAACATCCCTCTCCCGCAAGACTCTCACTCGCCGTCCAGCACGTAGACGGCGCGGTGGCCGCCGATGAGTTTCGGGCGCGTCCGGGCGACGGTGACATGGGCTTGTCCGATTCGTTTCACGGACGGACGCACCGGCACGGCGACCGGCCGCAAGTGCATGCCAATGAAGGTGTCCCCGATGTCGATACCAGCGTGGGCTTGTACACTTTCGGCCATGACAGCATCGGGCCACTGCCGGTAAACGTAGGCTGCCATCGAACCGCCCGCGTTCGGAGCAGGGACGACGGTCACTTCGTCCAGCCTGAACCGTTCCAGTGTTTCCCGACGGACGACGAGGGCGCGGTTTAAATGTTCACAGCATTGGAAGGCGACGTGAAAGCCGTGTTCGCCGCTCAATTTTTCCACAGGAGCAAAGACAGCTTTGGCCACGTCACGGTTCCCTGCTGTCCCGATCCGCTCCCCGAGGACTTCGCTCGTACTCACCCCGACGACGAGAATGTGATTTTCAGAAAGGGGCATCACGTCCAGCAGCTCATCCAGCACCTGCTCGACCTGTTGCGAGATGTGGGACGTCACACGGATTCCTCCTAGTTTTTCGCTTCAATCTCGTGAATTTTGCCGATGCGCCGCTCGTGACGGCCGCCGGCGAATTCAGTCTGCAACCACACTTTGACAATGTCTGCCGCCAGCCCAGGGCCTGTGACGCGCTCTCCCAGTGCGAGCACGTTGGCGTCGTTGTGCTCCCGACTCATGCGCGCGGAGTAGGTGTCGGTGACCACAGCACAACGGATGCCTTTCACTTTGTTTGCACTGATAGACATGCCCAGCCCGGTGCCGCAAATGAGAATCCCCCGGTCCGCTTTTCCTTCAGCGACTTTCTCCGCAACGGGAAGGGCGTAGTCCGCGTAGTCGACAGAGTCAGTGCAATCACACCCGACATCTTCTATTTCCACCTCTAAATCCGCCAGCACCGTTTTAATTTCTTCTTTCAAGTGGTATCCGCCGTGATCAGAACCGATGGCAATTTTCATCTCAGTCGTCCTCCTCGAAGCTCTTTTCACTTCATTATACCTTGTTGGGCAGCTCTCGCGAGATCGTTTTCCCTTCACTACCCTCAAGCTGTCTCAAGAAAGGGGGCTTTTTCAGGTCCCTTGGGCTTTCAGGCGGGCGACTAACCGGCGAAGGAGTGATTCCAGCTCGTCCGCACAATGTCGGTAGTCATCTAGTGTGCCACCTACCGGATCGGTTATGTCGTTACTCGCAGGAGCTTCCCCGTTTTCTTTTGGTCGGTCCGCGTTCTGGGACTGCCTCCTTTCCCTCTCGTTCTCGTTTACGTATTCCTTCAGCAAGTGAATTTTACCGGCATGTTCTGTAAAGCGGGCGGACAACGATTGCTTGTGCTGCGCCGTCATCACCAGCACGATGTCAGCCCACGCCATGATTTCCGGGCTGACAGCCGTTGCACTTCCTTCAAAAAGGGCCTCCCGCTCCTTGAGTACAGTCACGGCGTTGTCAGCAAAATCAGCCCCCGGTATGGCGGCGACACCCGCCGACCTGACATCGACGTCTAATTCCGATTCACGCGCCAAACGGCGAAAGAGCCCTTCCGCCATTGGGCTGCGGCATGTGTTCCCGGTACAGACGAACAGGATGCGCATACGCATCACACTCCCTCCTTAGGTAAAAACGAATGTGATCACAACAAAAATTTAATGCCGAAAGACAGTAGGATGGTCCCCCCACCAACTCACCGTAATCGCCCAACCACCTGCCGGCGAAGCGGCCGACGGTCAGTCCGATGCCCGCCATCACGCCGCCCCCGATGCCGAGCATGCTGGCCGCAAGGGTCATATTCGCGGAAAACAAGCCAAGGGAAAGTCCCGTCGACAGGGAATCGACACTGACACCCAAAGACAGCAGGACCATTTTCCACAACGACGAATCATTCCACGACACGCGGGCTGTCTCACCGCGAAACCCGGACCAGATCATGTTAATCCCCAGCGCACAAAGCAGTACGCCCCCTGTATACGCGGCGACGGTCCCCATGACTTCCCCGAGCCACCTGCCGATGCTGATCCCGAGGAGCGGCATCAAAAAGTGAAACAAACCGATCAAGAGGCTGATGACGTATATTTTTCGAAAAACGAGGCCGCGGATTCCGATGCTCAACCCGAGGGAAAAGGCGTCCATCCCAAGAGCGACGGCGATCATTGACAAGGTTACGAACTGCCCCAAGCTTTCCGGATCTAATACCATGCGATCCCTCCGCACGTACGTCTCGTACAACATATGCCGTGCGCGGGGAAAACATGACAAGCCTTGGGGCGGCTCCGTCTTTAAATGACGCGCCCTCCAGCCGCTTTTCTCAAGCGGTTCATAATCGTTCGTCCCCACCCGCATTCTGGAAACGACTCGGCCAGCACGCGTTCTACCCCGGCGTCGTCAAACTGGCGCAAGGCGCGGTACAAACCGCGAGCTACAGTGGGCAGCGCCTTGCGGCTGCCGCACGCAACGACCACGTCGGCCCGATATTCTTCCTTTCGCTCTTCCGTCGTCAAGATGCCAACTTTCAGCCCCTCGGCACGGTATTGATCGGCAAGGGCTTGAATGCGACGGACCATGTCCCCTTCGCTTCCGCCCACTAACGTCATTTCCCCCTGCGGTGCGTAATGGCGGTATTTCATGCCCGGAGAGCGCGGAGCACGGTCCGTTGCGTTGTCGATGAGAGTGGGGTCTGTCGTGACCGACCCCAATACGCGTTCCAGCTGTTCGACAGTAATTCCTCCGGGCCGCAGAAGCGCCGGCTCATCCCCTGTGACGTCTAATACCGTCGATTCCAGTCCGTACCCTGTTGGGCCGCTGTCGATCACTCCGTCGATGCGCCCGTCTAAATCGTCTAATACGTGACGGGCCTCTGTCGGGCTCGGGCGGCCGGAACGGTTGGCGCTGGGGGCCGCCACCGGACACCTCGCCACCTGCAGTAAAGCCCGTGCAACAGGATGTTCCGGCAGCCGTACGGCCACCGTCGGCAAGCCGGCCGTCACGTTGTCCGACACCGTCCCGGCCGACGGGAGCACGAGCGTCAACGGCCCCGGCCAGAAGCGATCCATTAACTTCTCAGCAACGGACGGCACGTGTGCCGCGATGTCTGACAGCTGAGAGTGTTCGCCAATGTGCACTATGAGCGGATTATCCCCAGGCCGCCCTTTGGCACGAAAGATGGACTGGACGGCCTTGTCGTTTTGGGCATCAGCCCCGAGGCCGTACACCGTCTCGGTCGGAAAGGCAATTAACGCCCCTTCTCTTAAGCGGGAAGCCGCCTCTTGGATCGCAGGATGTTCCGTTAGCGTCGTCTTCCGCTGATGGAGGTAGACGGTCCATACGCGTGTTTTCATCAGGTCTCTCCATTTTCTATCTTACTTGTGATGACATAATCCTACCACTTCTTGCCCCTAAAGCGCAAAGTGACAACGTCCTCAGCCCAGCCAATGAACCATCGTCACCGCTTCGCTTCCACTGTCCTGCACATGTGTACTCATCTTGATGTCGTCAGGCAATGCGTCCCGGTCGATTTTTGAAAAGCCCAACGGTTCAAAGAAAAGTGACGGCATACGCGTCAAGAGGTACAGTTCTTGCACACCTTGTTCCTGGACAAATGCGAGCAACACCCGCATCACCTCGACGCCGATGCGGGCGTTTCCTGCTCCGCTGTCCACGACGAGCGAGCGCAGTAACGCTTTCTTGCCGTACAACTCGACACCAGCCGTTCCGATCAACTGACTCGTGTCACGCTTTTGACTTTCGACGACTAAAAAAGTCGTTCCCGGCTTGTCCACACCGGAAGCGTGCACGTTCGCCTTTTTCAACAACCGCTCGATGCGAGGAACGTCTTTTTCTGTCGCCAACCGTACAATCGTCGCCACTGTTTGATAACATCCTCTCACTTTTTTTACACATGGGTATGCCAGACGCTCCCCAAATAGTACATCAGCCGCCCAGTTGGGCGGCTGATGCTAAAAAGCACGCTTAATTTTGTCCATAAAGTCGTGAAACCAATCGAGAAGGAAGAAACGAACTTCGACTTCGTCTCCGCCTTCTGCTTCCTCGACGGGCGATCGCTTTTCACTTTCCGGCTCCGACTGTCTGCCTTCTCCTGCGCTATCGTCGGTTACCGCATCGGCATTGGTCATGTCGACAAAGCACAGGGGGGGAAAGAGGACGCACCACCAATTGGCTCCGGTACCCGAGCCGAGGGAAATTCTGACCGCCTCATACTCGCCCGCCGGGTAGACGCGGTTTCCGTACATTTTCGTCGGAAACGGGATGTACCCGTAATCGACGTCTACACTGTACGTGAAGCCGTACGCTCGGGCTATCGCTTCCGCCCGACGCTTGATGTCTGGCAAGCGGCTGACGATGAGCTTGCGCGCCGTCTCGAGGCTGTCCATTTCGCCGGTCAGTTGTTCCATGTAGTCGACGACGTCATCACGTATTTTTCGTTTTAACCACTGGTCTCGGGGGGCGTCACTGTTGGCCAGAATTCTGAGGCGAATCGCGTCTTCAGGTATCGGTCCAGAAGACGCGACAACGGCTTCATTGTGTTGAACTTCTCCATTGACAATAAACACAAAAAGTGCCAATGCGATAAACACGTACTTACGCATCATGGCTGTCTCCCTCGCTTTCCTCTCCTGTCCTCCAGTATGGACAGAAGGAAAGAGGGCTAAACGCCACTCTACAAAAGTCGTTTATCGCTAAAAGTTATTATGTGTACCGACACAGGAGATCTTTAAAAAGCGGCCGATGTGCACCTTGACTTGACATCCATGTCCATACCGCTTGGCAGTAAGTGATCCCGTTCAGCAGGTCCAGTACAAAACGACGACGCGGTCGATCCCAGCCAGGTCCTTGACGACGTCGATCTTACCGTGCGGAAGGCTTTGGTGTAACAAGGACGCCACTTCTCGACTCTGACCAGCGCCGACTTCCAGTGCCACTATCCCCTTTGGACGTTTCACCACATCTTTCAGCATGGCCGCCAGCCGTCGGTAAACGTCCAATCCATCCTCTCCGCCGTCCAACGCCAATCTCGGCTCGTGTTCCCGCACTTCGACTGCCAGTGTCTCAAGATCCCGAGTCGGAATGTAAGGGGGATTGGAGACGACGATGTCGACGCGTTCCTTCCCTTCAACGAGAGGGATCAACAAATCGCCTTGCAGGAAACGGATGCGCCGTTCCACTTTATGCCGTGCGGCGTTGTCCCGAGCTGTTCGCAACGCGTCTTTCGACAAGTCGATGGCAGTCACATCCCATGACGGCCGTTCCTTTGCCAGCGTAACGGCGATGGCCCCGCTACCGCATCCGACATCGACAACGGAAGGGGCAGCGGTTTGCCATAAGGTATCCGCTCGCTCCAATACCGATTCGACGAGACACTCAGTTTCGGGACGTGGAATGAGAACGTGCGGCGAAACGCGAAACTCCCGCCCGTAAAATTCCTGTGATCCGACCAAGTATTGCAGCGGCATGCCTTGACCCTTCTCCTCAATTAAGCGGCGCAACGCTGGCCACAACTCTTCAGGAAACGGTTCATCCAAGGCCGCAAAAAAACGGGCGCGATCCCACCCCAACAAGTGGCGCAGCAACCGCTCCGCAATAAAGCGGGCATCTTCCGCCGACTGCCCTCCGTTTTGTTGTAAAAAGGAAAAAGCCCAACGATGGGCTTCTCGGATCGTTCTCACCATGCTCAAGTTCCTTTTTATGACGATTGCTTTAACAATTCGGCTTGTTCTTGCATCGTTAAGCTGTCGATAATCTCATCTAGCTCCCCGTCGAGGATGTATTCCAGCTTGTGCAGCGTCAAACCGATGCGGTGGTCTGTGACGCGACTTTGCGGAAAGTTGTACGTTCGGATTCGTTCGCTGCGATCCCCTGTCCCCACTTGTGTTTTACGGTTGTCTGCCAGTCTCGCCTGTTCTTCTTGCCGGTATTTATCCAACAAGCGTGCACGTAACACCCGCATGGCCTTTTCCCGGTTTTTAATTTGCGATTTTTCGTCCTGACACGACACGACGATACCGGTCGGGACGTGGGTAATCCTCACGGCTGACTTCGTCGTGTTCACGCTCTGCCCTCCCGGTCCGCTGGAGCAAAACGTGTCAATGCGCAAGTCCTTCTCATCAATGTCCACTTCCACTTCTTCCACTTCCGGAAGTACAGCGACCGTGGCGGTGGACGTGTGGATGCGCCCGCCGGACTCGGTCGTTGGCACCCGCTGCACGCGGTGAGCTCCGCTCTCGTATTTCAAACGGCTGTAGGCTCCCTTTCCTTGAACGGTGAATATCACTTCTTTAAAGCCGTCCAGCCCGGTGTAGTTTGCTTCAATTATTTCTGTTTTCCACCCTTTTCGCTCAGCGTAACGGGTGTACATGCGGTAGAGGTCGGCGGCAAAGAGGGCGGCCTCTTCGCCGCCGGCTGCACCGCGTATTTCGACGATGACGTCTTTGTCGTCATTCGGATCCTTCGGAAGTAACAAGAGGCGAATTTTCTCCGCAAGTTTCTCTTTCCGCTCGGAAAGTTCTTCGATCTCCAGCTTGACCATCTCGCGCATTTCAGCGTCGAGCTTTTCCTCAAGCATCGATTTGGCGTCGGCAAGCTGCTCACTGACGGATTTGTACTGTTTGTACGCTTCGTATTTATCTTCCAGGTCGGATTGTTCTTTCGAGTATTTGCGCAACTTATCCGGGTTGCTGACGACGTCCGGATCACAGAGCAGCTCGTTCAGCTCTTCGTAACGATCTGCGATCGCCTGCAATTTGTCTAGCATTGTCCCACCTCGATGTTTCCACAATGGATAACATCTTTATATTATAATACACTCCGAAGGATAAGAAAAGTGTTACATCGGTTGAGGACCGTTCCCGGTTGGACTTGGGAGCGGCCTGCGTCGCGTCCCTGAATGGTTTGACATGTTTGTTCACCCCCCGTTATTCGACTCGTCAGCTTGTCCAGTCTCTAGTATTTCCTCAAGCGGGCAATCGTAAAAGTCCGATATGCGTTTCAATGTATAGTAACTGCCCACACGTTTCCCAAGTTCGATCATCGCGTACATGCTACGCGATATTCCTAACGCGGAGGCCACTTCTGCTTGTGTCATGCCACGTTCTCTGCGCAATGCGATGAGTTTATGGCGCTTCATCCTACCACTCTCCGCTTCTCTCACGTGTGGAAATACTGTGGAAACACACCATTAAGAGTATATCACATTTAGTGACAATGTAAAAATGTTTCAGACACTTTCGGTGACTGTCTTTATTTTTGTCACTCTCCGTGATAATCTGTTATGAGGAGGCGCGGATATGACCGAAAAACCGACGTTAGGAAACAGCTTACGCCGTTTGAGGAAACGACACCGCATATCTCAATCTGAATTGGCTAAGCATATTCGCGTTAGCCGAAGCACGATTGCCATGTGGGAAACGAGTCAGCGCGTTCCCGACTTGATGATGGTCGAGCGGTTGGCCGACTTTTTTCAAGTGAGCATCGACGAACTGTTGTCACGCCACGAAAAAAAGACGGTGTACGACCCGCAGACAGAATGGTTTGTCCAAGATTTCCGCAACGCCCCCGAACAACAAAAACAGGAACTCATCCGCATTTGGCAAATTATTCGGGAGAGAAGTTGAAACCCGGCAGTTTTCCTACGCTGCCAGGTTTCCTTCATCGGTTGAAAGATGGTTAAACAGCCGTTCGTCGGAACTGACGCGAAACTCATAGCGCGGGACGATGTCAAACAACTGGCGAGCAACTTCCTCTTCTATCGCTGGCGCCCGGGATCGGGCGACATGGGGGCCAGGTCAATGCGTACCAACGCATTCCCTCCTAAGATGACGACCGTCGCATCCTCCACTCCGTCGACGTTTTCCGCGGCCTGCTCCATTCTCCGTGCATCGGCACTGACTGTCCGCGGTGTCGGATCGCCAACCCGTATGTTCGGGTTTTGTCTGCTGTAATTGTTGTCCCCATCCGTTCGCGGATAGCGATCATCTCGTTCTTCAGGGGCCCGTACACCCGTGTGAGTGAAGCTGTCGTCCTCCCGCTCTTGGGCTTGGTCGTCTGCCGCACAAGCGGCAAGTGCCCAGATGAGGAGGAACACGATACTGAAGATGAGCGCAACCCTTTGGTACGTACTCACACTAACGCCACCTCCTTGGCCTTAGTGTGTCCAAGAAGGGAGGTTACAGTCGCTCCGTTTCTAAATAAAAACAGGCAAGCGTGTCATTCAGATGCTTGCCTGCCGTTTTTTGCCGTTGCTTTTTATTTAAGGTTGTACTTTTTCTTAAACCGGTCTACCCGTCCGCCAGTGTCGACGAATTTCTGTTTGCCGGTAAAGAACGGATGGCACGCAGAGCAGATTTCTACGCGCAAGTTTTCTTTCGTTGAGCCCGTTTCAAATGTGTTGCCACATGCACAGGTGACGGTGGTTATTTTGTATTCAGGATGAATGGCCGTTCGCATCGTTCTTTCACCTCTTTTCCACCTTACTGTTACGTTCGATGTGATCAAAGTACCATTCAATACATAAGCGCGAGTACGATTATAGCACGGATCTTCTTTCCCTTGCAAGGAACGAAAAAAATCAGGGCAAAACACTCATCGGGTCTAAGTTTTCGCCGTTTTTCCGCACTTCAAAGTGGAGGTGATAACCGGTGCTGTTACCGCTCTTCCCCATGTACCCGATAACGTCGCCACTGGAAACACTCTGTCCCCGGCTGACGTTCATCACGCGCAAGTGCGCGTAGTACGTCGACCACCCGTCTCCGTGGTCGATGACGACGAGATTGCCGTAGCCCCCAGCATGCCCGGCACGGCTGACGACACCAGAGGCCGCCGCTTTAATGGGGGTGTTCCCTTCCTGTTCGTTCCATATGTCAATCCCGCGATGCAGACGGCCGTTTCGGTTGCCGAACCCACTCGTCAGCTGTCCGCCCACCGGCCACGAAAAACTGCCACTGAAATGCCCACTCTCTTCGTTCGCCGGGCGGGAAGCGATTTGAACGCTGTTTTGGCCGCCGTGAAGTTTTTTTTGTTTTGGACTTGGACGCTGAACCTTTATCCGCTTCGGCACGGACACCACTTGGCCGACGTACAAGCCGCCCGTTTGTGTCAACTCTGGGTTAAACCGTTTCATCAACCCTTCGGATACGTTGTACTGTTCGGCCAGTGAAGCGAGATCGCGCTCTTCTCTGATCCGAATTTGTTCTTCGCGGTACGGGATTTTCAGCGTGTGACCGGCGCGGATGGCATGAATGTTTTGGATCTGGTTAAAGTCCGCGAGTTGCCGTGTGGTCAAATCAAAACGCTTCGCTATTTCGCTTAGTGTGTCGCCGGGTTTTATTTTGTACGTCATCGGTTTGTCCGACTGTTTCAACGGTTTCGCGTGTTCCAGAGATGCGAGAGGATTGTAGAACCGGTATACGGCTTCTTCGGCAATCTGTTCCCGAATGGCGTCGGGGTTTTCCGGAGGCTGTACGGGCACAGCGTACGCCGCGTTTCCGTGAACGGGAAATAACCAGGAGGCTGTACACAATCCTAACGACGACATCACGATCTGCTTTCGCTTCAGGAGTCACCCACCACCTCTGTGTCAAGATGTGTCCTTCTACTAGGAACGTATGCCCATGACTTGTCTCAATATGATGCAGGTGTCTCCCTTACGCCGTCGATGAACGCGTGTGTTTTACGGAAGACTGGTTTTCGAGAGTGGCCAAAAACTCTTCATTTGTCTCCGTCTGTTTCAGTTTACGCAAAAAGCTTTCTGTAAAGTCCGGATGGTCAGACATCGTTTTACGCAGCGCCCACAACCGATCCAACTCGTCTTTTGAGAGGAGCAACTCCTCGCGCCGCGTTCCGGAACGGACGATGTCGATGGCAGGAAAAATGCGACGTTCTGCCAACCGGCGCTCCAAATGCAACTCCATGTTGCCCGTCCCTTTGAATTCCTCGTAAATGACGTCATCCATTCGACTGCCGGTGTCGACCAGTGCTGTCGCGAGTATCGTCAGGCTGCCACCTTCTTCTACGTTGCGCGCCGATCCGAAAAACCGCTTTGGGCGGTGAAACGCAGCCGGGTCAATCCCTCCGGACAGTGTGCGTCCGCTGGGCGGTATGACCAGATTGTAGGCCCGCGCCAACCGGGTAATGCTGTCCAACAAAATGACGACGTCTTTTTTGTGTTCGACGAGGCGCTGTGCCCGCGCCAGCACGAGTTCAGCCACTTTAATGTGGTTTTCCGGCATCTCGTCGAAAGTCGAGCTGACCACTTCCCCTTTAATGGAACGTTGCATATCTGTCACTTCTTCCGGCCGCTCGTCAATCAAGAGGACGAACAACTCAATTTCAGGGTGGTTGGCGACTAGACTGTTGGCAATTTCTTTGAGGAGAACAGTTTTGCCAGCTTTGGGGGCGATACGATTAAACCGCGCTGCCCGAATCCGACAGGCGAAATTAAATCCACGATCCGCGTTGACAGTCGGTCTGGCGTCGTTTCCAACTGGAATTTCCGGTTCGGATGGAGCGGTGTCAAAGCTGGGAAGTGCAGTCTTCCAGCCGCTGTTTCCGGATCTTTCCCGTTGACGGCTTCCACGTGCAACATGCCGAAGTAACGTTCATTTTCTTTCGGAGGCCGAGCTTTACCGGACACGAGATCACCCGTGCGCAAGTCAAATCGCCGGATTTGCGAGGCGGAGATGTAAATATCGTCCGAGGAGGGGAGGTAATTGATCGGGCGGAGGAACCCGAACCCTTCCGGCAAAATCTCTAACACACCTTCCATAAACGTCAGCCCGTCTTTTTCCGCTTGAGCTTTCAGTATGGCATAGATGAGTTCTTGTTTTTTCATCTGGCTGTAATAAGGAATCTGGTATTCTTTTGCCAGTTTGTACAATTCAGTCAATTTCTTGCTTTCAAGGTCACCCAAATGCATTTCCACAACGTATCCACCACTTTCTCTCACACGCAGTTTACTTCTCCATCATTGCCCTATAGGCGTTTGTTTATTCCCCTACAAAATTCGGTTTTTTCTCTAAACGGTGTTTGCCGTCGATAAAGCGTACCGTACCGGTTTTGGCCCGCATGACGAGCGACTGGGTCGTAGCGATTGAACCGCGGTAGCGCACTCCTTCCAACAACTCGCCGTCTGTCACTCCTGTCGCAGCGAAAATGGCGTCATCCCCCTTGACGAGGTCGCTCATCTTCAACACTTGCTTCGGATCAGACAATCCCATCTTGCGGCAGCGTTCGTATTCCGTCTCGTCTTCAGGCATGAGCCGTCCTTGAATTTCTCCTCCGAGGCACTTCAAGGCGACTGCTGAAAGGACGCCCTCGGGTGCACCGCCTACGCCCATCAAGATGTCGACACCCGTATCCGGGAATGCCGTATTAATGGCAGCCGCTACATCGCCGTCGGGTATGAGCTTGATTCTGGCACCGGCTGAACGCACTTCTTCAATCAGTTGACTGTGGCGGGGCCGATCGAGAATGGACACGACCAGATCTTTCACATCGCGCCCCAGCGCATCGGCGACGGCATTTAAATTATCGGCGACCGGTGCATCTATGTCAATATGCCCCACAGCTTCAGGTCCGACGGCGATTTTCTCCATGTACATGTCGGGAGCGTGCAACAGACAACCCCTTTCTGCGATCGCCACGACGGAAATAGCGTTCCACAGTCCTTTAGCCACGATGTTTGTCCCTTCCAACGGATCGACCGCCACATCTACTTCAGGCGGGTACCCCATCCCTAAGCGCTCACCAATGTACAACATCGGGGCTTCGTCCTTTTCTCCCTCGCCGATGACGACGGTTCCCCGTATCGGAATGGTGTCAAACACTGCGCGCATGGCCTCGGTCGCCGCGTTGTCCGCTCCGTTGTTGTTCCCGCGGCCCATCCATCGACCAGAAGCGAGGGCGGCCGCCTCGGTGACTCGCACCAGTTCCATTGCTAGACTTCGTTCCACGACACCTTCATCCTCCCAATGAACGAAATAATGGTAACCTAATATAGTATATATGTTACATTATTTCTGGTGCAAGAACGAACGCGCCCTCTCCTCTATCCGCCACGTCTCGGCGCCGAGCAAATTTAACTTCCTCTCCAAGTGTTCGTAGCCGCGGTCGATATGCTCAACTCCCGTCACTTCCGTGATGCCTTCTGCCATTAATCCAGCCACGACGAGGGCTGCGCCTGCCCGCAAGTCAGTCGCTTTGACCCGCGCCCCTTGAAGGGGGGTTGCGCCTTCTATGACCGCCGACCGGCCTTCGACTTTAATTTGCGCTCCCATTCTACGCAGTTCGTCGACGTGTTTGAAGCGGGAAGAATAGATGTTGTCGGTGACGATACTCGTACCGTCGGCTGCTGTCAAAAGAGCTGTCGCCGGTTGTTGCAGATCGGTGGGGAAACCGGGATAAGGAAGGGTTTTGATGTCCACTGGGCGAATGGCATCGACGCCCACCACTCGAAGAGAGTCTTCTTTTTCTTCGACAGTGACGCCCATCTCACGCAGTTTAGCGGAGATCGGTTCTAAGTGTTTCGGAATGACGTTGTCGATTGTGACATCACCTTTCGTCGCAGCGGCGGCAATCATGTAAGTGCCTGCCTCAATTCGGTCGGGAATGATCGGGTGACGGCAACCGCTCAATGCGTTCATTCCGTAGATGCGGATCACATCTGTACCAGCTCCTTTGATTTTCGCCCCCATGGCGTTTAAAATGGTCGCGACGTCAATAATTTCAGGCTCTTTGGCTGCGTTCTCGATAACCGTCTGTCCCTCGGCCCGGGATGCAGCTAACATAATGTTGATCGTGGCGCCGACACTGACGACGTCAAGGTAAATGCGGCAGCCGACGAGACGCTCTGCCGCTAGACGGACGGCTCCTTGTTCATAGGACACTGTGGCGCCAAGGGCTTCAAAACCTTTCAAGTGTTGGTCAATCGGGCGAGGTCCTAAATTGCAGCCGCCGGGCATTCCGATGACGGCTTCTTTGAAACGGCCGAGCAACGCCCCCATTAAGTAGTACGAGGCACGCAGTTGTTTCACGTTTCCGTTGACGAGCGGTACGTTGGTCAGGTTGAGTGTGTCGACCTCCATGACCGACCCATCTTGCCTCACTTTAGCCCCTAACCGTTCCAGCAATTCGCGGTAAATGTGTACGTCGCGGATGTCCGGCAGATTTTCTACGACAGTCGGCGTATCGGCCAACAACGTTGCGGGGATTAAAGCGACAGCGCTGTTCTTCGCACCGCTAATATGTACGGTTCCGCGGAGAGGACGGCCGCCTTTTATTTTTAATATTTCCATTCGGAGACATCCTCCACTCTTTCATGTTTGGGTCTATGTTAAAACTTTACATTCATGGTGAAGTGAAGTACTGTTGCACAATCACTGTCCATTATAGCACAGTCAGGACGCACTCATTCAACGGCAAATCGTACAAATGAGTGGACCTGAAGTGGGGCGAACAAGAGTGCTTAGAGTGTTCGACTGATTCAGAAAGGAAACGCCCCTGTGCCACTTTGACCACCATTAAGTTGTAAACCGAATTGGAAAAGATGTGTGTCGTGGAGGGGAAGGAAATTTCCGTTCCGTTAACGCAGGGAAAGAGGGAATTGCTTTGAGACAATTCCCTTCCCCCACTGTCAGAACGTCCCGTTGGTTGTAAGGTCTCATCCGCCGGGGCGACACGTGTTTTCGAGGAGGCACGTGAAATGTCGGCGTTTATTTCTTCGCGCTTTCCCAGTCGGCGAGAAACCGTTCGATGCCTTGGTCGGTTAAAGGGTGCTTGACCATTTGTTCAATGACTTTAAACGGCATCGTTCCAATGTCGGCCCCCAGTTTCGCCGCTTCTGTCACGTGGACGGGGTGGCGGATGCTGGCCGCGATAATTTCTGCCGGCAGTCCGTGAATATCGAAAATTTCCGCGATGTCCGCGATCAGTTGCAATCCGTCCTGGTTAATGTCGTCAAGGCGGCCGATAAACGGGCTCACGTAAGAGGCTCCCGCCCGCGCCGCCAGGAGGGCTTGGTTTGCGGAAAAAATGAGGGTGACGTTCGTCTCAATTCCTTTTTGCGTAAATCGGTGGACGGCCTTCAACCCTTCCATCGTCATCGGAACTTTAATGACGATGTTGTCCGCGATCGCTGCCAGCTTCTCACCTTCCGCGACCATTTCGTCCGCTTTTAGACTCACCACTTCGGCACTGACAGGCAATTCTCCGACAATGTCCGCAATTTCGCGCAAAACTTCTTCAAAGTTGCGGCCTTCTTTAGCCACTAAACTCGGGTTGGTCGTCACACCGGACAGTATGCCGAGCTCGTAAGCTTGTTTGATTTGCTCTACGTTGGCGGTGTCGATAAAAATTTTCACAGTTCCGTCACGCTCCTTTTCGTTACAGTATATGATCTGATTCCTTTGCCATTCGCAAGGGGGATTTGTACGGTATGTCTCCGACTCTTCGAGCAGACACTCGCTTACAGCGGAGCTTTTCCAGAACTGCCAAACAGGCGCATCTTGTGTTTGACGACTTCTTTAATGGCGTCGCGGGCAGGCCCCAAATATTTGCGCGGATCGACAAGGGTATCGTCTTCGTTCAGCAGTTTTCGCACGGTCTTCGTACAGGCGACTTGGCTCTCCGTGTTGACGTTCACCTTTCCGACACCTAACGAGATGGCTTTCTGAATAGATTCATCCGGCACGCCCGACCCGCCGTGCAACACGATGGGCACATCCACTTGGCGACTCACTTCTTCAATGATGTCAAAACGAATTTTCGGCTCTCCCCGGTACATGCCGTGGGCAGTCCCGACAGCGATAGCCAAAGCGTCGACGTTTGTCTCTTCGTAAAAGCGAATCGCCTCTTCCGGTTTGGCTAGGGCCGCTTCGCTCTCGTCGACGCTGACGTCGTCTTCCACACCGCCGATCGTGCCTAACTCTCCTTCTACGGAGACCCCTACAGCGTGCGCTGCTTTGACCACCTCTTTCGTTAAGCGGATGTTTTCTTTTAACGGGTAGTGCGAACCGTCAAACATGACGGAGGAAAACCCAGCTCGAATACATTTCATGACCACGTCGAAACTGCTGCCGTGGTCCAGGTGCAACGCGATGGGCAGACCGGAGTTGTCCGCTGCCGTCCGTGCGATGGCGATCACGTAATCCAGCCCGATGTACCGCATCGCTCCCTCACTCACACCGAAAATAAGCGGAGACTGTTCCTCCTGGCCAGCCTCTGTTATCGCCTGAGTGAATTCCAAATTGTTGATGTTGAACTGTCCCACCGCAAAACGTTCCCGCTTAGCTTGTGGCAAAAATTCCGTCATCGGAACAAGTGGCATGGGGAAGCCCTCCTTCACATGAACTGTTCACGTGGGACATTATATCACTTTGCCTGGGAAAAAGGGAGTGATCACCCTGCCATTTGTTTGTTAACTTCCAACTTCAACTCTTCTATATCGAAAGGCTTGGTAAAATGACGAAGGACTCCGAGTTTAGACGCTTCCTTCAGCATATCCAGTTCACCGTAGGCTGTCATCATAATCACTTTCATGTCGGGTTCCATTTTTTTAATCTGCTTTAAAATTTCGAGACCGTCCATCCCTGGTATTTTCATGTCGAGAAGGACTAGACACGGTTTTTCCCTATTCACAATCTCTAACGCGACCCTTCCGTTTTCCGCCTGAAATGTTTCGTAACCCTCTTGATTGAACACTTCACTCAACAACGCCCGAATTCCGAATTGGTCATCGACAATTAGGATTTTCTTGCCGTCCGCACACATGCTCACGCATCTCCTTTCGCTTTACCGAACGTTTGACTCTTCACTCATGGTGACTTTTGAGGAAAAGGGTGACGAATTCTAGGCACGACGGATGATTCCTTATGAGGTACTCTTTTTATATATTTCGATCAAAAGTTCCATTTTCCTCTTAATTGTAAAAAGTTTTTGTAATCGAGTAGGAGGGGGCGGCTAGCCCCCGTCCTCTCACACCACCTAGCATGCGGGTCCGCACTAGGCGGTTCCAAAAGGTTGACGAAGTTCCATATAACGAAAAAGCATACTCTTCAGCCCTTTCGCTTCCCAGTAGGAAGTCGGAAGGGCATTGTTTGTATTCCGGGACATTTCCCATGCGGGAATTGGCCATCATGAAGCAGGCCCATTCTGGTACGCCAAGGGCCCTAAGTTCACGAAGACGGGTTCTGACCCGTTTCCATTGTTTCCATAGGCACATCCTCAGTCTGCGCCGAATCCATTGGTCGAATCTTTCACAGTGCGTCTTCATCGATGCCAGTCGAAAGTACCTGACCCAACCGATGATGTAGCGGTTGAGCCGTTTAATTCGCTCTTCCATGGAGATCGCCCGTGAACGACTCGTCATCTCACGTATTCTATCTTTGAATCGGGAGATGGTCTTCGGGGCTAACCGAATCGTTGCTTGTTTGTCCGGCAGAAAACTGAACCCTAGGAATTTCCGGTTCCAGGGGCGGTCTACCGCACTTTTGTCTCGCTTCACTTTCAGTTTCAGCTTTCCCTCTACAAAGCGAATTACCGATTCCATGACGCGTTCCCCTGCGCGCTTGCTAGCGACAAAGATGTTACAATCGTCCGCATAACGTGCGAATTGCAACCCGCGTTTCTTTCGTTCTTTGTCCAGGTCGTCCAACAAGATGTTGGCCAGAAGCGGACTCAGCGGTCCGCCTTGCGGCGTCCCTTCCTCTGTCCGTTGGCATACTCCGTTGACCATGACTCCGGCGTTGAGGTACGCCCGGATGAGTTTCAGGTCTCGCTTGTCCTTCACCCTTCTTGCTACCCTCGCCATGAGCATGTCGTGGTTTACTCGGTCAAAGCACTTCTCTAAGTCCAAGTCCACAACCCATCTGTATCCACTCTGGATATAGCGCTGGGCTTGAAGGACCGCATCATGGGCCCGCTTCCCTGGTCGGAAGCCGTAGCTGTCCCATGAGAAGTGAGCATCGAAGATCGGATGCATCACTTGCAGCAGGGCTTGCTGGAGGAGCCGGTCCATCGCGGTCGGGATCCCTAGAAGCCTCACGCCGCCTCCAGGTTTGGGGATTTCCACCCGTTTGACTGGCGCGGGTTTGTAGGTTCCCGCTAGGAGCTCTGCTTTCACCTGTGCCCAGTGTGTGTTCAGGTAAGCCTGCAGTTCAGCTACCGTTACTCCGTCCACTCCGGGCGCTCCTCCGTTTCGGACCACTCGCTTGTATGCGAGCAAGAGATTTTCTCTCTCAAGCATCCTGTCCAGCAAGTCGTTATGGTCTTCGCGAGAGGAAGGGGCGACTTGTGCCGGAGAAGAGCTCGGCGCTCCAACATACCCTCGCGGCTTCACCGCTGCTCTCTGTTGGCAGCTCCCTTGCGGGATATTCTGCTGTCTGCGCTCTTCTCTCGAACGCATCGGTTTCCTCTCTCCTTTCGGTTCGGCCCTTCCGCTTTCCGGCGCCCCGTACTTGCGTACTATGGCCTCTGCTGACTCCTGCGGATTCAGCGCAGCCTCTCGACTGCGGTTACGATGTTACTTCGCGTGTTCCGCAGGCCTCCCCAGATAAGAGCGTCATCTTTCCGCCCGCGATCACTGGAGTTTACAGGATGAGCCCTTGGCGGCTTTGGATTTCGTTGTGTTCTGGCAACTCATCCGACTAATCCTGCCTCAAATCCAGTTCGTGTACCTTGACCCGTGCGTTTGTCTCCGGCTTCCTTCAGATTCCGCCTCGCGACGGACACCCTTGCCTTTGACTACGGTAGGCGCTCGCCAGCCCCCGTTCGGGACTTTCACCCTATAGATGACGCCCATGCTGGGCGTACAAAAAAGACCAACCTCGCTAAAAAAGGTTGGTCTTTTGCTCTGTTCGTTTGACGCTCGCGCCGACAAACCCTTGGAACAGCGGATGTGGCCTGTTCGGACGGGAGGTGAATTCAGGGTGAAACTGGCAGGCGACAAACCACGGGTGGTCTTCCAGCTCGATCATTTCCACCAGGCGGCCGTCTGGAGAAGTTCCGCAAAACCGGATGCCCGCCTCCGCCATCTGATCGCGGTATTCGTTGTTAAATTCGTAGCGGTGACGGTGCCGTTCGTAAATGAGGTTTTGTCCGTAAGCTGCTTCCGCCCGGCTCCCTCTCTCGATTTGACACGGATAGATTCCGAGGCGCATCGTCCCGCCCAAACGCTCGACATCCTTCTGTTCCGGCAATAAATCGATCACTGGGTGCAATGTGTCCGGGTTGATTTCTGAACTGTGGGCCCCTTCCAAATGGAGGACGTTGCGGGCAAATTCGACACACGCCACCTGCATCCCGAGACAAATGCCCAAAAACGGGATGCGGTTTTCCCGCACGTAACGAATCGCCTCCATTTTGCCGTCAATGCCCCGGTCGCCAAAACCGCCCGGCACGAGGACGCCGTCCACATCCCGCAGCAAGTCGGCCACATTGTCAGAACGGACGTCTTCCGCATTAATCCATCGAATGTTCACTTCCGTGTCGTGGGCAATGCCGGCGTGATTGAGCGCCTCCGCCACACTCAAATAGGCGTCACGCAACGAAACGTATTTCCCGACGATGGCAATGGTCGTTTGCCGCGCCAAGTTGCGCACACGTTCGATTAAAGCCTGCCACTCGCTCATGTTCGCCTCCCCTTCCGGAAGTTGCAAGTGGCGGACGACGATGTCGTCGAAATGTTGCTTTTGCAACAGGAGTGGCATCTCGTACAAATTCTCTACGTCGACTGCTTCGATGACAGCTTCCTGTTCAATGTCGCAAAAGAGAGCGATTTTGTTCTTCATCTCTTGTGACAGCGGCTGTTCACTGCGACAGACAATCACTTGCGGTTGAATGCCGATACTGCGCAATTCTTTCACGCTGTGTTGCGTCGGTTTCGTCTTCAATTCCCCTGCTGCGTTCAAATACGGGATTAGGGTACAGTGAATGTACATGACGTTTTCCCGGCCGACTTCACTCTTGATCTGCCGGATCGCTTCCAAAAACGGAAGACTCTCGATGTCCCCTACCGTCCCGCCGATCTCCGTAATGACCACGTCTGGGTGATCTTCCCGTCCGGCGCGGTAGACGCGGTCTTTAATTTCGTTTGTAACGTGCGGAATGACTTGCACAGTGGCACCCAAGTAGTCGCCGCGCCGCTCTTTTGAGATGACGGAAGAATAAATTTGCCCGGTGGTGACATTTGAGTTTTTGTTTAAATTAATGTCGATAAATCGTTCATAATGTCCAAGGTCCAAATCTGTTTCCGCCCCGTCCTCTGTGACGAAGACTTCCCCGTGTTGGTAAGGGCTCATCGTACCGGGGTCGACATTTAAGTACGGATCAAACTTCTGAATGGTGACGCTAAGACCCCGGTTTTTTAAGAGTCGGCCGAGAGAGGCAGCGGTAATCCCCTTTCCGAGGGAAGATACGACGCCTCCGGTTACGAAAATGTATTTGGCCATACGACGGTTGCTCCTTTCTTCTCACCGATAGCCTGAATCTTAAGCATGCACATCAAAAAAGAAACGTGCCGCCCTTTTTGTGAAGGGGGCACGATTTTTGACGACGTTAAGTTCATGAAGCCCACCGTTAAGTCTACCGGGAGTTTCTTCCCTTGTCAACCCGATCTAGTCGTCTACGCCGATGTCGTCCCCGAAATCCTCATCTTCCGAAACGAGCAAATCGTCTTCTTCGTCTCTGGTGTCCCTCTCGTCGTATTCGCTTTCTTCCTCGTCAAGGTAATCGTCGTCATCGTAGTCGTCTTTCACACTGGCGGCAACTGCCGCATCTGACGCCTGATCCAGCGTGTACCGCTCTTTTAAGCCCCACAGGCTGCGACCGACGCAAACAAAACGTCCGTCTATGTTAATATCCGTGTAAAGCTGTGCCATGTAAGACCGCATGCCTTCCTCTGTCAATCCTTTGATTTCGGCTACTTTCTCAGTTAGGTCACGGTAGTGAAGAGGTTCTTCCGACTGTTTCAACAACTCGTAAACTAAATCGACCATCGGCACTTCTTTCGCTTCCTCGGGTGTAAGTTCCAATGCCGCTTTTTTTGCCATTGAGACACGTCCCTTCTATCCCGATTCTGACCTTCTGCGACACAACTATTTTAACCAATATAAGGGCAATGTCAAACGTTACAAATTCCGCCGGTACTTGCCGCCTACTTCGTACAGAGCGCGGGTGATTTGGCCGAGACTGGCCACGCGAACTGTTTTGCGCAGCTCTCTAAAAATGTTTCCTCCCTCCTTTGCCACTTGTTTTAGGCGGTTGAGTGCCGCTTCAGCCTCTTTTCGGTGTTTCTGTCGAAATTGTCGAACGTGCTCGATCTGACTCTTCTTCTCTTCTTCCGTGGCCCGGGACAGTTGGTATTCTGCTTCAGACGGTTCCCCTTCACCCAAAAACGTGTTGACGCCGATGATTGGCAGCTGGCCTGAGTGCTTCAACGTTTCGTAGTACAACGACTCCTCTTGAATTTTGCTCCGCTGGTACTGGTTCTCCATCGCACCAAGGACGCCACCTCGGGCGTTGATGCGCTCGAACTCCGACAGCACCGCTTCCTCTACCATGTCGGTCAGCTCTTCGACGATGAAGGCGCCCTGGAGCGGGTTTTCGTTTTTCACGAGCCCGAGCTCTTTCGTAATGATGAGCTGGATAGCCATCGCCCGGCGCACAGACGCTTCCGTCGGCGTCGTGATCGCTTCGTCGTAGGCGTTCGTGTGGAGTGAATTGCAGTTGTCGTAAATGGCCAAGAGTGCCTGCAGCGTGGTACGAATGTCGTTGAACGACACTTCCTGGGCGTGCAGAGAACGGCCAGACGTCTGGATGTGGTACTTCAACTTCTGACTCCGCTCGTTTCCGCCGTACTTCTGCTTGATGACCGTTGCCCAGATGCGGCGCGCCACTCTCCCGATGACTGTGTACTCGGGATCTAACCCATTGCTGAAGAAAAAGGACAGATTTGGCGCAAACTGATCGATGGCCATCCCCCGGCTGACAAAGTATTCGACGTAAGTGAAGGCGTTCGCTAAGGTGAACGCGAGTTGTGAGATGGGGTTGGCACCCGCTTCGGCGATGTGATACCCGCTGATGCTGACCGAGTAGTAATTCTGTACGCCGTGGTCGATGAAGTACTGTTGCACGTCCCCCATGAGACGCAAAGCAAATTCTGTGGAGAAAATACACGTATTTTGTCCCTGGTCTTCTTTTAAAATGTCCGCCTGCACCGTGCCGCGCACCGTTTTCAACACGTCGGCTTCAATCTCACCTGCTTCGTCCGGCGTCGGTTCCCTCCCCTTTTCTTCGCGGAACCGGTTCAGCTCTTGATCGACGGCTGTGTTCAGGAACATGGCGAGAATAATCGGAGCCGGTCCGTTAATCGTCATCGACACGCTGGTGCTCGCATGGCACAAGTCAAAGCCGGCAAACAGCTGGTGCATGTTTTCCTGTGTACACACGCTGACCCCGCTCTCGCCCACTTTCCCGTAAATGTCCGGCCGGTCATCCGGATCTTCGCCGTAAAGGGTCACGCTGTCAAAGGCCGTAGACAGCCGTTTTGCGGGATCGTTTTCTGACAGGTAGTGGAAGCGGCGGTTCGTGCGCTCAGGTGTTCCTTCCCCGGCAAACTGACGTTTCGGGTCCTCCTCCTCCCGTTTAAACGGGAACACACCGCTTGTGAACGGAAACGATCCGGGCACGTTTTCTTTTAGCCGCCAGCGCAAGACGTCCCCCCAGTCTTCGTAACGGGGAAGGGCCACTTTCGGAATGCGCGTCCCCGCAAGGGAGGTCGTGTACGTCTGCGTGCGCTTCTCTCGGCCGCGGACCGTTGTGACAAATTCCTCTCGTTCGTACCGCTTTTTAAGTTCTGGCCACGTTTCGATGAGGCGTCGACATTCAGGGTCAAGGCGCTGGCGCGCCGCTTCCGTTTCCATTCGCACGTGTTCGATCACCTGTTCAGGAACTTCGGACTCACGCCGTTTTAGGGTACGCAATGTCCCGTCGAGCTGATACCACTCCCGGGCCAAAGCCACTTGTTCCTCGCAAAAGGCACGGTAATCCCGCACGGTCTGAGCGGCTTCGTACAGGTAGTGTTCGCGGTTCGGTGGAATAATGGGCCCCGTCTGTCTGGAGTCAGCCGGTTCTGGCGGCAGTTCCCACCGGATGCCACACTTATCGTTCAGTAAAGCGATGAGGCTTCGGAACAGACGGCTCGTTCCCACATCTTGGAATTGGTTAGCCCGCGTGGCAAAGACCGGCAGTTTGTCGTCAGGGATGTCGAACAGGTGGTGATTGCGCTTGTACTGTTTGCGCACCTCCCTCAGGGCGTCTTCTGACCCGCGGCGATCGAACTTATTAATGGCCACAGCATCGGCCACATCCAACATCTCGATTTTCTCCAGTTGGGACGGTGCCCCAAAGTCACTCGTCATCACGTAGAGGGACACGTCCGCTATGTCGACGATGGCGGAGTCGCCCTGTCCGATCCCGCTCGTCTCGACGATCACCAGGTCAAATCCAGTCTGCTGCAAGACAGCTACAGCAGACTGGGTGGCGTGGCTCAACTCAGAGCGGGCTTTCCTCGTCGCGAGACTGCGCATGTAGACGCGCGGGTGGTGAATGGCATTCATCCGAATGCGGTCACCGAGCAAAGCCCCGCCCGTCTTTTGCCGGGACGGATCAATGGAGAGGATGGCCACCGTTCGGTCGGGGTACTGCTCTAAAAAGCGCTGGACGAGTTCGTCGGTGAGGGAACTTTTGCCTGCACCCCCCGTTCCCGTAATACCGAGAACCGGGATACGGTTATTTTCTCCAGTGTGCTGCCGCGTTTCTTCCTGCTGCCCGACCGCCTGTTCTCGAGCGGTGATGCGACGGGCAATCGCCCTAAAATCGGACGTGTCGAGAGACAGCTGGTCCCAACCTCCTTGTCGTTCCAGGGGAAAGTCGCACGCTTTCACCATGTGATTGATCATGCCCTGCAGTCCCATCTTGCGCCCGTCGACAGGAGAAAAGATGCGGTTGACGCCGTAAGCTTCCAGTTCGCGTATTTCGCGAGGAATGATCACTCCCCCTCCGCCCCCGAACAGCTGAATGTGATCAGCACCCCGTTCCTTCAACAAGTCGACCATGTAGCGAAAGAATTCCATGTGACCGCCCTGGTATGAACTGACGGCAATCCCCTGGACGTCTTCCTGTATGGCAGCCGACACGATTTCGTCGACAGAGCGGTTGTGCCCCAGGTGGACGACTTCCACGCCGCTCGCCTGCAGCAAACGGCGAATCAAGTTGATGGCGGCGTCATGTCCGTCGAACAGACTTGCCGCAGTGACAAACCGGACGTGGTGCTGAGGTCGATAAACTTCCGGCTTTTCCATATCCGACTCCCCTTTTAATACTGCTTGGTGGCACGGGCCACCTGCCATTTATGCCAACACAAAAGCACAGACGAAAACGTCACACTCCGCCGCTACCACACCTCCACAGCGTAGAACGCAAGCTGTGAAGTTTAGTTCGCAACGAAAACATGACGGCATACCGCTTCATACGAGTAGCACTTCCATGTGCAGAGTGCCGCCTCCGGCAATACAACCCGACAGCATACCACCAATACCCGAACACGTCCCGCGATTTTTTCTGTTCTGCTTTTTGAACCTGCAATGCGTCAAAAGCGTTCACAGGCATGCGGCTGCCGAGAACAGATCCGCTGTACACTGGCAAGGTAAAACGCCAGGTCAAGACTCGCTCAACAAATGTCTCGCGACGACGAGGCGTTGGATTTCGTTCGTCCCTTCGTAAATTTGGGTAATTTTCGCGTCGCGCATCATGCGCTCAACTGGGTACTCGCGAGTGTAGCCGTAACCCCCGAACACTTGCACAGCTTCAGTCGTCACGTACATGGCTGTGTCGCTGGCGTACATTTTGGCCATGGCCGACGCTTTGCCGTACGGTTCCCCGGCGCTTTCCAGCCAAGCGGCCCGGTACGTGAGCAACCGCGCCGCCTCGACACGCGTCGCCATGTCCGCCAGTTTGAACTGAATCGCCTGAAACTGGCTGATCGGCCTGCCGAACTGCTCCCGCTGTTTGGCATACGCCACGGCGGCATCCAGGGCGCCTTGGGCAATCCCGACCGCTTGCGCCGCGATGCCGGTGCGTCCCCCATCCAGCGTCATCATCGCAATTTTGAAGCCCTGTCCTTCCCCGCCGAGGCGGTTATCTACCGGTATGCGGCAATTTTCAAACAGAAGTTCTACCGTCGGGGAGGAACGAATGCCCAGTTTCTTCTCTCTTTTGCCGAAGCAAAATCCACGCGTGCCCTTTTCGACGATAAAGGCCGTGATGCCCCGGTGTCCTTTTTCAGGGTCTGTGACGGCGAAGACGATGTACGTTTCCGCTTCGCCGCCGTTTGTCGTAAAAATTTTCGTACCGTTGAGCACGTAGCTGTCGCCGTCGAGTACCGCCGTCGTCCGCATAGCCGCTGCGTCGGACCCGGACCCGGGTTCTGTCAAGGCGTACGCCCCCAGTTTTTTCCCTTCAGCCATCGGACGCAAAAACGTCTGTTTTTGCTCTGGTGTGGCAAAGGTGTGCAGCGGCCATCCCGCCAGTGAGATGTGAGCGGACAACGTGACGCCGGTGGAAGCACACACCCGCGACAGCTCCTCCACGGCGATGGCGTAGCTGAGGTAGTCGGCCCCACTGCCGCCTTCTTCTTCTGGCCACGGGATGCCGGTCAGTCCAAGTTCTCCCATTTTGTCGAATATGCCGCGGTCGAATCGCTCCTCTTCATCCCGTTCAGCCGCTGTGGGAGCGACTTCTTTTAGGGCAAATTCCCGCACCATTTTCCGCATCATGTCGTGCTCTTCCGTCAGTTTAAAATCCATCGGCAGCCTCCCCCCATGCCCATGTATTCAACCTCGCAACAGTTCTTTACTGATGACCATGCGCTGTATTTCGTTGGTTCCCTCGTAAATTTGTGTCACTTTCGCCTCGCGGAACAAACGTTCAACCGCGTACTCTTTCGTACAACCTTCATGCCCTAACAGTTGCACCGCTTCGGTCGCCAACCGCATCGCAGCGTCAGACGCGGCCAGTTTGGCCATGGCCACTTCTTTCGCACACGGCTTGCCTTCTTCTTTCAACTGGGCGGCGCGGTATACTAGTAGCCGAGCGGCTTCCACTTGAACCACCATCTCCCCCAGCTTGCTTTGGACCAGGGGCATGGCCGCAAGAGGTCGACTGTACGGACGCCGCTCTGTCACATAGTCTACCACCAGCTCCAACGCCGCCTCCGCAATGCCGAGGGCCTGTGCGCCGATCACGATTCTGCCGCCGAGCAAACTCGCGATGGCGACGGAGAACCCTTCACCTTCTTCGCCCAACCGGTTTTCTTCCGGAACGCGCACGTCGTCGAAGATGAGGGGCGCCGTCCCCGTCCCTCCGAGACCCATTTTGCGCTCCTGCTTTCCGCATGAAAGCCCCGGGCTCCCCTTTTCTACGACAAAGGCGGTGATGCCTTTTTCCGCTAACGCAAACGTCACAAACGTATCTGCACATGTAGCGTTTGTTACAAACGCTTTCATACCGTTGAGGACGTAATCATTCCCGTCGCGCCTGGCTGTCGTCCGCATACTTCTCACGTCAGAACCGGATTCAGGTTCTGTCAAGGCGAACGCGCCGAGGTGCTCCCCCTTCGCTAACGACGGGACGAAACGGGCCTTTTGCTCTTCTGTTCCAAAGGTGACAATCGGCATCGTCCCCACCGATGTGTGCACGGCGAGGATGACCCCTACGCCGGCGCTGACGCGCGAAATTTCTTCGATGGCCATCACATACGTCGTCCACCTTTCACCCGCCCCGCCCCACTTCTTGTCGACCGGGAGGCCGAGAAGCCCGTTTAATCCCATATCCTGCACTAAGTCTTGTGGAAACCGGTCCTTCTCGTCCATCTCGCGCACTCGGGGAGCGATTTTGTCTCGGGCGAACTGGCGGATCGCCTGCCGCAGCTGCTCTTGAACTTCTGAAAACCGCACGTTCACGGTTTTCCCCTCCTTCACATGAGGTCACCCACTCGCGAGGAGATGGGGTTTCCTTCAGCTTTTGCTTTCGAAGGAGTAGCGAGGAGCGGTCGCCTTAAGGAGGCGCTGAATGGATGCCAGGCAGATCTGACGAAGCCACTGCCTCGTCATCCACAATTTTCACGTTGACGGTCTCAGTTTGGCACTGTCCGCTTCTTCGTCGGTGTCGCGAATTGCCCTTCTACTGTCAGTCGTATGCGTAAAAGCCCCGGCCGGTTTTTCGCCCGAGCCAGCCGGCCTTGACGTATTGGCGCAAGAGCGGGCACGGGCGGTATTTCGGATCGCCGAATCCTTCGTAAAGGGTTTCCATAATGTAAAGACACGTGTCCAACCCGATGAAGTCCGCCAGCTGGATCGGTCCCATCGGATGATGCATCCCGAGCTTCATGACTTCGTCGACCGCTTCTGGCGTGGCGACTCCCTCGTAAACGGTGTAAATGGCTTCGTTAATCATCGGCATCAACACCCGGTTGGAAACGAATCCGGGAAAGTCCTTCACTTCGACCGGTGTTTTGCCCATCGCGCGCGCCAAGTTTTCTACTTCCCTTGAGACGCCGTCGGACGTCGCCAGGCCGCGAATGATTTCAACGAGTTTCATCACCGGTACCGGATTCATAAAGTGCATGCCGATGACCCGGTCCGGGCGGCCGGTCTCCGCCGCAATTTCAGTGATGGGCAAAGACGACGTGTTGCTGGCCAGTATGACTTCCGTAGGGGCCATCTCGTCCAGTCGGCGAAAGAGGTCTGCCTTCACTTCCATCTTTTCCGTGACGGCTTCGATGACGATATCGGCCTGGCGCACGTGTTCCAATTCAGTTGAGAGGCGAAGCCGCGACAAAACACCCGCCTTCTCCTCCCCCGACATCTTCTCCTTCTCTACGTAGCGGGACAACCGCTGTTCAATGGCCGCCCGCCCACGCTCCGCCAATTCGGCCTTAATGTCGTGCAAGATTACGGAATGTCCGGACTGGGCGGCCACTTGAGCGATACCACTTCCCATTTGTCCGGCTCCGACGACCATGATCGTCTCAATCGGCATCACATTTCCTCCTCAGTAAGCATTCACATCGCCTAGATCCATCTTAAAATGCGCGCTGCACCCCTTAGGTCCTCAGCACATGTCGTCCATTTCGCAGCGGAAGAGGGGTGACTTCACCGCGTCACATGAATGTCACTGCTTCTGCCGGCGCCGTAAAGGGCACTGGGGCTTGTAAAAATTACTCGTTGCCATACGTGTGGGAAGCGGTCACACTGTGGACATTTAACTTCCGTCCACACGAATCAGAACCGCATCCCCTTGGGCAGCCCCACTGCAAATGGCGGCGATTCCGAGACCACCGCCGCGGCGTCTCAGTTCATACATCAAGGTGAGTACAATGCGGGCGCCGCTGGCCCCGATCGGATGTCCCAAGGCGACAGCTCCACCGTTGACGTTTAATTTCTCACTGTCGATCCCGAGAAGTTTTTGACTCGTCAACGTCACTGCAGCAAACGCTTCGTTGATTTCAAACAAATGGATGTCGTCCAGGGCATAACCTGTCTTTTTCAACAGTTTTTGAGCGGCGAGGGCTGGAACAGTGGCCAAATAAGGGGCTTCGGCCCCAACCGTGGCGTGCCCTAAAATTTCAGCCTTCGGACGCAATCCCAACGCCTCGGCCTTTTCCGCCGATGCGAGGACGAATGCACCCGCTCCGTCGTTGACCCCCGGAGCGTTGCCAGCAGTCACGGTCCCTTCTTCGTCGAAAATGGGGGGCAATTGGGCCAGCTTTTCCAGTGACGTGTCGCTGCGCGGCGCTTCGTCGGTGTCCACGCGTTGAGCCCCTTTTCTTTGGCGCACGGTAAACGGCACAATTTCTTCCCCCATCTTGCCGCTCGCGATCGCAGCGATGGCCCGCTCGTGACTGCGCAGCGCCCACTCGTCTTGAGATTTCCGGTCGACGCCGTACTCCTGGGCCACTCGACTTCCATGTACAGCCATGTGCACGTCGTCGAACGCACACCACAACCCGTCGTGAACCATTAAGTCTCTCGTCTCAACGTGCCCCATCCTGTGCCCCCACCGCGCCTGTGGCAGTATGTACGGCGCTTGGCTCATGCTTTCCATCCCGCCAGCCACGATGACGTCAGCGTCCCCGCTGCGGATGATTTGTTCGGCTAGCGTGACGCTTCTCAACCCGGAGGCGCACACTTTGTTCAACGTTTCCGACGTCACGTCCCAAGGGAGCCCAGCTTTGCGCGCTGCCTGTCGGGACGGGATCTGTCCAGCTCCCCCTTGCAACACCATCCCCATCACGACGTGCTCCACTTCTTCCGGGGGAACATGAGATCGCTTTAACGCCTCGCTTATGGCGTGAGCCCCGAGATCGACTGCAGGTACATCCTTGAACACCCCGCCGAATTTGCCAATCGGCGTTCGCACCCCGTCTACGATGACTGTCCGTTTCATCGTCCTTCTCCTCTCTTTAAACGTCAGTAGTCGTTCTCCCCTCAGTGAACGAACGGCTTTTCTCTCGTTCCGCCGTCAGGTCCAAAAACAGACTCGGCCAATATTTCCGCCACGTCTTTCGTGTGGACTTTATCCTCCACTTCTTTCGCTTTCGTTCCGTCACTCATCATCGTCAGGCAATACGGGCACGCGCTGGCAATGGTGCTCGGGTTCACGGCCATCGCCTGTTCCGTCCGGGCGACGTTCACCCGGATGCCGTCCGTCTCTTCCATCCACATCATCCCGCCGCCGGCGCCACAGCACATGGCGTTCTCCCGGCTGCGCGCCATCTCCACCAGCTCCGCGCCGGGGATGCGCGAGATGATGGTCCGCGGTGCGTCGTACTGGTCGTTGTACCTTCCGAGGTAACACGAGTCGTGGTACGTGATGCGCTCGTTCACTGCAAACCGCGGCTCAAGCCGCCCTTCTTCTAACAAGAGGGCCAGCAGTTCGGTGTGGTGGTACACGTCCACTCCTTCCAACCCAAAGTCCGGGTACTCGTGTTTGAACGTGTTGTAGGCGTGGGGGTCGCACGTGACGATCTTTTTCACCTTGTACTTTTGGAAGGTGGCGATGTTTTCGGCCGCCAACTGTTGAAAGAGAAAGTCGTTCCCCATCCGGCGCGCCACGTCGCCGGAGTTTTTCTCTTCGTTCCCAAGGATGGCAAAGGAGACTTCTGCCTCGTGCAGCAAGCGCACGAACGCTTCCGACACTTTCGTGCTGCGGCTGTCGAACGAGCCCATGGAGCCGACCCAGAATAAGTATTCGAACGATTCGACTTGCTTCACAGTGGGGACGGTCAGCTCTTCCCGGCCTTCTACCCACTTCACCCGCTCTTTGCGGTTAATGCCCCACGGGTTGCTCTGCCGCTCGATGTTTTGGAAAGTGCGGGAGACTTCCGGCGGCATCTTTCCTTCGGTCAGGACGAGGTAGCGCCGCATGTCGACGATTTTGCCGACGTGTTCGTTGCTCACCGGGCAGGCGTCTTCGCAGTTGCGGCACGTGGTGCACGCCCACAACTCGCTTTCGGTGATGACGTCGCCAATCAGTTGGACGGGGTAATCGTACTCCGGATGCGCCCGGTCGGCCGCCTCGTTCACCCGCGTGACGGCAGTCTCCATTGCCGTTTGGTTCGCTCCGGCAAAGGCGAAGGCCGGCATCCACGGCGACCGTGAGGTGATGGCGGATCCTTTCTCGGTTAAGTGGTCCCGCATTTTGACGATGAGGTCCATCGGCGAGAGCATTTTGCCCGTCCCCGCTGCCGGACAGACGTCGGTGCAACGCCCGCACTCGACGCAGGCGTACAGATCGAGGAGCTCGTTGCGGTCGAACTGTTCGATTTTGTTTTTCCCGAACGACTCCGCCTCTTCGTCTTCGAAGTCGACGTTCTCAAGCTTCCCGGGCGGGTCCTGCCGCTTGAGAAAGACATTGATCGGAGCGGCGATTAAATGAGCGTGCTTGGACTGGGGCACGTAGACGAGAAAGGCGAACAAGACGAGGGCGTGCATCCACCAAAAGGCGTAAAATCCGACCATGGCCGCTGTATCGGACAGACCCAGGAATGGAAGCGCCAACAAGGAAGCGACGGGATGTGCCCAGCCGGTGGTTTCTTTCTGCCACACGACGTCGAAGGCAGCAGACATGAGGATGGAGACCATTAAGGACGTGAGAAACCAAATGACGAGCCCTGCTTTCCACGTCTGTTTGAGCCGGGCCAATTTCTCCCCGAACCGGCGGTACGCCGCGTAAACGGTCGCCATCAGGACGAGGAGGGTCACGATTTCCTGGACGAAGGTAAACGCCGGGTACGCCGGTACCGGCAAGTGGTGGCCGGGAGCCAACCCTTTGATGAACAGGTCGACGGCGCCGAACTGCAAGACGATGAACCCGTAGAACATGATGACGTGCATGAGGCCGCTCTTTTTGTCTTTGAGCAGTTTCTTCTGTCCAAAGACGTTGATCCACACTTCTTTAAGCCGCGCATCGTACTGCTTTTTCATCGGGGCTTTTCTCCCCAGTGATATGAACTGATAGCGGCTGTACACGACGTAGCCAAACAAGTAGAGGGCATAAGCTGCGACAGCGAGAAAGACGAGCCAGTTGATGATTAGCCACACGCTCAATGGTGCCACTCCTTTTGTCAACTTGGGTCTTAATTTTGGGACATGCGATTGAATTTCAACTTATCTGCATTGTATCATAAAATGCATGTCCATTTCTTCGCTGTCTTATTATATCATGTTATATCGTGTAGTGGCATAACGAAATTTTGGATGGCGGATGACTCAAAAAAAGTGTTCAAGAAGCCCCTTTTTTCGCTTTCTTGAACACCTCGAGCTGTAAGAGATCACTCACCAATGGCGCTTTTTTCAATTACATGCACGTCCACCCGCTCTTCCTGTTCATCGAACCAGTGTACTTTCTCCCAATCCAGTTTGAGGCCCACCAAATCGTGCACCTCAACGCGCAGGGGCCGCGCCGCGCGGACGCGCAACCGGTCGCCGCCGTAGTCGACCGTGTACAAATATTCATGGCCAAGCGCTTCCTCCAACACCACTTTACCGGTGATGTCCCCTTCGTACGGCGATGTGAGGGCGATGTGTTCCGGTCGAACGGCCAATACAAGACGTTGATGCTGAAAGGATACAGAGGGTCCCAGTTTCGTCACCACACTGCGGTCCCGCGCATTCAACGCCCGCCCGCCTTGAATCACGACCGGTATGACATTAATGGACGGACTGCCGAGAAATTGTGCCACAAACAGACGGGCCGGGCGGTCGTACAACGTCATCGGCTCACCGTAAGCCATGAGCGCGCCGTCTTTCATCAGTGCAATTTTGTCCGCCATGGTCATCGCTTCCGTTTGGTCGTGTGTGACAAAAATAGCCGTGATCCCCAGCTGCTGCTGAATGTTGCGGATTTCCGCCCGCATGCGCATGCGCAGAGACGCGTCGAGGTTCGAGAGCGGTTCGTCCAGAAGCAAAAGCGCCGGCTCTTTCACGAGGGCCCGCGCCAGCGAGACGCGTTGCTGCTGGCCGCCGGACAACTCACCGGGTTTGCGCTTTAGGAGGTGCTCGATTTGGACCAGCTCGGCCACTCGATGGACCCGCTGTCGAATCTCGTGCGCTTTCTTTTTTTGGATGGAGAGCGGAAAAGCGATATTGTCGAAGACACTCATGTGGGGGTAGAGGGCGTAATTTTGAAAGACCATCCCAATTTTCCGCTCTTGCGGTCGCAAGTGGTTGACAACTTTGTCTCCAAAGCGGATCGTGCCCTTTGTCGGCCGGTAAATGCCGGCCAGCATGAACAGGGTCGTCGTCTTGCCGCAGCCGGAAGGTCCGAGGAGCGCCACCATGTCGCCGTCTTTCACGTGTAACGTGAGCCCTTTGACAGCGCGGACAGAACCGAACTGCTTGTCTACGTTTTCCAGTTGAACATCCATTACCCTTTCACCCCTCCTGAAAAGATGTTTAACAGATACTTTTGCGTCAAGGCGTAGAAGATGAGCACGGGGAGGATGTAGAACAACCCGACAGCTGTCACCAACCCGTAGTTCGCTTCATCGGCCTGACTCGTGAGCATGTTGAGAAAGACAGACAGCGTCTGAGTCGACGAATTCGGCGCGAATAAAAACGGGATCATAAACTCGCTCCAACCTGTTAAAAAGGCGAAGACAGCCAAGGCAGCCAAACCGGGACGCACGACAGGCATCACCACTTTCCGCCAGACGTTCCAACGTGATGCCCCGTCCACCATGGCCGCAATTTCGAGATCCCACGGCACGTTGTCAAAAAAACCTTTCATGATCCAGATGGCAAACGGCAACTCAAAGGCGACCTTGACGACGATGACGCCCGTTAAGGTGTCGTACAGGCCGAGCATGCGCAAAATGAAAAAGATGGCAATGATGAGCGTGATGCTCGGAAACGCGTGGAGAATGATCACAAAGGAGAGAAACAGCCGTCTGCCTGGAAAATTCAGCCGGGAGATGGCATATGCGGCCAGTGAGGCGACTAAAAGTTCCACTACCGTAACGCAAGCGGCAAACAGGAACGTGTTGACCGCGTACGCCCATATGCTGGCTGCCCCTTGCTTTGTCTCCCACAGGAAGCGCCAGTTGTCCAGGGTAAACCCTTGCGGGATGATTCCCTGCATCCCCGTACTGAAGGAGGACACAAACAGCCAGGTGTACATCATGACGATCGGCAAGGTGATCGGAATGAGAATGAGGTAAGGCACCCAAGCGCGACGGGCGTTCTCCGACTGCTGCATGTCCGTGATCCCTCCCATCAGTTGATTTCGATTTTCGGCCGGGCCACAAGCTCTTTAAACCGGAAAAACTTAAAGTACACGACGGACATGATAATCCCAATGACGACGAGGATAGCTGTGAGCGCTGCCCCCAGGCCGTACTGGGCGTTGCCGTAGTAATTGGACAGGGCGGTGTGGTAAGCGTAAAGCGACCACACTTCCGTCGTGTAAAATCCGGGCCCGCCGTTAGTCGTGAGCATAATGTACTCAAAGGACGTCAACAGTGACAGTGTTTGGTACACAGTCGTAAACAGTATCGGCCACTTTAACTGGGGCAGCACAATCCTGCGGATGATCTGCCAGTTTGAGGCGCCGTCCACTTCGGCGGCCAAAAAGTGGGTGGACGGAATGGACTGGATGGCGGAACTGAACAGAATCATGCCCATGGACGCCCCGACGAAGCCGTTTAACGCAATGATAAACAGCCACGGCTGGGCGTACATCCAGTTTTGCGGCTCGACGCCGAGGGGCGCAAGCCACTGGTTGAGGATGCCGTACGGCGCGTCAGCGGCAGCCCACTTCATCATGATCACGTACACGACAGAAGGGGTGATCCGCGGCAACAGCCACAAGGCGCGGAAAACTGACCCTTGCGGCTTGGGGATAAATGCCGTCGCCACAGCAATGACGAGCCCCAATCCGACGTTGAAGAAGATCAAGGTACCGGCAACGTACAGAAAGGTGTTCTTTAAGATCACCGGTACCCACGGACTGTCGGCAATGCTCCGGTAATGCTCCAACCCGATCCAGCTAAACCCGCTTAAGCCCGTGGACACACTCATGTCCGTCATGCTGATGATGAGCGTGATGACGACCGGCGCGACAAAAAAGCAAACCGTAACGACGAGGGACGGCAACAAAAAGAGGAGGGGAAGCCGGTAGCGGCTCCACCACCCTTCTGCCGGTTCGCCTCGCGTCACTTGAGCGTCCACCGTTGTCACACTCATCGGATGATCACCTCATCCCCCAGCTGCCGCTCCAGCTCTTCCACGACGATGTCGACAGCTTCTTGCGGCACCATCTGTCCCGCCTCGACGGCAGTCAAGCCCCGAAAGACGGCTTCATCATACGTGCCGAACTGCTCGTGGTTCGGCAAGTAGGTCGTGTACTGGAGCATGTACGTCACGTCGCTTAAAAACGGATCATTGGCGTAGTCAGGATCTTCTTCCTGCGTTTCCAGTATCGCGAGGTGATTGCTTTCCACAGCGTGCTTCGTGTTCAACTCCGGCGTCGTCGCCATGGCCAACACTCTCGCCGCCCAGTCGGGATGCTCGCTCTCTGACGTGATCATGTAGACGAGCGGATGGGACAAGGTTACCGGCGTGCCGCCTTTTTCACCCGCTGGCACTAAGGCGTAGCCCATGTTCTCCCAGTCTTCTTCCGACAAGTTGTACTGTTCTTTCCACTCGGCGACAGTCCACGTACCCGCCTGGCTGATAAACGCCTCCTTCGACGTCACAGTCTTGTGCCAGATGTCCCACTCCATGCCGATGAAGTCTTCCGGCGTGGTCTCGTATTCAAACACCGTATCGTGGAAGAACTGGTAAAACTTCAGCAGCGCCTCTCGATCGAGTACAAGTTTTCCTTCAGTGTCATCGAACATCTCACCGCCGAAGGCGTAGTAAAACATGTAAAAGTCGTTCCCCTGCTGCGGGCGGTGGAAAAACCCGTGCCCCTCTTTCACGATACCTTGTTCCTGGGCTTTGTTGGCCGTCTCTAACAAATCGTACAGCGTAAAGTCGCCCGATTCGATTTTTTCGGGCAAGGCGTCAATCTCTTCGTCGGACCAGCCCAGCTCCTTCAAGTACTCTTTTTGGTAGTATATGGGACGGGCCTCGACGTCTTGCGGGATCGCCCAAGTGTTCCCTTTATACTGTACTGATTCCCACAGCACGTCGTACACGTCGTCGAATTGTTCATGTTCTTCGACGTACTCGTCCAAGGGCACAATGTAACCGGCTTGCGACCACGGCGCCACATCTTCGTGCCCGCTCAAAATGATGTCAGGAGCTTTATTCGATTCAACGGCCAGGGTAAATTGCTGTTTGTAGTCGTTCCAGTCCACATCCTCATGCTTGCCTTCAATGACAATTCGCGTCGCTTCCCCTTCGGCTTCCAACTGTTCGTTCAGCTGTTTCGCCGCTTCTTTAATGTTTTCCATTCGGTGCTCTTCCTGTGGCTTTCCGATCGTCCACACTTCCAGCGTCACGGTGTCACCGTCCGCCTTGACGCCGTCTCCACTACTGTCGGCTTCCCCACTGTCGCCGCCACTTGCAGGGTCCGTGCTGCAACTGGCCAAAATGAGGCTTAACACAAGTAGACTCACGAGCAACGTGCGCTTTTTACCGTGATACACGATGTTTCCCCCTGTCTACATTTTAGTTTAAACGGTCAAACTCAAGCCGATGACGATGCACACGAACGCAGTCGACCACCTCCTTAAACAAGAGATGCCGTCACAACTCCGAACCTGTACTCCACGACTCTAGTGGGATCGTTCCCACTTGATACAGACATTGGGAAGACGCATGTATCATGAATACAGTTTTCTAACGCCTTTGCTGGCGAAACCGAAGGGGGCAATGCCCCGTAAAGACGACAAAGCGTGGTAACGTTCCCACTCATCCCACATGTTTACGTTTGGCGCGCGTCTTCTACGTTGATTCCCGTACGACGAGGGACGCCGGGAGCGTGATCTCCTCGCCGAGGTCTTCGTTGCGGGATTCGCTGTTTATGTGGCGCAACAACTGACGAACCGCCAGCTCTCCAATCAATGTTTTGTCCACTTTCACCGTCGTGAGGGCCGGCTCGTACAGCGAAGCAAATTCAATATCGTCAAACCCGACGACACTCACGTCGTGCGGAACTTGGATGCCGTTCGCTTTTAGCTCTTTAATCACCCCGATCGCTGTCATGTCGTTCGCTGCAAATATAGCAGACGGGAGACGGGACTGCCCTAGAAAGTAACGGGCTCCCTGTTTACCCTGCTCCACTTTGGCATCCGTAAAATAGACGAGGGCCTCATCATACGCGACCCCATGATGGTGAAGGGCTTGCCTGTACGCCTCGTAGCGTTGACGTTCGTCGGGGTCACATATGAGACCGATGCGGCGATGCCCTTGTTTTAACAAATAGTAGACGGCGTCGTACGCCCCTCCGTAGTCATCGTTCTTGACGTAACTCGCATTTTCTACTTTTACGGAATGATTGACCAACACGACGGGAATATTCGCCGCGCTAAAGCGTTCTAGAATGTCACGCGTCATGCGGCTAGCCAGTATTACGCCATCGACGCGCTGGGCTTGAAAGTTTTCGATACACTTTTGGATGTCGCGATCTGTAAATACGAGTACCCCGTGGTTGTACACGGTCGCTGTTTCGACTACAGCCGAGAGAAGCTGCGAGTAAAACGGGTGGGACAAAACGGGCTCGTGTCGATGGTGGATGAGAAAACCGATGTTTCCAGTCTGTTTTGTCACCATGGCCCGCGCGATGGCATTCGACGTGTAGTTCAGCTCTTTAGCAGCCTGCATCACCTTTTCTTTCGCTTCCTGACTGTACTTACCACTGTTCGATAGCACCCGTGAAACCGTCGACTTGGATACCCCTGCTAACCGTGCAACATCTTTAATCGTGGCACTCATAGAAGCTTTCTCCCAACAACGGGAACGTTCCCATTCAGTTCTTCTCAATAGTTTATTATATAAAAACCGACCGGGCGCGACAATACTTTCTAACGCATTTCGTCCGCGCCCGCGATCCCAGGAAGATCTCACCTCTTCCCGTTAGGCTCAAAGGTCTTTCTGAATGTGACTGCGCTCCGGAGTACAGGCATCGCCCACGACCCGCTTCCCCTGCTGAGTCTTCCTGTATGTCACATGCGTTCCGGAGCAGACACACCCACCAGTGCCAGTCCGTTCTTAATCACCGTCGCCACCGCCCGCAACAAATTCAAACGGGCGCGACTCAACTCCACGTCGTCCGTCAACACGCGCTCTGCATTGTAATAGCTGTGAAATTGGGAGGCCAAGTCGTACAAGTAGTTCAAAATGCGGTGCGGTGCCAGCTGTTCTGCCGCAGTCGCGATTTCCTGCGGAAAATCGCCCAGTTTCATCAACAGGTCACTCTCCCGCTCGCGGGTCAACCGCTTCAACACAGCGGGCTCAAGTTTTGTGTCCAATCGTCTCTCTTCCGCTTGCCGCAACACACTGTGTATGCGCGCATGAGCGTACTGGACGTAAAACACGGGATTTTCGTTCGACTGGGAGACAGCGAGATCGAGATCAAAATCAAGATGCGTGTCCGAGCTCCGCATGGTGAAGAAATAGCGGGTCGCATCGACGCCTACTTCGTCCATCAACTCTTCCAAGGTGACCGCTTTTCCCGTCCGCTTGGACATCTTCACCTCTTCGCCGTCTTTGTACAGCCGCACCATTTGCGTGATGACAATCTGCAGTCGGCCCGGATCGTACCCGATTGCTTCAAGAGCCGCTTTCATGCGCGGGATGTACCCGTGGTGGTCGGCCCCCCACACGTTGATCAGCCGGTCAAATCCGCGGCTGAACTTGTTTTTGTGGTAAGCGATATCGGGAGTCAAGTACGTGTAGGACCCGTCTTGTTTCACGAGCACCCTGTCTTTGTCGTCACCGTAATCACTCGTCTTGAGCCAGGTGGCACCGTCTCGCTCATACAAAACGCCCCGCTCGAACAATTCGTCCAGTGTGCTGGTTACGTCCCCGAATCGTACAGCGAGGACTCGGAAAACCACTCGTCAAAGTGGACGCGGTACCGGTGTAAATCGGCCTTTATTTTGTCCAGTTCCTGTTGCAACCCGTACTCCCGGAAAAAAGCGAGGCGCTCTTTTTCCGGAACGGACACGTAGTGATCGCCGTACTCTTCCGCCAGCCTCTTCCCGAGTTCGACAATTTCTTTTCCGTGGTAGCCGTCTTCAGGCATTTCTTTATCGATACCTAGCGCCTGAAAGTAACGGACTTCGATGGAGCGGGCCAACATATTCACCTGGTTCCCGGCGTCGTTAATGTAGTACTCCCGGGTGACATCGTAACCCGCGGCGGAAAGGACGTTGCTCAAAGCGTCGCCGACTGCTGCCCCTCGAGCGTGGCCCAAGTGCAGATGTCCGGTCGGGTTGGCACTCACAAATTCGACGAGCACCTTCTCCCCTTTTCCGGCGTCACTGTGGCCGTAACGGTCTCCTTGTGTCAAAACAGTTTCCACAATGTCGGTCAGAACCGATTTGTCTAGAAAGAAATTAATAAATCCGGGACCGGCAATCTCTATTTTCTCGACGTGGGCCGCTCTTTTGTCGACATGTCGGACGAGGTGTTCGGCAATGTCCCGCGGGTTGCGGCGGGCAATGCGCGAAAGCTGCATCGCCATATTCGTGGCGACATCGCCGTGTACTTTGTCCTTCGGCGTTTCCAGCACAACGTCGGGGACCTCATCCACCTTCGCTAGTCCGGACTCTATCACCGCCTTGCGAATCTCGTTTCTCAGTGAGTCTTGCAGTTGCTCTAACACGTTCACGCCATTCACTCCGTTCCTGCCGGTTTTATCGTCAAGTTCATGTGAAACGTTCCTGCTTCGACACCGTTTAATCGCAGCCGGTAAGACCATTCCACCTGCCAGCCTTCTGGACCTGCACTCCGGTGGAAGCGTTCCGTCTCAGCCACCATTTCCATCGCGCCGTACGGATGAGTGTACAGGCCCTTCGTTTCCTTTTTCGGGTGAAAAACTTGCCGCATCGTCACGTAGCCGCGGCGAATGACAGTCAGACAGTTCTTTCCCACTTTGACTGTCGTCGTGGCGGATTCGCGCTCTTCTGTCCGCTCCGAAAAGCACACCACCCACTGCGCGTCGCCAAACCACCCTTTTCCTGTGCTCTCGCTCTGTTGACGGTCAACTGAACCGTCTTCTGCAATCTGGGTTGTCTGCAATCGGGTTTTCACCGTGATTCCGTCCGCCACGGTCCGTACCCCTTTCGCCAATTAATCGTTATCTTACCATCCTGCACACGCATCTGCCAAGTTTCTCGCAAACAAAAACGGGGAAGTAAATCCCCAAGACATACAATCCTAAACGGTGCGGAAAGTCTACCTGGTACTTTCCGCCATCTTAACGGCACGATAACACTATGGAATCACTTTAGGGCTGGTGGAGACATCGACACCACGATGGAATTTCATAAACATTTAAAGTGGATAACGCTGCACATCATCCCGCGTCGGCAAAGACGGCTGCGCCCCTTCCCTCGTCACTGTGATCGCTGCTACTTTGCTTGCGAATTTAGCCGCTTCTACATCGGACATCCCTTGTGTCTTCCCCACGGCAAAGGCTGCCACGTAGGCGTCCCCGGCGGCAGTCGTGTCCACTGCGCGTACAGGGTAAGCGGGGATGTGAGTGTGAAGGGTCTCACTAATCAAGAAAGAACCTCTGTCCCCCATGGTGACGATGACCCGCTGGTTGCCGAGGGAGTTCAAGTGTCGGGCGGCATCGACGATTTCTTGTTCCGTTGAAGTAGGCATTCCGGAAAGGATCTGCAGTTCCGTTTCGTTGGGTATGAGGACGTACACATGTCGCAGCATCTCCGCCGGCAGATCTCGTGCCGGAGCCGGATTTAAAATGACGTTTTTACCGAGTCCGACCGCCAGTTCTAAAGCATGTTTCACCACTTCTAGCGGAATCTCCAGCTGCATGACGATCATGTCGCTTTCCTCAATAAGCCCTCTCATGGCCGATATGTCAGAGCGGCGCACAGCGTTGTTGTCACCCGCCACGAGCACAATGTGATTCTCCCCTTCGTCACTCACACTGATAAACGCCATGCCGGTGGTGCCCTCCCGCCGGATGCCTGCCGTGGAAACGCCGGCTGACCTTAAACTGTTGATTAACAATTCCCCGTGTTCATCCGTTCCTACTTTGCCGATCATCGTCACGTTGGCACCCAGCTTGGCGGCCGCCACAGCTTGGTTCGCCCCTTTTCCACCTGGGTTCTTCTGGAACTTTCTGCTGGCGATCGTTTCCCCAGGTTGCGGAAGGTGCGGCACGCGGGTCACGAGATCGATGTTGAGACTGCCGATCACGAGTATGTTCTTCGATTTCAAACCGTCCACCTCAAACTTTTTCCTGTGCTCTCTTCTTTTGTTGTAAACATTGTATCATGTCATCGATGGTCAATATCGGCGCTTGAAGTTGAAGCGAATGACTCAACCGGCTGATGTGAGGCTGTTTGAGCATACTTTGTTCCAAAATGCCAAAATCCCAGAAAACTTCTCTTTTCGACTTGTCTGCTATTTTCCTCCGGTCCGCCATGACGATCACCCGCTCAAAGTGGTTGACGACGAATTCCATGTCATGGGTAATCGTCATGACTAACTTTTTCTCCCCAATTAAAGATTGTATGATGGAGGCAAGTCTATCTAGAGCCGCGGGGTCTTGTCCTGCAGTCGGTTCATCCAAGATGATCACATCTGTATCCATCGCCAAGACAGACGCGATCGTCACAAATTTCCGCAGGGAATAAGGGAGGTTATACGGGTTTTCTTCTAAGACTGGGGTTAATCCCGTTCGTTCGGCCGCCTTCATCACATTTTCTTTAACCGCTTCCGGCGGTAGCTTCTGGTTTTTGGGGCCAAATGCGATCTCACTGTAAACATCGTTATGAAAAATTTGATCGTCCGGATTTTGAAAGACATATCCCACTTTTTTGGAGATTTGTGCCGTCGTGTAATCTTTCGTATTCCAACCGTCGATGAATACATCGCCCTTTTCAGGTTTTAGTAACCCGTTCATCAGTTTCACAGTCGTGGTCTTTCCCGCACCGTTCTGCCCGATGATCGCCACCGACTCGCCTTTTTCAAAGGACATGCTCACTCCGTCAACGGCCTTGTAACCATTCGGATAACGGTACGTGACGTCGTTCAACGTTAAATAACTCACGGTCCCTCTCCTTCCAACCAGTTTCTGATCGTTGTAACCGCCTCTCGTTCAGTGATTGGAATGCGAGGAAGGAGCATTCCCTTTTCGTTCATCTCGATCCCTAGAAGGGCGTATTGCGGGAGGGTGACACCGAATTGGAGTACGCGCTTATCTGAGAACACTGTGGCTGCATCACCTTGCATGACAATGCGACCGTCTTGCATCAGAAAGACATAGTCTGCGTATTCCGCGATGAGCTCCATCTTATGTTCGACGAGGATAATGGTCATCCCCCTTTTTTTCATGAGCTCGATGATTTTAAATACGGCTTCGGTACCGAGTGGGTCCAACTGGGATGTCGGTTCGTCAATGACGAGAATGTCCGGTTCCATCGCAAGGATGGAAGCGATGGCCACCCTTTGCTTCTGACCACCGGACAGCTCCTGCGGTTTGTGATCTTGTAATTCCTCAATTCCTAACAATTGAAGAGTATGCTTGACTTTCTGTTTAATCTCGCGTACCTCAACCCCTAAATTTTCAAGCCCGAACGCTACTTCCTCGAATACGGTGTCCTTGACACCACTGATCTGGGTGAAGGGATTTTCGAAGACAAACCCGATCTTCTGCGCGAGATCCCCTAACGCCCACTCTCGGATGTCTTTCCCTTCCACTAAGACCTTCCCCCGCAGATCTCCGTTGTAAAAGTGGGGAATAAATCCTCGCATCACATTGCACAGGGTGGTCTTCCCACTCCCATTCGTTCCGATGAGGGCGTACACACATCCTTTTTCGATATTGATGTTCACTTGCCTCAACACATCTTCCTTACTCGTCGGATAACGGTAGGAGAGGTCAATCATTTCAATCTGTTTCACAAGACGAACCTCCAGACGACAATGATGATCAATAAAATGAGGATCAGGGCCCGAACGCCAGTGTCTTTCTTTGTTTTTTTCAACTGATATAAGCTCGTCTTTTTCACGGGAACGGTGAAGGCCCTCGCTTCCAATGTAATGGCTCGCTCTTCAGTATGAGCGATCGACGTCAGGATGAGCGGAGCTAATGTCGGTAAAAACGCCTTTGCTCGCACGAGTAGATTCCCCTCCGTCTCTACCCCGCGTGTTTTTTGAGCGTCCATGATCGCAAGTGATAACTTGTGCATTTCGGGAATAATGTTGAAGGTCGCCAAGACCACATATGTCGCCTTCGGTGAAAGCCCGAGCTTCTCAAGCGCATAAACAAAGTCCTTCACGGGTGTGACCCTAAAAAATAAGATGATAGCAGAACCGACCGCGACAATGCGCGAGGTTAAAATCAAGCTGAAATCAATTCCCTCTTGTGTGATCGACAGTGTATGCCACGTCCACCACACCGTCTCACCGGGGTGAAAAAAGATCTGGAATAGGAAAATAAACAGGCAGATCGGCAACAGGCCTTTCATCACCAAGCTCCACAACTCTTTCGATGTTTCAGTAAAGTAAGCAATGATGAGACAGACAGGCAGCATCAAATACGCATACCAATACCCTTCAACGAGAAATGCTGAAACCACCATAAACAACGTGACGAAAAGTTTGGTAGTCGGGTAGAGCTCCAGAAACCAGTTCGTCTTTTCCATGCGTGATCCTCCGCTCTGTAAGGGACAGAAAAGTCCGCACGACCGAGCTTCTCTGCCCCTGTCATTCATCCCTACTTCTTCTTAATATAAGGTGACCCGTAGTTCAGTTTGGATAAATACCGATCAGACATACTGCGTACGATGAAGTAAGCGATTAAAATAGATACAATCTTGTCGATGCTCTCCACAATGATATTTTTTGTAAAGACCGCGGTCCATATTTCTTGCCCCGAGGCCAATAACAAGGCGGTGATCGTGTCGGAAGACGTTCCTGTGGCTCCCCCATATAGGAAAACGGAAATGAAGGATGACATGACGACGGCAATGAGTGTGATGATGATACCGGTCACAATCGTTCTGCCGATATTCGTCAGCATCTTCTTTTTGGATAAATAGCCTACGGTCAGTCCGATCGCAATCGATACGAGGGCAAACGGCAAGATCGTCGGTTGAAAGATAGATAGAATGAGATTGTTCGCTAGGCCGACGACGGCACCCACCCAAGGACCGGCAACCATCGCCGTGATCATCGTTCCAATAACATCTAAGTAGAGCGGAATCTTTAAAATTTGAACGAGCTGCCCGATGACAACGTTTACAGCGACCCCGATCGGAATCAGCAATATCGCCACCAGCGTGAAGTCGTGCTTCAGCCCTCTCTTCATTATCAGTACCCTCCCTAATCTCAATTTAATTTTTTGAGTGAGTCGTAAAGCAAATCGACCATTCGGTCTCGCTCCACATCGAAAGCGACCTCTGCATTTTTGAGTTGGCTCATTCGATCCACTACGGTTTGACCCGCCGTTAATTCGCTGTTCGTCTCAACTTGGACATGACACGGCGTGAGCGTGAATAAAGAAGGATCTAGAAGGTACGCAATCGTACAAGGATCATGCATTCCCATGACGCGGTCATCCCTGCTGTAAAAATCCAACATCTTGGCCACTAATTCGCCTGTTCGGTTGCCTATATTGCGAATAGCCTCAATCTCATGCTTGAGAATCGTGACTTTCATCGTCACATCTAAACCAAACATTTGAATCGGAAGTCCCGAATCGAAGACGATCTTAGCCGCGTGAGGGTCCACGTAAATGTTAAATTCCGCTACAGGTGTCGTGTTGCCACCATCGCACGCACCCCCCATGATGGTGACCTGTTCGATCCGGTCTCGAATGTCCGGATACGCTTTCAATAACAGGGCCACATTCGTTAACGGACCAATCGCCACAATCGTCACTTTCTGTTCGGAGTGTATCAGCACATCTCGCATCGCCTCCCATGCCGATCGTTTACTAACAGAGTAGTTGGCGTCTCCCAACTGTATGCCTCCCAGCCCTGTCTCACCATGCACCTCCTCAGCCACCACTAATTCTTTGAGCAAAGGTTCCTTAGCCCCTGGAGCCACTTCGATATCGTGTCCGACGAAGCTCAGCAACTGCAGTGCGTTACGCGTGACGGTGTCCAGCGAAAGATTCCCTGCACACGTCGTCACGAGTTTGACGTCGAGTTCCTCGGAAGCGATGGCGAGAAACATCGCAATTGCATCATCAATGCCGGGATCACAATCGATGATGATCGGTTTGGCCATGTTCCGTCCTCCTTTAGGTTAATCTTCCAATTTTTTCGTGCTATGACGGATTATGAGGGATGGATGGAGAAAAAGTTACCCGATACGATACGGCTATGATCCATTGGCAGCCTATATAACCACTTAATGCGATTCTTTCTGAATTGCAAATGATACGGTAATCGGTAATACAAATGATGCGAACGCAGACATAAAAATAACCAGCCGAAAACGGGTCCAAAGTTTCCGACTGGTTAAGGCAAGCCTCTATGTTTTCTCATCCGCCATCGTCGGCCATGGTGTCCCTCCACACGGCTCTACTCATACCGGAGCGATTCAATGGGATCGAGGCGCGACGCCTTGTTGGCAGGCAGGAGGCCAAAGATAACGCCGATCAGCATAGAGAACAGAACCGCTCCGACGACGACGTACCACGAAACGAGGGACGGCCAACCGGCGAACAGCGAGACGAGGGAGGCCGCACCCCATCCGAGCAAAATGCCGATGGTCCCGCCGATGAGCGTCAGAGTCATGGACTCGACGAGAAATTGAAACATGACTTGACCTCGCGTCGCTCCGACAGCCATGCGGATGCCGATTTCCCGCGTCCTCTCCGTGACGGAGACGAGCATAATGTTCATCACGCCGATTCCGCCCACGAGCAACGAGATGCCGGCGATGCTCCCGATAATGGCGGTCATGATGCCGGTAATTTGTCCGATCCCCTCCGCCAACGCTTCCATGTTAAACACTTGATACGAATCTTCTGTCTGGTGCGCGCGGTTTAAGAGGTCCGCCGCTTTCTCCCCAGCGATCTGGAGCGATTCCGCGTCTTTCGCCTGCAGCGTCACCTGGCTGATGTCACTTTTCCCGTAAATGGTGCGCCACGTGTTCCAAGGCACATACACTTCATTGGCCCCGAGGGCGAAGACGCCTGTCGGCTTTTCCAAAACGCCGACAATTTCCACGGGCTGGACCCCGATGCGGATTATTTCGCCAACGGCCTTGTCTTCTCCGAACAGTTCTTCCTCTACAGAGGCCCCAACTAGTGCTACGCGGCGTCCGCCGAGAAAGTCGGCGGACGTGAAAGCGCGCCCGTCTTCCACGTTCAGTTCGTTCAAGTTAAAATACGCTTCGTTCACGCCGGTAATGGACGCTTCCAGCGTTTCTTCCCGAAAGCGGACGTTGCCGAACTCCGAACTGGCTGTCACCACTTGCTCCACTTCCGGGATACTCTGCAATAAGCGAATGTCTTCCTGTGTAAAGGGCGGCTCGAGAAAGATGTTCGGGTTGGACTGAATCTCTTCCTCACTCGGTTGGTACATCACTTCGATCGTATTGCCCGGTCCCGTCAACTGGGATTTCAACATTTCCTCGCCGCCCTGGCCAATGGCCACGACGACAATGACTGAACCCACTCCGATAATGATGCCGAGCATCGTCAGCAATGAGCGCATTTTGTGCGCTCTGATGGAAGAAAAAGCGATTCGGACGCTTTCCCACACACTCATGTGACGTTCGCCTCTCCTTCCGTTACACTGTCCCCTTCACCCATGATCACACCGTCGCGGACAAGGACGGTGCGTTCGGCGTATTCCGCCACTTCCGGCTCGTGTGTGACGACGACGAGGGTTGTCCCCTCTTCGTTTAACTGTCTAAACTGTTCCATGATGGACGCGCTCGTTTTCGTGTCTAAAGCTCCAGTCGGTTCGTCCGCGAGAATGATCGCCGGTTGATTCACAATCGCCCGGGCGATGGCGACGCGCTGCTTCTGTCCGCCTGACAGTTCATTCGGCAAATGGGTCATCCGGTCAGCGAGGCCGACTTTCTTCAGTGCCTCTGCCGCCCTTTCCTGACGCTCTTTTTTCGGAATACCAGCGTAAACCATCGGGAGTTCGACATTTTTCAACGCGTCGAGACGCGACAACAGTTGAAACTGCTGAAAGACGAACCCAATCGAGCGGTTGCGCACTTTTGCCAGCTTCGTGTCGTCGTACTCGGACACCCGTTCGCCGTTGAGCCAATAGTCCCCGCTCGTCGGCCTGTCGAGGCACCCGATAATGTTCATCAACGTCGATTTGCCTGAACCGGAAGGCCCCATGATCGCCACGAATTCTCCCTTAGACACAGTGACACTCACACCCTTTAAGACGGGAACAACTTCTTTCCCGATGGTGTAGCTTTTCACAATATTGTCCAGGCGGATCATTTGACTGTCACTTCCGCGCCGTCTTTCAAATCGTCCGGCGGATCGACAATGACGTGTTCATCCGGTTCCAGTCCGTCCTTGATTTCAATGCGGTCGTCAGACACGATGCCAACTTCCACTGGGCGGCGCTCGGCTTTTCCGTCTTTTACGACGAAAACGTAATGCTCTTCTTCACTGGACGCCTCCGTTGAATCGCCATCGACTGCCGCTCGACTCTCTGAGATGACGGCGCTGAGGGGAAGTGTCGGGACCTTCCGTTTCTCTGTCTCGATTTCCATAATCATTTGGAAACCGGGCTTCAAGGGGATGTCCTCGCTCTCAACCGCTACTTCCACAGCGTACTGGACGGCTTCCGTCTCGCCGTTCATGCTGTTGCTCTGCTCCGGCAAATACCCGATGTGGGTGACTTTTCCTTTCCACTCCTCGTCCGGCACGACGTCTGAACTGAGGACCACTGCCTGCCCTTCTTCCACTTTCAACGTATCGTATTCGGAAATAACCCCTTCTACGATGAGCTCGTCCAACGCGGCGATGCGGATGACCGGTTGAGGCTCCGTCTGATTCGTAGCATGAGCGGCCACTTCGTCAACGGATAGCACGGTGCCGTCCACCTCGCTCTTCACCGTTAAGTCTTTCAACTGTTTATCGATCGTTTCTTTTTGCAGTTGAGCTTGCTTTAACTCAATGTTGGCCATGCGCCGCTCCATTTCGAGCTGGTCGCGTTCGTCTTCAATGGACTGAACCGCTTGTTCCCCGCCGATTTGTTCGTCCGCTTCGTCTTCCTTTTCGTCCAGACGATCCAACTGCTTTTTCAAGTGGTTGAGGCGAAGATAATTCGATTCAATCGTGAGGGCATTTTGCTCTTTCTCCAGTTCAAGCTGCTCGTTCGCATAACGAAGCAGCGCATCCCCCTCCTTAACCTGGTCCCCTTCTTCCACCAGGATCTCATCCACCTCTCCCTTTTCGGGAGAGGCGTAGACCGTCTGCTCGTTTTTCAATTTCAGCGTCCCCGGTGTCATGACACTCGACGCAATTTCCCGCTGTTCCAACTGTGTCGTTTTCACCGTTAAGCCTTCAGCCGCCACTTGGCGCCAGACATTGATACCAACCAGTAACACGATAACGGTTGCGACTCCGATTGCAATCCAGATCTTCTTCACCTAGACACCTGCCGTTCCTGAAAATACTCCACCGACTACAGAAAAAATCAAGCCAATGACGAAAATGACGATGGCAACTGTCCACGCAGCTCCTTTCGACAGTCTGCCCACTTTGTACAGTCCTATGGCTGTCAGCACTGTCGCCCAGATAGAGAACAGCTCGATCCCACCCAGGATTCCGGCGGTCATCCCTTCAGCCTCCACTAACGAGCCAAGGCTGGTCACAAAGACGACAGGATCTCCTCCAATCGCCAGGCGGATCAGAGCGTTTAACAGCTGCCCGATCCCTGAAATAAACATGATGTATGTGTTCAGCGAAAACAGTTGCCTGAACGTCGTGTCTTTTTGCGCTAGTTTTGTAATGAGGAACATAATCAGCGCCGAAATGAGAATGCCGATGGGTGTCCCGATCAAGGCATCTAAAACGGCAGTGACGGCACCCATCGTTTTTGCCATGGCCAGTTGTTCTTCTGTCAACTGCATCCCCGGCACGTCGTACATGTCATCCGGCATGGCGTAAAAGAGTATCATTGAAGCCGCGACGGATAACAAAGTGACAATGATGAGCGCTCCCCAAAAAACTGGGCGCTCCCGCATGCGTTCAAACTGCTCACCCGGGCTCCAGACCATCCCGAGTAACGACGGTTTTGACACGGTCGACTGGTCACTCACATAAATCCTCTCCCATTCTAGCATAATGTCACCAAAGAGACCTCATGTCAGGGCTATTCTAAACACATATACGTGTGAAACAATCAAAAGTTGCAAAAAAATAAAATTTAATCTTCACAACGTGAATTATCCTCTTTTCACTGTCCCGTTGCCGTTCTCCTTGTATCTCCCCGCCTTTTTGGCCGACATTTTTAACAGAAACTCGATTTGTGCATTCACACTGCGGAACTCATCTGCTGCCCACTTCTCCAGCACTTTGTACAGCTCGGGATCGAGGCGCAGGAGGAACCGCTTTTTTTCACTCATGAGTACAATGTACCGGTGTTAATGACCGGCTGCGCGTCCCCTTCCGCGACAAGAGCGACCATTAAATTGTTCACCATCGACGCTCTTCGCTCGTCATCCAACTTGACCAGGTGTTGCTGCTCAAAGTGGGTAATGGCCATTTCCACCATGCTAACCGCACCTTCAACAATCTTTTCCCGGGCGGCGATAACGGCTTCCGCCTGCTGCCGCCGCAGCATCGCCTGGGCAATTTCCTGGGCGTAGGCAAGGTGGCTGATGCGCGCTTCCATGACTTCCACACCCGCGACTTGCAACCGCTCCTGCACTTGCCGTTTTAACGCGTCCGCCACTTCGTCAGGAATTCCCCTGAGTGACGCCACGTCTTCCTCGTAGCTGTCGTACGGATACTGGCTCGCCAAGGCCCGAATCGCGGTCTCCGACTGGATGGACACAAACTCTTTGTAATCGTCGACGTCAAACATCGCCTTTGCCGTATCCACCACCCGCCACACGACGACTGCCCCGATTTCGATGGGGTTTCCTTTCGCGTCGTTCACTTTTAACTTTCCGCTGTTAAAGTTGCGCACGCGCAAAGACACACGGCTCTTCCACGCGAAGGGATTGGCCCAGAAAAAGCCAGACTCCCGAATGGTCCCTGTATACCTGCCCAAGAAAGTGAGCACGCGGGATTCATTCGGATGGACGATCACGAAACCCGTTACTGTCAAGGCTATCACAACGAAAAGAAAAACACCGAGCGGATTCCCCCACGCAACGAGCAAAATTCCGGCAATGAGGAGGATGACGTCCGCCAACAACATGAGAAAACCGTTCACGCGCCACGCTCGTTTTTCACTGATTGGCCTCACTCGCATTTCCCCTTTTTTTGAATTGTTATCAATATGATATCATAATATTATCACCTCGTCACCTGTTTTATTGGGCGCGGTCTATCGTAATGCAATATACTAGCAAATGGACAAGCTACCTTATGTAGAAAGGTAGCTTGTCCATGTAAACGGTGCAAAAGTTCACAAACGTAAACACGGCGGTAAAGTATTACGATTCTTTGGAATTAAAAAGGGATTTGACCGATTGGATCACATCCGTCAAAAACACCATGGTGAGCAACCCGACAATCGTGAACGCGTAGGACAGTGAATGATCAAAAAGGACTAACCCGAGAAAAACCAATACGATTCCTATGTAGAACCCCGGGTCCGAGAATTGTTCAAACGACCTTTCTTCGTCAATACTAATCTTATCCTGCAACTTTTTATCACTTCTGATGAGATCGTCTATGGTCACGTCAAACATGTCACTCAATCTGATCAAATTGTGTATGTCAGGGTAGCCTTTATGTGCCTCCCACTTGTAAACCGCCTGGCGGGAAACGTTTAACTTCTGGGCCAACTCTTCCTGGGACAGATTGTGTTCTTCCCTCAACTTCTTCAGTTTGCTGCCAAATTCCATGTGATCACCTCCCCACCTAACAGCTTACCCCAATCCCGAAAAATGCGAAACAAACCTATTGTTACACGTGTCAACTAACGGTTTACAAACACGTTTTGGCATTTGGCAGCCAGTGTGTACAGTATGTTTGCAATGCTGGCTAGAGAAGATAATGCTTGCGTTCTAATAGTCTCATTTGCTGCCACCCTCCTCGTAAAGAAACACTTCCTCCACCGTCGTGTTGAATGCTCGCGCAATTCGGATGGCGAGCGGCAGTAACAGGTTCTCATCACTGTTCACAAATGACCTCGCCCGTGACCGCGTCGATAAAGGGGATCGTTTTTTGCGTGTCGCGATGACACAGTTTGTAAACGAGCATGTACGCGTCTTCCCCTTTGTCGTCATCTTTTTGCCAGGTGAGTTTAAAGTCGAGGGCCTGTAAATAGTTTGCTTTCGCCGTTTCCCGCTCCACTTCGGGGGAAGTGGGAACAAGGTCTAACTGGGTCGGATCGATGTCCATTCCGGTAAAATGGTCGACATAACCCGTCGTCCGGTTCACACATATTTGCACATACTGTAAATAAACGGGAACATTGCCTGCGTACAGGCGGAACGTGAACATTTCCCGGCGGCTATCAGTCTCTTCATCACTCCATCGCTTGAGACGTAAGTAGCGGTGTGGTTCGGGAAGGATTTGTTGCAAAAACGACAGGGCTATGTGCAAGCATTCCTCGCGCGTCAACGCCAGATCGCCGTTTCGTTCCGCAAACCACATGAACGAGCACAACCGTCCACTCTTCTTGTCGATCATCGCTTTCACCGTATCCTGTGTACGTCGATCGAAAAAACCTTTCAGCGACCGGTCTTCTGTATCGTCCCGCCACTTTCGGTCACGCCACACGACCCCCAACTGGTCGCCCATGTCCAGTTCACGCACTCTCTCAAGCTGGGATTCATCAACCCCGATCAACTGCTCGATAGAACTGCCGTGGGAAATACCCCCGTCTGGCAACAGTTCAGGCAGTGGTTCAAATGAAACGTATTCGCCTTCTTCGTCTGATCCTCCGCTTAGCGGCTTCCCGTCATCAGCCCTGAACGAGACCACGCGCGGGAGAGGTTCATACACGAGTCGCCATTTCCCGTTACCCCCTCGTATATCTCTTCGTGCAGACAAGCGACTTGCAACCGGAGGTCGAGACTGTCCGCCACGTGTTGCCGCAAGCTCTCTTTGGAAACGAGTTCTGCCGGAACGTCTGGCGCCGGTTTCTCACCGTGATAGGTAAATCCGACAATGTCCCCGCTGTCATTTACTTTCACGTCACAACCGCTGTGCGGAAGCGGCAAGCCCATCACTTTCTGTTCATACGTGAACTGTACGGCCCCTCTTTTCTCATTTGTGTGCGTCAAGTGAAACAACTTGAGCGCCTCGGGATAGTGCTTCGTCATAAATTGCTCAGCGCGTTTCTGACGTTCAGAGAGAGGGAGTAGACGTACAGTTGTATTCTCTTCGCCCTCCCGGTCAACTGTCAGATCGATAAGGTCGCAATTCTTCCCGAGTGTGACCAAAATCCCTTCGCCGGTCTCGGGGTCCGACCAAACAAACATCGCCTCACCTGATTCCGGCTTAGCTTCGTTCTGCATAAAGTCTTCTATTTCAAGGGCATAGTGTTCCGGTACGTCCGCGATGGCACGGGCCTGCTCTTTCAGTTGTTCCAGAGTCACCTTGTGCACCACTCCCGTCATTTTTTGTTTCAATAACACCTTTTCCCCTACAAGGTGAGAAAGCGTTGAAAAACTCTGTCACTCAACTGCGGTAAGTGTTCATGGCCGTACTCATGGTACAACAGCAATTCCTTCTTCGCTTTAATTTTGTTGTAGGCGGCAAACTGCGTCGACGGCGGACAAGCCATGTCGTTCAAAGCCGTGACCCACAACACACTGGCCTCTATTCGCTCAGCTAAGTGCTGAATGTCAATGTAGCCCAGTTTCTGAAAAATCTCGTCTTCCCTTTCGTGATTCGGATCGAACATTTTAAAGTAATAAGAAATCTCTTTGTAAGCCGAGTTGTCTATGTCCAGTTCCCACACCCGCTTGTAATCGGACAAAAACGGGTAGACGGCGACCACCTCTTTGATGCGCGGTTCCAACGCCGCACACGCGACAGCGAGGGCCCCTCCCTGCGAAGCGCCGTACACGCCGACTCGCCCTGGGTCCACCTCTTCCATCGCCATCAAGATTCTCGCTGCTTGCACTGTATCAAGGAAGACGTGGCGGTAGTACAAGCGGTCCGGGTCCGGGTCGTCCACCCCGCGAATAATGTGGCCCCTCACTGTCGTCCCTTTGACGTGAAGATTGTCTTCAGACCGCCCGCCTTGCCCGCGGCAGTCCATGGCCAGTACCGTCACGCCGTGGGCGGCGTAGTTCACTTTGTCGAACCAGTCGCCGCTGTTCACCGTATACCCGTGAAACATGACGATCCCCGGTCCTGTCCCGGACCTCCCCTTTGGCTTCGCCAGCTTACAGTGAACTTTCGCGCCGCCGACACCAGTAAAGTACAGGTGATAGCAGTCTGCCTGATCAGACTGAAATGCCGCCGGCTCGAGTTCATAAGCGAGCGACTGCTGATCCAGTTCCTTTAACCCCCGTTCCCAGTACGCTTCAAAGTCTTCCGGTTTCGGACTTTTCCCCGTATACGCTTTCAGTTCTGACAAAGGCATGTCAAACTGCATCGTCCCACTCTCCCGTTAAAAAATGTTCCATTCGCATTATAACCCGTCTCGCGAACTAAGCAAAAGGCCGGCTGCACAAGCCTTTCGACCGTCCCCTTGAAGTTGCGAAAAGATCCTCTTGGAAGATTCGTGAAACCTTGGAGATGAAGGCTCCCTCTCACCGCGACAGTCATCCGTCTAAACAACGTATAGAACGGCGTGATCTCTCCCATACTATGTGGAAAAGCTTGCTAGTCGTCTGACTGCTTTCGAAAGGTTCGATTCCCATGGGAGACGAGATGCAAAAGCCGAATGCCAGACCATCCCCCGGCTGGACGCCACTCACGGAAACGAAGTGGTTTCAGAGGAGCCGGCTGTTTTTCAGGTGGACGTTTTACGGGCTCGCAGGCTGTGCAGCTTCTGTACTGCTGGGCTTCTTAGTGTTGAAATCGCAGCCGCTGCCGGAGCCCGTACAACCTCTCACCACGCACATCTACAGCGACGACGGCCGTTTGATCGACGAACTGCACAGCGGTGAAAAGCGAGAATACGTGCCGTTGGAAAACATTCCGCCCGCTCTCATTCAGGCGACGATCGCCGTTGAAGACCGCTTTTTTTACGACCACTTCGGCCTGTCACCCCGGGGCATTCTGCGGGCAGCGTGGACGGATTTAAAGGAAATGGCCCTCGTAGAAGGAGCCAGTACGATCACCCAGCAGCTGGCGCGCAATTTGTACTTGAGCCATGACCGGACGTGGGCGCGCAAACTGAAAGAAGCGAAGTACGCGCTCCAACTGGAAATTCACTACGACAAAGATACCCTTTTGGAAATGTACTTAAATGAAGTTTACTTCGGGCACCAAGCTTACGGCGTGGGGCAGGCGGCGAAGATGTTTTTCGGAAAAAAACCAGAAGACCTGACCGTTGCCGAGTGCGCCCTCCTCGCGGGCATCCCGAAGGGAGCGGGAACGTACTCCCCTTACATACACCCCGACAACGCCAAGGAGCGACAGCTCGTCGTACTGAAGGCAATGGAAAGGGAAGGTTATTTAACACGCGATGAAGTGAACGAAATCGCACGCCAACCGCTGTCGTACAAACCGCCGCAGACGACGGAAACGCAAGCCCCGTATTTTCGCGACTACATTAAGTCTTTGGCCGTCCACCGTTACGGACTGAATCAAGACCAAATCGAAAACGGCGGCCTCCACATCTACACGACCCTCGACCTGGACTTGCAACAACAAGCGGAACGAGCGATACAGCAACACATTGACACCGATTCGGAATTGCAAGCTGCGCTCATCGCCGTTGACTCCAAAACAGGGGCCATTAAAGCGATGGTGGGCGGAACGGATTACGAGAAGACCCAGTACAACCGCACGCTGGCCAAACGGCAGCCCGGCTCGGCGTTTAAACCTTTTTTGTACTTGTCCGCGCTGGAAGACGGGTTTACACCGGCCACGATGATGAAGAGCGAGCCGACGACGTTTACATACGGCGACGATGAAGTCTACAAACCGCAAAACTACCACGGCCAGTACGCCTATAGGCCGATTACGATGCGGGAAGCCCTCGTGCGGTCCGACAACGTGTACGCCGTGAAGACACACTTCAAACTCGGTTTGCAGCCGTTAGTGGAAACGGCTGAACAGCTCGGCATCAAAGAAAACCTTTCACCCCACCCTTCCCTCGCCCTCGGCTCCATCCCCGTCTCCCCCCTGGAGATGACTGAAGCGTACACGACCATCGCCCGGCAAGGGGAGCACGTCGGGTTGACGGCGATTAAACGCATTGAGGACAGCAGGGGGAACGTACTGGCAGAGGCGGATATAACCTCCGAGCGCGTCGCCTCGCCCGCCTATACGTTTGTCCTCACCCACATGATGCAAGGGGTGTTTGACGACGAGGGGGGCACGGGGAACATCGTGCGCCAACTCGTAAAGCGCCCGGTCGCGGGCAAAACCGGTACGACCGACTGGGACAGCTGGATGATCGGTTTCGACACGGACCTCGTGACGACCGTCTGGGTCGGTTACGACCAGAACGAGAAACTTTCTTACACCGATGCGCGCGCTGCGAAGTGGGTGTGGGGCTCGTTCATGCAACGCGTGACCCGGGGAAAAGCGAACCGGGTTTTTGAAGTGCCGGAAGGTGTCACCCCCGCTTACATCGATCCGGCCAGCGGACGCCTGGCCACCGAAAATTGTCCAAATTACTACTTGGAGTACTTCGTCACGGGAACACAACCGACTGAAACGTGTGACGTCCACGGAGGAAGCCGACCGGCAAAACCGGTCCCCGTGGAAAGGAAGGAAGTCCCGGAACGCTCCTGGTTCGACCGCTTAAAGGATTGGTGGCAGCATTAACAGTCATCGCTGCCGCCGATGTTCCCCGAACCGTCGGCCCACACCTCATCGTTGTACAGCGTAATCAGGCCGGCCTCGTTCAATTCGCTGAGCACTTCGAACAAACTGTCCCGCTTGTGCGAGGGTAAGCTGCGTACAAAGGCGTTAATCTCTTCAGGCGGGCAGTTGCTCCGAAAGTGAACGCCGCCGTGACGGGCAAAGTGTTCGTGTTGCACAGGAATCACCTCAATCTCATATTGGATTCATTTGTACTGTACCCAACCCTCTAGCGGTTATGAATGCAGACAACCCAGAGGGCAGGTGCTGATGCACCTGCCCTCTGGGCGTCCTAGTATATGTGGTTATACCATTCAATTTTACCTAGGGCCGTATCACGCGACAAGCGGTTTGTTTCCTTTTTCACAAAGCGTTCACGTTTCACTTTCCAATGCCGCTTTTGTCTCTTCGGGCGTATTGTTCCACATCTCCTGGCTGTGGTCGATTAACAACTGTTTAAGCGCCCTTTTCGCCCGGTTGTCTAAAAACTTTATTTTTACTTTGCGCTTCATAGCGGCGTCCATCTGGTTCACGTGTTCGGCCATGTTTTTAAACCCGCGGCGCGCTTTCCGGTCGATCTGTACCGTGCAGTCGCCCAATCCAGCGTAAAACGGTCCGTTCGGTCCGCGGTCGACGGCCACCCACACGATGTAGTACGTTTTTGGGTTCGGCAGTTCCGCCTCCATTTGGCTCGGGTCATCGATAAACTTAATGCCCCGCTCTGCTTTGCTCTTTCCGTGTATAGCGCCCAGGTCGATCGTCGCTTCGTCGCCATCTATCAGTACGGCGGAAATGTTGTTCAAATTTAACGTTCCGGTCACGTAACCGCCGTGTGTCGTCGAATCGGCACCGAGAATTTGAAATCCACCGCCTAAATCTTTCTTCCTCGGCATTGCCTTTGCCTCCTTAAGTCAGCCTGAAGTAATGACACTACGATCATTTTACCCCCTTCGTCGTCCACATGCAAAAGAATGTACGACGGTTTAACGCCACCCCTTGCATATCGATAAAAAAACGAATATTATTAGCTGTGTTGCTGTTATTTATTCGTTTTTATGTCGTAGGAGGACGGTTCTATGGAGAAATTCTTTCAGTTTCATCAACATAATACGAATCTCCGAACTGAAACCCTTGCCGGAGCGACGACCTTTTTGACGATGGTGTACATCGTCGTCGTCAATCCTGCCATCCTGTCGGAAACAGGGATGGACTTCGGCGCCGTTTTTGTGGCGACGGTGTTAGCCGCCTCGCTCAGCACGCTCATCATGGGCGTGTTCGCCAACTATCCTATCGCCATCGCGCCGGGAATGGGGCTGAACGCTTATTTCGCCTACAGTGTTGTGGGACAAAACGGTGTCGGATGGGAAACGGCGATGGGGGCGGTACTCGTCGCGGGACTGTTGTTCTTGCTGCTCACCCTTACGACGTTGCGCGAAAGTTTGATTAAGGCGATTCCCACCAGTCTCAAAAACGGCATAACGGCCGGGATCGGACTGTTTATCGCGTTTATCGGTTTGAAATCAGCCGGTATCATCGTCGACGACGAGGTCAACCTCGTCGGATTGGGCGACTTGCACGCTCCAGTGACTATCCTCAGTTTGGCCGGGTTGCTCTTCACCCTGGTACTCATGACGTTGCGCGTACCGGGAGCGCTCTTTTTCGGCATGGTGTGCACGGGGGTCGTCGGTTGGCTATCGGGAATGCTCCACATCGAGGGACCGTGGGTGGCAGCACCTCCGAGCCTCGCCCCAACGTTCGGTGAAGCCGTCGTTGCGCTTCCTGACGTGTTCAGTCAAGGATTGTACGCCGTCATATTCGCCTTCCTGCTCGTGACGTTGTTCGACACAACAGGGACGATGATCGGTGTCGCCGAACAAGCGGGACTCATGAAGAACGGTGTTTTCCCGCGGATGAAACCGGCACTGTTCGCCGACGCCCTCGGGATGACGACCGGGGCTGTCATGGGGACGACTCCAACGAGCGCCTACATTGAATCGTCTGCCGGTGTGGCAACCGGCGGACGCACCGGCTTTACGGCTGTAGTCGTCGGTGTCTTGCTCCTCGGGACACTGTTTTTCGCACCGGTCGTCAGTGCCATCGCCGCCCTTCCGGCCATTACTGCGCCGACACTGATCATCGTCGGCTGCTTTATGATGGGCGGTCTGGCCAAAGTGGAGTGGAATGACTTTGACGAGGCGTTCCCCGCCTTTATCGTCATGTTGAGCATGCCCCTGACGTCGAGCATCGCCACCGGGATCGCCCTCGGTTTCATCACGTACCCGCTGTTGAAAATCGTCCGCGGCAATTTCCGCGACGTCCATCCGCTCCTGTACGTGTTCATGTTGTTGTTCACGTTACAGCTGGCGTTTCTACCAGAATAGCGGGCTCACAACAGCGGGGAGAACAGGCGGGCGCTTGATTCCTTCAGTTTTTGCCGCAGGGGCCGGCCGTACACGTCCCCGAGAGTGACGCGGCGGCTGTCCTTGAGGTCTTGCTGAAAATCCTCCTCTAACCGCTTCACGATCCCCTCATCATATATGAGGGCGTTCACCTCAAAGTTGTAATAAAAACTGCGGATGTCCATATTGGCAGTTCCCAGCGAGGCGACGACCCCATCCACGATCAAAATTTTGGCGTGGATAAACCCCTTTTCGTACAAATAGACGTTCACACCGGCTTCCAGCAGTTCTTGCACGTACGACATCGTAGCCCAGAACACGATCTTGTGATCAGGGCGGGAAGGAAGAATCAGTTTGACGTCCACACCACTTAAAGCCGCTGTCTTGATTGCCATCAGCATGCTGTCGTCAGGGATGAAGTACGGCGATGTGATGTGTACTGACTGGGTCGCGGACGTGACAGCGGTAAAATACGCTTGCATGATCGCCTCCCATTCGGAGTCCGGTCCGCTGGCGGCAATTTGTACAAATTGTTTTTCACGCACATTGTGCGCCGGAAAGTAGATTTCCTCCTGCAGCCGGTAGTGGGACTCCCCCTTCACAAAATCCCAATCCATCAAAAAGATCGCCTGTAACAAGGCCACTGCGTCTCCCCGCACCTCCAGATGGGTATCCCGCCAAAAACCCATCCGCGGGTCTTTCCCCAAGTATTCATCCCCGATGTTGAGGCCGCCCATAAAGGCGACCTTTCCGTCAACGACGACAATTTTTCGGTGATTGCGGTAGTTCAGTTTACTTGTAATGACCGGAAACGCAACAGGTAAAAACGGATAAATTTCCACACCGGCCTCTCTCAACTCGTCGATGTAGGAGCGGCGCAAGTCCATGCTGCCCACTCCGTCGTAGATGATCCGCACTTCTACACCGGCACGGGCCTTTTCAATCAAAACGCGCTGAATGTCCCGCCCAATTTGGTCGTCGCGCCAGATGTAGTACTGCATGTGGATGTGGTGCGTCGCTTCGTTCAACGCCTGAATGATAGCGCGAAACGTCTCCACACCGTTCGTCAAAATGTGAATCCGGTTGTGCACAGTAAACGGCGACCGTGAATTGCGCAGCACGAGATTTACCAGGCGGCGCCGGTTGACATCCTCCGCTAAGATGGGTTCCGATTCCCGGACTCCCAACTGCTTCTCCGCGACTTGCTGCAGCCCTCCGAAGTCAGCCAGCTCCTTCCGGCGGAACCGCTTCTTCTTGCGGATATTTTGTCCAAACACGAGGTAAAAGAAAAAGCCGACGATGGGAAGGAAAGTCAAGACAATGAGCCAAGCCAGCGTCTTGGACGGATTGCGGTTCTCCAACACAATGACCACAGCGATAAAACCGAAAAATATAAACGCGATACCCGAAGCGAAGATCCCCACCAATCCACAGCATTCCGCCTCACATTCTGCGACTTATCGTGTACCTAGCACCCATCGGTGTATAGCCGTGGCCACACCGTCTTCCTCATTCGTCACGGTCACCCAGTCGGCCGCTTCTCTGACCCGTTCCTGGGCGTTGCCCATCGCCACTCCGATGCCGGCAGACCGGATCATGGCCACGTCGTTCAAACTGTCCCCAACTGCGAGAACGTCGTCCATGGAGAAGTTTAACTGGCGGCACACCGTTTCCAGTGCAGCCGCTTTGCTGACCCCTTTAGCATTCACCTCGATATTCGTCGGGGTCGAGTTGCTCACCTCAAGCTCGCCGGTTTCCACAAGCTTCTTCCAAATGGTGTTGCGGACGTCATCCTTTTCAGTATCGAAGCCGAACTTTAGCCATTTGTGGTCGTGGACACTGCCCGGGATGGCGCCTCCATCCCAAACCCGCTCAGCCGTCGCTCCCCAGACGCGAGTCCTGTACTGTTCCCCCATGCGGTACATCCACTCCACCAACTCCGAAGACAACGCGCGCCTGTGCCACAACTTCCCTGACGCATCCCACACTTCCGCCCCGTTACTCGTCACCAGATAGGACGTCAAACGAAGTGAACGGGCGTACTCCCGTGTGCTGGCTATAAACCGTCCGGTGCTCAGTACAACGTGAACCCCTTTTTGTTGTGCCAGGTGAATAGCTTCCCGGTTAGCCCGCGAGACCTCCAAGTCTCTGTTCAGCAACGTGCCGTCCATATCCAATGCAATCAGTTTGATGGACTTCATTCCGCAAGTCTCCTCCGTTTTTCTCCTTTAACCCTACATCTTATCACACAAAGACGCAAAAACTAAGGGCAGAACACTGCAGGTGAAGGGAGATGATGCCAGTGTCTAAAAAACACCGCCAGGCTAACAAACGCGGGGAACAGCTGACGCCGGAAGAATGGTCAGCAGAACAGCTCGAACACAAGCAGGAGAACGACGGGCGGGAAAAAGAGCCGATCGAGAACCGCAGGACGGACGGACCGAATATTCCGTCGACTTAATGTTAAAAGCGTTATACACGACTGCCATCCAAAAAAACCGCGCGAAGGTCCTTTCCTCCGTGGAAGAGGTGCCTTTCGCGCGGTTTCTCGGTTAACGATCCCCTTTGGGAGGTTGTTTCGCTTCTTCTCCATCCCTCCCTTCAAAGCGCAAACCCCAGCCTGTTAAAGCGGCCAACAGCATCACGATGACGAGAAACCACCCTTGAAAGACGAACGGGAAGACAGAGGTCGGCTGTACAACGGGCAGCCACTCGTAGCGCTCTTGCAATCCGACCATCGTGCCTAATCCGAGCAACACTGGAGCACCCCAAGGAAAAATGTAACCGAGCGCCGATGTCATCGCATCCAGCATATTCGCCCGCCGGTAACGGTGTATGCTGTACTTTTCACCAATTTCCTTTACAAAGGGAGCAGCCGCAATTTCAGCCGCCGTATTGATCGTAATAGCACTGTTCAGCAGGGCGACTATGCCCCAAATGGCCAATTCTGCCCTGCGGACGATGCCGTTGATCCATCTCATCAAGGCGCGCGTCATGACTTCCATCGTTCCGCCTAAGCGGAGTAAATGGGATGCCGCAACAATGAGCAAAATGAGAATGGCCATGTTCACGTACCCAGCTATTCCGTCAACTAAAGCCCCTTCCACATAGACGTCCGACTCCGGGTTGAAACGGATAATGTCGCCCATCGTCCCCAAATTCAAACCGATGACAATGGGAATGGAAGACACAATGCCCCACGTCAAGGAAGTAATCAGATGTTGTCCGGAGAGGGCGAGGACAATGACGAGGATAAACGGTATGAGCAACACAAGTCCTGCAGGACTCGTGGACTCTTGCATCGCCTGCAGCGCAGTTGTATCCGTTATTTCTGTCTCGCCGCCTCCGCCAAATACGGCAAAGAGGATGAGAGCCGGTACCGCTGCAGCAATGGAGTATTTAAAGCGCGAACGCACGACTCCCGGCACATCGGCATCCTGCGTCGTCGCCGACACGATCGTCGTGTCCGAAACAGGTGCCAGATTGTCTCCAAACACTGCCCCTGCCAAAATGGCGGCAAAGAGCATCGTCGGATCGGCACCCGTGGCCACGCCTGCCGGGTACATGAGCGTGCAAAACGCGACCGTCGTCCCGTACCCGGTGCCTACAGCGGTAGAAAAGACAGAAGCCAACACAAACGTCGTCGCTACAAACAGCGAGCCGGTGACACCCGACGCTTGCCCCAACCAGACGAGCCCTTCGACCAATCCCCCCGCCTGCAACACCTGGGCAAACATCCCGGCCCAGAACCACGCCACCATGGCGATGACCCCGACCGGCTGTGCCAACCCATCAAACAACCCCTGGGCGTAATCCTCCCATTTACTTTTACAGAAGAACAAGCCCACAGCCAGGCCGATCACCGCACCCAGAACGAGCCCGATTTCAGAAGACACCCCGAGCACGCTCGTCGTCACGGCCCAAATGACGAAAATCAGCAACGGCACCGCCGCACCGAAGGCACCAAAGCGAAACTCCAATTTCTGTATGCGCTTACCTCCTGCTGCGCGTGAAAAGACTTCTTTCTGGCCGCTTAACTCCATGGCGATAAAACCCTCCTCTTTTTTTATCCTTCCACAGTGTAGCACAAGTGTCCAGACCCTTGCTATTTCCCGACTGTTAAGGTATTTTTTTAACACGCTTACACGTTTGGAATGTATATGCAACGGAAGGTGACGACATCATGGGGACTATTTTAATTGCAGATCGGGACCAGACTGAACGCTTCGGCATACGTTGGTTCATCCAGTCTAACCGCATACATTTTGACCGTGTCAGCGAAGCCGGAAACCTGAAAGACGCTGTGGAGTACATCAAAATGTACAAACCAGACGTCGTCTGCATCGAGTTGGAGATGGTGCCTCCCCAGCACATGCGCGACATTGCGCTGTTGCTGCGCCAATACGCTCGCTGGACTATATGCTTGACAGCCGAACCGGTCTATGAACGGGCCCTGCAAGCGATCGATTTTCACGGCAGGAGCTTATTAGTGAAACCGTTGTCGCCAGAACAACTGAAGCGGTCACTGTTGCAGGCGTCACGACAGTATTCGCGGAAATCCCAAACAGACACCATCCTACCCGCGCCGGACATTGTGCACTCCCACTTTTTCATTCCGCACCCGCTGTACGAACGGAATTACAGTTTGATCGTGTTGCGTCCGGAAGAAACCCGTCACCTTTCAACGCTGTACAACTGGATAGAACAGTACGCTTTCCCCCACCTTGTGAAACACTTCGCTTTGCAACACGACGTCGTGTGCGTCCTTAAAATCCCTAAGGAACAAGAAAAGGCGGTCCTCCAACAGGAAGGGCAGCGCATACTGGAGCGGTGGGTCAGCGATCACCCGCACTGTCGATTGAGTCTCGCCGTCCACCCCTCTTCAGTCCCCGCCGCCAGTATCCACGACATGTACACAAGAACAGCGGACATGTTTAAACTGAGTTTTTTCAAAGGGCTGCAACAGCTTTTTTGGGTGGACGAAAACGTGATATTTAATCCTGTGGACCCATTCCTGACTCCCGAAGAACAGCGGGAATGGATGACCATGCTAGATGACGGAGACAAACATGCCGTCAAAGAGTGGCTGTACCGCCGATTCACTAGTTTTCAAAACCCGTACCCCGATCCGGAGTTGATTCGGGTCCGCCTGACGAGTGTCCTGGCGCAACTGAGGCGGTTTATGAAAACGTATCACTTGGACCGCAAAGAAGACACGGAGACTCGCTACCACGACATTTTCCAAACCATACTGTCCGCCCCCGTTCTCTTCAGCATCGTTCAAGAAGTGGTGTTGTTCGTATTTGACCTCATCGATGAAGCGAACAAACAGAAAGAGCAGTCCACGACGAACGTCATCGAAAGAGGCCTCCGGTACATAGAACAAAACTACCGGACCCCCCGGTTAAGGTTGCAGGACGTCGCCGAACACGTCAACATGAGCCCCAGCTATTACAGCCACCTGTTGACGAAAGCGACGGGACAGTCGTTTAGACAAATACTAAAAAGCGTTCGATTGAAGCACGCCAAGAAACTGTTGGCGGAGTCGACGTGGACGGTACAAGAAATTACGGAACACGTCGGATTTACTGACGCCAATTACTTCAGCCGCATTTTTAAGGAGGCCACCGGAGAAACTCCGAGAGAATACCGCCAAAAGAAAAGTAAGAAATCAAAAGAAAAGTAAGGTGTAAGACCTTACTTTTTTGTCGGCCGAATTTTCAATTAAATTAAATGCGTATATTCAAATAAAAATGGCCTATCTATTTTGACATGTGGGCGATTAAGATGGTGGTAAACCACTAAACGGTACTTGACGAATGCGGAGGTTTTCACATGTCACACAGAACAGCCATTCGCGCCCCGCGGGGCACAACATTGAACACGAAAGGGTGGATTCAAGAGGCCGCTCTGCGCATGCTCATGAACAACCTCGACCCGGAAGTGGCAGAACGGCCGCAAGACCTCGTCGTGTACGGCGGCATTGGAAAAGCAGCCCGCAACTGGGAGAGTTTCAACGCCATCGTCGACACGCTAAAGCAGTTGGAAGACGACGAAACAATGCTCGTCCAATCGGGCAAACCCGTGGCCGTGTTTAAGACGCACACCGATGCGCCCCGCGTCTTAATCGCCAATTCCAACCTCGTCCCGGCGTGGGCCACGTGGGAGCACTTCCACGAACTGGACAAAAAAGGGTTGATCATGTACGGACAGATGACGGCCGGCAGCTGGATTTACATCGGCAGTCAAGGCATCGTCCAAGGAACGTACGAGACGTTCGCCGAATGCGCCCGGCGACATTTTAACGGCACGCTGAAAGGCACGGTTACCGTCACCGCCGGCCTGGGCGGGATGGGCGGCGCCCAACCCCTTGCCGTCACGATGAACGACGGCGTCGTCATCGCGGTGGAAGTGGACGAAACGCGCATCCAGCGGCGCCTCGACACGCGATACCTCGACATGAAGGTGGATACCCTCGATGAGGCCATTCGTCTGGCGGAAGAAGCAAAGCAAAAGGAGAAGGCTCTCTCGATTGGCTTACTCGGCAATGCGGCAGAAATTTTGCCCGAAATGGTGCGGCGCGGATTTGTCCCAGACATCGTGACGGATCAGACGTCCGCCCACGATCCCTTCAACGGCTACGTTCCCGCTGGGGTAACCCTGGAAGACGCACGCGAGATGCGCCAAGCGTCGCCTGACGCTGTCGTGAAAAAAGCCAAGGAGAGTATGGCCGTACACGTAGAGGCCATGCTCGAGATGCAGAAAAAAGGCGCCGTCGCCTTTGACTACGGCAACAACATTCGCCAGGTCGCCCACGACGAAGGTGTGAAAGATGCCTTTAATTTCCCCGGTTTTGTGCCGGCGTACATCCGGCCGCAATTTTGCGAAGGCAAAGGCCCCTTCCGCTGGGTCGCCCTCTCCGGCAACCCGGAAGACATATACAAAACGGACGAGGTCATTTTGCGGGAGTTCCGCGACAATGAACACTTGTGCAACTGGATTCGCATGGCCCGCGAAAAAATTGCCTTCCAGGGACTCCCGTCGCGCATCTGTTGGCTCGGCTACGGGGAGAGAGCCCGCTTCGGCAAAATCATCAACCAGATGGTGGCAGACGGCGAACTGGAAGCGCCGATCGTGATCGGACGGGACCACCTCGATTCCGGATCGGTCGCATCGCCAAATCGTGAAACCGAAGCCATGAAGGACGGCAGTGACGCCGTCGCCGACTGGCCGATCTTGAACGCCCTCATAAACGCCGTTGGCGGTGCCAGCTGGGTGTCCGTCCACCACGGCGGAGGAGTCGGCATGGGGTATTCTCTGCACGCCGGCATGGTCATCGTCGCCGACGGTACGAAAGCAGCCGAGGCGCGGCTGGAGCGCGTCTTAACGACCGATCCCGGCATGGGCGTGGTCCGTCACGCCGACGCTGGCTACGAGCTGGCGCAAAAAACCGCCCGCGAACGGGGTGTACACATCCCGATGTTGAAATAGGACAGTGAGCGCCGCATGAAAAGGACGTCCACAGTTGCCCGCATAACCCGAAGGTTGCGAATGTACTGAAAGGATGCACTTTGAGGATGACTGTCTATCGAAGCGTTAGAAATACAGCAGAGGAGGTCCGTCATGACGAAACCACTGTTTGTCCGCCGTGCAGCGCAACTCGTCACACTGCGCGGAACGTCTGAAACGCCGGTTAGTGGAAAACGCATGAGTGACTTAGGGATCATTGAAGACGGATCTGTTTGGGTCGAAGACGGAACCATTCGCTACGTCGGCCATGATTCAGACGTTTTGGCACAAGTGGGTGAGCGCCTGTCTGAAGCCGACCAGATTGATGCCCGCGGCAAAGTCGTCACCCCCGGCCTCGTCGACCCGCACACGCACGTCGTCTTCGCCGGAAGTCGTGAGAACGAGTTCGAAATGCGGCTCAGCGGGGCCACCTACATGGAGATTATGAATGCCGGCGGCGGCATTCACAGTACGACCCAAGCGACACGGAATGCATCAGAGGAACAGCTGTATCAGGAGACACTTCCACGGCTTGACCGCTTCCTGCAACACGGGGTGACCACAGTAGAAGCAAAAAGCGGTTACGGCCTGTCGCTGGAGCACGAACTGAAACAGTTGCGCGTCGCCAAACGGTTAGACGACGATCACCCCGTCGACATCGTCTCCACCTTTATGGGCGCCCACGCAGTCCCTGAAGCGTACAAAGACGATCCAGACCGCTTTGTCGACATTGTCATTCACGAGATGATCCCGAAAGTGGCCGAAAGCGGCCTAGCCGAATTTAACGACGTGTTTTGCGAACTGGGCGTCTTTACCCCGGAACAGTCAGAACGCATTTTAACCGCCGGAAAAGAACACGGCCTGTTGCCGAAAATACACGCAGACGAGATTGAACCGTACCGAGGGGCGGAGACCGCAGCCCGGGTCGGTGCCGTGTCGGCCGACCATTTGCTGCGCGTTACAGACGCAGGAATTAAGCAAATGGCCGATGCTGGTGTCGTGGCCGTTCTGCTGCCTGGGACCGCGTTCTTCCTCATGACTGAAGCGGCAAACGCCCGCAAAATGATCGATGCCGGCGTGCCGGTGGCGTTGTCGACAGACCGCAATCCCGGCTCATCGCCGACAGAATCGCTGCCGTTTATCATGAACTTGGGCTGCCTTTCAATGAACATGACGCCGGCTGAAGTCATTACTGCCGCCACGATCAACGCCGCCCACGCCATCAAGCGCGGCCACGTCATCGGTAGCGTCGAAACTGGCAAACAAGGCGATCTCGTCATTTTCGACGCTCCGAACGTCGCTTACATGCAGTACAATTACGCCGTCAATCTCGTCGACACAGTCGTGAAAAAAGGAAAGGTCGTGGTCAAACAAGGATCGCTCCTTTAAACAAAGAGCAGGTGATGAACATGACGACTTACCCGTACCCGCAATTAAATCCACCGCCTTTTGTCTGGCAAAAGGAAACCGGTGTCCGTGAACCCAAAGTTCACGAGTGGATCAGGTCGTTAAGCCCCGGCGCCGATCACGTTGAATGGCAAAACGTCGATGTCACCCTGTTGGGGGTCCCGCTGTCCCGCTCGTCGATCAGCGCCTCTGCCGCCAGTGAAACGCCCCACGCCATGCGCCAAGCGTGGAAAGGGTTTGTCCCGTACAACCTTGATTACGACGTAGATTTGACGCCGCTAAACGTCGTCGACTTGGGAGACGTGAAGCAGCACGTGACCGACATCGCCTGGAGCCACAAAGCCATTACAGATGCGATGTACGCCATGCGCACACACCATCCGAACACGTTTCCGCTGGCACTGGGCGGCGACCATTCGATAACGGCCATGCTCGTGAAGGGGTGGAAAAAAGCGCACCCAGACGAGCGGATCGGCATTTTGCAGCTGGACACCCACTTTGACCTGCGCAGTCTAAAAGACAACGGCCCGAGCAACGGGACTCCCATTCGAAACTTGATTGAGAGCGGCACCATTAAAGGGGAAGACGTCTGGAACATCGGACTGCACGGTTTCTTCAACGCCAAGTCCCTCAAAGAGTACGCAGACAGAGCGGGAATCCGATACGTGACCATGCGTCGCGCGCGCCAGCGCGGCTTAGATGCCGTGATCCAGGAGGCGCTCCTCGATCTAAAGCGCCGCGTGGACACCGTTTATGTCACTGTCGACATGGACGTCCTCGACATAGCGTACGGTCCTGGAGCCCCAGCTACGACACCCGGCGGCATGCAGACCGACGAACTGTTCACGGCGGTCACGGCAGCCGGACGCGACCCGCATGTGAAAGCGATGGACATCGTCTGCCTCGATCCGCACAAAGATGTCGCACAGGCCACTGTCAAAGCCGGCGTACACACGATGCTCAGTTTCCTGACGGGATTCTACTTGCGACAACACGACTGAAAGGAGTGTTCACACATTGGATGGACTACATCGGACAAAAACAAACCAAACACTCGCACAGCCTCCCGTGTCACCAGCCGCGGCATGTCGATTCTTTCTGTTCAGTGCCATCGGAATCTTTATGTTTTTCATTCCGGTGACACTAAACGGCACGAACTCCATTATGCTCGATCACATCGTCTCGGGCTTTCGTACGGCGTTCTCTAGTCTGACACCTTATTACGCACTCTTCGTCATAGCGCTGGGAGCCGTTTACCCCTTTGTCGCCAAAACGTGGAAGGAAAACGCGGTCGCTCTCACGTTTTCAGTCCTAAAAGTTCTCGGCTTCATCATCACCGTCATGCTCGTCTTTGAATTCGGTCCAGCCTGGCTGTTTCACGACAACATGGGCCCGTTTTTGCTCAATTCCCTCGTCATCCCCGTGGGGTTGCTCGTTCCAATCGGCTCCATATTTTTAGCCCTGCTCGTCGGCTACGGATTGCTGGAGTTTATCAGCATCCTCATGCAGCCGGTGATGAAACCCGTCTGGAAGACGCCGGGCCGGTCAGCTCTCGATGCCGTGGCGTCCTTCGTCGGCAGTTATTCCATCGGTCTGTTAATTACTAACCGCTTATTCAAAGAGGGGAAGTGCACGGTCAAAGAGGCGACTATCATTGCAACCGGTTTCTCCACCGTGTCCGTCACGTTTATGGTGGTGGTGGCCGACACCCTCGGTCTGATGGACATGTGGAACGCTTACTTCTGGACAACCTTTGTCGTGACGTTTGTGGTGACAGCGATCACAGTCCGAATTTGGCCTCTGAACCGTATGAGTGAAAACTACTATGACGGAAAAGGGACCCCGGAAATCACAATAGAAAACAACCGCCTGCGCCACGCCTGGATGAAAGCGATGGAAACGGCGGAAATTTGTCAAAAAATGTATGGCAAAATTTAAAAGACGGCTTCGTGATGACGATGAGCATTTTACCGTCCATCATGTCTGTCGGGCTCATCGGACTCGTGTTAGCGGAATATACGCCGCTTTTTGATTTCCTCGGCTACTTGTTCTACCCGTTTGCGGCACTCGTCCAACTGCCTGAACCGCTGCTCGCCGGGAAAGCTGCAGCCCTTTCCATTGTGGAGATGTTCTTGCCAGCCCTGTTGACAGTGGACGCCGCCCTGATGACGAAATTCGTTACCGGCATCGTGTGCGTGTCTGCGATTTTATTCTTCTCCGCTGTCATACCCGTCATTTTGTCCACGGAGATCCCGGTGAGCATTCCCAAGTTGGTTGTCATTTGGTTCGAACGCGTCGTGTTGACCATACTGATTGCCACTCCCCTCGCTTACTTGTTGCTGTGAGCCGAAATGTGGGCGACTGCCCGAGTTGTCAAAAAGGAGCTTAGGAGGAATACACCGTCTGTGGTTGGCAGCTCCTGCTGTGTTATGATACGATGGAGTCAAACAGCTGACGAAAGCGAAAACATGAATACAAAATCACTAGGGGTGCCTTTGGAGAAAGGCTGAGATTAAAGTGACACTTTAAAACCCTTTGAACCTGATCTGGGTCAATACCAGCGTAGGGAAGTGATGGGAGAAACGTGAGCCTCAACCACTTTCCACAACTGGGAAGTGGTTTTTTAAATGGCAGGTGAAGCGGAATGAATTTAAAACAGGCGAAACACGTCGAGCTCCACGCCGTGACCGATGGCTCCCAAACGGTGGAGGAATTGTCGGAAATTTTATTACTCATCCAGCGTGACGTCGACTTTATCCACATCAGGGAAAAAAATAAACAGCCAAAAAAAATCGTGCAACTGATCCAAGCTCTCGTTGACAGCGGAGTCCCGAGAGAGAAGTTAGTCGTAAACGACCGTGTGGATATCGCCCTTCTGCTCGGCCTCCACAACGTTCACCTCCCTTCCGCAGGGATCCCCGTCGAACGGTTGAAGGAAAAGTTCCCCGAGTTGAAAGCCGGCGTTTCCGTTCACACGCTGGAAGACGCCCTCCAAGCGGAACAAAAAGGTGCCGATTACGTCATGTTCGGGCATATCTTCACAACCCGTTCAAAGCCCGGTTTGTCTCCGAGGGGGTTGGACGCTTTAAGGGCGGTCGCCCACACGGTGAAACGGCCCGTCGTCGCCATTGGGGGCATTCATCCACACAACGCAAAAGACGTTGTTGAAGCGGGTGCCGCCGGCATTGCCGTCATGTCTGCTCTTTTTTCGGCGGAAAATCCGCAAAAAGCTGCTCGCTCGTTCCATTTTGTGCACAAGGGGGGAGGCCATGGAACCCGACCCGTTTAACCGTTGGCGCTACGACAGGGACATCTCACCGGCAGCACGTTTCTTCGACGGACCTTCAAAACGGAAAGGAACGTCGTCTGTTCAAGCCAAGTAAGTCCGTATGACCGCTCTTCCGTCGACCGAGAGGAGGTGACTGCGGTGGAATTGCACGTGAACGGTCGTGAGGTGACACTTGACGACAGCGTCCAGACGATTTCCGATTTACTTCAGTTTTTCCATCTGCAAGACCGGATTGTCATCGTCGAACACAACCGGGAAATTGTGGACAAAGAGCACTACCCCTCGAAAAAACTCGATCAAGGCGACCGCGTGGAAATTGTTCATTTCGTCGGAGGAGGTTGATGGCCGTGTTGAAAATAGCCAATAAAACGTTTCACTCGAGATTGCTTTTGGGAACGGGCAAGTATCCATCGCTGGATGTCCAGCGCAAAGCCGTACAAGCGGCAGAAGCTGAAATCTTGACGTTCGCTGTCAGAAGGATGAACATTTTCGAGCCGACGCAACCGAACTTTCTAGAGCAGTTAGATCTCACTCAATACACGCTGTTGCCCAACACTGCCGGTGCCAAAACTGCAGAAGAGGCGGTCCGCATCGCCAAACTGGCAAAAGCGTCAGGATTGTGCGACATGGTCAAGGTAGAAGTGATCGGGTGTGACAAAACGTTGTTGCCGGACCCTGTCGAAACGTTGAAAGCGTCTGAAAAGTTGTTGGAAGAAGGTTTTATCGTCCTGACGTACACGTCAGATGACGTCGTATTGGCGAAGCGTCTAGAGGAGCTGGGCGTCCATGCGGTCATGCCGGGGGCCTCCCCCATTGGTTCCGCCCAAGGCGTCGTCAATCCGTTAAATCTATCCTTGATTATTGAGCAATCCGACGTCCCGGTCATCGTGGACGCTGGCATAGGCTCCCCCCGCGACGCAGCATTCGCCATGGAGCTCGGAGCCGACGGCATCCTTCTCAACACAGCCGTTTCCTCCGCAAAAGACCCGGTCAAAATGGCGGAAGCGATGAAGTTGGCCATCGAGGCAGGGCGCTTGGGCTTTGAAGCGGGGATCGTTCCAAAGAAGCGGTACGCGACGGCCAGCAGTCCAGTGGAAGGTGTGCCAGCCCCTTAGAGACGTTGCACCACACCAAACGGCCAACGCCATCGGAAAACTGAAAAGATAACTTAAGGCGAAAAATGATGATTTTGTCGAAAAACGGCAGTCTCACGGGGAGACTGGTCTTTAACTTGACCTCCCATAAGCTGAACAAAGGTCATGAGATGGAAGATACCATAATAAGGGCCACTGAACACAATGATCTGATCTTGATTTTCTTGCATAAGGCGACGACGCCAATTGCGAATCCCTTTCGACGGCTGATTAGAGGATTCACTCTCTTCGCCTTCTTCCGTTTGCTCGGCACACCAAGTTCGATAAGCCGTTGTCAGGGCAATGGTCAAAAACGTGAAATAGACGTGCGATACCATGCCATTGGCCGTTTTGGTTGGCGCATGTTCCAGATTCCAGCCCTGTTTGCCTTCACGAAAAAGTAAATTCTCAATAAGGCTGCGCCCATCATAAGCATCATACGGAACAAAAGGGCGGTCAACGGGACTGTTGGTCAAAAAAACAGGGCATTTGTCTGCCGGGATCTCCTCGTTTCGGTAGCGTTGAATGACCACGGCGTTGATTGGGCAACCGCCGCCGCCCGTCTTACTGTATTGCTTTGCGGGCTTTGCCGGGTCCCGATAATCGACATAACTGGTTAACGCCTTGACACCAGTAACTTGGGTCTCGAGGATGTGCTCGGTTTTGCTTTTGCCACGACCGGACGTCTGTTTTTCTTGGCGTGTATCCGTCACCCCCATGGACGCTTGAGCCAAGTCCCGTGCATCCTGGGCGACGTCCATGTTGGAGCGTGCGGGAATCACAAATGTGATCTTTTGTTGGTCGAGCCAATATAAGGTGGTGCCGTCCAGAAAGCCCCGATCCATCAACACTTGGGTGATCCGGCTGTGCTTGCCCAGATTGCGCTGAGCCTGCTCGATGAGCACACGCGTATATTTGGACTCGTGTTCATGAATGGGGACGACTTTTAGAGCAAGGGGAATTTCCGTGTGCTGGTCAAACAACACAATCGCTTTCCATCCGTAAACGACACACTCGATCTCCCGGACGCCCTTTTTGTTGTGGATTTTCTTTTTGCGCATCACTTTTCCGGCACCTTCGTAGTTCGGCGTCGTTTCGATATCGGTGCCATCGATGATGCCCGTCACTTGTTGGTAGAAAGCACCAGATGCCGCTAAGTTGGCGATATTGGTGTTAAACAGTTGTTCAATCTCCTGTGGTGTCGCCTTATTCATGAATTCTGCCAGTGTCTGAGGGGTAAACGGGCTGGCGGGTGGGGTGTCGTTATGCCGTTTACCGGCACCCCGATTACAGTACCCTTCTTCCAACACCATAGCCGAAAAGCCCAAGGTTCGCATCACACCCTGATCACTAAACAACAGAGCAGGCAAACTTTTCATCGCCTTAATGCCCAGCAATGTTTTGGCCAAATACGTGATCAAGAAGTAATAAAACGGAATCATCACCCGTTGATACTGGCTAGCTTGAAAGGTGGAAAAAGAATGGAGGACACCGGTTTCTGACAAGTAGCCCATAAAATCATCCAAGATAGCTTCATCTTCCAGGTTGTGTACGCTGTCCATCGTTTTCGTGGTGCTGATCACCTGGGCGACGTATTCATCATCCCTTGTAGCGGCCACAATGGAAAAACGGTCGTTTAAGATGTGGGCGAAGTTACTCATCAATCATCCCTCATTCCGATTTTTATCTGGAATGAAGACATTCGCTCCGGAACCACTATTTTCCTTGTAGACTGACCCATTTCGACAAAACTAATGGTGATTCGACAATTGATTAGCTATGTTATCTTTTCAGCATCGGAAAAAAAGCCTGTTGCGTTAACCGGTTACATTTGTTATAATCTGGGGAAACAGCATTCACAATAAGCAATGTGACCTAAAGTTAGTGAGTTCATGAGGAGGTCGCACCAGTTTGGTGTGGCCTCTTATTTTGTTTCTGTGGAGGGACCACAAACACCATGATGTTGCTTGACGGAAACAACCTGACGTTGGAAAAGTGCCAAAAAGTTATCTATCAAAACGAAAAAGTGGGGCTGACGGAAGCGGCGTGGCAAAGGGTAGAAGCCAGCCGAAAAACAGTCGATCAAGCGGTCTCAGACGACACTGTCGTCTACGGGGTAACGACTGGATTCGGCAAGTTCAGCGACGTGACGATTGAGAACGATTTAGTGGCAGACTTGCAAATGAACCTGATTCGCAGTCACGCCTGTGCTGTCGGGACACCGTTTCCCGAACCGGTCACCCGCGCGATGATGTTACTCCGCGCCAATGCTTTGGCAAAAGGCTTTTCCGGCGTGCGCCGGGAACTGCTGCAATTGTTGCTTGACCTGTTAAATCACCGCATCCACCCCGTCATTCCCCAACAAGGTTCCCTCGGGGCCAGCGGCGACTTAGCACCGCTCGCCCACTTGGCGTCGGTATTGATCGGGGAAGGAGAGGCATTCGTTGCCGGCAGGCGCATGGCGGGCAAAGATGCCCTCGCTCAAGCGGGGCTCAAACCCGTGCGTCTAGCGGCCAAAGAGGGACTGGCCCTCATTAACGGTACCCAAGCGATGACCGCCGTCGGGCTCATCGCCTACCTCGAAGCAAGAAATCTCGCGGACCGGGCGGACGAGATCGCGGCGATGACGTTGGAATGTTTGCGCGGCGTGACAGACGCCTTCCATCCCGACGTGCACGCTGTGCGCCCTTATCCAGAACAAGCGGAGGTTGCCCGCCGGATCCTCGACCAAGTTGACGGCAGCCAGCTGGTCACCCGCCAAGGAGACATTCGCGTCCAGGACGCCTACTCTTTACGCTGTATCCCGCAAGTGCACGGCGCCAGTCGCCAAGCTTTGCGCTATGTAAGGGAGAAGCTGCTGATCGAGATGAACGCCGCCACGGACAATCCGCTCATTTTTGCCGAAAGGGGTGACATTGTGTCTGGAGGTAACTTTCACGGGCAGCCCATCGCCCTCGCCATGGATTTTTTGAAAATTGCCATGGCAGAACTGGCCAACGTCAGTGAGCGGCGCATTGAGCGCCTAGTCAATCCGCAACTGAACGACCTTCCCGGCTTTTTAAGTCCGAAACCCGGCTTGCAGTCGGGGATGATGATCCCGCAGTACGTCGCTGCGTCCATTGTGTCGGAAAATAAAGTGTTGGCCCACCCGGCCAGCGTAGACTCCATCCCGTCCTCTGCCAACCAGGAAGATCACGTCAGCATGGGAACGACGGCGGCGCGCCACGCCCTTAAGGTCGTGCAGAACGTGCGCAAAGTGCTGGCCATCGAAGCGATGTGCGCCGCCCAGGCACTGGAAATGCGGGGAGTGGACAAAGCCGGGAGGGGAACGCGGCAGTTGTACCGCGACATCCGTCAACGCGTCGCACCTCTCACCCGCGACCGTTCGCTGTCCAAAGACATCGAGCGGTTATCCGAATGGTTATAATCTCCTTCCTTTCCGTTAAGGTGGCACACCTTAACGGTTCACATAGATGAATGAAAGCGCTAAAAAAAAACGCTCAAGTTTTCAACACGGTACCAATTTAATTTGGTAAAATAAATGAGAAGTAAGGGAGGAATGGTCGTTATGTTCTGGAATCCCGTTGTCCTATCCGTACTCGTGTTAGCCGTGTTAAGTTTGGCACGCGTCAATGTCATTTTCGGCTTGCTCATCGCCGCCGCCGTCGCTGGCTTTTCCGCAGGGCTGACCCTTGAGGAGATTTTCTCCATCTTGATCGGCGGCCTCGGCGGGCAGGGTGAGACAGCACTCAGTTACATTTTGCTCGGGATTTTCGCCGTCATGATTGCCCGCTCCGGGATTACGACGGCTTTAATCAGGCGCGTCCTGCCCCTCATGCAAGGAAGGCGCGGCTTTGTGCTGTTTACCATCGCCGCCCTCTCCTGTCTGTCGCAAAACGTCATTCCCGTGCACATCGCGTTTATCCCGATTCTCATTCCGCCTTTACTCGCCGTCTTTAACCGGTTGAAAGTCGACCGCCGCGCCGTTGCCTCCGCTTTGACGTTCGGGTTGAAGGCGCCTTACATGCTCATCCCGGCCGGATTCGGATTCATCTTCCACAATATTATCGCGGACGAGATGGCCGCCAGCGGCATGGCCATCGAGCTGTCGGCAATCCCTGTGGCCATGGCGATTCCAGTCGCAGGGATGCTGCTCGGCCTCGTGCTCGCCATTGTCGTCACATATCGGAAGGCGCGGGAGTACGCCGACATTCCGACGCATTTTACGAGCGAATCGGCGGCAACTGGAGAAGACGCCGATCAACATTCGTGGCAGTGGAAACACTCCGTTACGTTGCTGGCCATAGGGGTCACCCTCGTACTGCAGATCGTCTTCCAATCGCTCGTTATCGCCGCGCTCGGCGGTATATTGACGATGTTCATTTTCCGCGGAGAAGCGTGGAGAAACGGGGACACTGTGGTAGAAGGGGGCGTGAAGATGATGGGGACGATCGCGTTCGTCATGCTCATCGCTTCCGGCTACGCCTCCATTTTGACTGAAACAGGCGCAGTGGACAACCTTGTAGAATCCGCCAGTGCCTGGCTCGGCGACAACCAGTTTATGGCGGCAGTCGTGATGATGTTCGTCGGACTGTTGGTCACGATGGGGATTGGCACATCTTTCGGCACGGTCCCGATTTTAGCGGCTATATTTGTCCCGCTCTGTTCCGCGATGGGCTTTAGCCCGCTGGCCACTGCATCGTTAATTGGAACGGCCGGCGCTATTGGAGATGCCGGGTCCCCAGCGTCCGACAGTACCCTCGGCCCGACATCGGGGCTGAACGCCGACGGCCAGCACCATCACATTTGGGACACGTGCGTCCCGACGTTTATCCACTACAACATCCCTTTATTTGTCTTCGGCGTCATCGCCGCCCTGGTGTTGTAGACGATTGCCTCTCCTTCCTATATACTTGTGTTTAGTAAGTAAATATTCACATGTCAAGGAGAGAGACGTCCATGACGCTGAACGATTGGTTTAAGAAAGGTATGACCATTGAGCAGTATATCGACAGTATGGCGGTCAACAAAGAGGAAATGTTGCAAATATACGACAACTTCCAGTTGTCACCGGACGACCGGGCGTTCTTTGAAACCTTGAAGGAAAAAAACTGGCGCGTCATCGTGCTGACGGCCGACTGGTGTGGCGACGCCATGCTGTGCGTACCTGTCTTCATGCGCATTAGCGAGGCCGCATCCATCGAGATGAGCTTGCTCATCCGCGACGACAACCTCGAACTGATGGACCAGTACTTGACAAACGGCAAATCCCGTTCGATTCCGATCTTCATCTTCATCGACCAGGACGGCAACGAGCAGGCGGTTTGGGGACCGCGGGCACCGGAAGTGCAGCAACTCATTGACGACATGCGAAACAGTCTGCCAGATAAGGAAGACCCGAGTTTCGAAGCGAAACAAAAAGAAATGTACCGGAACTTCAAACAGCGCCTGTTGTCCGACCGCTCTTTGTGGAAGGCCGTGAGCCACAGTTTCCGGGAGCGGCTGTCATAAGCGAAGAGCATTCGACACGCACGGTCGGCAACCACTTGCGCCACTCAGAGTCGTTAGCTCACCCCCCTGTGAAAGTCCAAACGCCGATCGCCGATACTTTAAACAAATGGACACAACAAGGGGGAAAGTGTCAGTGAACTGTATGCGAGAACTAACTTGCGCCGTTTTCCGACTCAGCGAGGATGATTACGCCCTCAACATTGAGCATATAACTGAAATCACGAAACCCGGCGCGTTTAACGTGTTGCCGGAAATGCCGCCGTACATGCTCGGTCTCTTCCGCTTTCGCCACCGCGTCGTACCGTTGATCGACCTGAAAGCGAGACTGGGGTTAGCCGAGAGAGCACGCCCGTCTCGCGAAACAGGAGAACGGATCATTGTCGTCAACGATGACGGTCGCTGGATTGGTTTTAAAGTAGACGCCGTACATGATATTGCAGACGTACCCGTGACACAGGCAGTCGAACTTAAAAAAGGTTTCCGCGACTTAAACGAAGTGATAGACGGTGTGTATACAGTGGACGATCGTTACGTCGTACTGTTGAAGTTTCAAGCTGTCGTGGACCCCGACCAATCGATCGACTTGTCGAACTGGAAAGAAGCTGTGGGGGTATAAGGTGTTTACCAACATCAGGTGTCGACCTGGAAGAGGACGGATGACGATGAGGCCGTCCTCCCGGTTATGTTTTTGAAACCGTTTCCGGTAAAATTTAAAACTGTAGGACGGCGTCTTCATTTGATCAAATACCGGAGATAACCCTTCTGGAGGTGTGCTCACTTGCGCATTCTCATCGTGGGAGCAGGGGCCATCGGCGGATATTTCGGCGGCCGCCTCGCTCAAAACGGAGCAGACGTCACTTTTCTCGTCCGGCCGACAAGGCAGCGGCAGTTACGGGAAACAGGCTTAACCATCCGCAGCCGTCACGGCGATTTTAACGGCCCGGTTCATGCAATCTGCAGCGGCGAAAGCGCCAAACCTTTCGATCTCCTCATTCTGGCCGTTAAGGCGTACCACCTAAAGCAAGCGATGGAAGACGTGCGACCGTACGTCGGAGATTCGACAGCCATCCTTCCGCTCTTGAACGGTTATACGCATTTCGAACAGTTGACGAAAGCCTTCGGAGCGGACAAAGTGCTGGGCGGGCTCTGTTTTATCGAGGCGACCTTGGACCGACAGGGTGAAATCGTGCAAACGAGTGAACGCCACGACCTCGTCTTCGGCGAGTGGGACGGCTCGAGAACCGGGAGAGCCGAGACCATTTTGTCACACCTGCAACGTGCTCACTTTAACGTGACGTTAAGTGAGAACGTCCAGACGGACATCTGGCACAAATACATTTTTATCACGGGCATGAGTAGCATCACGACGTTAATGCAAGCGCCGATCGGGCCCATCCTCACCAATGCGCACGGCAACGCGACGTACGAAAAACTCATACGTGAACTCGTCTCAATCGCCCGCCACATCGGGGCACCTGTCGCCGAAGACGCAGCCCGAAAAACCCTTACAACGACGGAAGCCTGCCATTACGACATGAAATCGTCCATGCAGCGCGATATGGAGAAACATCTCCCCGTTGAAGCCGATCACCTTCAGGGCGCGTGGCTGTCCTTGGCTGTCGAAAACGGAGCTGATCTTGCTGAATTCCCTGTACTAACGGCCGTGTACGCCAACTTAAAAATTTACGAAGCGATGTTGGACGATTCATGTTAATTCAATACAAAGGCGGTTTGGGGTGCGGTTCCCTCGGGATCGTATCATGAACGGAGACAGGTGCTGGCATCAGAAACGGTTTTGGCCCGTAGGCAGGCGATTTGGCGACATACGGGTATTTGCTGTCTGCCCGGCTGTTCCACCCTTGAAATAAATACTGAATCACCACAGTCAATTCACCGTGAGCTTTTTTGCGTACACCGGATCGGGGCGTTCAGGTCGGGCTTGAAAAACATGTGCTCCCATCACACTCATCAACATCCTATGTCGCGGGTGAGAATAAGCGCTCGCGCGAATCCCCGCTTTCCAGTTGGTTCGGCAGCGGAATCACCGTCAGTCTTCCGAATGAACGCCCCACTGGAACTCCTATCTACACACTTTCGCCTCGGTCTTCCTTGGAAAGAGCAGAATGGGCTGATCGCTCCTGCAAGGCGTCTTGTTCCACTATCCGACCGAGGCAGGAACGCCATTTGGAATCACGTTGCACCGATTTTCACCCGATTCTCAGTACAATTTTCCCGATGTTTGCATTCGATTCCATGTAACGGTGTGCTTCTCTCACGTCCTGCCAGTCGAAGACGCGGTCGATCACGGGTTGCAAGCGCCCGTCTGCAAAACGCGGCAAGGCAAATTCGCTGAACTCTCGGGTTAATTTAATTTTGTCTTCCACGCTGCGCGACCTCAAGGCTGTCCCGACGATGCTGAGACGCCGCATCAAAATGTCCGTCAAGTTCACGTCGCGCACTTTCGCACCGCCCAACGTGCCGATGATGATTAACCGGCCATCGACAGCAAGACTGTCGACATTGTCTTTAAAATACGGTGCTCCGACGAAATCGAGGATGAGGTCGACGCCTTTCCCCTCTGTCAGCTCTTTCACCCACGGAGCGAACGAGCCGTCCTTGTAGTTCCACCCGGCTGTAGCGCCTAGTTCACGGCAGCGTTCCAGTTTTTCCTTCGATCCGGCCGTCACCATCGCTTCTGCCCCGAGCTCCCGAATCAGCTGGATCGCTGCCGTCCCGACACCACTCGCGCCGGCGTGTACCAGGACGCGATCCCCTATTTTAAGATCTCCAAACCAAAACAAGTTGGAATACGCCGTCAAGAACACTTCCGGGATGGCGGCTCCTTGTTCAAAAGAAAAGTGGTCGGGCAAACGCATCGCCATGCCTGCCGGAATGGCAACGTATTCGGCATAGCCACCGCCGGGGAGCAAGGCGCACACGCGGTCACCCGGTTTCCACGCCGTGACTGCAGAACCCACATCCACGACTTCCCCCGCCATCTCCAAACCGAGAATGTCGGAGGCCCCCTTTGGCGGCGGATACGCCCCTCTGCGCTGCAACAAATCGGCGCGGTTCAACGCCGTCGCCCTGACCCGGACGAGCAAGTCCCCCTCACCCAACTCGGGGTCTGGATGTTCTCCGATATGTAAGACGTCTGTTCCGCCGAACCCTTGCATCAGTACAGCCTTCACATTCTCCACCCTCTCCATCACATGTATCACGTTTTATTTTACCAAAATGCACAATATCCCCACAGTGGAAACACAAACGGTCCCGTGCGACGGGACCATCGTGAAAAGTTGGGCTATTGAGTGATGGACCAGATGAGGGCGATCAACCCGGATACGACGACTAAAATAGTGATGACCGTGGCCCAGATGGCTTGCTTCCCGTTGCCTCTTATTCTCATTCGTTTGTTTACACCCCTGTCCATTTTTCAGTTAGTATGCCCATTTATCTCATGTCCATATTTGATAGATCTTCATCGCCACCAGTCAAAAATTGTTATAATTAAGAGACAATCAAATTCTTGGTTTTCTCTCATCTTTAGGCTATGATGTCACAGTAGAAACTTACATGCGAGGGGGAAGAAGATGCCACTCTACAAAGCCTTGACGATTGCCGGTTCCGACAGCAGCGGCGGCGCAGGTATCCAGGCCGATTTAACGACGTTCCAGGAACGCGGCGTTTACGGCATGTCCGCCGTCACGACCATCGTCGCCATGGACCCGTACCACAACTGGTTTCACAACGTGTTTCCTGTAGACGTCGAAACAGTGAGGAAGCAGCTCGACACGAGTGTCGTCGGCGTCGGTATCGATGCCGTCAAAACAGGGATGCTCGGTTCACCGGCCATCATCGAACTGGCCGCCCAAGTGATCGAAAAACACCGACTGAAGAATGTCGTCATCGATCCGGTCATGGTCTGTAAAGGGACCGATGAAACTGAGGAATTGCAGCCGGAAAACACGAAGAGCTTGCGGGAAGTGCTCGTCCCGAAGGCTACGGTTGTCACCCCTAACTTGTTTGAAGCAGCGCGATTGAGCCAAATGCCCCCCATCCAGTCCGTAGACGACATGAAGGAAGCTGCCGCCAAAATTCACGAACTCGGGGCACAGTACGTGCTCGTCAAAGGTGGAAGCAAGCTGGATGCCGTCGACATTCTGTACGACGGGAACAAGTATGAAGTGCTCGAGTCGGAAAAAATCGAGACGACTTACACGCACGGAGCTGGCTGCACGTATTCCGCGGCGATCACAGCGGAGTTGGCCAAAGGGCGTTCCGTCATGGAGGCGGTCAAAACGGCCAAGGCCTTCATCACGTCTGCCATCAAACATTCGTTCAGGCTGAACGAGTACGTCGGGGCCGTGAACCGCTCAGCATACCGCGAACACGGGGAAGGATAAAAGAACGTCAAAAGACACCGCCGTTTGTTGACGGTGTCTTACTTACAATACAGCGTGCTCTTCCTCTCTTATATCGGTCATGAACATGTGACCAGGGGCGTGGGTAATCATGAGGTCCGGCTTGCTTGCCATGGCAACTGCCTGTGGTGTAACCCCACATGCCCAAAACACCGGGACTTCGCCTTCGTATACCGTGACCGGATCTCCGAAATCAGGCTGGGTCAAATCGCGAATGCCAATCTCCTCTGGATGGCCGATGTGTACCGGCGCCCCGTGAACAGACGGAAATCTCGACGTGATCTGAACGGCGCGGATTACATCTCGGGATTTCATCGGCCTCATGCTGACCACCATCGGTCCCTTGAACACCCCTGCCGGATGACAGGGAATATGGGTTCGGTACATGGAAACGTTGCAGCCCTCGTCAATGTGCCGAATCGGGATTCCGCTTTGGAGCAAAGCTTTTTCAAACGTAAAACTGCAGCCGAGGAGAAAGGAAACGAAATCGTCTGACCAGTAGCCCGATATGTCGGTCACTTCATCTTCCAAAACGCCTTTGCGGTAAATGCGGTATTTCGGAAGATCTGTTCGCAAGTCAGCTTCCGGAGCCGTTTGCCGCGGAACAGGGGACCCCGTATCTGTCACTTCTAACAACGGGCACGGCTTCGGGTTGCGCACGCAAAACAGCAAAAAGTCATAAGCGTATCGTTTCGGCAAAATCACCAGGTTCGCCTGGGTGTAGCCTGGTGCTAACCCAGTGGTCGGTCGGCACCATTCCCCCTGGCGAACAGCCTTGCGAACGGTTTCAACGTCTTGATTCACATCGATCCCTCCAGAGTTCAATTCAGACTAGAGGGCTCCCCGCTTAAAGGAGGCGCCCTTTTTAAAAAGTACTACTTTACAGCACGCGTCGCGGCCTTCACTAACTCGACTGTCTGATCAACCGTCACAGTGCGGTGATGTTGGAACGCCGGGTCAATGTACACAGTACGGTCCTCAGGATAAAACTCTAGCGCCGCGATGTGCAGATGGCCCCCTGGAACGTCGAAGGCACCGAGTCCAAGGCGGACACGGTTGGAACGGTATTGACTTTCGTTCGAGAGGTAGTTTCCGCCACCGCCGGATTGTGCCCTGGAGCCTGGTGTCGGTCCGTTTTCATGACAGCCGACCTCGTCAAAGGTAGGTGGCAACCATTCACACACTTGGTCATTGCGAAACACAGGCCAAGGCCCAGTCTGATCCTCCACCATCGCTTCGACGGGAAGTGCCGTCTCAATGAATTCAGGAAGAGGATCTGGCATAAGCCAGTGGGAGACGGTCGGGATGACACTGGAGCGGGATTCCATTTCATTGTCGACACCGGTATGCCACCTCCCGGCGTAACCTTCAATCGCCATTTGGCGAGCGCCTCCCTGACTAATCGTCATCATTAAGTTAATCCGTTGCGTTGTACGCTTCTTTAAGTACGGCCCAAACGTATCTTCCACTATCCCTTGCTCAAAGTCTCGCCAGCGAACAGGGAAGTTCACAGCTTGAATGAAAGCCGGCCCCTTGTCTGTGTTAACCTTTAACCCGTCTAACTGGAGGGCGGAAGCCCCAGACGGGTTGCTTCGCCGAAAATCTCCTTCTAGTCTATAGGGGTCAAAACCGCTGACGAGGACCCGTTTAACTCCCTTCCCTTTGGGGAAGTCGATAGAGGAGATACCCCGAGAGGTGTACTCTAAACGCTTTAACAAATCTTGCCGCTCCGTCCCCTTTAACTGAAAATCGGGGGCCCACTATCGTAGGGCTTTGGTCATGTGCAGCCGTGCCCAATAAAGGGGACGGTCGTCGTAACGGTCCAGCTTTCCTAAATCCGGACGCTTTCCTTGAGCGCGGTGGACCGCTGTCTTCCACAACTGTGTCCCGTGCCTCTCTACGATTTTTTGTGCGTGTTTCACGTTTTGTGCAGCACACAGATCGCGTTCGAACTTTTCGACGAATTGATCAAAGCGGCTATCTTTTAAAATTCGCTGCGGGATGGGCGCACCGTCTGTCATTCGCTGTTCCTCTTGGGTAACGGGAAGACTGGGATCAAAACAGACGGCCTCACTTTTGGCAAGGGTGATGGACGGCAAAGGGGCGAGTGATGACAAAACTAGTAAACTCGCAGTCACGACAATCGCAAGGCGATGCACACCACGGGTTCGACTACCCATCGTTTGACCTCTCCTTTAAACTTTTTCTCTATATCCTGAATTGCACCAAGCTTTCGATTTCCGCGACTGTTTCCCACATCCTTTCGCCATGCTTTTGAATAGACTTGATGCAAGGGATACCTTTATAGAAATCCGTTCTTTTCTAAAAATTTTGTATTAAAGTTCCCACTCACAAAATCCTCATGACGTAACACTTTTTCATGAAAAGGGAGTGTCGTCTCGACCCCCTCAACGACAAATTCACTTAGCGCGCGCTTCATTCTCGATATGGCCTCTTCTCGTGTCGGCCCCCAGGCAATAAGCTTTGCAATCAATGAGTCATAGTGGGGCGAAATGACACATCCCGGATAAGCTGCGCTGTCCACGCGGATACCGGGACCTCCCGGAGGCAAATAAAGGTTCAATTTTCCGGGAGAGGGCACAAAATTTCTGTCAACGGCTTCGGCATTGATCCGGCACTCCATCGCCCAGCCGTTCATCGAGATGTCACTCTGGGTGAAACTAAGTGTCTTTCCGGATGCCACCGAAATCTGTTCCTTCACGAGATCAATACCGGTAATACACTCCGTCACGGGGTGTTCCACCTGTATGCGGGTGTTCATCTCCATGAAGTAAACGCGTCCAGCGCCATCGTAAATGAATTCGACCGTTCCCGCTCCGACATAACGGACTGCTTTTGCCGCCCGGACGGCCAGCTCTCCTATTTCCCTTCTCTTTTCTTCTGTCACGGCTGACGAAGGGGCTTCCTCGATCAATTTTTGCAGCCGCCGTTGAATGGTGCAGTCCCGTTCGCCGAGGTGGACCACATTGCCGTACTGGTCCGCCATAATCTGTACTTCTACGTGACGAAAATCCTCAACGTACTTCTCCAGGTAAACCCCGGGATTGCCGAATGACGCAGCGGCTTCCTGCCGCGTAATGCGGAAACCGTTTTCCAGCTCAGCTTTATTGCGGGCAAGCCGTATTCCCTTTCCTCCCCCGCCCGCAGCGGCTTTAATTAAGACAGGAAAGCCGATGTTCTCCGCCACTTCCGCCGCTTCGTTCCAGTCCCGAACGAGGCCATCTGAACCCGGTACGACAGGAATCCCCGCATCCGCCATCGTCTTACGGGCGACGTCCTTCGCTCCCATCTTGTTCATAGCGTCTGCATCCGGCCCGATAAACGCAACATTGCAATCGGCGCACAGCTCAGCAAAGTCTGCGTTCTCCGCTAAAAAACCGTAACCCGGATGAACCGCGTCACACCCTGTCAACGTCGCTATACTCACGATGTTGATAACATTTAAATAGCTGCCCATGGGAGACGCCGGCCCGATACAATAGGCCTCGTCGGCGAGTTGAACGTGAAGGGACTCCCTGTCTGCCTCGGAAAAAACGGCAACCGTACGGATCCCCATTTCCCGACAGGTGCGAATAATTCTGACGGCAATTTCCCCGCGATTGGCGACTAACACTTTGCGAAACATCGTCTCTTCCCTTCTACACGGGCTTTACTAAAAATAACGGCTGTCCGTATTCGACGAGTTGCCCGTTCTCTGCCAAAATGTCCACAATCTCTCCGTTCACTTCCGCTTCAATTTCATTCATTAACTTCATCGCCTCCACAATACACACAACCGTCGATTGCTGGACGACATCGCCTTTTTGGACGTACGGTTCTGCGTCTGGAGCAGGTGCTCGGTAAAAGGTCCCCACCATGGGACTGACGATTTCATGGACATCCTCGTCAAGTTTTTCCTCTTTCGGAGGTTCACTTATGGCGGAGGACGCTTCACCGGACACCTCCTGAGATGTAACCCCTTCCTCCGTCACGTCATCTCCTGGCGCGGGCGGCTGAGGGGAGTTAGCGCTTTTTTCTTTTCTTTTTCTAATCGATAGTTTCTGCCCCGAACTCTCGTAATCAAAATGGGTAATGCTCGTTTTATCGATGCTTCCAATGAGCTCTTGAATATCTTTCAAGCTCAACACTTATCTCATGCCTCCTAACTAACGTTCATACACGCCTGCCGCAATGCTGAGCTGACGCAATAGCGTTTCCCGCTCGATCCATAACCGATGGGCTTCTTCGACGCTAACCGCCTCGAACGTAAGTTTTGAACCGGGAGGCAGCTGCGCCACATAAGGCAAATCAACGGAAGTGACCGTCGCCACCCTCGAATAGCCGCCCGTCGTCTGGCGATCAGCCATGAGCACAATCGGTTCCCCGTTGGCCGGAACTTGAACGGTGCCAGGCATAATGGCGTCGGAAATTATGTCGGCACCTGACGTGTGCTTGAGCTTTGGGCCCGACAAGCGATAGCCCATGCGATCTGATTGGGTCGTCACTCGGTACGCTTCGGACAAAAACGTTTCGATACTTTCGAGATCGAACAATTCATGATCAGGCCCGAGTACGACCCTTATGCTTTTAGAAGGGCGGTAGTCCGGTACGTTGGAAGGCGGTATCCCCCTCCTTCCGACTTGCTTCACTCTGTCCGCCATGTCTTCAGCCTTAAGCACATCCCCTTTTTTGACATACCGTCCTTTTACGCCCCCCAACCTCGCTTTGGCGTACGTCGACTTACTGCCCATCACATCCGGGACACGGATGCCCCCCGACACGGTCAAGTAGGCGTACACCCCGCTCCTGGGCTGTCCGAACGTTAATGTCTGACCCTTTTTCACCTGGACGGACTTCCATACCGGAATTGGGACCCCATCTACAGTGGGAGAGAGATCAGCACCGCAAACGGCGATCGTCGTATCGCGAAGGATTCCCAGTTCCGGCCCCATTAACGTGATTTCCAATCCAGCGGCGCCGCGGCGATTCCCGACGAGGAGATTCCCCACTTGCAGTGCGTAAGCGTCCATTGCGCCGGAGACGACCACACCGTACTGTTGGTATCCCGTGCGGCCGAGGTCTTGAACAGAGGTCGCCAAACCCGGTTTGATCACTTCCAGTACGCCGCGTCCCATTTTACGTTCCAACCCGCTTGATAAAAATGCCGTGATCCGTCAGTGCTTGTCGCAGCTTTTTCACGAATTGTAAAGCTTGCGGTCCATCGCCGTGAACGCACACGGTATCTGCTTTAATCTCAACGTCCGAACCGTCCACCGCTTCCACCTTCCCTTCTTTGACCATGCGGACCACCTGTTGGACAGCCTGCTCTGCATCGTGAATCATAGCATTTGGCTCAGTGCGGGAAGTTAACGACCCATCAGGTTGATAGGTCCGGTCGGCGAACACTTCCTGCGCTACCGTCAACCCGACCTTTTCCCCTGCTTTGACGAGCTCGCCACCTGCCAAGCCAAACAAAATCAGCCGGGGGTTGATCGCATAAACGGCTTCAGCGATCGCCTGCGCGAGGGTTTTATCTTTTGCCGCCATGTTAAAAAGGGCCCCGTGCGGTTTGACGTGACTAAGTTCCGCCTGGTACAGATGGGCAAACGCCTGTAAAGCCCCCACTTGGTATACAACCATGTTGTACACATCTTGGGGGTCTACCTGCATCGGACGGCGCCCAAACCCGATTAAGTCCTGTAACCCCGGGTGGGCTCCCAGCCCCACATTCAGTTCGACTGCCTTCTGAACCGTCCGCCTCATGACATTGTGATCGCCGGCGTGATACCCGCAGGCAATGTTGGCAGACGTAATGTGGCGGAGAATGAGCTCGTCCTGTCCGATCGTGTACGCGCCAAAACCTTCGCCCAAATCGCTGTTTAGATCAACCTGCACAACCATCTTCCTCCTCCCGATACGGTTCGACGTGGGGGTGAAACGTTCCATTGCGGACCGTTTCCAGAATGTCTTTGTACTCTTCCTCCGATACAGGGTGAAACCTGACGTAGTTTCCGGCCTTCAGCAATATCGGCGGGTCCCGATCCGGGTCATACAATTTCAACGGGGTCCGGCCGATGATCTGCCACCCACCCGGTGTCTCCATCGAGTAAATCCCCGTCTGTTCACCGGCAATCCCGACAGACCCCGGCGCGATTTTAGGTCTCGGAACAGTTAACCGCGGCGTGGCAATTTTCTTGGACATCCCGCCCAAATAAGGGAAGCCGGGCGTAAACCCCATCATATAGATTAAATAATTCGTTCCGGAGTGGATCTTCACCACTTCTTCTTCTGTTAATCCGTTATGGTCGGCCACTTGTGCCAAATCTGGCCCTTTGTCCCCGCCGTAGCACGTCGGAATGTGCACGACGTCCGCCTTTGGCAAGTTGATGCGCGTCATCTTCTCCTTGAGATCCAAGACAAATTGCTCAAGCTCTGCGTAAGAGATCACGTAGGGATCGTAAACGATCGATAACGCTGTGTAAGTGGGGATCCACTCCAGTATACCGTGAAGTTTTTCCTGCTCGAGTAAAACTGCAAAGCTGCGAATCCGTTGGTTCGTTTTCGGCGAAATGGTCTCTCCAAACTGTATTCGCAGCCCACTGTCACCAAATGCGCTCACTTTGAACAACGCCAATCCCACCATACATCGTTAAAATAACTGAGGTATCGAACTTATGAGCGTGTCGACGCCGAGATAAGCGGTTAACGCGACGACTACAGCGCCGAACACCGTCAACCACACCGGATGCCGGTAGCCTCCTACGATTTTTTTATTGTGGGCCGCAAGCAGCACAGACCCCAAAGTTAAGGGCAAAATCAATCCGTTTACAGCCCCCGCTAAAATTAAGAGGGTGACCGGCTGTCCAACTAAAACAAAGACGACTGTGGAGAAAACGATGAACCCGATGATCCAATACTTGTAGTGCTGGTCGATCTTTCTGTGGAAAGACCGCAAGAAGGAGACGGACGTATAAGCGGCGCCGATCACGGACGTAATGCCGGCAGCCCACAGCACTAAACCAAAAATTTTGTAACCGACAACACCAGCAGCGTGTTGAAAAGCAGACGCAGGCGGATTGTCCGGATCGAGGCTAAATCCCGATGACACGACACCCAAGACGGCCAAAAACAGGATGATGCGCATGATCGACGCCACGATAATCCCGGATACGGACGAGCGCGTCACTTCTCTGACGTTCTCTTTTCCGGACACGCCGGCCTCCAGCAAGCGGTGTCCGCCGGAGAACGTAATGTAGCCGCCAACCGTCCCTCCCACAATGGTGACGATAGCGAAAAAGTCCAGCTCCAAAGGCGCTACGGTCCGTAAAGCCGCTTCGCCTACCGGCGGGCTGCTCGTGAACATGACGTAAAAGCAGCCAGCAGAGAACCGGCGATAATTAAACAAAAATTCAAAGCGTCTGTCCGTGCGACGGAAAACAGGCCGCCATACGTCGTATAGAGTAAAAACAAATACACGAGAAAAATGGCAACGGTGTACGGAATGTCCAACAAGAACGAGATGACGATACCAAACCCGCGAATTTGAATCACAATGTACAAAATGTACGTGATCACCAGAATGAGGCCGGTAAACATCTGCAGCTTGGCGCTGCCGTACCTCTTGTAAAAAAAATGGGGGATGGTCACGACATTGTACGACCGCAACCTCTTGGCCAACATAATAATGAACAAGGAACCCAAAAACCAGCAAACGACACTGTACAAAATAGCAGAATAGCCGTACTCGTAAATGAGACCAGGGAGACCCAACATGGAGGCTGCGCTGAACCACGTAGCGCCAAACGTCGACACACTTAAAAACAACCCGAGGGAACCGCTGACCGTATAGTAATCTCGCAACGTTTTTGAACGGTCAATGCCGTACTTTCCCAGCCACAGAATGAGCACGGTGTAGATTAAAAAGAAGACCATGTACAGCAGTGGATTAAACATCTTTCTGCTGCTTCTCCTGAGATTCGTACTTCTTTATCAGCCATTCGGCCAAAAGGAACGGCGAGAGGACAGCCAATGCGAAGGGAATCCCGGTAAACATCCACGTCATCCACGGCAGTTGCATTTTCACCTTGTTCCTCCCTACTATGAGTCTCCAGTGTTTTTGACGGCTCCAAGTGTCTCCCCCTATCTCTACCGCATCGGGTAAGCCCCTTCCCAAACGACTCTGCGGTAATGGGCTTCGTCGGTATCCCCTTCCGTGTTAATCAAAATAACGGACGAACTTCGGTTTAACCCGAGTTTTTCTTTCACCTGTTCAAAACGGCGGTCCCTCGCCAGGCAGTACAGCAAACCGGCTGAAACCGCCCCGGACTCTCCGGATACGATGCGCTGGTCACTCTTCAGCGGATGACCTAAAATGCGCATCCCCCATGCCGCTCCCCTGTCATCACACGAACTAAACCAAAGCGGTGCGCTTCATCTTTGACAAACACGCGTTGACATCCAAGGTATTGAGCTAAATGGGACAAAGAAATGAGCGGCGTCTTCACGTAATCTGGGTGTGTGCTCTGAAAACGGTGAATCTCCGCAACCGTACCCAGTGAGAAATCCGCCGTTACGTCATGGATTCCTTCACTTTTTTTATCTGATTGAACTGCCACTTTATCAACGTCTGACCCCTCTGAGGCAAGGGACGCACCTCCCTGTTTGACCGACTCACCGTAAAACTGCACGACAGCATGGGCCATCTTGACCACTTCACGGGCTAAACAGCTCGGTTCCACGACTTTCATGTTGTCTCCAAACCCTAATACGAACGCCTTCGCCTCTTCTTCCGTGTCGAAGCAAAGGGTGACAGGTATCCAACCGCTGTCCAAAGGATGGCCGACTGCACGAATTTTCGCGAACCAACCGGCGTATGGCAATTTTGGAAGAACGGAGGGCGCTGCTTCCACCTGTATTTCGTATTCCGGCAAATGATCTATAAACGCCTGAGTAGAAGACTCCCAGTACTGGGCCAGATCAAAGTCCGTCGGACGGACAAACCTCTCATTCGTCGACGCCGCCGACAGGATGCGCGACGCTCTGTACGTCCGCACTGTCTCATCGATTGATGCGACTAAATACCAAACACTCCCTTTCGCCACCAGTCCGAGGGGGTCCACTGTACGCTCCACCGTGTCACCGTCTGAACGCCGGTAGAGGATGTGCAATCTCTCTTCTTCCCAAATCGCCTGCTGCAGTGTTTCAAAGGCGGCAACCGTCTCCTCCGGCTTTCTCCACGCACGGGTGTCGACGTGTATGCGCTGCCAGACTTCTTTTGCACCGTGACGGTACGTGTCAGGGATGGCAGCGAGCAATTTGTTCCTGGCATCTTCTGCCGATCGCGTCAAACCTAAATCGTCCAGCAAGTGGGCGGGAGGCGACACGAACAACGCTTGAATCTCTTTCTCCTTGAACCCAGTCAAATTCGTCCGGTATTTTTCCATCAAGCGCCACCCTCCCCCACGCCACGGTCGGCCACAACGGGAATGCCAGCTCGACTGAGGGCCTCCATATCCCGATACACGGTTCTCTCCGACACTTCCAGCCGTTCCGCCAGCTGCTTGGCTGTCATTCTCCCGTGAGATTGCAGTAACAACAAGATGGATATCAATCGGTCCGCTCTCATCCCAATCTCCTTTAGGGTTAGCTAAATTTATTCAAAAATATGACATAAGGTGTCAAGAATACGTGCCTATACTTCAAATTATACACCACATGAAAGGAAGGATGGCCCATGCAGTCGTTGAAAGGAAAAATTGCCCTCGTCACAGGGGCGAGTCGGGGAGCGGGGCGGGGAATCGCCCTGGAATTAGGGATGGCCGGTGCCACTGTCTATGTGACAGGGAGAAGTGTGAAAGGGGACAGCACGCACAACTGGCCGGGGACCATTGACGACACGGCTTCCGACATTGAAGCGTCCGGCGGTAAGAGCGTAGCCGTTCGCTGCGACCATACGAACGACGACGAGGTGAAGGCGTTAATCGAGCGCATCCGGCGAGAACAGTCCCGGCTGGACATTCTCGTCAACAATGTGTGGGGAGGAAACGAGCTGCCAATCGAGGAGAAGCCGTTCTGGGAATTGCCGTTAACACACTGGGATCATATGTTTACCGCTGGTGTGCGCGCCCAACTGGTGACCAATTACTACGCCGTGCCGTTCATGCGGGACACAGGAAGCGGATTAATCATCCATACGACCTCTTGGGACGACGACGCGTACATCGGCCACTTCTACTACGACCTGGCCAAACACGCCCTTACCCGCATGGCGTACGGCTTATCAATAGACTTAAAAAAGGACGGCATTGCTGTACTGGCTGTTTCTCCGGGATGGATGCGGACGGAGCTCGTCTTGAAAGCGTTTGGAACGGACGAAGCGCACTGGCAGGACGTCGAGGCCTTAGCCCAGACCGAATCTCCCCGCTACGTCGGACGTGCCGTCTGCGCCCTCGCCTCTGATCCAGAAGTGCTGAAAAAAACAGGGCAAGTCCTGCGGACAGGGGACCTGGCCAAAGAATACGACTTCACCGACATTGATGGACGACAGGTTCCCCCTTTCCGAGTGTCGTAAAGCTTTTTGTTAAACGACGGGCAAGTACCGGTTCTTCTCTATTCACAGATCCGGTATTTGCCAATCAATTTCTGGACTTCCGATCTCGCGCAAGAACTGATTCGCCTTGGAAAACGGCCGACTGCCAAAGAACCCTCTGTCAGCCGAAAACGGACTCGGGTGTGGAGACTCGATGATGTAGTGACGAGAGGAAATGAGCTGTTTTTTTGCCTGGGCGTTTCTCCCCCACAGGATGAAGACGACTGGCCTCTCCCTCTCGTTCAGCGTGCGAATGACCTGGTCGGTAAACGTCTCCCACCCGATGCCTTTATGTGAATTCGGCATTCCCTTTCTGACCGTCAACACCGTGTTCAACAGCAGGACTCCTTGTTCTGCCCATTTCACGAGACAGCCGTGATTCGGAATCGTACACCCTACATCGTCCCGCAATTCTTTAAAAATATTTTGCAACGAGGGAGGCGCCTTCACGCCCGGTTGCACGGAAAAGCTTAACCCGTGGGCTTGTCCAGGGCCGTGATAAGGGTCCTGACCTAAAATGACGACTTTCGTCTCCTCAAACGGCGTATAGTGCAACGCATTGTAAATGTCGTACATGTTCGGGTACACGATGCGCGTTTTGTATTCTTTTATTAAAAATTGGCGCAATTTGATGTAATACGGCTTTTTAAATTCCTCTTCCAACAGCGGTGCCCAATCGTTTTTCAAAATGGCCATCGGTCATGCGACACATCCTTGTCTAACTTGCTCTACCATTTGTTTTCGACACGAAAAAACGAGAACCCTCCTCCAACCGGGAGTTTTAACCTTCTTAATTTTTTATTCCGTACAACTCCCGATTCCGCTCTTTAAACGCGCTGTGGTGAGAAGACACCATCTCCACCGGACTGGCGTCAGGCTGGATAAACTGTTTGGCTTTGTTGACTGCGTTCGCCGCATCCTGGAAAGCGCCGGCGATCAAATTGACCTTTCCGTCGTACTGTAAGATGTCCCCGGCGGCGTAGAGCCCGTCGACAGACGTCTCACTGCTCGCACTGCCGGCGATGTAACGGTTGTCCACCATTCTAATCGGCAGTGTACTCTTCTCCAGCAAAGACGTATCACACTCATACCCGTGGTGCACGATGACGTCATCAATGCGCAACTCGAACACGTCTCCTGTCTTGAGGTTCGTCAATTGGACACGTTCTATGACACTGTCGTCATCACCTGCCACAAGCTTCGTCAGCTTTGAATGAAAGATGCATTCCACCGAACTGTTTAACAGTTCCGTCACCTGTGCCTCATGGGCAGACAACGAACCGTTTCTGCACACTACATAAACTTTCTCAGCCACGGGCTCAAGTTCAATCGCCCAATCGACCGCCGAGTTCCCTCCGCCTGAAATGAGCACCGTTTTATTTTGAAACCGCCGGATTGACGGAACAGCATAGTGCAAATTCAAACCTTCAAACCGGTCCGCACCTTCTAACGGCAGTTTTTTCGGATTGATGATCCCGCTGCCTACTGCGACAATGACGGTTTTCGTGTAATGTTTTTGCCCGGAAGCCGTCTCTAAGACGAATATCCCTTCCCCGTCGCGTGTCACAACCTCCACTTTTTCGTTCAACACGACGGTCGGGTTAAACGTCAAGCCTTGTGCCACTAGGTGTTGAATGAGCTCGCCGCCCGAAATCGGTACGTGCCCCCCAACGTCCCAGATCATTTTCTCCGGGTAGACGTGAAGCTTTCCACCTAATCGTGGCTGACATTCGATCAATTTCGTTTTCATTTCCCGGAGTCCGCTGTAAAAAGCGGCGTAAAGTCCGGCCGGCCCGCCTCCGACGATAGTCACGTCAAACAACTCGTTCTGCACGTCTGTCCACTCCCTAAAGCAGCCCAGTTGATTATCGTTCTCAGTTAAGTGTACGCTAATTTTTTTCTTTTTACAATCAAAATGTCTTGACAAGACCCCCCCGTTCCCTTTAAAGTAAAGGTTGCCTTAGTGTTGATAATCATTATCATTTATGGTTGCGAGGGAATCACGATGGGCCGACTGTACACGGAAAAAGTCAACATTGGCTACGGAGAGCGGTTGATTGTAAAGCAGCTCACAGTCAACATTCCCGATCAAAAAATCACCGCCATCATCGGTCCGAACGGCTGCGGAAAATCGACGCTGCTCAAAGCGATGACGCGCATTATTTCGCACCGGTCGGGTGCGGTCGTGTTAGACGGTAAGGACATCGCCACGGAACGCACAAAGAAACTGGCCCAAAAAATGGCGATTCTCCCCCAAAATCCTGAGAGCGCCAGGGGGTTAACGGTAGCAGAACTCGTGTCCTACGGCCGGTTTCCTTACCAAAGAGGGTTCGGGCGCTTAAGTCAAAAGGACCGTGAGGCCATTAACTGGGCCCTGGACGTGACGGGGACGAAAGACTATCGATACCGACCGGTCGATGCCCTCTCCGGCGGCCAGCGCCAGCGCGTTTGGATTGCCATGGCCCTCGCCCAACAAACGGAGATCATCTTTCTCGACGAACCGACGACTTATTTAGACATCGCCCACCAGCTGGAAGTGCTGGAGCTGTTAAAGAGGTTGAACAAAGAGCAACAGCGCACGATCGTCATGGTGCTCCACGACATTAACCAGGCATCCCGGTACTCCGATTACATGATCGCGTTAAAAGATGGAGAAGTTGCCAAGGCCGGAACGTGTGAAGAAGTGATCACCCGCGACGTGCTGAAAACAGTCTTTCACATTGACGCCGACATCCAACTCGATCCTCACACGAACAAGCCGATGTGCCTGTCGTATCACTTAATAAAGGGAGAATGATCGACGTGAGAAAACGGTCGCTTTTCTTCTCACTGTGTGTCCTGCTGCTTCTCGGCGCCTGCAATAGCGGCCCGCAAGCAGCAGATGAAAGTGATTCTGCCAACGGCGGCAATCAGAAAGATACGATCACGTACGAATCGGAAAACGGGCCCGTGGAAGTGCCGGCAGACCCACAACGGGTGGTCGTCCTGTCGTCGTTCGCCGGCAATGTCATGGCCTTAGATGTCAATCTCGTCGGAATCGACGCGTGGACCAAAATGAACCCGCGTTTCCAAGACGCGTTACAAGGTGTGGAGGAAGTGTCCGATGAAAGTCTGGAAAAAATCATTGAACTGGAACCGGACTTGATCATCGGGTTATCGAACATTAAAAACGTCGACAAATTAAAGCAAATTGCGCCTACCGTTACGTTTACATACGGAAAAGTCGACTACTTAACCCAGCATATTGAAATCGGAAAACTGTTAAACAAAGAAGAAGAAGCCCGGGCCTGGGTGGAAGACTTTAAAGCACGAGCCCAACAGGTCGGTCAACAAATTAGAGACAAAATCGGGGAAGACACGACCGTGTCGGTCATTGAGGACTTTGACAAGCAACTGTACGTATTCGGCGACAACTGGGGCCGCGGCACCGAAATTTTGTACCAGGAAATGAAATTAAAAATGCCTGAGAAAGTGAAGGAGATGGCGTTAAAGGACGGTTACTACGCCTTATCGTTAGAAGTCCTTCCCGAGTTCGCCGGGGACTACCTCGTTTTTAGCAAATACGACGACCGGGACACGTCCTACGAAGAAACGGAGACGTATCAGAACATTCCCGCCGTCAAAAACGGACGCGTTTTGGAAGTGGATGCCAAAGCTTTCTACTTTAACGATCCGCTAACGTTGGAATACCAACTGGAAGTATTTGAAGAATACTTTCTGAACCGATAACGACCAGAAAAGATGATCGCATCATGACCAAAGAGGACCGACGTTCCATCCCCTTTCGATACAAGCTGTCAGCGGGAATGATCGTTCTCATCGGCGCGTTTGTCGCGGCGATGGTATTCGGGGCCGCTGACACGACTCTCTCCTCTCTATGGCGGGCCCTGGTGACACGTACAGCGGACGATTACGCGTCTGTCATTCGGGAAATTCGCCTGCCCCGAGAAATCGCCGCCGCTCTCGTCGGAGCGGCGCTGGCCGTTTCCGGCGCCGTGATGCAAGGGATGACGCGCAACCCCCTTGCCGATCCGGGACTGTTCGGATTGACAGCGGGCGCCAATGCGGCACTGGCCATTACGCTCGCACTGGGCCCTGCTACCCATTACCTCGGGATCACGATCAGTTGTTTCATCGGCGCAGGGGTCGGCGCCGTGTTGGTGCTCGGCATCAGTGCCGCCAAAAGAGGCGGGCTTTCCCCGCTTCGCCTCGTATTAGCCGGCGCAGCCGTGACAGCGTTTCTGAACGCCGTTGCGGAAGGCACCGGCTTATACTTTAAACTCTCTAAAGACGTCTCGATGTGGACGGCTGGAGGCATGATCGGCACTTCTTGGAGCCAGCTTCACGTTGTCGTCCCGTTTATCGCCTTAGGGATCGCTGTCGCGCTCTTTCTATCCAGACAACTGACGGTTCTCAGTTTAAGTGAGGAGGTCGCCGTCGGGTTGGGGCAACAGACGACAGGCGTGAAGACCGTGTTATTCATCGTCGTGATCGTCCTTTGCGGATCTTCTGTCGCACTCGCCGGCAACATCGCCTTTTTCGGTTTGATGGTGCCGCACATCGTCCGCGCCGTCGTCGGGACGGACTACCGCTTCATCGTGCCGATGTCGGCCATTTTAGGTGCAGCCTTTATGCTGTTGGCCGATACGCTGGGACGTACCGTCAACGCCCCCTACGAAACACCTGTCGCAGCGATTGTGGCCATGATGGGCTTGCCCTTTTTCCTGTTCATCGTCCGCACGGGGGGGAAAGCAGTTTCATGATCCATCCGGCATTGCGGAAAAAACAGCGTTTGATCCTGTTCGCTTTGCTCGCCCTCATTGTGGCGACGAGCGTGATCGGCATCGGCATGGGGGTCTCCTCCCTGTCTTACGACCGACTCATTCCGACACTGCTCGGGCAAGGGTCGTTTAAAGAAACGTTCATCCTGTATTCGGTCCGTATGCCGCGCCTCATTATCACACTCTTGGCCGGCATGGCGTTCGCTTTATCGGGTGCCATTTTACAAAGCATCACCCGCAATGACTTGGCGGACCCTGGCATTATCGGGATCAATTCGGGAGCAGGTGTGGCGGTCACGGTCTTCTTTTTGTTTTTTCCCATAGATGCCGGTTCTTTTGTGTACGCCCTTCCCTTGGTCGCTTTCGCCGGGGCTTTCATTACGGCTTGTCTCATCTACTTTTTTTCGTACGACAGGTTCGCCGGACTCCAGCCAGTCAAGTTAGTGCTTACCGGCGTCGGGTTTTCCATGGCGTTTTCCGGGGCGATGATTGTCTTCATTTCGTCAGCTGAACGCGCTCAAGTCGACTTCATCGCCAAATGGCTCGCGGGAAGCATTTGGGGAACCGACTGGCCTTTCATCTGGGCCCTCTTGCCGTGGCTGGCTGTGCTCATCCCCTTTACGCTGTCCAAAGCCCATCGGTTGAATCTGCTCGAATTGGGCGAACCGGTCGCCATCGGCATCGGAGTGGCCGTTGAAAAGGAACGCGTCGCCCTGCTTCTGACGGCGGTTGCCCTTGCCGCTTCCGCCGTTTCCGTCACGGGCGGGATTGCGTTCATCGGGCTCATGGCTCCCCACATGGCCAAAGCGCTAGTCGGACCGAGACATCAACTGTTTATCCCTGTCGCCCTTTTAATGGGCGGATGGCTGTTGCTCTTGGCCGATACCGTCGGCCGCCAGCTAGTGGACCCCGACGGCATCCCGGCCGGCATCGTCGTCGCCCTTATCGGAGCCCCCTACTTTTTGTATTTACTGCTAAAAAAGCAGTGAGCACGACATGTTCTTAGACGAGTCCTTTTTGTCTTCTGCACTCACGTCTCGTCCCACTCTTCTACCGGCGACGCTGAAAAAAGTCAATAATTCCCCCTGATCAATTGTTGTGAAAAATGAGGAGCACAGGTCATAAAACCTTTCGTACATACTGATTCTCGCCCTGATCTTTCACAACTACTCCCAGCTCATTTAGATCCATTTTTAAATTTTTTGCCTTTTTCTTCCCGAGTTCGACAGTAAATAGGCACAAATTCACTTTTTAATAAAATGTATTTCCTATGATATCAATCTTTTCGTGGATTTGTGCTTAAAATTTTTTGAATTTTACATAGGCACACGTTTAATAAAATTTGTGTTTACATTATAATGTTTATGAATTATAATATAGGCATGTATATTAGAAGGGTGACTCGCAAAAACAAAGATGGATCAAGAGTTTCGTACATTCAGCTCGCTCATAACGTGTGGGATCCGAAGGCCAAATATGCGAAAGCGAAGGTGATCTATTCATTCGGTCGTGAAGATGATCTCGATATGGACGTACTCGAACGACTGGCCCAAAGTATCAATAGATTCCTCTCACCCGAAGAGGCACTGAAGTCGAAACAAAAAATTAGAGATACAGCTGAATTTTTATTCCGGTCTGTCAAGCAACTGGGTGGCATTTGGCTATTTGATCAACTTTGGAAAAAATTAGGGATGGATACGATTCTCGAAGAGATTTTTAAAGAGCGCAAGCACGAAATCAATTTAGAACGTGCCATTTTTGCAATGGTCGCAAACCGTGCGCTTGCCCCTTCCAGTAAATTAGGAATGGAAGAATGGATATCCGAAGATGTCTATCTCCCTGGGCTTCCAAGTGTTCATTGCCATCAGCTTTACCGTGCCATGGACGAGTTATTGGATGCCCAAAGCTTGTTGGAAGATCGTGTATTTGACAATGTTTCCAACCTGTTCAATCTGGAAGTTGATCTTCTCTATTTCGATACGACATCCAGTTACTTTGAAGTCGCTCCCAACGAAACCCCGGAAGATGACGATTTTCGGCTTCAAGGATACTCGAAAGATAAACGTCCGGACCTCGTACAAACGGTGATTGGACTAGCGGTTACACGTGAAGGCATTCCCATTAAAGTGTGGTCTTGGCCAGGAAACACGATGGATATGAATGTGATTGAGGAAGTGAAGAAAGATTTGATGGGTTGGCGCCTTGGGCGCATAATCCATGTGATGGATCGTGGTTTTTCCTCCGAAGAAAATCTACGCATCCTACAACGTGGTGCCGGACATTATATTATTGGCGAACGGATGCGGGCAGGCAAAAAGGATGTGGAAGCTGCACTTAATAAACGTGGACGGTTCCATGCCATTCGTGAAAACCTCTTAGTAAAAGAATCGATTGTTGGAGATGGCGAAGCCAGAAAACGCTATGTGATCGCCTATAATCCGGAAGAAGCCGAACGTGACCGCCGTCAAAGAAAGGAAATCATCTGTGCCGTTGAGGAGCAGCTTGAAAATTTGAAACAATTACCGAATGAAGCCCACCACAAACGGGCATGTGCTTTACGGGTGCATAAAGTGTACGGGAAATATATCCGCCAATTGAAAGATGGTACCTTGAAACTGAATAAGCAAGCCATACGGGATGAAGAGAAATACGATGGCAAATACTTAATCCGGACATCAGACGATACGTTATCCCTTGAGGATATTGCGTTAGGGTATAAGCAGTTACTTCAAGTCGAAAGCGCTTTTCGAACGTTAAAGTCCACATTAAACATACGGCCGATGTACCATCGGCTAGAGAGACGAATTCGAGCTCATATCATCATTAATTGGCTGGCACTTTTGCTTGTCAGGTTGATTGAAAATGAAACCGGCTCGAGTTGGGATTCCGTGCGTCGTGAGGTCCAAAGGCTTCAAGTGGGTCATTTCACCACGAAGGATGGAGATCTATATCGTACGACGACACCAACCGCCAAACAGAAAGAGATTTTCAATAAAGTAGGCGTGAATCTGCCTCCTGAAATTTTAGAAATCAAACCGAAAAGCTAGTAACACAATAATTATGCCCTTTTTACCCCTCAAAACCTTGATACACAAAGCTTTGAGGGGCATTCGTTTACCTAGCAACTGTCGAACTCGGGTTCTTATCTCCTTCTCTAATGGCCTTTCTTCGTTCATACAAGATTGAATTGACCTTCTCCCCAAGGGTATGATCATCTAGAGTCCAAAGCACGTATTCATCTGCATAAGGATCCTGTTCACACCAAGGGTAATGATAGGTCCGGAAGATTTTTCGTATTTTTTCCTTTGTAATGTCCGTTTTTTCCCTTAAAAGTTCTTGACCTTTATTCCCTGTTATTACAACCTCGTTTTTTTCCATAAAGATTTCTTTTACCTCTGGTTTTTTAATTATTTTTTCATGATTATCTTTATTGATCAGTATCTCTTGGTCATTTACGCTCATTTTCAGTGCTTCACTATAAACCGTTAGCGATAAAAGTACACCAATAACTACACCTGCGGACATCAAAATAGTAGATACCCAGAAAGGATTGAATAATTCCAATAGTTGGATGATTTTAGAATCAGAAAATAAAGGTATTCCCTTTATAAAATCCAACAACTTTGGAATGAACCAACCTATCGTTCCTAAAACAACAGGAAAGCATACTGCAAACAATTTTTCCAAGAAACCCATACCAATTGTGGCCGTATTTTTCATTGGAATTAACACCTTTTGGATTTACATGACTATTTTTGTTATCATTCGGATTAATTCATCCTTATATTTCTCATAACTAAAGGATTTATTTTGATAAAGCATACTCTCCTCTATTGCCCCTTGAATCAAGATACACAACATTTCTGGATCAAAACCATCAGAAAACTCTTTTCTCTTTTGCCCCTCAAATAAAATATCCTTGAGCAGTGCATTTAACTGATCTTCTTCATCATGAACAGCTCTATAATAAGGCACACCTTCTTCATCTTTAGCATTAAAGACAATCTCGATTAATGCAATGTTATTTTTATAATTTGCCACTTGGTAAGCTAAACTAGCTTCAATATATGCTTTCAATTGTGAAATAGACGTTTGTTCTTGAACAACCTTTCCACTAATAAAATCTAATTTTTTGTTAAGTAAATACAGTAATGTTTGATTCATTAAATCCATTTTGCCAGAAAAGTGATACGAAATTAATCCTGTACTCACTTTTGCCTTTTGAGCGACTTTGGTTAAACTGACGTTTGTATAACCATATTCGTTAAGTGCATCAATACACGCTTGTATCATCTGTTCTCTTCGTGCCTCAGCGATAAAAGATTGTTTGTTCTCCATCAAAACCTGCCTCTCAATAAATTGAATGTGCAATATTTATTTTAGTCATCCAATCAATTTTTATTTTAGTCATATACTTCAGTGTTGTCAATACAAAATTAATACGCCCACCTTCTTCTAATCCTTATTTAGTTAAATCACTCACACATTTTCAATACCGCTTCCGAATAAAAAATTACCATCTGACCTGCAACAATTTTTGCCTCTATTTATGGTACGGCTCCCCCCTCATGATCTTAAACCCGCGGTAAATTTGCTCAAGCAAAATGAGGCGCATCAGCTGGTGAGGAAATGTCATGGGGGAGAAGCTGAGACGGAAGTCAGCACGGCGCAAAACGTCGTCGGAAAGGCCGAGGGACCCCCCAATGACAAACGCGATGTGACTATTGCCATAGGTGGCCAAACGGTCGAGGTGGGCTGCGAACTGTTCCGAAGAGAGACTTTTTCCCTCGATAGCTAAGGCGATAACGTAATGGTGGGCTTTAAGGTGCGATAAGAGGCGCTTTCCCTCGCGCTGTTTGACGAGCTCTGCTTCTTTGTCGCTTAACGTTTCGGGGGCCGGCTCCTCGAGTACTTCCACGATTTTTAAGTTGGCGTAAGCGCTGAGGCGCTTTTCGTATTCCGCGACCCCTTGTTTTAAAAATGTCTCCTTCAGTTTGCCGACGGTGAGTACGTGAATGTGCAAAACGGTTACTCTCCCTGCCGTTCAAGATTGTGGGCTGTGAAGCCACTTCACTCGTGTCTACGCAGTTTCCCGATGGCGTGGCGTGACGGCAATGTTTCGTCTTTTCCTCCGATAACATGATCCCCCGCATGGTCCCGCTTCTACTTGTATGGATAACCCCGCCCTCTACGGAGCGGGGTTGGCGAGGTTATGCCTATGACGCGGGGGAGTGACTACGGCTGTCGATGCCGCGCTCAAGTCTTTACCGTGTCAGATCGAGGGGCGTTTCCCCTAGCGTCATTTCAATGGTCTGTTTTTTGCCCTCGCGGTAAAAGGTCAGGGACATGGCGTCTCCGACGTCTTTTTTCGTGTACAAGTACCGTTGCAGTTCGGCCGGTTTTTCGATCGTTTCACCGTCTACGGCAACGATCACGTCGTTTTGCCGGAGTCCTCCTTCGTACGCCGGTCCGCCCCGTTCAATTCTGTAGACGAGTACGCCTTTCGTGACATCGTCGGGGAGGTTGAGAACCCGTTTCCGGTCGTGAATAGATATCGCTTCAAGATCGACGTGAATGATCCCCATGTACGGTCGTATGACGCGGCCGTTTTCAATGAGATCTTTAATGATCGGCTTTGCGTCGTTGCTCGGAATGGCGAACCCCAATCCTTCAACCCCTTGCTGGGCGATTTTCAAACTGTTAATGCCGATCACCTGTCCGGCCACATTCACGAGGGGACCTCCGCTGTTCCCCGGGTTAATCGCCGCATCCGTCTGCAAGACGTGCACGGAAGTCGATTCGTTGACTTGAATCGAGCGGTCTGTCGCGCTAATGACGCCGGTCGTAACCGATTGGGAGAGCTCCAATCCCAACGGGTTGCCGATGGCGATGGCCGGTTCTCCTGCTCTCAGCTTGCTGGAATCTCCGAACTCAGCCACCGCCTGCACCTTTGACGCGTCAATCTCTAACACGGCGAGGTCCGTTATTTCGTCTGAACCGAGCAGTTCTGCTGAAACGTGCTCTCCGTCGCTCATGACGACTTCAATCTCTTCCGCCCCGGCTACGACGTGATCGTTCGTTACGACGCGGGCTTTGTCTCCAATTTTTTCAATGATGACACCAGACCCGGTGCCTTGCTGAACCGTTTGCACATCTTGTGTCCACGGGTCCACATTTTTTGTTAAATTCACAACACCGACGACGGCCGGCCTCACTTTTTCGACAGCGTCCACTATATTGCTTTCTACATCGACACTGACAGTTTCCGTGCTCCCGATCTTCGTTTCGTTTTCGCCGTCACCGTTCTCGTCTTCCATTGCGCTACCCGGCATTAAACCGTTCGCCATGAGCGTCGGGGTAGCCAAGAGGACGAGCATACCTCCGATCACCGCCGAAATCAAGCTCGTCCAAATGTAGGAGCCGCGCTTGGACTGCCGCTTGCCTTCTCTCCGACTTTCGTCACTGTAGTCGTCGTAGTAGCCCATATATGATCATCATCCTTCCGAATAATTCTTCCTCCAAACCTTTATCTACGCGCTATTCTCTCTCTAATATTATCTTAACCATGTTCGGCGCCTCAATTCCTTCGCGCGTTAGTTCGAAAACGTGTTAAAAACGCAACAGGCTAGGAAATCCGGTTTAAGGAGGACAGAATAGAAGTTTGCAGGAGATGAACGCCGCCGCTCCCAAGTAACCATCGTAGAGTGAAAAGAATCAACGACCGAGCAGTGACCGCTGCGGCAATTCTGCAAGGGGTGTGGGACGGTCGTGATATGTATCGTGAAGTTTTACTTCTTTTCCAACGTCTACCCCCGCTTCTTGCAATTTTTGGCTCACTGTCATGCGGGCCAAATCGATCATATTGTTGTCACGACTCAAATGGGCGAGGTAGACATCTTGACAGCGGGAATCTAAAATGTCCAGCAAGGCGTCCCCCGCTTCTTCGTTGGACAAATGACCAACGTCGCTTAAAATGCGCCGTTTCACATTCCACGGATAGCGTCCCATCCGCAACATTTCGATGTCGTGGTTCGCTTCGCAAATGAGGACATCGGACTCCCGCACTTGCCCTTTTATTTTGTCGCTGACGTAACCGAGATCAGTCATGATACTCAATTTCCCTCGCTTGTGATACAGGCAAAACCCCATCGGCTCGGCAGCGTCATGGGACGTGCCGAATGTCTCCACTTCCAAGTCGGCGATGGCCATCGACGTTCCCGTCGCTAAAATGCGCTTTTGGCGTTCATCAATGTCTCCAACGGGTTTCGGCAAGGCTTGCCACGTCGCCTCGTTCGCGTAAATGGGCAACTGAAAACGCCGTGCCATGACTCCGAGTCCTTTTACATGGTCCATATGTTCGTGGGTTAAAAGCACAGCGTCGAGGGCCTCCGGCTGTACTCCAATCTGTCGGAGCAAAGACGTCATTTGTTTTCCGCTTAAGCCAGCGTCGACGAGGAGCCGCACGTTGTCCGTTTCAATGTAAATTGCATTACCGGTACTCCCGCTCGCCAAAATACTGAACCGCATCGTTTCTCTCCTCTTACCGTTTTTCTACTCTTGTTCACGGGGCCAGTCGCCTGTCTCCAGCCCTCCTGTCAACGCGTTCACGTAAAGGGGGGCTTGCCCGTCCGCCAAGATACGCCACACTGGCACGATGAATTGGGGTTCTTCTGCATGTAACTGCCCTGTGTAACCGAGACTGACATCTTGAACCGTACTGCCCGACGGAATGAGTTGAGCTTCTACGACTGACTGGAGGGCGGCATGGGGGGAGATGACGACGTGCTCCTTTTCTCTCGATTCGACTTCGATCCTAACTTGGCGGTACGCCGTCAAAAAGTTCCCCTCCCGCTTCAATTCGACCGGTGCCGCGTATACGGGATAGTCTCCGACAAGTTGATAGTAGATCCACTCCCCTCTTTGTACAGCCCCTTCGTCCAGCTCGTACTCCGAAAGGTGTTCTACTTGCGCCTCCAGTGCTTCGGTGACATTTTCCGCCTCATCCGGCACAGCGTCTACCCGCGGCCGCAAAGTTTGCCACTCGTTCCCACGTTGTGTGACAGTGATGCGCAAGTAGCCAATTTCCGGCAATTCCGTGGGCAAAGTGTCGGATAACGTTATCTTTTCTGCTGCCAACAACTGGTTCAACTCTTCCACCGTTTGCACACTGACCTCGCTCGCTTTACTCTGCTCGTTCCACGTCGTCCATACCTGGTACCCGAGTAACGCGTTTAGCAGGGTGAACGAGATGATCAAAATCGTTTTCGCTCTACTCCAGTCCATCCGCTTCTCCTCCCCCGTCCGCGCTAGGTTCAAACCACGTTTCATCTCCGTTCGCAAACTGTATGCGCCAGCCAGGAACGTAACGGAGGACACCGTCTTCCCGCGTTACGCGGTAGGCCGGAAACATGTCGCGGACGTCTGCCATGTCGAACTCTGTCGTCAATCGCTCTAAGTCGAACATCCCGTTGACGACCGGGCGAGAGGCGATGTACTCTTCTTCAGACGCAAAATGGAGTGAGCGGTCGTAACGCAACACGTGGCCGCCTTTACTTTCAACGGTCAACAGTGTACCGCGCCAGTCGTCCCCTTGGGCATAAACAGGAAGTCCGTCTTTCATCAGCCGAAATTCATAGCGGTTCCCTTTGTCTCCGTTTTTTGCTTCATCCAGGTTCGCTAAGTAGTGATCGCCCATCCATCCGCCGTGGTGGTTCACAAACTGTACGGCGTCGTGAAAATCTTGGACAATGGGTGTCACGTCCAATTTCACTTTATAGTTTTGGTAGTAGATCATACGGTTCGCTTCAACGTATCGTACAGTGCGCGATCCGTCCTGCATCACGACGGCACCTTCTTCAGCGTCGGTCACCGTCCGAACGAGAGATGGATCGAGAAACAACAAGTTTTTTAATTGCTCTAAGTCAATTTCTTCCAATGACGCCTCCCACTCTGGCATCGACATTTCCCCTTCAGGAAAGTAGTGAATTTTCATTCTGATCGGCTCGTAAGGGTTTGCCGACACAATTCTCTCCATAACAGGCGTCACACGCAACGGCCCGAGTTCGCTCACCTGTTCGAACACGTCTTCACCGCTGTCGAGGATCAATTTCCCTTCGTACATTCGGTTTTCCACATCAGAAATCAGGAGGACGTTCCACTCATTCTGCAACCGGTATACCCATATTCGGTCAATCTCCGTCAGTCTTTCTCCAGGTTCCATCCCGGGGGACAACCGTTCTGCAAAGAGGGCAGTCGGAATGGACACTGGAAAGCGCAGTTCCAAGCTGCGGTACCCGTTTAAGAAGCTTTTCCACTCCGACGTTGTCATCACTTTCTCCTCAAGCCGCGTCACTTGCCACTCTGGCATGGACGCCGTGATCGAATCGTACACGGCGTCACCGGAAAAACTCATAAAATGGCGCCCGTCACCTGAATGATACACGACAGAGCGCGGCTTGACCAGGTCCTCCAGTTGGCGCGATTCCCCGATGAGCTGTTGCGGAATGTAGTCGTTGCGGTTCATTTCCTCCACATTAGGGGAACCGTACCACAAAACTCCTGACAAGACGAGGCTGGTGAGGATGAGTATCGTTAACACAACGGATTTGACCCGTTCGATCATACAGATGCCTCCAGCGAACAGTATAGTAGCAACGGAGAGCGAGCCAAAAGGTTAGTCGTTTCCGTTTCTGCACATCTTTAGAGTGAATTTTCGTCGGAAGTCGGTTACAGAGTGGACAGTGCCCGTCCTTGAAGACTTCGGACCGTCCAACAGGGTTAGGTCTACAATGTCGCTCGCCGACGACTCTACGGACAGGGTGAAGAAGAGGTGCCTTCTGCTGGCGCCACCACGCACACGACGATCTACTTAGGACCTTCTCCTTCCCTTACCGGCAAGGTGAAGGTCACGGTCGTGCCTGCGTGCAATTCGCTGTCCATGTCGATTTCTCCACCGTGGGCGCGAATAATTTCCCGGGCAATCGACAGGCCCAGCCCCGTTCCCCCCATACTGCGGGAACGCGCCTTGTCGACACGGTAAAACCGCTCAAAAATGCGGTCCAAGTCTTTTCTCGGAATGCCGATGCCGTTATCCTGTATCCTCACTTCCACATAGCGATCGTCCTTTTGCCTGGCACGCACTGTAATTTTTCCGCCTTCATCAGCCGTGTATTTAATGGCGTTAGACATCAAATTGTCGAGCACCCGTCTGATCTGGTCCCGATCTGCCCACACGTCCGGAAGCGGGGCAGACAGATCGAGGACAAGCTGTATGTTTTTCCGTTCGATGGGGATCGCAAAGCGGGTTGCCACTTCCTCTAGTAAAGGGGCTATCGGCATCGGCTGTAGACGAAGGCTGGCCTCTTTTGAGTCCAGACGAGACATGTGCAGTAAATCGGTTACGAGGCGGATCATGCGGTCAGTTTCCCGCCGGGTCACGTCCAAAAATTTTGGGCCCAATTCACGGTCTTGCATGGCCCCGTCGTCTAACGCTTCCAGGTAGCTTTTAATTGTCGTGAGCGGAGTGCGCAATTCGTGGGATACGTTGGCCACGAACTCTTTCCGCTGTTGCTCCAGTTTTTCCTGTTCGGTCACGTCTTGTACGACTGCAATGACTCCCCCAGTGTAGTCCTCCTGCCGTTGATACGGGGTGAAGGTGAGTCTCACGTAGTAAACAGTGTCATCGTCGGGAGCGGAAACTTCACAAAAGACGACCCGTTGTTCCGTCAAAGGCCAGGAAAGTTTTGGTGAAAGGGATGGCAGTACTTGCAACAAGTTGTCTCCTTCTTGAATTTCTGTGTGGAGAATAGCTTCGGCTCGTTCATTGTGAACGACGATGTGGCCTTGCCAGTCCGTGGCAATGACACCGTCACTCATGTTGGCCAACACAGAGGCCAGTTTTACCCGCTCTTCCTCATTTTGGGAGAGCGCTTCGCGCAAGCGGATCGCCATGTTGTTAAACGCTTGCCCCAGTTGGCCGATTTCATCGTTACTCATAATGTTGACCCGGCGGTTAAAGTCCCCGTTTGCCATCGCCGTCGCTTGTTCGGTCACCGCCTTGACCGGGTTCGTAATCGTACGGGACAACACGACGCCGAGTACGACCGTCAGCAAAAGGGCAAACACAGTACCGGTCGCAAAAATGCTGTTGATGCGGCGGACAGTACTGTACATGTCCGTCATCGGAGCCCACAAATAGACGGCTCCGATCACTTGATTGTCATTGCTTTCAACAGGGACAGCCAGCACCATCATCCGCTGTCCGGTCATACTGTCAGAGCGGATGTCGGACGCCCGCGACCCAAGTAAAGCGCGGTTGACTTCGAGTTGCACGTTTTTTTGCCCGATCAAGTGCTTTTCCGACTCGGATCCGCCGACGATAACACCGTTTTGGTCAATAATTTGTACACCGGCGTTGTTTAACGTCACGAAGTCTTGAATGAATTCCGCAATTTCATCCTCATCTTCCTGTTCTCTCCCTGTTTCTGAAGAAAGGTAAGGCTCCAGGTTTATCGCCAAGGAATCAGCCTGATAGTTCAACGATTCTGAAAAATTGTCGACAAACGACTGTTCTACCGTGCGGGTGAAGTAAACGCCAATAATTTGCATCGCGATCAGAATGAGCGAAATGTATATAATCACGAACTTCCACTGTACAGTGTGAAACAACCGGCGTATCTTTGGCATGTGTCATCACCTGTCTGTTTTCGGGTTGCGCATCGCGTATCCGAGACCGCGCCGGGTGATGATATACTCCGGTTGGCTGGCATCTTCTTCTATTTTTTCCCTTAGCCGGCGAATGGTGACGTCCACAGTGCGCACATCGCCGAAGTAATCGTATCCCCATACAGCTTGCAACAAATGCTCCCGCGTCAATACTTGGTTCACGTTCGCCGCCAAGTGCTGGAGCAGTTCAAACTCACGGTACGTCAGTTCAATCGGACGGCCGTCCTTTTCCACCGTATAACTGTTCTGGTCGATTTTTAAGTCTCCCACTCGTATGACGTGATCCTTTGCGTCCTGTTCTCCAGAAGATTGGGTTTCTGCCCGCCTCAAGTTGGCCCGAATGCGCGCCAACAATTCTCGATTGCTAAACGGTTTCGTCACATAGTCGTCCGCCCCGAGCTCCAATCCCAACACTTTGTCCATTTCCGAATCTTTGGCTGTGAGCATGATGATGGGCATGTCGTACTTTTGTCTCACGTGGCGGCACACTTCCATTCCGTCTTTTCCCGGCAACATGATGTCGAGCAATATGAGATCCGGCTGTTCTTCGTCGACGTATCGAATTGCTTCACTCCCGTCATCGATGCATCTGACCGCGTACCCTTCTTTTTCCAAATTAAACTTTATGATGTCGGCAATCGGTTTTTCGTCTTCCACTACCAAAATGGTGGCAGCAGCCAATCTCAGTCCCCCTTCTATGCAAAAATCGGCATCAGCGTATCTCTTCGCTCTTCACCTTCTGTTTCCACTCGTTCAACAGCTTCGCTTCTGTCTGTCCGTAAACGGCCTTCCACGCTGTAGAAAAAGGCCACCGTCTTCGCATGAGCGCGTGCAACTCGTCCATCTTTTCTTCACCGTACTCTTCCAGCAAGTAGCGGTACCACATGAACGATTGGCGGTACGCCAGCGCTTGATTGTGAAGCTGATCGAAGGAACGGGAGAGTTGGTCGTAGTCGTACAGAGGTTCTTCATGCAAAACATTGTGCGGTTCCAGCCACTCGTAACCGATCAGCTCGTACTCGATCCACTGGGCAAAGCCTTCCGTATACCAACGGGGAAAATTTCCGTTCGCCATTTGGTCCAAGTAGTAGTGGGCCAATTCGTGTGCCAGCGGTCCTTGCCGGTAGAAGTACTGTTTCCATGCGTTAATATCGGAAAGGGGCGGTATAGCCGCTGCATTTGACCAGTCGTCTGGACTGAGGAGATAGATGACACCGCCGTAATAAACCCCAGTTGCACTCTGTCCGTAATGCCAGCCGAACCGCTCCTGCATGCTGGTGCGATCTGGAAAAAGGACGATCGTGATCAGTTGGTCTTGTGGCAAGGCGTAGTCAGCCGTCAATTGGGTATAGATGCGCTCCGCCACGTCAAGCACGGCCGCTGCTTCCTCTCGCCGCTCCCCGGGATGCAAGAGGGAAAAGTTCTCGCTTTCTGTCCTCTCCATGTAGCGGAAACGCCAGTTCTCCATCATTTGGTTACCTTCGCGAAACACTGGCTGTGCCAGAGTCTCCAAATTGAACAGCGAAGACGCCCAGCTTCCAACAACAAAAAGAAAAAAGACCACGAGCCAGAACCGCGGTTGTTTCATCCCCTCACCACATCTCTACTTCCATCTCAGCGGTTTATACCGGCTTCACGAAAATGCTCGTTTCCACAATTTAATGATAGCATAAATCAAACCTATGCCGACAGGGAGTTGAAGGTAAACAAGGATCACCACGTTGATCTGAGATAGCGGTCAAATTTACGAAAAGACGGGTGCACCTCCCCATTCCCTTTATCGGTTTAGGTGAATACATTACAGTAACACTGAATGAAGATGAAAAGGGGATGACATTGAAGCGATTGCCCTTCCAACAAATTGCGAGCAAGTGGCTGAAAACCTACATCATGTCGCAAGATGACGAATTGTCACGTTATTTGCCGCAAACGGCTCGGTGGCACCCAAATGTTTTGTTTAAGATGCTCAAACAGTTTGGCTCTGTCTATTTGAAGCCCGATAAAGGAGGTGGCGGGGCCGGCATCATCCGCGTCAAACTGACGGACTCCCACCGTTATGAAGTGCGCTACGGCATAAGGCGCCAGGTCATTGTCGGTGAAACGACCTTAATCTCTTATTTACGGAGACGCATGCAACCGCACAAACGTTACTTAATACAACAAGGCATTCGCCTGGCACACGTTGACGGGCGCCCGTTTGACATACGCGTCGTCCTTCAAAAGCCCCGCGACCAGTGGATTGTGATGGGGATGGCGGCCAAGGTAGCGGCCAAGAAAAAAATTGTCACCAACCGGGCAAACGGCGGCATCGCCGCCACGGTGCCAAAGGTGCTCCAGGCTGGTTTTGGGTGGCGCGACGAACACGTCCGCCTCGTTGAACACGTATTAAACAGGATCGCGTTACGCACGGCAGCCGTTCTGTCGACCCGGTTTCCCGGTTTGCGCGTCCTCGGATTGGATGTCGGCATAGACGTCCGGGGCAACGTATGGATTTTTGAAGTGAACACGAGGCCCCAATTCCGCTTGTTCCAGCAGACCGACCCCGTCCGCTACCGACAGATCGTGCGGAACCAGCGTCAAATTGTAGCCGACGGCCGCAAACGGCTCAACTAAAAGGCCCAGCGGCCGTTTCTCAAGATAGGTTCTCGCTCGCCGTCACGTCGTTCGCCGTCGATGTCTAAGTTAGCAGACCCGATCATAAAATCGACGTGGACGAGACTGTCGTTCAGCCCGCGGGCCTCCCGCTCCGCGCGCGTCATGTTCACCCCGCCTTTTACACCTGACGGGATGGCAAACCCGAGGGCTAAGTGGCACGACGCGTTTTCGTCGTACAACGTGTTGAAAAACAAAACGCCAGTGTTGGAAATCGGGGAGTCGTGGGGCACTATGGCGACCTCTCCGAGGAAACGGGCGCCTTCGTCCGTTTCCAATAGCTTCTTCAACATCTCACGCCCCTTCGCTGCTGTAAAGTCCACCACTTCCCCGCCTTGAAAAGTGAAAGAAAAGTCTTCAATGAGCACTCCGTTGTAGTTTAACGGTCGAGTGCTGTACACAGTCCCGTTAACCCCACGCTTGGACGGGACAGTAAACACTTCCTCGGTAGGGATGTTCGGAACAAACGACACACCCGCAGCACTCACAGCTTTTGCGCTCTTCCATACGTGTTCAGCGGGGAGTTCGACAGTCAAATTCGTTTTGTCGGAAGTGAAATGCAGTTTGGCATACTGTTTCTCGGTCAAGATTGCAGCCCGAGCCGCGAGATGCTCCACGTGTTCGCGCCACGCTTGAATGGGGTCTTGCCGATTGACGCGTGTCACCTCAAAGATGTACTCCCACAGTTTTCCCTCGCGTTCAGATGGCGGCAAGTTCGGAAAAACGCTCGCTGCCCACGCCCGTGTCGGAAACGACACCATCGACCAACTGATTTTGTCCTCAATGGCGTAACGTTTGAATGCTCTCATGGCCGCCGCTCTCGTCTGATTGACCACGGACACGCGATCGGGATGTGCGTCGCGAATGAGGCGGGGATTAGGAGCGTACACCTGCAGCAATGCGGCGCCGTTTTCTGCCATCTCTACGTACCCTTTCGCTTTCCACATCGGGAACTCTCCCAGCCCCTCTTCTGGCTGTTTCAAGTATTTCAGCCGCATGAGTGCCTCGTCGCAGTAATCGACGTACACCTCGCGCACGCCTCTTTCGTATGCCTTCTCTACCAGTTTGTGAACAAAGGACGCCGCGCTGACCGGAGCTTGAACAATCATCCGTTGACCTGGCTGCACGTTGACGCCGACGCTTAAAGCGATTTCAGCGTAGTTGTCAAACAGCTTTTGAAATTGTTCCTGTTCCTCCATCTCGTTCCTCCTTTTAGTAATAAAAAAGACAGCCGTTACTGTAAAAGAATCCACGTCATTATAACAAAAAACCACTGAGAGTGTCCCATTTCTCAGTGGATACGCATGTTAGCGAAGTCAGCGCAATCTGACGGTTTAAGCGTAAATACCGCGTACGACGTTTGTCTGTTCCCGATTCGGACCGACTGAAAAAATGGTGAGGGGGATTCCGGTCAACTGGGCAACCCGCTCCACGTAATGCAAAGCTTCAAGGGGCAGTTCATCGAGACTCCTCACACCGGAAATGTCTTCAGTCCACCCGTCAAGTTCTTCATACACCGGCTCACACTCAGCGAGTACGGAAAGGCTCGCCGGGTAGTTTTCGATCGTGTTTCCTCTGTAGCGGTACGCTGTACAGATCTTGATCCGCTTGAGTCCCGTCAACACGTCGAGGGAGTTGAGGGACAGACCCGTAATCCCGCTGACGCGCCGGGCGTGACGCACCACGACGCTGTCAAACCAGCCGACGCGGCGCGGACGCCCTGTCGTCGTTCCGTACTCATTCCCTACCTCGCGGATGTGATCACCAACGTCGTCCGTCAGTTCCGTTGGGAACGGACCGTCGCCGACCCGCGTCGTATATGCTTTGGCCACACCGACCACGTGATGGATTTTCGTCGGACCGACACCGGAACCGATACACACTCCCCGGCGACCGGGTTGGAGGACGTGACGTACGGGTACGTACCTTGATCGATGTCGAGCATCACGCCTTGTGCCCCTTCAAACAAGACGCGGCGGCCCTGGTCAATCGCATCGTTCAAGACGACAGACGTGTCTTTTACATAAGGCCGCATGTGTTCCGCGTATTCACGGTACTCGTCGAACACCTGGGTAAAGTTGAATCCTTCCGCCTCGTACACCCGTTCTAACAAGCGGTTCTTGTCATCTAAATTTCGCTTCAACTTGCTGCGAAAGGAGTCCTCATCCAGCAAGTCTGCCACGCGGATGCCAATGCGGGCCGCTTTGTCCATATAGGCCGGGCCGATGCCCTTCCCGGTCGTCCCTATTTTGGCTGAACCCTTTCCTTGCTCTTCCAACTTATCCAGTTTAATGTGGTACGGCATAATGACGTGCGCCCGGTCTGATATGCACAAGTTGTCTGGACTGAACCCGTTTTCCCGCAAATAATTCAATTCGCTGACTAGCGCCTTCGGATCGATCACCATGCCGTTTCCGATCACACATACTTTATCTTCGTAAAAAATGCCTGACGGAATAAGGTGTAGTTTATACTTTTTGCCATTAATGGAGATCGTGTGTCCCGCGTTGTTGCCTCCCTGGTAACGAGCAACCACTTCCGCTTTTTCCGCCAAAAAATCGGTAATCTTGCCTTTTCCTTCGTCTCCCCACTGTGTGCCCACTACAACAACAGAAGACAAGGCCTTCACCCCTTTGTTCGTATTCCACCTTCAATGACAAGGTAGAACACCATCAGTTTAGCAATGGAAGGACTCGATGTCAATTTAAAGGCGAACAATACACAAATACGATATCTCTTTTGTTCGTATTCTTTTTTCAGAGTAGCCGTGCCTGCCCCGCTGCGGCACCGGCAATTGAAAAAATTGTGTGACGTACTGCAGAAGGGAATGCCTTAAGATCTTCCAAAAAAGTGACTGTTCGAAGCCACTGCCTCCAAAGTTGATGTTTCACTGTCTTAAGCCCCCTCTCCCGTTACGAAAATGGCGCTACGTGTTGCCGATGCCGCAACCTTTCTCCTATTTTCTGAGAACGCTGCTGTCACGTCAGGGGGCTACCGCCTCCGGCACAGGTGTGTGCGTCTTGTCTAAACTGACAAATTTATTGTAGTTTTTCAAAAAGACGAGTTCCACTTTACCGACCGGGCCGTTCCGCTGTTTGCCAATAATAATTTCAATAATATTTTGCTTGTCCGTTTCCGGGTTGTAGTAATCTTCACGGTACAAAAAGGCGACGATGTCGGCATCTTGTTCAATGGACCCGGACTCCCGCAGGTCGGACAAGAGGGGGCGCTTGTCTTGACGCTGTTCGACGCTGCGACTCAACTGGGACAGTGCAATCACCGGGCAGTCGAGCTCCCGGGCAAGAGCTTTTAACGACCGGGAAATCTCGGAAATTTCCTGTTGGCGGTTTTCCCGCTGACTCCGGTTGTTAATGAGCTGCAAGTAATCAATCAGCACCAGGCCGATCCCCCGTTCGGCTTTTAACCTGCGACATTTGCCGCGTATGTCGTACACCGTCGTTCCCGGTGAATCGTCGATGTAAATCGGGGCCTCCGCAAGAGACCCGATTGCCATCGTCAACTTTTCCCAGTCTTCGTCCTCCATCATACCCGTGCGGAACTTGTGGGAGTCGATGTTGCTCTCTGCACACAACATGCGCTGGACGAGCTGGGACGCAGACATCTCCAAACTGAAAATCGCCACGGGTAGCCGGGAACGGGCGGCCACGTTTTGCGCGATGTTGAGGGCGAAAGCTGTTTTGCCGACGCTGGGCCGCGCAGCAACGATAATTAAATCTGACTTTTGGAATCCCGACGTCATTCGGTCGAGGTCGGGGTATCCTGAAGGAATCCCACTAATTTGACCTTGATTGGCGTGTAACTTCTCAATGCGTTCGAACGCTTCCAGCAACACGTCCTTAATCGGAATGAACGTATCGCTCGTCCTCCGTTCGCTTATGGACAAAATGCGGTTTTCTGCGTCGGCAATGATTTCAGACACGTCTTCTGTTTCCGCGTATCCCTTGCTGGCGATATGGGTTGCCGTCTGAATCAGTTTGCGCAGCAACGCTTTTTCTTCGATGATGTGGGCGTAATACTCTACGTTAGCTGCACTCGGAACGGCATTGGCCAAATCAGTCAAATACGTAACGCCGCCCACTTCCTCTAGCAACTGGCGATCTTTCAATTCGGCCGTAATTGTGACTAAATCAACGGGCTCGCCCCTTTCCGCCAAGTCCAGCATGACACGAAACAGGCGCTGGTGGGATTGGCGGTAAAAGTCCTCAGGCACTACGATTTCAGCTGCACTGTAAAGCGCCTCTCTCTCTAATAAGACAGCGCCGAGCACGGCTTGTTCCGCTTCAATGTTTTGCGGCGGAACACGCTCCAGAAACAAGTCACTCATGATGTGTCACCTTCATCCATCGATCTCCTTGTGCGCGTTACGCTTCGACGACGTGGACGTTGAGGGTTGCGGTAATTTTCGGCCGCAACTTAATTTCAACACGTGTCACACCGAGAGTGCGAATCGGTTCTTTTAGCTGAATGTTCTTTTTGTCGACGCGAATGTTCTCCTTCATCAGCTGTTCACTGATCTGTTTCGACGTCACCGCACCGAACAAGCGGCCGTTTTCACCTGCTTTAGCTGGAATTTTTAAGTCCAGTTGCTCAAGGCGTTCTTTTAACGCCCGGGCCTGGTCGTCTGCCATTTTTTCCTTTTTCTCCTGTTGCCGTTTCTCGGCTTCCAGCGCGTTCACATTGCCCCGTGTGGCTTCAACGGCCAGTCCCTTAGGCAATAAGTAATTGCGCGCGTAACCGTCTGCCACTTCTTTGATTTCTCCCTTTTTCCCCTTTCCTTTGACGTCTTGCCGAAAAATGACCTTCATTCAGTCGTCTCTCCTTTCTCATTCAATTGTTCTAATACGTGTAACAGCTGTTCTTTCGCTTCTTCCAGTGAAATGCCGGTCAACTGGGCCGCGGCATTTGTCAGGTGGCCGCCGCCGCCCAACTCCTCCATCACGATTTGCACGTTAATAGAGCCGAGAGAACGGGCGCTTATAGACACTGTCTCAGCGTCGCGCCGCCCAATGGCGAACGACGCCTCAATACCGGTCATATTCAGCAGCGTATCAGCAGACTGGGCGATGAGCACTTGATCGTACGTTTCGTCTTCTTCGCCTACCGCCACCGCAATGCTGTCAAAGTAGATTTCCGTGTGTCGAACAATTTCTGCCCGCTTCACAAACATGCCGAAGTCTTCTTTTAACATGGTCTGCACTAACCCCGGATCAGCTCCGTGCTGCCGCAAAAATGAAGCCGCTTCAAACGTGCGGGAACCCGTGCGGAAGGCGAAGCTTTTCGTATCGACGACGATGCCCGCAAGCAAAGCTGTCGCCTCTAGTCTATTCATGGAAAGCCGCTCTGTCTGGTACTGCAGCAATTCCGCCACAAGTTCACACGTAGAAGAAGCATACGGCTCCATGTACACCAGTACCGGATCTTCTACAAACTCTTCACTGCGGCGGTGGTGGTCGATGATGACGACACGCGTCGACTTCTGCAAGAGCTTCGGCTCTATCGTCATCGACGGCCGGTGGGTGTCGACGACGACGACGAGTGTACGCTGTTCACAAAGGGACAGTGCCTGTTCCCCTGAAACGATCACTTCGTTTAAGTGGTCGTCTTCTTCAATCATCGCCGTCAAGTTTGAGATGGAAGGATTTTCTCCGTTTAATACGATGTAAGCGTCTTTTCCCTGCAAGTCCGCCGCCTTCCACACACCGATGGCGGCACCGACGGAATCCATGTCCGGGTTTTCGTGCCCCATGATGAGGACGCGCTCACTTTCGCGGATGAGGTTGCGCAAGGCGTGTGAAATGACGCGGGCTCTCACCCTCGTTCGCTTCTCCACTGCGTTCGTTTTCCCACCGTAAAACGTCATCCGGTCTCCCTTTTTGACCGCTGCCTGGTCTCCGCCGCGTCCGAGCGCCACGTCGAGGCAACCTTGCGCCATCCGGGCGCGTTCAAAGAGAGTCCCCGTGTAGCTCCCGATTCCGATACTGAGTGTAATCGGAATCTTGTTTTCTTTCGTCATTTCCCGGACAGTGTCGAGGATGTCAAATTTCGATTTCTCCAGCACTTCCAACGTCTTGCGATGAAAAATCATAAAAAACTTGTCGCCGTAACGCCGCAGTAAAATGTCGTGGGCGTTCGCCCACTCTGTGATCGCCCCCGTGACGTTCGTCTGCAAAAGTGTTCGACTCTGGTCGTCCATTTCCTGTGTCACGTCCTCCAAATTATCCAAGTGCAAAATGCCGAACACGATCTGTTCGTCCCGGTACGTTTGTTCTAAATGGCGCCACTCCGTGACGTCAGTTAAATAAATTAACCGCTCATCCGGGTTTGCCTGCATCAGGTAAATGCGCTTACCGAGGGGGATATCTAAAGGCTGCTCTGTTTCATCCCAGTCTTTTAATGCGGGAAAACATTCGACCAGCTCTTTCCCGATGAGGTGTTCTTCGCCGACAATCCGGGCGACAAACGGATTGTGCCACTCAATGCGCCTGTTTTCGTCGTAAAGCAGCATCCCGATAGGAAGGTGTTGGATAGTGTCCGCTCCCGTTTTCTTCACTCGGTAGGACAGAGTCTCCACATACTGGGTAAACTCACGTTTAAACGACTTTTCCGCGTACAGCAAGTAGTACGCCAAAAAAACTAGCACACTCAGCCCCAACAGGCCGTACAGCCAATGTTCAAGGGAAAGGAGGGCAATTAACGTGACACAAAAGACGAGGATCACCACAACGTGATACCCGTGCCACCGTTTCAGCAAAAACTTCGGCATTCATTCCAACCCCTCATGATGACGAGATCCATAGGGTTACACCAGGGCGTGATACTCGTTTTCTCCCTTAAGTGTTTCGGCAGTAGAATTAGCGCTTTTGCAATCTGTCGCGAAAGCGAAAACCGATATCTAGCATGCCGAGAAACGACAAGGGAACAAAAAAGAACAACATGATAAAAATGAATAGCGGCAAAAACAAGAGGACGACCAACCAAAACCACGCGTCTAGCGGACGGAGCCATCGCTGCACCAATGCCGCCAAGAACGACAGAGCTTGCACAACAAACAACAGGGTGATTAACCAGTTTGCCGTCACGGCCACGGAATACCAGTACGACCCGATCTCTGTCAAAAGCATCACAACGACACTGACAATATACCACGCCAGCAAGCTGCGGGGAAAATGCCACTCTTGAAAAGGCGGAAGTTTGACGGTCGGAACTTCCAGACGGCGCAACACGACCCTGCCAATGGCGTGATTGACGAGGGCCGTACTGCCGGCCATGACGATAAAAACGGCTGGCAACAGGGAGACGACCGTCTCCCGGACGACATTCAACTCCCTTTCGTTCACGGCAATTCCCATCTCATCCCAAATCTCCGTGTACACGGCCATCGTCTGCTCCCACTGTCGCTCTAGTATGGACCCGAGGTGAAAGTCAAACGACACACTCAACAGTAATAAAGCCAGGGAAATCCCGGCAAGCAGTGTGACCGTACCCGTCAGCAGTAACCCTCGAACACTCCGGCGTTTGGAGTGGTGAAACTGGCCCATCCCCCAACCGGCTCCGGCAGCGACGAAAGAGGCTAACAACCACAGTAGCCCGAACAGCGCGCCTAAAGCGGCTGAGATGCAAGCGAAAACAGCGCCGGCTTTACGCGTATGTTTGGCAGTGTACACGAGTGCCGGCAAGGGAAGCAGCATCAAACTTATAAACGATAAGGGGGTAAAGATGGAAACAAACAGTAAAAGTACGTGTATGAGAGAACCGATAATTCCGTCAGTGAGAGGAGATCTCTCCGACAAACACGTCACCTCTTATTCAAGTATTCATCCAAGGCGGAAAGGTCGCCGTACCACTCTTCCATTTGGTGACCATCTCGCACGTTTTCGCGCAGTTTTTTCAAAACGGCACTTTCCAGGTCCCGAAACGAAAAACCGATGCGCCGCGCCATGACGTATACCGCTACAGTCAAACTTGCGAGGCAATCGATGGCCCGTTCGTATTTGCCATGCATCATATAGCGGTAAAGACCAGCTACTTGATCTAGTATCTCACTCTTGAGCCATTCTAGTACTTTTAGATTTTTGGCAATGTGCATGCCTTTTTCCCGGGGACGCTCCATTTGCTCTTCGCTCCTTCACCTTTAACCCTATATATGTATTTCCACGCGCTTCAACAGATTCCCTCCCTGGGCCGAAAAAAAGCGTTCCACTATGTAAACGTAAAGGGCACCGTCCGATGCCCTTTCGCTGTCCTCTTATTCAGTTGTGTACGGCAGCAACGCCATTTGACGGGCCCGTTTGATGGCACGAGTCAACTGGCGCTGGTACTTGGAAGACGTTCCAGTTACCCGCCGTGGCAAAATTTTGCCCCGTTCGCTGATAAACTTCTTCAACAGTTCGACATCTTTATAGTCGATGTAGTCAATGTTGTTCACGGTAAAGTAACACACTTTACGGCGCTTGTTTCCGCGTCGACGAGCCATGTCACCCCTCCTTTGCACAAGGTGTTTCACTAAAAGGGCAAGTCATCATCCGAAATGTCAATCGTTTCACCGTCTTGGGCAAAGGGGTCGTCCGCGCTGGAATCCGATTCAGGACGTCCTTCTTGACGCGATCCAGCAGGTTCCAGAAACCGGACGTCTTCTGCGACGACTTCGGCTACCGTCACTCGCCGCCCTTCACTGTTGTCAAACGAACGGATCTGCAGACGTCCGTCTACACCGGCTAACCGCCCTTTTTTCAAGTAGTTGGCGCACAATTCCGCCAGCTGTCTCCACGCGACGATGCGAATGAAATCCGTTTCCCGGTTCCCCTGCTGGTTCGTATACCGCCGATCCACTGCCAGTGTAAACGTCACGACGGCAATGCCGTTTGGCGTGTAACGCAGTTCTGGATCGCGGGTTAGACGTCCGATCAACACCACACGATTGAGCACAGACTTCCCCTCCCAATGAATGTTCTGTCTTGTCCCTTTACTCTTTACGGTCTTTCGTCATGTTGACAATTAAGTGACGCACATAACGGTCATCAATTTTAATGACGCGATCCAACTCGTTGACAACGTCCGGGTTCTCCGCTTCAAAGTTGACAACTTGGTAAATGCCTTCGCGCAAATTGTTAATTTCGTACGCTAAGCGGCGTTTTCCCATCTCTTTAATTTCTCCTAGTTTGCCACCGTTGTCTGTGACGGTTTGCTTGAGCTTTTCTTTCGCCGCTTCTAGTTCCTCCTCCTCTAAATTCGGAGGGTAAATGACCATGAGTTCGTAATGTGCCAAGACGTTCGCACCTCCTTTTGGACTGACGGTCCCACCTGTTGGCGAGCTGGGACAAGGAGCGAGTGATACAATTCTCGCATTCCTGTATTATATCAAACTCCGTGATTCCCTGACAAGCGATCGGAACACGACGCATCGATTACACGTTGAAGCGGAAGTGCATGACGTCACCGTCTTGTACGACGTAGTCTTTGCCTTCCAGGCGCAGCAATCCCATTTCCCGCGCTCGCCCCATCGAACCGGCCTGCACAAGCTGTTCGTAGCCCACGACTTCGGCGCGAATAAATCCCCGTTCAAAATCAGAGTGAATCACACCGGCGGCTTGCGGCGCTTTCGTTCCTTTCTTAATCGTCCAAGCGCGTACTTCCTTTTCTCCGGCAGTGAAGTACGTCGCCAGCCCGAGGAGGGAATAAGCCGCGCGAATGAGGCGATCTAGACCCGCCTCTTCCAGTCCGAGCTCTTTTAAAAACAACGCCCTGTCTTCTCCCTCAAGCTCCGCGATTTCCGCTTCCACTTTCCCGCTGATGACGACCACGTCAGCCCCTTCGCGGGCGGCGTACGTTTGAACTTCCCGCACGAGGGGATTGGCGCTTCCCCGCCCCACATCACTTTCGTTGACATTGGCCACGTATAACACCGGCTTTAACGTCAATAAGTGTAGATCGCACAATAAAAGTTGTTCTTCCTCAGAAAATGTCAACTGCCTTGCCGGCTGTTCTCGTTCAAACGCCTCTTTGATTCGCTCCAACATCGCCTGTTCAATGCGGTACCGTTTCTCCCCAGTTTTCAGCTGGCGGCTGACCCGCTGCAATCTCTTTTCGACCGTTTCCAGATCTGCGAGGATGAGTTCCAAATTAATCGTTTCGATGTCTTGAATCGGGTCGACACTCCCTGAAACGTGGGTGACGTTTTCGTCGTCAAAACACCGTACGACGTGGGCGATGGCGTCCACTTCACGGATATGGGACAAAAACTGGTTACCCAATCCTTCTCCCTGACTGGCGCCTTTAACTAACCCGGCTATGTCGACGAATTGAAAAGCGGTAGGGACGACTCGTTCCGGATTGACAATCTCGGCTAGTTTAGACAACCTCGGATCCGGTACTTCTACAACCCCGACGTTCGGGTCAATCGTACAAAACGGGTAGTTCGCCGATTCGGCACCTGCTTGCGTGATCGCATTGAACAACGTCGACTTTCCTACGTTTGGCAATCCAACGATTCCGCATGAAAGCATGTATCCAACTCCATTCTACTTAAACATCGCCGTTCGTCGACTCCTGTTCAGCCGCTGGTACGAGCACTTTTTTTAACCGTTTTTCAAAGCGAGACCGCGGCATGAGCACACTGTGTCCACAACCGGTACACTTGATGCGGATATCCATCCCCATGCGAATGACCTTCCAAGCGTTCGTTCCACACGGGTGAGGTTTTTTCATCTGGACGACATCTCCGAGGGCAAATCGTTTTCTTTCCACTTCTATCACGTCCGTCTCGCCTGTTTTTGCCTCATTATAGGGTGATCGACTTGGAATATCAAGCTTTTTAGCGCATGCGTGACAGCGGGTAAAGGAGAATCATGGACAGTACAAATAGATTGAGAATGCCGTAGAGGGGATAAATGACTTGCACCAGCGTGACAAAACCGAGCTGGGACAGCGGAATCATCACGGCGACGATGCTCAGGGTAATGAGCCAACGCGGCACGGCAACCCAATCGGAAATGCGAAAGACCGCCCCGTACACGCCGCTGACGGCGGTTGTGTATATAGCTAACCACAGCAGGACTGATATGACCGCCAGCCAAAAGGGTGAGTACGAATCGATTAAGGCGAACAGCGGTATGTCGTATTGGGGTATCAAATGTTCAATGCGCAGCAGGGATAGATTGTATAAAACGGCGACAATGCCGAGGCACACGCCACTGCCGATCCCGGCGATTCCGATTTCGAGGGGGGAGCGTATTTGCTTTCCCATGGTCGCCAGAACGGCCATGAGCGGAATGACATTCAGCGCCGCATACGTTACAGCTGACGGCAAGACAGACAGCCATTCCATGTCTACGGCAGCGGACATGGGCTGCACGTCACCGTGTACGAGAAAACTGAGGCACACTACCACCAAAATGACGGTGAGACACGGCATCAACAAGTAGTTGAGAGATTTGATACCTTCGATATCCCGAAATAAGACGACCCAAACGGCAAGTGCCAACACAGCTGACCCCGTGAGGAAAGACATGTCCCACTGGGAAAATGTTGCCCCGCTTCCGGCAAACATGACGAGGGTGCTCAACAACAGGTACAACAAAATTAATCCGTCAAATAAGCGCGCCACCCGTTCGCCCATGATCAAGGTGAGCACACTGTAATAGTGGTCGGTCTGCTGCTTCCAGCTAATCCACAACACGACCATGCTACATACGACAAACAGCGTCATTGAAATCACGATGTACAGCGTGCTCTTCGCCCCGTAACTTCCGAAAAACTCCCATATTTCCCGGCCCGACGCGAAGCCCGCCCCGATGTTAGTCCCGACAATGGTAAAGCATATTTTAAGTCCGTTCTGGATGTTCGGTTTCACGCAAGCACCCTCCGTCTTGTCATCGTCCCAACCTTCTCACGTCCTGTCCTTCCCTGTCCTTCTATGTATATTGGACGCAACAGAGCCGTATACTGGTATTAATTATTTTTTTCGGAGGTTGGGCGTTATGGAGGGGCACACGCTGAAGTCTTCTCTTTCTCTGTCTCGATTACCGTACCGCATTGATTACGCTCATCCACAAGCCGTCACACGGTTCACCGATCATTTGCACGCCGCTGTCCAACAGTTGTCCCCCGGACGCGAGATCGTCTGTGTGTGCATCGGGACGGACCGCTCAACTGGAGATGCCCTCGGCCCCCTCGTCGGATCGAAACTAGAGCGCTTAAATCCAAAGGGACTAACTGTGTTTGGCACCCTCGATCACCCGGTCCACGCTGTCAATTTACGTGAGACGTTACAGTTGATAGAATTAAACTATCAAGACACTACCGTTATCGGCATCGACGCGTGCTTAGGACAGCTGGGCAGCGTCGGCAGCTTACACCTCGGGTTAGGTCCACTCAAACCAGGTACGGGCGTGAATAAAAAGTTGCCTGAAGTTGGACAACTCCACATAACCGGCATCGTCAATGTCGGCGGGTTTATGGAGTATTTCGTCTTACAAAATACGCGTTTGAGCACCGTGATGAAAATGGCTGATACGATTGCGTCCTCCCTCTATTTGACTGCTGTCCGTTTGCGTTCTAACGATTAACTTGAAATCACATACCAACCCCGTTACGGCAACCGCACACGTAGACCTCCCGTATCACTTTTTATTCTAATGCTAATGCCGCAACGCGACACAAGCGTCTCTCTTTGACAAATAAATAAGGATGCAGCTCAAACGTCTCGAGCGACACCCTTTTTTCCCTTTCTATTACACGTATGCTTCTTGTTTTTCTCCGACAGCTAGGGCGATGGCTTCTTTTTCCTCTTTTGACAGAGAGTATTCCGAAGTTCCCCGTACAACTGGCTTTGCATAGGCATACGTTTGATGGCGCCCATACAGACTGCTGATGACCACTCCATTTTGTTCCTCGTCCACTAACGCCAGAGAAAAACTTAAATTGTTTCCCTGTTCCGCTAGCGCATTGTACCGCACAAGACCAATTTTCCCTTTCAGCGCAGACATTTTGCGATTCAGCTCGTCCAGTTGTACAGCAGCTTCATCCAACTGCCGTTCAGCTTCGTGCACGCTTCTCGTATACTCGTGAATTAAATGCTCCAAGTTCTCTCGGGTTACACCGCGAAGCAACCGTTTTTGCTGCTGGCGAATGCGACGAAATTTGATCCAATTCACAAGCACTACAATAACGAGGATGAACTGCACGATCATCATCCCTAATAATAATTCCACTACGTAGGGCGAAACGATTTCCCGCAGCGAATCCATTAAGCTTTCTCCAACTCCTCAACCGTCTTTCTCGCTTTTTCAGTATATCATGAAAAACGCTCAACACATACTGCTCTTATTCCTTTTTTGACAGCAAGTCAACGAGGCGTTCAAGATCCCGACGAGAAAAAAATTCAATTTCTATTTTTCCTTTTCGTCTCCCTTGACGAATGTGAACAGCTGTACCGAGTGACGTTTCAAGCTCTTCCTCGTAACGGCGCAAACTCAAATCGTGTACATTTACCTTTTTTCTTACATTTGACTTTTTTTGATTTTGCAGACGTTTAATCCATTCTTCCAGTTGCCGGACGCTCGCCTGCTCTTTTTTCACTCTTTTCGCGAGTTGAATTTGTTGATCCAAGTTTTTTACGGCGAGTAGCGCACGGGCATGTCCCATTGTCAATGTTCCACGTGAAACATCTTCGCGAATTGAAACGGGGAGCTGCAGCAACCTTAAGAAATTCGTCACGTGGGGACGACTTTTCCCTACCCTTTCCGCTAACTCTTCTTGTGTCAGAGAAAACTCATCCATCAATTTTTGATACGCGTTGGCAACTTCCATCGGGTTTAAATCTTCTCGCTGTAAATTTTCGATCAGCGCAATCTCCATCACTTGTTTGTCGCTAAATTCTTTAACGACGACGGGGACACTCGTCAAGTCAGCCCGTTTAGCCGCTCGAAAACGCCGTTCACCGGCAACGATTTCATACCCCTTGATCGTTTTTCGCACGACGAGGGGCTGTACAATGCCGTGTTCGCGGATAGACGATGTCAACTCTTCCAGCGCCTCTTCCGAGAAGTGCTTGCGCGGCTGATACGGATTAGGTCGCAATTCCCCAATCGCAACATCCATCACCGCTTCATCATCGCCGATCTCTAACTTCGGAATGAGCGCATCAAGCCCTTTTCCTAACCGTTTATTCACTGGCGACCACTTCCTTTGCCAAATCCAAGTAACACTCTGCCCCTCGGGATCGGGGGTCGTACGAAATAATCGCCTTCCCGTGACTGGGCGCCTCACTTAACCGAACATTGCGAGGAATGACAGTCCCGTACACTTTATTTTGGAAATACTTTTTCACTTCGTCGATGACTTGAATTCCTAAGTTAGTCCGTGCGTCAAACATCGTTAACAGAACGCCTTCAATTTTTAGGCGGGTATTTAGGTGTTTTTGAACTAAACGAATCGTATTCAGCAATTGGCTTAAACCTTCCAAAGCGTAGTACTCACACTGGATCGGAATGAGAACAGAATCAGCAGCCGTCAAGGAATTAACTGTTAAAATACCTAAAGAAGGAGGACAGTCGACAATGACGTAGTCGTATTGATCAGATACGAGGGACAGCGCTTTTTTGAGCCGAACTTCACGCGATATCGTCGGAACTAGTTCGATTTCAGCGCCGGCTAATTGTATCGTGGCCGGCATAATGTCCAAGTTTTCTAACTCTGTCGGAACGATGACGTCCATGGGGTTCACATCGTTGATGAGCACGTCGTATATACAGTATTCCACGTCTGCTTTGTTAATGCCGATGCCGCTGGTCGTGTTCCCTTGTGGATCTATGTCGACGAGCAATATTTTTTGGTTTAGCGATGCCAAACAAGCTCCCAAGTTAACAGCTGTTGTCGTCTTTCCGACACCGCCTTTTTGATTGGCAACGGCGATTATCTTGGACACATGATTCACCTCTCTGCACATGCTGTTACGTGTATTGTTTGTGATTCACAACTACTGTCTTGAACGAGGTTTAAGCGCTGGATGTCACCATTTTACAAAGGAAAATGGATACGAGCTGAGGAGAACAGGATCGATTTTTCTACATGGTTTATCGGATTTGAAAGATTCAGTTTTTCGGTATTTTGATGACAAACTCTATGTACTGTTCGTGCTCACGCTCATCTGTCGTAATGTCCAAACCCGTCTTCATTGCCATATCCACAGATTGGCGAATCGTATTGAGGGCGAGACGAGTATCCCGGGAGAAGGCAGCGCGCTTTCTACGACGCTTTTTAACAGGTTTACCTTTTAACTGTTCCACTCTTTTTTCCGTTTGTTTTACATTTAATTCTTTATCGATAATTTCCTTTAACAATTTCTCTTGCAAAGCTGTATCTTCTAGTCCGAGCAAAGCGCGGGCGTGCCGTTCTGTCAACTGTCTGTTCATCAGCGCTTGCTGAACGGATTGGGGTAAGTGAAGCAAGCGCAGTTTGTTGGCGATCGTCGACTGCCCCTTTCCGAGGCGCTGTGCCAAACTTTCTTGCGTCAAACCGTGGAGCTCGATTAACTGTTGGTATGCACTCGCCTCTTCAATTGAGGTCAACCCTTCTCGCTGCAAATTTTCAATCAGAGCCATCGATGCTGCTTGACTGTCTGAAAATTCCCGGACGATGCTCGGAATCGTCTCCAGCTCTAATTTCTTCACTGCGCGCAAACGGCGTTCTCCCGCCACAAGTTCATACCGTTCCCCGTTTTTACGTACGACAATCGGTTGGATAATACCGTGAGTTCGGATTGTTTGGCACAGTTCATCGAGACGTTCGTCGTCAAAAACAGTCCTCGGTTGGTAAGGGCTCGGATCGATAAGGTGTACAGGAAGTTGAACGACTTCCTCTTCCGTTCGATCTCCAACCGATCCAAACCACTTGGCAAAAGGTTCTTTCATCACCGCACTCCACCCACTTTCCATTTCCCCTTACTATTCGTCATTTTACCGCATTTTCCTGCTCAGAGGAAATGTTCTGGGGCAGAAATAATATCGGTTGTTCCGACAATGTTTCACGTGAAACATTCAAAAATTGTCGATCGATCCCGTATCATGTCACTTACTGTATCGGTTGTTTTGCTGGGATTCCGGCTCTGCGCGGGAATTGTTCAGGTGTCCTCTTTTCCTTCACGATGCGGACGATACTCCGCCTCCCAAACTGATGCGGCAGTGCAAACGTATGTGCCTCTGCGTAACGCCCGCCCAATTGGTCCATTGCCGCCGCGGCGTCACGCACTTCTTCACTGTAGCGGTCTGTTTTCATCGCTAAAAATTGCCCGCCTAAGCGCACAAAGGGAAGGCAGTACTCGCACAACACGTTCAGTCGGGCGACAGCCCGGGCAGTGGCGATATCGTACTGCTCCCGATGCACTCCGTCTCTCCCCAGTTCTTCTGCCCGGGCGTGCACGAATTGAAAATCGCGTAAGCGCAGTGCACGTTTCAATTCACTCAAAAAAGTCAACCTTTTCTTTTGCGAGTCTACGGCCGTCACACGTAAATGGGGAAAGGCAATTTTGAGGGGGACGGCCGGGAAGCCGGCTCCCGATCCGACGTCCAACAGGCGCACGTCCTCAGTCAAATCAACAAAAAAAGCGAGAGACAGGGAGTCGTAAAAGTGTTTCCAATAAACGGCCGTCCGTTCAGTGATGCGCGTCAAATTCATCTTTTCATTCCACACCACGAGGAGGCGGTAGTACGTGTCGAACAGCTCACACTGATCTTCCGTCAAACGGAGGCCCTGGCTTTCCAAACGGTCTTTAAAAGCCGCCTGCAGCCGGTCAGTGGACATTGTGCACACGTCCACCTTGTTCGATATACACGAGCAAAATGGAGATATCTGACGGATTGACGCCGGAAATTCGGCTCGCTTGCCCAATGGAGAGTGGCTGCACTTTCTTCAGTTTCTCGCGGGATTCTGACGCCAGCCCAGAAATGGCGTCGTAGTCAACCCAGTCCGGAATCCGCTTGTTCTCCATTTTTTTCATACGCTCCACTTGCTGCAGCGACTTCCGAATATAGCCCTCGTACTTCACTTGAATTTCGACCTGCTCTTTCACTTCCGGCGGAAGTTCTTGTTCTGGGGGGCTGAGTTGTTCAATGTGCGCGTAGCGCAACTCCGGACGCCGCAACAAGGCTTTCAACTCGATGGCGTTGTCCAGTTCCTTCGAGCCGATTTGTTTCAACAACCGCTGCACTTCTGTTGTCGGTTTCACCTTCGTTGTCTTTAACCGCTCCAGCTCGGCTTTAATTTGAGCTTTTTTCTGCAAAAAGCGTTGATATCTCTCTTCTTTGATCAATCCAATCTCATGTCCCAGTTCCGTCAGGCGCAAGTCGGCATTGTCGTGACGGAGCAACAAGCGGTATTCGGCCCGGGACGTTAACAGTCGGTAAGGTTCGTTCGTCCCCTTCGTGACGAGGTCATCGATCATCACGCCGATGTACGCCTGAGAGCGATCCAGCACGACTGCTTCTTTCTTCTGCACTTTGCGAGCCGCGTTAATCCCGGCCATAATTCCTTGCCCTGCCGCTTCTTCATATCCAGACGTGCCGTTAATTTGCCCCGCCGTGAACAAGTTTTCGATTCGCTTCGTCTCCAAGCTCGGCCACAGTTGTGTCGGAACGATGGCATCGTACTCAATGGCGTACCCGGCCCGCATCATGCGCGCGTCTTGCAAGCCGTCTACAGTACGCAGCATTTGCTGTTGCACGTCTTCCGGCAAACTCGTGGACAACCCTTGCACGTACACTTCCGACGTATGTCGCCCTTCCGGTTCGAGGAATACTTGATGCCGGTTTTTATCGGCAAAGCGCACAATTTTGTCTTCAATGGACGGACAGTAGCGCGGACCTTGTCCTTCGATCACGCCAGAGTACATCGGCGCGCGGTGCAAATTGTCCCGAATGATTTTGTGTGTTTTCTCGTTCGTGTACGTAAGCCAACACGGCAACTGATCTTTCCTGTACTCAGTCGTCTCATAGGAGAAGGCTCGTGGTTCCTCGTCACCCGGCTGAATCTCCATCTGAGAGTAATCGATGCTCTCTTCGTGAATGCGCGGGGGAGTCCCGGTTTTGAACCGGACGAGCTGAAACCCTAGCTCCTGTAGGTTGTAAGACAAATTAATAGACGGCTGTTGGTTGTTCGGCCCGCTTTCGTACGCTAAATCGCCGATGATGATCTTGCCGCGCAAGTACGTGCCCGTCGTGAGCACGACAGCTTTAGCGCGGTATTCAGCACCCGTTTTCGTCAGAACGCCGTGGCAGACTCCTTTTTCCACGATGAGTTTTTCCACCATCGCCTGGCGCAACGTCAAGTTCGGCTCTCTTTCAAGGGTCTGCTTCATCGCCTGTTGGTACAGCGTTTTATCCGCTTGTGCGCGCAGTGCGTGCACTGCCGGACCTTTTCCCGTATTTAACATCCGAATTTGGATGTACGTGCGGTCGATGTTTCGCGCCATTTCACCGCCGAGGGCATCAATCTCTCGTACGACGTGTCCTTTCGCCGGTCCCCCGATGGACGGGTTACACGGCATAAAGGCAATCGTGTCGAGGCTGAGAGTCAGCAAAAGTGTCGAACACCCCATGCGCGCCGCGGCCAGGGCCGCTTCACATCCGGCGTGGCCCGCTCCGATGACGATCACATCAAATTGGCCGCCTTTGTAATGCATCCCGCATCCCTCCTACTTTCCTAGGCAAAATTGAGAAAACAACTGATCGATTAAATCCTCGGACACAGCATCCCCAACGATCTCTCCCAGCAGCTCCCACGTGCGCTGCAAATCGATTTGCACCATGTCGATCGGAATGCCTTCCTCTGCCCCGGCAATCGCCTCCGATACACTTTCCAAAGCTTGATCCAACAGGCGGATGTGACGCACGTTGCCCACGTAAACGTCCTCGCTGGAAGCGATATCCCCATCGAAAAAAGATCGACAATAGCATTTTCCAGTTCGTCTACACCCCGCTCTTCCTGCATCGACGTCCGGACGACGGGCACATCGCCGACAATCTCCTCCACCTTTTGCAAATCGATTTTCTGCGGCAGATCGATCTTGTTCACAATGACAATCGCCTTCCTCCCTGCAGCCAAGGACAGTAATCGCTCGTCTTCTCGGGAGAGAGGTTCAGCGTAATTGAGCACAATTAACAGTAAGTCAGCCTCTTTAAGCGCCTGCTCCGAACGTTCTACTCCGATCCGCTCCACGACATCTTCCGTTTCCCGTATGCCTGCCGTATCCACTAATTTTAACGCGATGCCGCGCACATTAATGTACTCTTCAATGACATCCCGGGTCGTGCCGGGAATGTCGGTGACAATCGCCTTTTCTTCCTGCACGAGGGCATTCAGCAGAGAAGACTTTCCGACGTTCGGGCGGCCGACGATAGCCGTGTGAATGCCTTCACGCAGTATTTTCCCCTGTTGTGCCATCCGCAGTAAGTGACGAATCTCATCGCGAATCTGCTTTCCTTCTCGTGCGACTAATTCGTGCGTCACTTGATCAGCATCGTATTCAGGGTAATCGATGTTCACTTCTATCGCCGCAAGCAGTTCCAAAATGTTCTGTCTGAGTGACTTGACGGCACGGGACAATTTCCCTTCCATCTGGCGTACTGCCTGCTTCGCCGCCTGGTCTGTTTTGGCCCGGATCAAGTCGATGACCGCTTCAGCTTGGGACAAGTCGATTCGTCCGTTTAAAAAGGCGCGCTTCGTGAACTCACCCGGCTCCGCCAAACGGGCACCTGCCCGCAACACTTCTTGCAAAATACGGCGAACGGAGACGACGCCGCCGTGACTATTAATTTCTACCACATCCTCCCGCGTGAACGTCTTCGGTTTTTTCATCACGGACACCATCACTTCATCCAAAATGTCCCCTTCATCGTCGAGGCGAACGATGTGGCCGTAATGGATCGTGTGACTGTCCACTTCAGTTAACGCGCGTTTCCCTTTATATATTTTATCGACAATCTCGATGGCTTCGGGGCCGCTCACGCGAATAATCGCGATGCCTCCTTCGCCGACCGGTGTCGAGATGGCAGCAATCGTATCGGACTCGATCATGTCCCTCACTCCATAGCAGATTAAACTGCTCTTTCTTCACAGTTTTTCCTAAACATTTAGATTAACACAGGCGACACCTAAATACTACATGCCCGCGCTGCAATCAAAAACAACCTTACTGCCATGTGCAGCAAGGTTGCCTTCCGATTCGGCCTGCTCAGCGTTTCAACGTAATGACGACGCGGCGGTGCGGCTCCTCTCCTTCACTGTACGTCTCAATTCCGTCGTACATTTGCACCCGAGTATGAATGATTTTCCGCTCTAAGGGACTCATCGGTTCCAGCCGCACCTCCCGCTTCTGTCGCTTCACTTTATCCACAAGGCGATCCGCCAGTTTTTCCAACGTTTCCTTACGTCGCTGACGGTAGTTTTCGGCGTCGATGACGAAGCGCGTGTAGCCCACGTGTTCCTTGTTTGCCACAATATTCGTCAAATACTGTAAAGCGTCCAACGTTTGGCCCCTACGCCCGATTAACATCCCCAGTTGGCTTCCCCTCAAGTTTAAGAGGGTGTAGCCTTCTTTTTCCTCGGGCGAAATGTCAACGGTGACGCCCATCTTTTCCGCCACCTGCGTTAAAAACGCGACCGCGTCTTGAAGTGGGTCGGACAGACGAACGACCTCCACTTCAGCCTCTCTACTGCCGATCAAACCGAGAAATCCCCGCGAGGCCTCTTGTAACACCTTTACTTTTACGTTTTCACGTTTTGCGTTTAACTGTTTAAGGGCTATGTCAACGGCTTCTTCCACCGTTTTCGCCGAAACCGTCACCTTGTTCACTTCGCCGTGCCCTCCTTATTCACCCTGTACATATCGCGAAGGAAATAAGACTGGACAATGCTGAAGACGTTTCCGTACACCCAGTAAAGGGAAAGCGCTGAAGGCAAAGTTAACGCAATAAAAAAGATCATCGCCGGCATTATCGTCATCATCATCTTCATTTGGGGGTTCATATTGGCCCCGATCATTTTTTGCTGCAAGTATGTAGTCAAAGCAGCCACGAGCGGCAGTATGTAAAATTGGTCCGGACTGCCCAGTTGTAACCAGAGAAAGCTCGCTTCTCTAATGTGGTCGTTGCGCATGATCGCCTGGTAAAAAGCAATCAAGATCGGCATTTGTACAAGTATGGGCAAACATCCGCTCATCGGATTCACATTGTGCTTCTGAAACAGTTTCATCATTTCTTCTTGCAGTTTCTGTTGGTTGTCCTTGTACTTCTTTTGCAGCTTCTGCATCTCCGGTTGCAGCGCCTGCATCGCTTTTGAGCTCTTCAGTTGTTTAATTGTGAGAGGTAGGATGAGTAACCGGATAATAATCGTAACAGCTAAAATAGCTAGTCCGTAATCGTTGAAAAACAATTCGGCAAACCAGTCGAGAGAGACGTACAGAGGATAAACAAAATATTTATCCCAAAAGCCGTTATCCGGACTGACTTCCGGCATACTTCTCGGATCCAACGTACAACCAGTGGCTAGCAGGCCGAGGAAAACTAACAAAACGATAGGGACGATACGCTTTTGAAACAAAGTCTACCCTCCTTCTTACGGCACACGGTCTATACCTCCAGGGTGTAACGGGTGGCATTTGGCTAACCGCTTGAGTGTGAGCAAGCCTCCTTTGATCACCCCGTACTTCTGAATCGCTTCATACGCGTAAGCCGAACACGTCGGATAGAATCGACACGTCGGCGGCTTGAAAGGAGAAATCCATCTCCGATAAACTTGAATAAGTGCTAGAGCCACTGATCGCATACTCATCCCTACTGCCGTTTCAGCGTTTGGGCGCATCAGAGTCGCGCACGTCGAGACGCGCCTTTTTAAACACATGCACGAGCTGTTGCTCTGTTTGCCTATAATTTAAACCAACGGCAGCTTTTCGCGCAATAATGATCAAATCAACCCCGTCGGGGAGTTGTCCAATCCACTGGCGCACCACTTCCTTTACGAGACGCTTGACTCTGTTGCGGTCCACAGCGCGCTTCGCGACTTTCTTACTGACGGAAATACCGATCCTGACAGATCCTTCCTCCCTTTTATTCAGAACGTACAAGACAAAGTAGCGATTCGCTGTCGATTTCCCGTACTTGAACACAGATGCAAAATCGCGCCGGTTCCGCAATCGATAGGTTCGTTTCATAACGACCGCCATCCTCGCAGAGGAAGTTAATAGATGAAAATAGGCCACTGCTTAAATGTTGTGGCCTATGCAGACAACACTTTTCTACCTTTCCGCCGGCGGTTCTTCAAGATTTTACGCCCGTTTTTCGTCCTCATCCGCTTGCGAAATCCGTGAACTTTATTTCGTTTCCGTACACTCGGTTGATACGTGCGTTTCATGTCCGCTCGGTACCTCCTAAGCAAGCTTTTCCACTGTAACAGAACAAATAGACATTCTTTCATATTATAACGACCTGAGATTTTAATTGTCAAGAAAAAGGAGAGCTCATTTTTACTGAAAAGATAACTTAAGGCGAAAAATGATGATTTTGTCGAAAAACGGCAGTCTCACGGGGAGACTGGTCTTTAACTTGACCTCCCATAAGCTGAACAAAGGTCATGAGATGGAAGATACCATAATAAGGGCCACTGAACACAATGATCTGATCTTGATTTTCTTGCATAAGGCGACGACGCCAATTGCGAATCCCTTTCGACGGCTGATTAGAGGATTCACTCTCTTCGCCTTCTTCCGTTTGCTCGGCACACCAAGTTCGATAAGCCGTTGTCAGGGCAATGGTCAAAAACGTGAAATAGACGTGCGATACCATGCCATTGGCCGTTTTGGTTGGCGCATGTTCCAGATTCCAGCCCTGTTTGCCTTCACGAAAAAGTAAATTCTCAATAAGGCTGCGCCCATCATAAGCATCATACGGAACAAAAGGGCGGTCAACGGGACTGTTGGTCAAAAAAACAGGGCATTTGTCTGCCGGGATCTCCTCGTTTCGGTAGCGTTGAATGACCACGGCGTTGATTGGGCAACCGCCGCCGCCCGTCTTACTGTATTGCTTTGCGGGCTTTGCCGGGTCCCGATAATCGACATAACTGGTTAACGCCTTGACACCAGTAACTTGGGTCTCGAGGATGTGCTCGGTTTTGCTTTTGCCACGACCGGACGTCTGTTTTTCTTGGCGTGTATCCGTCACCCCCATGGACGCTTGAGCCAAGTCCCGTGCATCCTGGGCGACGTCCATGTTGGAGCGTGCGGGAATCACAAATGTGATCTTTTGTTGGTCGAGCCAATATAAGGTGGTGCCGTCCAGAAAGCCCCGATCCATCAACACTTGGGTGATCCGGCTGTGCTTGCCCAGATTGCGCTGAGCCTGCTCGATGAGCACACGCGTATATTTGGACTCGTGTTCATGAATGGGGACGACTTTTAGAGCAAGGGGAATTTCCGTGTGCTGGTCAAACAACACAATCGCTTTCCATCCGTAAACGACACACTCGATCTCCCGGACGCCCTTTTTGTTGTGGATTTTCTTTTTGCGCATCACTTTTCCGGCACCTTCGTAGTTCGGCGTCGTTTCGATATCGGTGCCATCGATGATGCCCGTCACTTGTTGGTAGAAAGCACCAGATGCCGCTAAGTTGGCGATATTGGTGTTAAACAGTTGTTCAATCTCCTGTGGTGTCGCCTTATTCATGAATTCTGCCAGTGTCTGAGGGGTAAACGGGCTGGCGGGTGGGGTGTCGTTATGCCGTTTACCGGCACCCCGATTACAGTACCCTTCTTCCAACACCATAGCCGAAAAGCCCAAGGTTCGCATCACACCCTGATCACTAAACAACAGAGCAGGCAAACTTTTCATCGCCTTAATGCCCAGCAATGTTTTGGCCAAATACGTGATCAAGAAGTAATAAAACGGAATCATCACCCGTTGATACTGGCTAGCTTGAAAGGTGGAAAAAGAATGGAGGACACCGGTTTCTGACAAGTAGCCCATAAAATCATCCAAGATAGCTTCATCTTCCAGGTTGTGTACGCTGTCCATCGTTTTCGTGGTGCTGATCACCTGGGCGACGTATTCATCATCCCTTGTAGCGGCCACAATGGAAAAACGGTCGTTTAAGATGTGGGCGAAGTTACTCATCAATCATCCCTCATTCCGATTTTTATCTGGAATGAAGACATTCGCTCCGGAACCACTATTTTCCTTGTAGACTGACCCATTTCGACAAAACTAATGGTGATTCGACAATTGATTAGCTATGTTATCTTTTCAGAGAGCTCATTCCTTTTCGCGTTACCCACATGTGGAAAAAAAACAATTTCCTCTTTTATTCGACACGTTTTTCAACAGTGGATTCACAACAGACAGGACTGTGGAAAACTGTTTTCCACACGTTGTGCAAACGAGGTAGCGAACAGACGTATTCATTGCAGGGGAAAGGGTTATCTGCTATCATGGACATGTTTAATTCACAGTGGATAAGGCGAGAGAGATCCATTTTTATCCACAGATTGTGGATAACATTGTGGACATGTTGCGTGAATTGTGGATAACACTTTCCACACGTTGTGGAATTTGTCGACAAAATTCAACAGGACGTTCACGTTCGACGAGTGCTTCCACCAAGGCTTCTTTCATTTAGAAGCTTTTTCATTGTGCCTGAAAGTAGGGGAGAAGGAGGTGTCTGTAGAGTGATTGATTCTATCGAGCAGTTGTGGCAAGAGACGTTGCGCTATATCGAAGGCAAACTGTCTAAACCGAGTTACGATACGTGGATCAGTCAAACGGAAGCGCTAGCCATTCACGAAGACACGCTCGTTGTCGTCGCTCCAAACGAATTTGTACGCGACTGGCTGGAAGACCGGTACTTGTCGTTTATCCAAGAAGCTGTCCAAGACGTAACAGGGATCAAGTTCAACATCCAATTCGTATTGCCGGAAGAAGAAGAGGAGACCCGTTTTGAAAGTAAAGCCAAAACCGGTCCACCCAAACCGCCAACTGCGGAAGAGAAAGAAGAAAAAAATGAGAGTCGCTCTAACGTACTAAACGACAAGTACACCTTCGACACTTTCGTCATCGGGGCAGGCAATCGCTTTGCACACGCTGCGTCCCTCGCTGTCGCTGAAGCGCCGGCTAAAGCTTACAACCCGCTGTTTATATACGGCGGTGTCGGGCTCGGCAAAACTCACCTCATGCACGCCATCGGCCATTATGTCTTAGATCACATTCGAAACGCTCGCGTCGCTTATGTGACATCTGAAAAATTTACGAATGAATTCATTAATGCCATCCAGTACAACAAGGCAGAGGAATTCCGCAACAGATACCGCAACACAGATATTTTACTCATCGACGACATTCAATTTCTCGCCGGCAAAGAACAAACGCAGGAAGAGTTTTTTCACACGTTTAACGCATTGCACGAAGCGAGTAAACAGATCGTCATATCGAGTGACCGCCCGCCGAAGGAAATTCCGACGCTGGAAGACCGCCTGCGCTCGCGTTTCGAGTGGGGGCTTATCACCGACATCCAACCGCCCGATTTGGAGACTCGCATCGCCATTTTGCGTAAAAAAGCTAAGGCCGAAGGATTTGACATTGAAAATGAAGTCATGGTGTACATTGCGAATCAAATCGACAGCAATATACGAGAACTGGAAGGAGCACTGATACGGGTTGTCGCTTATTCCTCACTGACAAACCAGGACATTACCGTAGATTTGGCCGCTGACGCACTGAAAGACATTGTGTCCACTAGACGTCCGAAAGCCATATCGATCTCACACATCCAAAAAACAGTGAGCGACCACTTCAATCTCCGCGTCGAAGATCTGAAGTCGAAACGGCGGACAAAGTCTGTCGCGTTTCCGCGGCAAATCGCTATGTACCTCGCACGAAAACTGACCGACGCATCGCTTCCGAAAATTGGAGACGCCTTCGGAGGACGGGATCATACGACCGTCATTCACGCTTTTGAAAAAATATCAACCCAGCTCAAACACGACGCCGAACTGAACGATGTCATCAAGAACCTTCAAGAGCGGGTCAAAAACGG